>JBAZBY010000001.1:0-1028488 GCA_041671225.1 Patescibacteria group bacterium
CTTACTGGAGCCGATGGTCCCGCGGTGCGGGGCGACCTGCTGTTTATCTAGCACCTTACTGGAGCCGATGGTCCCGCGGTGCGGGGCGACCTGCTGTTTATCTAGCACCTTACTGGAGCCGATGGTCGGATTCGAACCGACGACCTGCTGTTTACAAAACAGCTGCTCTAACCAACTGAGCTACATCGGCTCGTGGTGGGCAGGGAGGGATTCGAACCCCCGAAGGCACAAGGCCAGCAGATTTACAGTCTGCCCCGT
Organism: Patescibacteria group bacterium; assembly: GCA_041671225.1. Taxonomy (GTDB): domain Bacteria; phylum Patescibacteriota; class Patescibacteriia; order JBAZBY01; family JBAZBY01; genus JBAZBY01. The sequence continues at coordinate 259 of JBAZBY010000001.1, forward strand.
TTGACCACTTCGGTACCTACCCATGGAGCCGTTGCGCGGAATCGGACCGCGGACCTTCTCCTTACCATGGAGATGCTCTACCAACTGAGCTACAACGGCGTATATATTGTTAATCTACGCGTCGTCTGCCATCAGACGAGAACCAACTGCCTGTCCGCCGACTTGTCATACATAGCCTTGGCGGAGGATGAAGCCCGGAGGCGAAGGCGGAAGCTACAACGGCCTATGTATTCTTGAAACGTGCGACGAGAGACCTTACAACGCTTTCACTTTTTCTTCAAGCTCTTCAAGTTTTTGATTCTCAGGATTCACCTCTTTAAGTTTATCAAGGGTACGGTTCGCAATAAGGCGATCTTTGATAATCATTGCCACGTCAAGTAGTGCTGAAAGATTGCGTGGATTCTTTTCATCATACTGCACTGCGAGCGTACACGCTTCTTGTGCTGAAGACAAATCACCAACCTCCTTAAGCGCAAGACATAAGTCCAGATACGCATTCGAAAGCTCTGCTTCTTCCTCAAGCTCTGCATCAACAGATTTCTTCTTGAGCTGCACAAGGTACTCGAAGGTTTCTTTCGCTTGTTTGAACTCCTTAAGCTCCATATAGACCTCACCAAGCAGTTCATACGCATCTTCCTTCTTGGCATCCAAAGCGATCACTTCAATGCACTTCTTCTCTGCTTCTGAAAATTCTTCTTCTTCCATGAATACGCGCACTTCATCAAGGAGCTCATTGGCGTGCTTGAGCGCGCTCATATTCTTCTCAGGACGGAGAAGATTCTTCTTACGGTATTCCTTTTCCAGCTCAACAAGACGCTGATACCCGCGCGTGATTGTACCACCAAAGCGCGTAGCCGCTGGAGCCACAAACTCACGGATATGCTTCAATGCATTCTCTGTCTTCCGGCGCAGGCGCTCTTCAATCAGCAGGGTCTTTAATCGTGATTCCTGGCGCTCTTTCAGCGTATCAGGATTCAAGCGTGCGATCACCGGAAATTTCCGCACAATCATTGCGGCAATACCCATAAGGGCAAGCGCTGCAAGAATAAGAAAGATAAGATCAAAAATCATGGGTGCACCCTAAAGCGCGAGATAAGAAAATGATGTGATACGTATGTTTTCACCCATAGCAGTAACCGCTGCAGTGACAAGTTCTTCAATCGTTTTACTGTCATCCTTTACAAAGGGCTGCCGCACAAGGCATGTTTGCTCATAAAATTTCTCGAGCTTACCTGCAAGAATCTTATCCAGCATATTCTCAGGTTTACCTGCCTTTGCAAGTTGCTCCCGATAAATATCCTTTTCCTTCTCGATTTCCTCGGCAGGAACATCTTCTGGTGCAAGGTACGCCGGCTGAAGAGCGGCAACGTGCATCGCAATATCATTCGCAAGCGCTTTAAAGTCCTCTGTGCGGGCGACAAAGTCGGTTTCACAAGCAAGCGCAACCATTGCACCAATCTTACCCGTTGCGTGCACATAGGTTCCCACAAATCCTTCATGAACTTCGCGGTTGGCTTTTTTCTCAGCAAGTTGCTTGCCCTTCTTACGCAATATGGTCTTTGCCTGTTCTTGATCTCCACCAGCTTCTTCAAGCGCAGCTTTTACGTCAACAATACCTGCACCTGTTTCTGTACGAAGTTGTTTGATTTGATCGATACTACTCATGTGTGTACTATTATGCTTTTTTTACTTCGCCCTCGACGGGCACAGAGGCCTTAGCGGCCTGAGCTGCTGCTTGTTGTGTGGCCTGCTGCCCAGCGAACGCACGGCCTTCGAGCACGGCGTCTGCCATAAGGTTCACAATAAGTTCAATGGATTTTGTTGCGTCATCGTTTGCCGGGATCGGGTACGTTGCATATTCCGGATTCACGTTCGTATCCACCATCGCGACAATCGGCATACCAACCTTTTGCGCCTCAAGCACGGCAGTTTTTTCTTGGCGAAGATCAACGATAAACACTGTCTCTGGTAGCTTGGTAAGATTCGCAAATCCTCCCATAAGCTTCTCAAGGCGTTCAATTTCTTCCGTGAAAACAAGCTGTTCATGCTTCTTGTATTTCTTCTCCCATGCGCCGGAATCACGTTCTTCTTTGAGTTTCTTGAGTTTCTTGAGCTGCTTACTCACGGTCTCAAAATTAGTGAACGTTCCGCCAATCCAACGCTCCGTTACATAAGGAGAACCCGCGCGTTTTGCCGCGTCTTCAACAATGGTCTTTGCCTGACGTTTTGTCGCAACAAAAAGAATGTCTCCACCCTTGGCAACAGTGTCACGCACAAAACCGTATGCGCGCTCTAAAAGCGCCTTTGTTTGCTCAAGGTCGATGATGTAGACCCCATTCCGACTGGTAAAAATGTAGCGCTCCATCTTGGGATGCCAACGGCCTGTTTGATGGCCAAAGTGCACGCCACTCTTGAGCAGCTCGAGAAGAGAAATATCCTTCATATGATTCCTTAAAAGTTAACCGCTATTCCGCCTCGCACAGAGACCCAAAATGGGCAGGAACTGGGCGATAATAGGCAGAATATGTGTGATTGAATGCCCTGAAAACAGAGCTTCGTTACCCTACCAGAATAAAGCCCGCTACGCAAGGGTTGCTGTTGTGGGATGAGAGCTCTTGCCAAGCAAAGGCTTCCGTGTTAGTGTTCATTCCGCTTTATGAAAAAAGGCATCCATCCAGAATACTACGAAGACGCCACCATCACCTGCGCGTGTGGGAACAGCTTCGTCACCGGATCCACAGTTAAAAAGATCTCTGTGGAAATCTGTTCGAATTGTCATCCTTTCTATACAGGAAAACAGAAGTTCATTGATACTGCTGGACGACTTGACCGCTTCAAGAAAATGCAAGAACAAGCCACAGATAAAACAACGAAGAAGCTCAGCAAGCGTGAAAAAGGGCAGATCCGCAAGATCAAGAAGCAGCCAAAGGCAGAAAAGGAAGAGGTAAAGGAAGTAGCAAAGCCACGCAAAAAGCCAGTTAAGAAAGCGGTTGTCGGTAAAAGCTCTTAACTCACGTACCCTGTCCCGCTGACGCGGGAGAGGGTTTTTTGCATATGGCATCTCCACAACGCATCAAAGCGCTCCGCACGCGAAAAAATGAACTTGAGAGTGAGCTGCAGAATCCTGCGCTTGCTCAAAATCATGCTGCGCTCGCAAAACTCAATCAAGAATATCAGGAAGTCTCCTGGTATGTTGCTTTAGTTGATGAAGTTGAGAAACTGCGACAAAGCATGGAAGAAACAGAACAAGACAGTAAAAGTGATGACAAAGAGCTTGCGGAGCTTGCCCTTGCAGAACTGCTTGATCTACGGGAAAAACTTACATCCAAAGAACAGGAACTTGAACGAGCGCTGAGACCACATGATCCACTCGATAGCAAAGACACGATCATTGAGATCCGCCCAGGGGCAGGAGGTGATGAATCTTCCCTCTTTGCTGCAGACTTGGCGCGTATGTATACGCGCTTTGCTGAAGAACAAAAGTGGACCCCGCGTGTTCTTTCATCACAAAAAAGTGATGTCGGCGGCTACAAGGAAATCTTTCTTGAGGTTACCGGAAAAAATGTTTACTCAAAAATGAAATATGAAAGTGGCGTGCATCGCGTGCAGCGAATACCAGATACAGAAAAAAGCGGACGCGTACACACATCCACCGCAACGGTTGCTGTTCTTCCTGAAGCAGAAGAGGTGGATGTGAATATTAAGCCTGAAGATATTGAAGTGGAAGCAAATACATCATCTGGTCATGGTGGGCAATCGGTGAATACGACATACTCCGCCATTCGCATAACACATAAGCCCACGGGCATCGTCGTACAGTGCCAGGATGAACGTTCTCAGAAACAGAATAAGGAAAAAGCTATGGCAGTGCTGCGTGCGCGCCTTTTTGCTGCAGAGCAGGAACGCCTGCATCAAGAACGAGCAGATACGAGACGCACGCAGGTGGGCACAGGAGACCGCTCAGAAAAAATTCGGACATATAACGTGCCGCAGGATCGCGTAACGGATCATCGGATTGGTGAAAATTTTTCAAATCTCAAAGGTATACTCAATGGCGAACTTGAATCAATCATTGATGCGCTGACCGATGCAGAGTACAAACGTGCAGACGCTGCTGAGTCAGGCAACGCATAAATTCAAAACTCGCCATATTCCAGAACCATATCTCGACGCCGAGGTACTGCTTTCGTTCGTATTAGGCAAAGACCGCACGTGGTTACTTGCACATAATACCGATACGGTGCCCGCCCGGGCACACAAGCGCTTTGCTGCGCTCGTGAAACGACGCATGACCTTCGAACCAATTGCCTACCTCACGGGTGAGCAGGAATTCTATGGACGAATGTTCTCTGTGACAAAATCCGTGCTTATTCCCCGCCCAAAAACAGAGCTCCTCATTGAAGAAGCGCTTGCGCACATTCCGATAGATAAAAAAATACTTATTGCCGATGTTGGAACCGGCAGCGGAAATATTGCAGTAACCCTCGCCTGCGAGCGTCCACGTATAAGGATCATTGCAACCGATACATCAACGCGGGCAATCAACATTGCGCAAAAGAATGCAAAGCGCCATGGCGTGAACGGACGCATTCATTTTTTGCATGGCAGTCTTCTTGCGCCACTGCGCACAACAAAACCGGATATACTGCTCACGAATCTGCCCTATGTCCCTGCGTCGCGAAAGCTTTGCACGGCAGCAGAACGCGCAACAGCACATGAACCCACGCTCGCACTCTCTGGCTCCCGCAAGAATAAAAATGGGCGTGCAGTACTTTTGCACTTTCTCGGGCAACTGCACACATGGAAAAATAAACCCCACGTTGTACTTATGGAAGTAGGGAGCGACCAATACGCCGCCATACAAAAAGCGGCACAAGTGCTTGCGCCGGAGTTCTCATGGTCCTTGCACGCGCCATTAGGCGGCAAGGCTCATGTGCTTATCGGAAAAGAGTAAGGCCTTTTACTAATATTCTACAGAACGATCCCCTGGCACGACATGTACCCATGTGCTTCCGCGCACGAGGTCAATCTCCTCGCCGTCTTCGTTGAGCCAGCGCGTGCGACCTTCACGGCTTTCTTTTGCCCACGTCGCCGTATCAATGGCGTCGCCATCGCGAAAAATAAGTGCGCGGCCTGTACCAGTCACATTCATGTCGAGTCGCCCCTTTTCCGGCAAATAGCCTTCAGCGGGCACGAATTGTACGATGACATTCTTCACGCAAATCTGACTCCCTGTGAGCGCATCGGTATGCGGCTGACCCCCGTTAATGCGGTTATAGCAATTGTCTGTACGATTGTACTCATACTGACTGTCATACGTATAACTTGAAAAATGCACCGTTGGCGCGCGCGCTTCTTCTGGACGCACATCCAGATCTTTTTGATCTTTATACACCCAACCAGCAAACGCCTGATGCTCACCCCATGCCTCGGCATTATCACGCAACGCAAAGGTCAGCAATTCAGATGTCGAAAAAAGGTTATGCGGCGCAGCGATACCGGTGTCACGAAAACAATACCGCGCAGAACGGCCAATACACTCAAGATCACGCATCGCAAAACCGGAAAGATACTCAAGTCCCTTGGGGCTACCGCCTGCATGCATGACCGCAGCATCATATTCTGAAGCCCACTCAAGATAATAGTGACGCACGGAACGGACAGGACCAACTTTTTCCATATGCTCCGTGCCATCAAACAAAACCAAAAAACGCGTTGCACCGCCTTCGGCGAGCGTTTCATACACAATTTTTGCTTGGGAGAGCCCAGACTGTGGACGCACGGGAAGAAGATTCTCAATCATCACGCCAATCGGCTGTGGCATGGCCTCTTCTTCTGTTGCCTCAAGATCGCCATTGAGCCAGTTCACATATTGTACTGCCGCAGAAACAGGCAACTCATCAAGATCATCACGCACGATGTTTGTTATAACAGCGGCATCGGGCTCCTCTGCTGCTGTTTGTGCGTCAAGTATAGAAAAGAACAGCCCCCATGCAATCACGAGGCCAAAAATGAGAAGCGCTGCGCCACCAAGAACTGTCCAGGAGGTGGTGCGGCCCATTATTTTCATACACCCTCCGTGGCAATTGTCTCCTGTGGGTAATCTACTTCACGATCAGTCGGCACAATTTCAACCCACGTTTGCCCAGGAAGAAGCGCCACTTCATCACCATCAACATCTAAAAAGCGTGTACGGCCATCTTCTTTTTCCCAGGTGCCTTTTGTCACCATGCCGTTATTGAAAACAATCGCCTCACCACCATCATCCATATTCATCGCTAAGCGGCCCTCATCAATGACAGATGTTTCTGCAAACTGTACGATCACATTCTTTGGCGCAATCTGCGTATTGTTTGCCATGACATGCGGGTCTTCTGCATGAAAGCGCTTGTAGGTATTGCTCGCGCGGTCATACACATACCGCGTTTGATATGAAAAGGTTGAATAGTTGATGGTGATTTCTTGTGCATCCACGCCACGAGCTGATTCTTTTGCTTCATCTTCTGAAAAATCCCAAGGAGAAAACTCCCCACTCGCATCAAGAAGGCCTTCATCGCGTAGCGCAAATGTCAAAAGATCAGCTGAGGTATAGACATTATGTGGAGCAAAGCGATCCGTTGAGCGCCAATAATATGCGCTATTAAAAAATTGATCCAGGTCGATCACGCCCTTCGTGCCATTACGAATTTCTGCAATCGCCTGCGGACTACCGCCCACATGGCCATAAAGCGCACTATATTCACCCGCAAGAGCGACGAAGTACGGGCGTGCTGAGCGCACGGGGCCAATCTCTGGAATGGCTTCTGTAGTATCAAACAATGCCACAAAACGCGTGATACCGCCCTCCGCAAGGGCTTCATACACCACGCGCGCTTTTTCTAATCCACTCTGCGGGCGCGATGCGGTGATATTCTCAATCATCAAAGCAATGGGATATGTATTTGCGTTCTCTGCAGGCACGAGAACACCATCAAGCCGGCGCTGAATCTGCTTATTTGTTTCCTTTTTTGTTGTTGTCGTCTGCGTGAATGTTTCATCATCAGCACGAAACACCACAAAACCGATCACGCCAACAATGACGAGTACCAACGCCGACGCAACGGAAATAGTTAGCGTACGGTGTTGTCGAAGATAGATGAGTAAGGATTGCATACCCCCTTATTATTTAACTAATCCTTTCCGCCGGAGGCAGATTTTGCTTCTCCGGATTTTTCGCCTTTCTTTTCTTCCTTTGATCCCTCGGCGTCGCCTTCTGCAGTAGCTGCGCCTTCTTCCGCCTTTTCGCCACCTTCAACTGCTGCGACATCTTCTGTGATTTCCTCCTCAAGTAACTTCAATTCTTCATCTGAGCGTGGCGGTGTAACAACAACGAGTACTTCTTCCTGCTCGATCAATGGCTCAATACCCTTTGGAAGAGTGATGTCCTTCAGCTTCAAGGAAGTATTCAATGAGGCGAGCGCGGTAATATCAACCTCAATACTTGGCACAAGATCTCCTGGGAGTACGCGCACCTTCAAATGGTCATGATTTTTCACAAGAATACCACCCTCATTCTTTACCGCGGCAGATTCACCAACAAAATGCAACGGGATTTCTGTTTCCAACTTTTCATCCATTCGCACCTGATAGAAATCAACATGAATCACTTCTTCTGTTAATGGATCCCGCTGTACCTCATGGAGCAATACCTTCACGGGTGCTGCATCCGCAATCGTAAGATCAATAAGGCTTGATTCGCTCGCGGTACGCAAGAGATGGGTAAGTTCCTTCTGTCCAACCTGAATATGCGCCGTCTCAAGACCATGTCCATACAAAACAGCAGGGATCAAGCCCTGTTTGCGAAGCTTTTGCACCTTTTTTTGGACCTCGGTTCGAGGTGCTACGGTAAGTTGAATTGTTTCCATGCCCCTATGCTGTTAATTCGCGAAGGGCACCATCGTACTCGATCCACTCATAGAAGTCAAGAACATCATCCTCATGGACATCGTGACTCTCTTTAAACTTCATGACATCTTCGCTCGTCATGTCGGTGGGTAATCCTACTGCACTCATACCAAAGGCGCTATTTGTTACTAAAGCAAGGATAAATGATCCACATGTCGTACACTCGGTGTGAATGAGGTGCGCATTGTCGCGCTCCACAAGAATCCGCGATGCCATGGGATTGTAATGCCCGTGACACTGTGGACAATAAGAAACGAGCCGGACATTGCCGGTCCCTCCAGATTGGCCGAACTGGCTAAAGTAATTATTCATCTTTCCACACTTTTGTTTCTGACACACCTATTATACCACAGCGGACAGGAAAGTCAATCCATACCGCTAGAAACTCGTGGCCGTACTCCGCGTATGGCTGGCGATACTTTCAATAATTCCCACGGCGATCAATGAAGCTAATAGTGAAGATCCTCCATAGCTCACAAAGGGAAGCGGAATACCGGCAATCGGAAGAATACCAATATTCATACCAATATTCACGAACATCTGGGAGAAGAACATGACAAGAATACCCCCAATAACAAGCATGGCAAAGCCATCTCTCGTCTCGCGCAAAAGTCGTATGAAACGCCAGAAAAGCACGAGGAACAAAATAAGAATAACGCCAGAACCAATGAGCCCCATTTCTTCAGCAATGACCGCAAAGATAAAATCAGTCTCCTGTTCAGGAAGAAAGTTGAGTTGTGATTGTGAGCCAAGGCCGAGTCCCCTTCCGGCAACCTGACCGGAACCAACGGCGGTAACTGATTGGCAAAAATTCCACGCATCACCAAGACAATTTTTTTCTGGAGAAAAGAAGACCGTAAAGCGATTGCGCTGTGTTTCTGTGAGTACAAGCTGGCCAAAAAGTGCCGTCGCGATAAGGAGTACGCTCAGCAAGAGTAAGAGCTTGCGAAAACTGATCCGGGCAAAGATAAGCATCCCAAGCCAAATTGCCATGATGACGGTTGCCGATCCAAGGTCTGGCTGCAACATAACAAGCCCGATAGGAATTGCCGCTAGAAGAAAGGTGAAGCCAATAAGGCGCCAGGTGAGTGGGCGTGCAAGTTCCGGTGCAAGCACACGCGCAAGGGCAATGATCACAATAATCTTGACGAACTCCACAGGCTGCAAACTAAAACCTCCAATAGTGAACCATGCAGTAGCTCCGCGGATCGTACTCCCAAAAAGCAACACCGCAACGAGAAGAACAAGCGAGCTGATATAAAGAATGCGCGCACCTCCGCCGGATAAAAACCGGTAGTCCATGCGCGCCAAGAGCACGAGAAAAACCAGCCCAACGGCAATGAACAAAATCTGCCGCCAAAAACGGGTGAGGTCTGGCGTATCCTGATTAAGCGTAATACTAAAAATCGCCGCGAGGCCAAAGGCCACAAGCAGAAGGGACATCGCGAGGAGCGGCCAGTCAATATTCCGCAGAAATGAGCGGCTTGCAAGCGCCATAAGGCTCCTAGCCTACCGGAAGCCGATTCTCCTCGTCAAATGCATTCACGTATGGCTCCACAACGATCTCGCCGCCGGAGGGAATACGCTGAAGCCACTGTGCGGTCACTGTTTGTGTCTCAAATGGCTGCACTTGGCGCAATACTTGTTCATCAACAGCAACGGGTTCGCCGCCACGGAAAACAATGATCGTCACTGGAACCGCCCAAAAACCATAAATGGAGTTGTTTGTCACTTCAGCAGTAACCCGACTTGCGTCTGTTTGCTGTCCGCTGATAATGGTCAGCGCGGAAAATGTGGCATTGGCAACAGAAAATGACGTGTTCTCAGAATCAAAAAGTGAAGATGGCCGCTCCCATGTTGTGGATACAACTTCAGCGTCAACGCGCGAACTAGGAGCAAGCGCTCCTGTGCGGTTAAAAAAGACGTGCCGCGTTTGCCCCGGCATAAGGAAGGTGCTGAGAGTTTCATCTAATGGTGAACCATTGACCGTAAAACGAATGATGACCTCTCCCGCGTACCACTCAGTATTACTATTCGTAACAAGCGCGATAAAATCCGTGGAACCATTTGCATTGCGAACGCCCCATTGATTCTGGATTGAAACATCCGCCGGACGGTTCGTTACCTGTACGGGCTGCGCAAGCGTGGCAGCGCCTTCTGTTACCTGACGACTGAGCTGTACGCTTCCTCTTACAGTGAGAAAAACATATGCCACAACAACGACAAGAAGCAGCGCATCAAGCAATAATAAGGAAAATACCCATCGACGACGCAGTTCTAACTTGTGGTTTACCCACCAATATTGAATGCGAAGATTGAGATCTTGAGAAGTAACGGCCATAAGAGAAGAGGGCTCCACCCCATACCGTTGAAAACGGTTCATGATGGCGTGAAGACACATTGACAATATCAAAGATATTATAGCATAGCAGTGAAAAGAAGTACGCTGACCTGCCCTCACCCCCGGCAGGCAGGAGATGCAAAATGTCCATTAATCTGTTACACTATAAACCGCTATGAATATCAACGACACCCAAGACCTTTTCTTTCTCATTGCTGCAATCGCGGTTGCAGTGATCACGTTCTTTACGGCATGGATGCTCTATTACATCGTTTCTATGCTCCGCACCGCAAATCACGTTATCACCAGTGTTGATGAAAAATTGAAGCTCATTGAAGGTATTCTGCACTCACTCAAAGCTAATGTCAGTAATGGCTCTGCCACACTCGTACTCCTCACCAAGGCCGTGGCAAAAATGGTGCAGTTTGGTATAGACAAAAAAAACGAAAGAAAAGCAAAAACAGCAAAGGGGAAGGCGCCCTCTAAAGGCGGGTCCGCTTCGGGCGGAAAAAAAGAAACGACCAAAGAGAACGACGCTGAAGATTTCTTTGACGTCGAAGCTTAAGAACCGCTAGGCGAGTTTCGTGTCTTTCGTCCATCTCCACACGCATAGTCACTTCAGTCTTCTTGATGGACTCGGGAAAATTCCCGAGCTTGTTGCGCGTGCAAAAGAACTTGGCATGCCGGCATTGGCACTTACCGACCACGGCGTGCTCTACGGTGCGGTGGAATTTTACCAGGAGGCGACCAAAGCAGGCATCAAGCCGATCATCGGCGTGGAAGCCTATGTTGCGCGCAACGGATACAAAGACAAACAGTCTGGCGTGGATGACCGACCGTATCATATAACCCTTCTCGCGCGCAACCATACTGGCTACCAAAATCTCGTCAGACTCACCACCAAAGCGCATTTGGAAGGGTTTTATTACAAACCGCGTATCGATCTTGATCTGCTCGAAAAATACGGTGAAGGACTTATCATTCTTACGGGCTGCCTGAATGGCCAACTATCGCACCTTCTGCTCGCGGATAAAGAAGAACGTGCCCATGAACTCATGGAGCGCTACCGTTCTATTGTAGGGCCAGAAAACGTCTATATTGAAATCCAACATCACATCGGTGTCGAGTCACAACAAGAACACACAGAAAAAGCACTCCGCTTCGCTGATGCGCATGGCTACCCTGCGGTGCTGACCAATGATTTGCACTATGTCACGGCAGACGATGCAGAAGCACATGATGCGCTTCTTGCCATTCAAACAAAAAAACTCCTCACTGATACAGACCGCATGAGTTATATGGGAAGTGATTTTTCATTGCGCCCTGCGGAAGAAATGGCCGCGCTCTACCCAGACCGACCCGAGCTTATTGAAAATACGCTCAAAATCGCAGATGCCTGTGACATCAAGATGGAACTCGGAGGATACCAACTCCCCTACTACCCGCTGCCAGATGGCATAACGCCAGAACACGAGCTCCGCAAACTCTGCGAAAAAAATCTTTTGTGGCGCTACCCCGCAGATCAAACCAAAGCACAAGAACGATTGGAGTATGAACTCTCGGTCATTGAAAAAACAGGCTTTGCATCATACTTCCTCATCGTGCAGGATTTTGTGAACTGGGCAAAGAATCAGGACATTGTCGTTGGACCAGGACGCGGAAGCGCTGCTGGCTCTATTGTGGCCTATCTCCTAAACATCACAAACGTTGATCCGATCGCGTATGACCTTCTCTTTGAACGATTTTTGAACCCAGAGCGTATCTCCATGCCTGATATTGATCTCGACTTTGCAGACACGCGACGCGATGAGGTTATTCGCTACGTCGCTGAAAAATATGGACATGACCGCGTGGCGCAAATTATCACGTTTGGAACCATGGCAGCACGCGCTTCTGTGCGTGACGTGGGCCGCGTCATGGGGCTCCCCTACAACTACTGCGATCGCGTTGCAAAACTTATTCCGATGTTCACGAATCTGGATGATGCAATTGAAGGCGTTGCTGAACTCAAAGAAATATATGAAAACGATGAGCAGGGTAAAAAACTGCTCACCCTTGCCCGACGACTGGAGGGCGTGGCGCGTCACGCATCAACCCATGCCTGTGGCGTGGTTATTACCAAGGATCCGCTTGTAGAAATAGTGCCCACGCAACATGCAAGCGCAAGCGACCAAACGATCATAACGCAATTTTCCTTACACCCCATTGAAGATCTGGGTCTGCTCAAGATGGACTTTCTTGGTCTTTCCAACCTCACCATCCTCGAAAACACAAAAAATATCGTTTCAAAAACACGTGGCATTACTCTGGATATTGACAATCTTCCGCTTGAAGATGCAAAGACATTCAAATTACTGCAGCGTGGGCAGACCACTGGCGTCTTCCAGTTGGAATCATCAGGCATGAAACGCTATCTCAAGGAACTCAAACCTTCGTCTATTGAAGATATTATTGCCATGGTCTCACTCTACCGCCCGGGACCAATGGAACTCTTGCCAGATTATATCGCTGGTAAACTCGGAAAAAAGAAAACAACCTACCTCCACCCAAAACTGCAACCGATCCTCGAAAAAACATATGGCGTTGCTGTCTATCAGGAACAGGTGCTTCAAATGGCGCGTGATCTTGCCGGCTTCTCTTTGGGTGAAGCAGACGTGTTGCGCAAAGCGGTCGGAAAAAAGATCAAATCACTCCTGGATGAGCAACGGGTGAAATTTGTCGAAGGGTGCGTCGCAAATGGCATTGAGCAGTGGACTGCAGAAAAGATATTTGAGTTCATTGAGCCCTTTGCGCGCTATGGATTCAACCGCGCACATGCGGCATGCTACGGACTCATCGCCTACCAAACAGCATATTGCAAAGCAAATTATCCTGCTGAATTTATGGCTGCGCTGCTCACTTCTGATGAACACAACACCGACCGCGTCGCAATTGAAATTGATGAATGTCGTAGCATGCATATGGAAGTGCTACCACCAGACGTGAACGAAAGCTTTGCATCATTCACGGTTGTGGTACAAAAAGAAAAACAAGAAGACCCAAACCGCATTCGCTTTGGGCTCAATGCCATTAAGAACCTGGGAACCCATGTTGTGGAAGAAATAATCCGCGAACGAAAGGCGAACGGCCCGTTCATCAGTTTAGAGGACTTTTTGAAGCGCGTCCGGACCAAGGATCTCAATAAAAAATCGCTGGAAAGTCTTGTGAAATCCGGTGCGCTTGATTCCTTTGGCGAGCGCAAGACGCTGTTAGAAAATATCGTTGAACTCGTTGGTTTTTCAAAACAACAGGAACAAGAAACAGAAAATGGGCAAATCAATCTCTTTGGTGAATTACCTGTGACACATGCGCCGCAGATGCGTCTCCGTGAAGTAGCGCCTGCAACTGATCAAGAAAAACTCGCATGGGAAAAGGATTTTCTTGGGCTCTATCTTACTTCTCATCCGCTGCGGCAATACCAAGATCAGCTCAAAGATATTGCTGTCTCACTCGCGGAAATCCCAGAAAAACGCGACCGCTCAATGGTGATCGTCGGCGGCATGTTGATGAGCACAAAGTCGATCATCACCAAAAAGGGAGACCCGATGCTTTTTGCGCGCCTTGAGGATGCGACGGGCGCCATGGAATTGGTTGTCTTCCCGCGCGTGTATGAAGAATTCCACGGACTCCTCACAGAAAATGCACTCGTACTCGTGAAGGGGCGCGTTTCAAAGCGCGATGGTGAAGTGAAGATCCTTGCGGAAAAAGTAAAATCACTTGCAGAGCATTTAGAATCACAAGCAGCACCAAGTGATGACGCTGTACGCATTGTATTAACAAAAAGCATGCTCCAGGGTGAACGGGGTGATGCGCTGAAGGCGCTTATTAAGGAATACCCCGGAGAAAAGCCGATCGTCTTTGTATTGCGCGAAGGAGATAAAGAGCGCGCTGTACCGACAAAATTCTCGGTTACGTCATCAGAAGAATTTATGGCCGCACTTGCAACACTTACAAAAACAACTGAAACTGTATCATGACCAAACAACAGACCAAGAAAAAACCACAAGCAAAGATCTCCTCGTTCCCTGCACGAGCCGGTCTCTTCCTTTTAGTGCTCACTGTTATGCTTGGTGGCGCAATCATGTACTTCGTACTTGGCAGTACAACCATCACCGTCACCCGAGAGCCAATGACAACTTCCCGCTCATTTCCTGTTGTGATTGAAGAGGAACCTTCTCAAGAAAGCACAGGAGACAGCGCACATGTTGCTGGAATCATCGTACATGCAGAAGTGGAAGTGAGTGATACCTTCATCCCAGCATCAGAACCACAAATAACCGAACAACCAGCGACCGGCACGGTAACAATTTACAACAATTGGTCGCAGACGCAGCCGCTTGCCGCAACCACGCGACTTCTTGCGGAAGATGGAACACTCTTCCGTATTCTGGATCGCATTGATGTTCCTGCTGGTGGCAGTGTTACCTCCCCTATCTACGCGGATGTGGCAGGAGAGGCTGGCGAGATCGGTCCGACACGATTCACTATTCCGGGTCTTTGGGCCGGCCTGCAGGATATGATCTACGCTGAAAGCACAACGGCAACAACCGGTGGGACGGTGGAAATAAAGCTCCTCACAGATGCTGATCTTGCAACTGCGCAGGAGGCACTCACAGAAAAGGCAAAGGAAGCGGCAGCGGATACGCTACGTACCCAGGAAATCCCCGTTGATCTTGCTTTTGAACAAAGCTCGATTACGACGGATCTTATTGATGAAGAACGCAGCGCAGAGCTCGGTGAACAGGTGGAAACCTTCACGCTGACGCGGACGGAAAGCATCACCGCACTCGCACTGGATACGGTGGCCATCAAAACGCTCGCCCTCGCAGAGTTGGAACGAACATTAGAATCCGCCCTTGTCCTGACGGAGGATGATGTGACATTCACTGTAGAGTTACCAGAACGCATTGACGCACTCCCGCTTCAAATAACCGTTACCGCAACGGGGAATGCTTTGCTCACTGCAAACGCGGATATTCTTGACCCCGTGGAACTTGTCTCCCGCTCTGAGGCGCGCATTCAAGAATACTTCACTGACGTCCCGGGTATTGCAACAGTAGATGTGCGCTTCTCACCCTTTTGGGTAACGCGAGCGCCGAGCAACCCTGCGCAGATTACTGTTGTGGTGAAGTAGCACCTCACACAGGGCTTGACCAATACCCCACGCCATGGTAGGTGTGGGGGTGCTTACCGAACTCGCGGTGAGCCCGGCTGCGCGCAGCAGCACGGCACATATGTACCTTCCACCTATGGAGGTGTTCCGTGGGTAGCGGAATCAATCCCTGGGAGCGGCTCGTGAAGCTGCTCTATAGCATCCTCAAGCTGGTCGTGGAGCACGCCCGGACTCCGGACGAGCTAAGCAACCACCTGCAGAAGTTCGTGGACGAGCCGAGCAGGCGGCGCATGCATCGCGACGAATGGGAATGCGCCCTCCCTGAATACGGCGACCTCATCATGATGGTTCTGGAACCGTTCTACGGCTACGACCAGGACCCCTTCGCGCTCGCCTCGCCATTTCGGCGGCACCATACACGGCTCATGCAGGTTGCACTCGTATGTTTCACCAACACCGGGTATGAAGTGCACGAAGCGGATCCCATCACTCCCGATGGCTGGACCCCGGTCGTGGGGACATTGGGTGCAATACTCTCAGCCCGGTATGGCGCCCACGCTGAGGCTGAACTCAACGAGAGACGCACCATGAGCAACGGCTACGGCAGTGGCACGTGGCTCAGGGCATGTCTCGGTGAAGGTACGAACGATGAGGTTTCGGCAACCGACATCGACTTCTCAGTACGCACACGAAAAGCGCTCTATAAGAAGCATGGCGAGGCGCTAGGGGAGGTCCTCTGGCTCAATATCCGCGAAGCCGCATTCCTCACCATCGCGAGCCGCATCCTGAAGAAGCCGGAGTACGACTTCTCAGATCTGCTCGCCGAGATGCGTCTCGGCAACCCTCCTGTGGACTTCCAAGGCCACACCATCCGGTTCCTCGGCGCATTCTGACAGCGTTCCAGGGCCGTTGCTCGTCATCCGCTGACGAGCAACGGCCCGCCTTTCTTATTGGCGTAAACTTGACGGGGCACCAATTCCTCACTATACTCTTGGTGCAGCGATTGGACCGGTTACCACCCGGTCGCCCCATCTGACAGGGTCCAACATACGGCTAAGCTGCAGAATGAAGTGCCCGCCGAAGCCCAAAGGGCGAAGGCTGGGAACTTGGGTGGAACCATTCATCATAGCTCCGAGCATAGCGAGGAGCGACGATGAATCCCAAGGATAGTCATTAACGACTAGCCTTTTATGGAATTGGATCACATCAGACATTCTCTTGCCCATCTCCTCGCCAGCGCGGTGCTGGAAATTCGTCCTGACGCCAAACTTGGCGTGGGGCCTGTGATTGAAGATGGTTTTTATTATGACTTTCAACTGGAGAAGCCCATCACAGAAGAAGAGCTGCCAAAATTACAGAAACGCATGCGGGAGCTGGCCAATAAACAACTCGGCTTTGACCGCATGCCAGTGAGCGCGGCAGAGGCAAAGAAAACGCTCAAAGGCCAGCCGTTCAAGCACGAACTTATTGATGAATTCACAAAAGAAGGACAAGAACTCACGCTCTATAAAACCGGAGAATTCATTGACCTCTGTCGCGGCGGGCACGTGGAAAATACCAAGGAAATTCCCGTGGATGCATTCAAGCTCACCAAGCTTGCCGGCGCGTACTGGCGCGGCGATGAAAAAAATCCCCAACTGACGCGCATCTACGGCGTGGCATTCACATCAAAAGATGAGCTTGCGGCATACGAACAGCGCATGGTTGAAGCGGCAAAACGCGACCACCGTAAGCTCGGAACCGAATTAGATTTGTATTCCTTTCATAGCGTGGCACCTGGCGCTGTCTTCTGGCATCCGCGAGGCATGGTTATCTGGAATGAACTCGAAAATCTTCTGCGGGAAAAACTCAATCCGCGAGGATACGAAGAAATCCAAACCCCGCTCATGGTGAAGCCAGAACTCTTTGAAAAATCCGGCCACCTTGCGCACTACAAAGACAACATGTTCCGCGTAGAAAACCCGCAGAAAGAAGAATTCTACCTGAAACCGATGAACTGCCCGGAGAGTACCTTTATCTATGCGAGTCACGTACGGAGCTACCGCGACCTGCCGATCAAGCTCGCGGAAATCGGGCGCATCCACCGCAATGAGCTTTCCGGCGCGCTCGGAGGCCTCTTCCGCGTACGCCAGATCACCCAGGATGACGGCCACGTCTATTGCCGTCCGGACCAGCTCGAGCAGCAGATTACGGAAATCCTTGAACTTTCAAAGGAAATCTACGAAATCTTTAACATCACGCCGAGTTTCTTTCTTTCCACAAAACCGGACAATGCCATGGGCGATGCGAAACTCTGGGAACAGGCAGAAACTGCGCTTGCACAGGCGCTACGAAACAATCATCTGGAGTTCAAGGAAAAACCGAAGGATGGCACATTCTACGCGCCGAAGATTGATATTGATATCACGGATGCCATCGGCAGACGCTGGCAGCTCTGCACCATCCAAGCAGACCTCGTGATGGTGCCAAGCTTTGACGGCGTCGAATACACGAACGAACAGAGCAAAAAAGTGAAGCCCGTTGTGATCCATCGCGCCATCTTCGGATCGTTTGAGCGATTCATCGGCATTTTGGTTGAACACTTTGCTGGTGAGTTTCCTCTCTGGCTTAGCCCCGAGCAAATTGCACTTTTACCGGTGAGCGAGAAATTCATTGAAGCCGCAGAGAAAATCCGAGCGGAGTTTTCTGAAGCCGGCATTCGCGCCATGGTTGATCATATGGATGAAAGCGTCGGCAAGAAAACACGCAATGCTGTAAAGCGCAAGGTACCGTATGTACTGGTCATCGGCGAGAAGGAAGCGAATGGCAAAAAGGTTGCGGTGCGCAAGCGCGGCGAGCAGAAAGCCGAAGAGCAGGACCGCAAAAAGTTCATTGCGCAGCTGCAGAAAAGCATTGCCACACGCAGCAGGAAACTCTAACGCCATGCAAAAAGTTATTGCCATTGTCGGCCCCACTGCCTCAGGCAAGACCGCTTTTTCTCTTGCACTGGCAAAACACTTCAAAGGCATTGTTATCTCTGCGGACTCGCGGCAGGTGTATAAAGAGATGCAGGTCAATACTGCGACGCCTGCTGGCACATGGCGCGCGCCAAACGCATACTATCGTCACTTCCTCGGGCCAAAGAAGCGATATCACGTGCAGGACATTCCCCACTTTTTGATGGATGAAGTTGCGCCGAATGAAGCGTTCACGCTTGCGGATTATCAAAGGCGCGTGAATGACGAACTTGCGGCTCTGCGAAGACACGAGGGCGCGACGCCGGTGTTTTTGGTTGGCGGCACAGGGCTCTACATCGACGCTGTGTGTCAAGGATTTGTACTGCCGACGTTCTCTGCCCGGCGGCGCGCCAAGCTGGCAAAAAAACCACTCCCGGAGCTATTGCGCATGCTGAAAAAGCTGGATTCTGCTACCTGGCGCGTCATTGACCGCAAAAACCCGCGGCGCGTGCTGCGGGCTGTTGAGGCAAGCATGGCCGGCGTGCCATTCTCTGCACAGCGAAAAAAAGCTGCGCCAGCGTTTGACGTGCTGTATCTTGGGTTAAACCCCGCGCGTTCTGTGCTGGAAAAACACCTGCGGCTGCGGGCAAAGACAATGTTCAAAGCCGGCCTGCTTGCAGAAACCAAACGGCTCATGAAGCGCTATGCTTTTACTTTACCTGCGCTTTCCGCAATAGGCTATGCAGATGCGGCACGCGTTGCGCGCGGAGAAATGACCAAGCAAGAAGCAGTGGATCGCCGTGTGACTGCTGACATGCAGTACGCAAAACGCCAGATGACGTGGTTCAAGAGAAACACAAAAATCCACTGGAATCTTTCACCAGCAGCTGCAGTAAAATTCGTCCAACGCTTCCTGGCCTAACCGCCGAGTTTCTTCAATATCATCTCCCGTGCTGCCTGCGGATTTGCGCGGCCTTTGGTCTTTGCCATCACCTGGCCGAGCAATGCCTCGGCCGCTTTGGTGTTCCCCGCGCGAATCTCTGCCGCAACCTTCTCGTTTGCCGCGATCACCTCATCGACCACCGCATCCAGCTCCCCGGCATCATCCATCTGCACAAGGCCCCGATGCTCCATGATCTCCGTGGGGTTCTTTCGCGTTGCGATCAATTCTTCAAGGATGACCTGCGCCGCTTTTGAGTTCACCTTGTTCTGCCAGATGAGCTTCATGAGCTCGGCAAAATTCTCCGGCGTCACCCTTGCATCCTTCAGCGTCTTGCCATGGTCATCAAGCTGCTTCACAAATTTATTGATGAGCCAGTTGGCAACAAGTGCGGACAGTTTTCTGCCGTCCTTCTCCCACTGCGCCTCTTCCTTCTCCTGGCTCTGGAATTCCGACTCGAACCAGCTGCGCATTTCGGAAATGACCTGCTCAAAATAATCGCCGAGGGGCTTGCGTTCCACGAGTTCCTCCATATCCTTTTCAGGAAACCCATATTGCTCCGTGTAGCGCATGCGACGCTTTGCTGGCATCTCTGGCATCATGGCCTCAATCTCCTGCACCATTTCTTCTGGATGGTGCAAGCGTGGAATATCCGGATCCGGAAAATAGCGGTAGTCGGCAAGGGTTTCCTTCTCGCGCATCACAACGGTCTCCTGCCGTGCTTCGTTCCAACGGCGCGTATTCTGCACCATTGGCGGTTTACCGGCAAGCCACAGCTGCTTCTGTCGCTTTATTTCATACTGCAGCGCCCGCTCCACGGCACGAAAGGAATTCAGATTTTTTACTTCTGTTTTAGGATAAAGATCCCGCTCGCCTTCTGGTCGCATTGATATATTTGCATCACAACGCAAATGTCCTTTTTCCATATCCGCATCAGACACATCAAGGTATCGCATCATAAGACGCAACTCCTGCAAAAAAAGTTTTGCATCCTCTGGCGACTGAATGGTCGGCTGCGTCACAATCTCAATCAACGGCGTTCCTGCGCGGTTAAAGTCCACCAATGATGCATTATCACTCTCTCTGTGTGAGAGCTTTGCGGCATCTTCTTCAAGGTGGATGTGATCCAAAAGTACCGTACGGTCTGTCCCCGGAATTGCAACTTCCCCGCCAATGCCAATAGGCTCATCAAACTGTGAAATCTGGTACCCCTTTGGAAGGTCAGGGTAAAAATAATGCTTGCGATCGAACTTTGAATGCGACCTCACGCCGCAACCCAACGCACGGCCTGCAAGAATGCCCCAGCGGACAGCTTGCTCATTTGGCACGGGCAAAGAGCCGGGCTGGCCGGTACACACAGGGCAGATAGCCGTGTTCGGTGCTTTGTGCTCCGCATCATTGTCGCAACCGCAAAACATCTTGCTTTTTGTTTTGAGCTGCACGTGAATCTCCAGACCGATGACGGGTGTATAGTTCATACGCTATGACAACAAGGGGGAAACCTCCTGCCAAACCATTTCATGAATCACTTCTCGGCTTTTGAGTGTAGTCCCTTCCATGCATTCCAGCAAGACATAATCAGGGTAACGTTCACACAATTCTAAATATGCTTTCTCGGCATCCATGAGATGCTGCTCATCATTCTCGTGAATATCGCTTTTGTCGTCTCGCTCAAATGCGAGACGCTTGCCAATGTCCGATGCAACATGCAATACCAGTGTTTTACTTGGCTTTGGAATGCCTAAAATATTGAATTCAAAATCACGAAGCCACTCATAAAAACGCACACGTTCTGCAGGGTCGTCAATCTTGCCTCCCTGATGCGCGAGGTTCGATCCCATATAACGATTTGCAACCACAACCTTCCCCGCTTCAAGCGCTGCGGCAATCTTCTTTCCGCCATCAAAATGATCCACCGCATAGAACACCGCTGCCTGCCGCGGACCTACGTCCTTCGCAACGCCATACCCGCCGTTAAGATACACTTCGCATGGTCCGGCACTCTGAGTCCCATATTGCGGAAAATCGATCGGCATGACGTTCCACCCTATCTGCTGTATACGATCAACAAGCAACCCTGCCTGGGTCGCCTTTCCGGAACCATCTGTCCCCTCAAGAACGATAAAAGTCGCCTTTCCGGGCATACTACCCCTGCCCCTCTACCTTATACTTCTCCTTGAGCTCTGAGATCTTCCCTTGCTTGATTAATTCAACCTCCGTGTTATCCAGCTCTGGCAGGGCACCGGTTGCAATATCCTTCTTGTGGTAGCGGCTCTCTTCCATATCCGGAATCGGCTGTGCAAGTTCCTCAAAAACAACCTGACAAATGCGTTCACCGGGGTAGACACGAAATGGCCGTGCAAGTGAGTTATTGCGAACGGGAATAACAAGATTACCTTCGTACCCCGCATCAATGATGCCGGAAAGATCCACAGAAAGTCCGCGGCGGTTCACGCTCGAGCGCGGGTAAAGTACGCCCATGAGATCTTTTGGCATCTTCACCTTCTCAAGCGTCGAGATCAACACGTGCTCACCAGGAAGCACATCAAAATACTGGCCTTCCTCAAGGAGCACGACATCAAAATTATCACGCGAACTCTTGAGCGAATCGCCGGTAATTCCCACGCGTCCTTCTTCATTCGTGCGAGCGTGTCGCGCGATCAAAAAAGTGAAGCCAACGCGCAAATCAACCGCGTGCCCGCGAAGCTGGAAGGTATCCAGCGCCGGTGTGAATGTCAAATCCCCCTTTTTGACGCGTTCTTCAAGCTGTGTCCGTACAAGTATTGCCATATGCTAATGATGCCATGCTTTGAGTAGTGCAGCAATGTGCTCCTTGTACACATCCTGCTCCATAAATGCAACATGCTCATTACTCTGTGCTGCGTACCCGTCACTCACGCTATTGAGCCACTCCTGAATACTCGTCTTGGATGTAAGGTTTGCATTATTGTTTTCATCACCCTGCACATAGAGATGGAGATTATGCGCTACCACGGTCATTGCGCCAACAGGGCGATTGGTGAACTGCCCGGCCTCACGAAGCCACGCAAGGTCATGATGAAAATCTAATTGCGCGCCGCCGGCGACATCCAATGAACGATGCACATGCGATGACGCAACAGGCGCGTTCGTCGCCTCTGCGGGTAATAATTGAAAAAACTGATACGGCGGGACGCTCATTGCCGGCTTCAGCGCAAAATCAATTGCCGGATAGACAAAGGAAACCGTCACGGCACGACGGGAATATGGATTATTCTGAATCTCGTCAATGGCGTTCCGCAGTGTGTCCTGACGCATGCGCTGGAGCATATCTTCAAGCAACTGCGGCTGCTTGAGATAACGATTGATTTCATCAGGTCCCAGCCAAAAAAATACCGCGAGCACTGCCTGCAAATGCACAAAACGCGCTACTGCGGCAATTGCTTCTTGTGCGGCATGAGGGTCTTGATCAAGAGAGGTAATGCCTGCCTGCTGCAGAGCGCGCACCACAGCAAGAACATACCCCCAGCCGCCGTCCCAAAACCGGGAACGGTGCGCGTACGTGTAGGAATAAAGCAACTGACCTTCCAAAGGCAATACAGCTGGATCATTCTCGTCCCGCTTCTCAACAAAGTGCTTTTGGTACCAATCATCCGCTTCTTTGTCCCAATACCAATATGAGGATGCATCTTCTTGGGGCTTCTCCCATGTGAGCATGACATTATTGAGTGAAAAGGTGGTGCCCCGCTGGGTTTCTGTTTTTGTTCCCTGCTCGATAATGAGCGTGCGCGCATCTTCGAGAAGTTTTTTAAGGCTTGAGGAAGAAAGTATGTTCATGCTTTTTTTTGAACAGCATACTTAAGGAGAATTGACTGTGGATTCAACATCTCGGTTCCAATAAGATCCAGCTTCACATCCTGCACCGGATCAGTAAACACACTGACGCCCTCGCCAAAAATAGTAGGCTCCATGGTGAGCCAAACTTCATCAAGCAGACCCTCCTTGAGAAAAAGACTGTTGATCTTTGCGCCGCCAGTGATGGCAATCAGAGAATACCCACGACGCACGAGATCATCAAGAATTTCTTGAGGGCTCTTGCTTGTGAATTCAACCTGACCTGGAATATTCTCGCGTCCACTGACGTCTCGCGTCATGACGATATGCAATCGACCAGGCAAGGGTCGCGGAAATGTATCATACGTTTTGCTCCCCATCACCATGACACCCGCCTCTTTTGTGATACGGGTAAACATTTCCTTGTCTTCCTTTGACGTCCAGTTAATGAGCTCGCTGTTGCCGCGCGCAATGCGCCCGTCCAACGTGATGGCAGCAAGCATGATGGTCTTCACCCCTCTTCGCTCCTTCGGAGCTACGAGGGATTCGCCCGTTTTCTCATCTAGTATTTGCGGGCTCATAGTACGATGCTCAAATTTTTTATCGCCGGAAGCGGATGATATTGCTCCTTCAGTATATGAAAGACTTCTTGAACAAACTCCGGGTCCTGGCTCTCTGCGCGTTCATACGCATCATCCGGCAAATCAAGCTGAATGCGCGCATGATCATTCGTGCGTTGAAGCATCTCACGCGCACCTTCAAAATGATTCTCGTAGATATGCGCATTCGAAACGGAATGGCTATACTGACCCACGCCCACCTTCAATCGCTTTGCAAGCAAGCGCTGCAGTAATGCAAAACCGGCCACATCATGCGGAAAACCAAGCACCATATCGTTGGAACGAACAATATTGTGCAGATGGAGCTTGCCGCCGATGATGTTCACCGTAAAAGTATACGGACACGGAACATTTTTTTTCTTCACGCCACCTAAACCATCGCTGCCCGGATCCCAAGCAACCACCACGCCATGCCGTGAGCTTGGTTCTTTCTCAAGCAACGCAATGAGATCACCAATCTGATCACGATCAAAAAAATGACGCCAGCGGTACCCATATGCCGTGCTAACCACGCCGTCAACATTCATGAAGTCATCCCAAATCTTTGTATACTGCTCAAGAAATTCCTCTGGCTTACGGCTGCCAGAAAGAAACCATATCTGCTCGGCAATAAAGATCTTGATAGGGATTTTGCGCAACGTCAGCAGCGGAAAACCAGCCTCTGCAGGAAGGCTCATATGCATCCCAGGAAGCGAACGGGTTGTCACGCCTGTGCGTTCGTTCTTTTCCAAGATACCCTGTTCGAGAATCGCTTTCAGGGCGTTCTGGTACCAGGTATCAAATGCGGTCATGCGTGTAGTGCTTAAACGATGACGCGGATCCCCGGCCCCATGCTCGAGGTGAGCGTCACCGTCACAATGAAAGTTCCCTTCGCGCCATCTGGTTTTGCTCGCTTTACCGCGTCCATGAATGCCTGAAGGTTCTCGGTGAGTTTTACCGCGTCCCAACTTGCCTTTCCGATAAGCTGATGAAGGTTTGCACTTTCGTCAGAACGGAAGGTTGCCTTGCCGCCCATAAGATCCTTGATCGTTGCAGCGACATTCTTGGTGACCGTTTCGTTCTTTGGGTTTGGCATCAGGCCGCGCTGTCCCAAAAGACGAGCAATCTGCCCAAGCTTTGGCATCATTTCTGGTGTGGCAACCGCAACATCAAAATCTGTCTTCTCAGACTGTTTGATCTCTTTGATAAGCTCTTCACCGCCAACAAGCGTTGCGCCAGCCTCCTTTGCTTCTTTTTCCTGCGCCTGCGTCACAAAAGCAACAACGGTGAGTGACTTTCCTGTGCCATGCGGCAATACGGCAGAACCGCGAACAATCTGATCAGCCATCTTTGGGTCAGTCCCAAGATGCACATGCAGCTCGATACTGCTATCGAACTTTGTAGTGACCGTTTTCTTCACGAGTGCGACTGCTTCGCTTGCCTCGTAGAGCTTCCCCTCTTCTATGAGGCCTTTTGCCTCCCGATACTTTTTACCGTGCTTTGACATGAGATGTTTCCTTTCGTGGTGCGAGCGCCTCACTTGTCACCCTGAGCGTGTCGAAGGGCGGGGCTCCCACAAAATAATTAGTTAGATTGTTGGTGCTGTTGGCTTTTTATTCTCTCGCCATGCCTTTGTGAAATGATAACCGAATTGCGGGAGAGCGATGAGTACGATGGCAAGTTGACTTGCATAGCTATTGTGGCGTGAGCGGTCATTATCCTCCGCAGCATGATTTGCGTTCCATGTACTGTAATCAACAAGCCACTCTTCTGCAAGGGTAACCGTCTCTGTAGATAATCCACATGCGACTCCGCAGGTTACGAAGCTCTCCACGATCGAAGTATTTTCAGCAGTGATAGATGCAGGCTCTCGATATGATGTCGTATCTGATGCAACGCCGAATGCTCCTTTGAGCGTGGTCGTGAGTAAAAAGCCAAGCGTAACGACCGTGGCAATGAGCCAGACAAAACTCATGGCCCAAAGATAAGTAGAGCGTGTTGCGGATTCAGTCAATCCTTTTGCATCACGAAGCGCAAAGAACCAATGAACACCAAATGCAATGCCCGCGATCAAGAGAAATGAAAATGCCGTCACGAGCAACTGTGCGCGCTGCTGCTTTGGTTCGTTATTATCTTTCCAGCTCGTGTAGTCATCAGTCCACTGCGTAATCGCGAGTTTTTGATCACTCGTGAGCGTACAATCGCCTTCGCAAGTCAGCGTGGTTGCTCCTGCCACAGGAACAGCTTCTTTTGTTTCGATAAAGGGCAAATAAGGTGTGGGTGGCGGTGATTGCACGATAGAAACCGAATCCGCTTTCGTGAAGACCCATGAACGCAATCCCAGATCAACGAGAGAAATAACCGCAACACTCACAACAAGGAGTGTGATAAACGACGCGAGGTATAAATAGAGCCGCCGGACAGCATCAGACGTTGAACCGCCATGCTTGACCTCTCCAAGCGCGGAAACGCCGAGAGCAATGAATGCAACAAAACCGATGCCACCGATGAGAGGCAATGACGAAAAAAACATTTCTTGGCCCATATGATTATCCTTCTACTTTAATGCCCATGTTACGGGCGGTGCCTTCAATGATCTTCATGGCACCTTCAATATCGTGGGCGTTTAAATCTTCCATCTTACGCTCAGCAATCTCCTTCACCTGCGCGCGGGTAACTGTTCCCGCTTTATCAAGAAGCGGGTTCGCAGCTCCCTTCTGAATGCCGGCTGCCTTCTTGAGGAGCTCTGCCGCTGGTGGACTCTTCACGATGAACGTAAAGGTACGATCCTCAAAAACGGTGATCTGGACGGGAAGGATATCGTCACCCATGGTCTTCGACTTTTCATTAAACTGATTGACGAAGTCCTGAATATTAACACCATGCTGACCCAATGCCGGACCAACCGGAGGCGCCGGCGTGGCTTTGCCTGCCGGAACCTGTACTTTAACGACTGCTTTGATTGTTTTTGCCATATCTTAGAGTTTCTTTACCTGGAGTGAATCAAGTTCAATTGGTGTTTCGCGCCCGAACATGGAGACGAGCACCTTAACCTTACCGCGACCCTCATCAACTTCTGCAACCTTACCCTCATAATCCTTAAAGGGGCCATCAATAATGCGAACGGGTGTTCCGGGTTGTACATCAATCTTATACTTCGGTTCTTCAACACCCATGCGGCGCTGTAGTTCCTTCACTTCTGTATCAGAAATAGGCGTTGGCGTTGTTCCGGAACCCACAAAACCAGTCACGTTTGGCGTATTACGCACAACGTACCAGGAATCATCCGTCACGATCATTTCTACCATCACATATCCGGGGAAGATCTTTTCTGTAACAATCCGTCGCTTTCCATTGCGAATCTTGATCTTTTTTTCTGTTGGAACAAGCACGGTAAAGATCTTATCCTGCATGTCCATAGACTCGATACGCTGGCGGAGATTCCGTGAAACGTTATCTTCATAGCCGGAATAGGTATGCAACACATACCAGCGGCGTCCTTGTTGGAGGTTCTGCTTTGGCATTTTAGAATCTGTCTATCAGTTGTTCAAAAGCGATGTTAAGCACATAATCCGCTGCGCCAAGAAAAGCGGCGACCACAACAGAGAACACGACCACCATAATGGTGCCGTTCATGGTCTCCTTGCGCGTGGGCCAAACCACCTTACGGAGCTCGTCTTTTGATTCTGAAAAGTAAGAAAGTAAACTCATTGTTGGTCTTTAAAACCGCCCGGATAAGAGGGCGGAATCAATTTGCAGCATGACTATAGCAGAAGCATAAAAAACGCGCAAGGCCTTTAAACATCAAGATTCTTCACTTCCTTCGCCCGATTCTGAATAAAGTGCTTGCGAGGTGCTACTTCGCTACCCATGAGGATATCAAAAACCTCGCTGGCCTTTTCTGCGTCGTCTACGGTCACCTGCCACATACGGCGATTTTCTGGATCCATGGTGGTATCCCAAAGCTGTTCAGGGTTCATTTCACCAAGACCTTTATAACGCTGGATGGTAATGCCGCTCTTCTTTGCTTCAGCAGCAAGCTCTTCTTCGACAGTGCCAACAACGTCCCCGGCGGAACCGGATCCGGATTCGCCAGATGCTTCCTGCGCCGCTATCACTTCTTCGTTTTGTTCCTCTTCGGTCTGCTTTCCCTTACCCTTTTGCGCTTTTGCCGCAGCGGTCTTCTCGATCTCTGCCTTCACTTTATCAAGGTCGGAAGCTTTATAAACGTATTCAACCGTACTCCCTTTTTGTAAACGGTAGAGCGGTGGTTGCGCAATATAAAGATGACCAGTACTCACAAGCTCCGGAAAGTGTCGGTAGAATAGTGTCAGCAACAGTGTGCGAATATGCGCGCCGTCAACATCAGCGTCCGTCATGATGACGATGCGATCATAGCGCAATCCTGAAAGGTCAAACTGCTCGCCGATATTCGTACCAAGGGCAATCACGAGTGACTTCACTTCAGTGTTTGCAAGCATTTTATCAAGCCGCGCCTTCTCAACATTCAAGATCTTTCCGCGAAGCGGCAAAATCGCTTGAAACTTCCGGTCGCGCCCCTGCTTGGCGGAACCACCGGCAGAATCCCCCTCAACAATGAAGAGTTCCGAGTTCTCCGCGTCGCCGGAGGTGCAGTCTGCGAGCTTCCCTGGCAGGGTCATGCCATCGAGCGCACCTTTGCGGAGCACGCTCTCGCGAGCGGCGCGGGCAGCCTCACGTGCGCGGGCAGCAAGTATCACTTTGCCAAAAATCTGTTCCGCGTCGCGCGGGTGCTCTTCAAGCCAGGTGGTGAATTCATCACCAAAAACCTTCTCAACAACCGTGCGGACTTCTGCATTCCCCAACTTCGCCTTTGTCTGTCCCTCAAACTGCGGCTCCTTCACCTTCACGGAAACAATAGCTGTCAGCCCTTCGCGAACATCATCGCCGGTAAGATTCTCGTCCTTCTCTTTGAGGAAGCCCTGTTTGCGTCCATAGTTATTAATCACGCGGGTCAACGCGGTGCGAAAACCAGAAAGGTGCATGCCGCCTTCAACGGTATGGATGTTATTTGCGAAGGTATAGAGAGTATCTTTGTAATCCTCGGTGTACTGCAATCCTATCTCAACCTGCGTGTCATCCTGCTCCTTGATCGTATAAAAAACGTTCGGATGCTTGGCAGTCTTTGTGTGATTCAAATGACGAATGTAGCTTTCAATGCCTCCTTCAAACTGGAACCCATATGAGCGAACTTCTGAGCCGCGTTCATCATGAATCATGATGCGGATACCCTTGGTGAGATATGCCTGCTGACGCAAGTGATCCACAATAACCCGCTCATCCATATCCAGAACCGTGAATATCTCATGGTCTGGCTTAAAGCGAACGATGGTACCCGTCCCCTTGGCAGAACCAATCGCTTTGACCATTTTTTTTGGCTTGCCGCGTTCAAATTCCTGCATCCAGAGCTTGCCTTCGCGCTTTACTTCAACGCGCACATATTCAGAAAGCGCATTCACCACAGAAATACCAACACCATGGAGACCGCCAGAAACTTTGTACCCGCCATCACCAAACTTTCCGCCAGCGTGGAGCTTGGTCATGATGGTTTCGAGTGTTGATTTCTTCGTAACGGGATGTCTTTCAACAGGAATACCGCGACCGTTATCTGTCACCTCAACCTGGCGGTCCGGAAGCAACCGAACAATCACTGTATCAGCAAAACCACCCATTGCCTCATCAATGCCGTTGTCAACGACTTCCCACAACAAATGATGCAAACCTTCTTTTGCAGTGTTTCCAATATACATTCCCGGTCGTCTGCGGACCGGCTCGAGACCCTCAAGAACGGTGATCTGCTTTGCACCGTATTCGCTTGTTGGGGCTTTTGCTGCTTTACCCTTTATTGGTTTATTGCTTGCTTTTTTTGCTACTGGCTTCGCTTTCTTCGGCATAGATTCATTAACAGGAAGACATTTCCTTCCCCTGTATAGTAGCAAAAATTTCCCCTTCAAACAAGAGGGATATGAGTCATTTTAATGGCGAATACTAGCGCAAAATCAGATCTCTTTTTTCTACCGTATTTCCGCCTTGAATTTTACCTTCAAATCACCCTTGAGCTGCTCAAAAACCTTCTCAACTTCTGCGGATGCAAGGGTGCGCTTTTCATCAGAAAACGTCAGATGAAGCGCATAGCTCACGAGGTTTTCTTTGTGAAAAACGTCAAAAAGTTCAATGGAAGTGAGCAATGGATGTGTTTTTGAAATGAATGAAGCAAGAGCATCATACGTCACGCTCTCCGGCACCCACAGCGCGAGGTCGCGCTTCACAGGGGGAAATTGTGGAATAGGTTCTGCAATTGTTCTCCCCATCTCTCCGACATTTTCAAGCACAGAAGCAAGATCAAGCACAACCAGAACGATATTCTTTGGCAATTTGAATTGCAGATGATAATCTGCGCTTGGGATGCTTACTTTGCCCACTTTTATACCGTTCATGAATATGGGCTGCTGTGTTACCTGTGTATCG
The DNA here is from genome assembly GCA_041671225.1 of Patescibacteria group bacterium. Taxonomy (GTDB): domain Bacteria; phylum Patescibacteriota; class Patescibacteriia; order JBAZBY01; family JBAZBY01; genus JBAZBY01. Next base: position 30,491 of record JBAZBY010000001.1, read on the forward strand.
CCAAAAGTGACTGCTGCACCCAACGCGCTACCCATCGCCTCTACCATCCCCTTTGCAACACGAACGGCATTTCCGGCAGAGCCGGATCCCGCTCCGCGGGGCTTCTCAACAACCAACATACCAAGCTTCTCTTTCTCGATGAACCCCTTGTCCGCGCGGCAATATGTCTTGCCGAACTCAAACATACGAAACGCATCAAAGCGCTTTGCGTTCTTCTCTGCAACGGCAAGAAGGCCTGGCGTCATGCAGGTACGCATGAATTCCTGATCCTTGGAAAGCGGATTCGCTATCTGCACCGCCTTCTCTTTGTGGCAAGTGATATAGCTCTCCGGAACATACGCATACCCAACATGCTCATGCGCTCCCAGGCGTACAAGCGTTTCGCGCATCATCCTCACAAGTTGCGTGCTCTTTGGAAGGCCTTGCGGAATCCCCGACGCATTCGGAATCGTACGGATGATATTGTCATAACCATACAGACGCGCAACCTCCTCATGCACATCCTCTGCAATAAGAATGTCATGCCGCCAGCTTGGCGGTGTGACCTTGATGCTGTCACCGGACCCGCTCACGCCGCAACCAAGAACCTTGAGACTCTTCGCTGCTTCTTGCCGGGTGATGCGAGTGCCAAGATGTGCATTCAAATTCTTAAGGCTTACGTTGACCGCTGCGTGCTTCTCTTTTTGCTCGCCAACAATCACCGGATCGCCAACTGGCTTTGCGTCTGCACATTCCATCAGGAGTTCTGTTGCGCGCGTAAGACCCGTGAGCGTCATATCGCGGTCCACGCCTTTTGCAAAGCGTTGTGAGCTTTCTGAAACAAGCTTCAGCTCATGCGATGTATCATAAATCATTTGCTTATCCCAGACCGCTGCTTCAAGCAACACCTCCGTGGTCTGCTGTGTGATTTCACTCTCTTTGCCGCCCATCACTCCCGCAAGAGAAAGTACGCCGTTCGTATCTGCAACCACATGCATGTCTTTGGTGAGTTTGTGCATCTTCCCATCAAGCGTCATAAGCTTCTCACCCGGCTTTGCATAACGAACTGTGAATGCATGATTCGCGATCTTTGCCGCATCAAAAGAGTGCAACGGCCGACCAAGTTCCAATAATATATAATTCGTAATATCAACAACATTATTAATAGGCCGCTCCCCTGCTGCGCGCAAACGCTCCTGCATCCATTGTGGCGATGGCTTGATCTTCACGTTCGTGAGGTACTGCATCATAAAGAGCGGGCAAGCCTTTTTATCTTCTACCTTTACCTTCACATCGCTTTTGCCGCCCTCAGCCGTAGACCGGCCACGGGCGAGGCTCCACTTCTTTGTTCGCTTCACGACTGGCAGTGCATGGCCTTCTGCAGCGGCAATCTCGCGCGCAAGGCCGATCACAGAAAGACAATCAGGGCGGTTTGGCATGACATCCACGGTATACACCGTATCCTTCCCTTTCAAGAACTGCGCTGCGGGCTTCCCCACGATTGCATCCTGCGCAAGTTCAATAATACCGTTGTGATCGCTGCCCAAGCCAAGCTCATCTTCAGCACAGAGCATTCCTTGGGATACCTCGCCGCGAATTTTTGCCTTTTCAATTGTTGTACCATTGGGCAAAACAGTGCCAACTTGCGCAACCGCGACCTTGAGCCCTGCTTTGCAATTTGCTGCGCCGCACACAATGGGCTGCGGCTCGCCCGTGCCAATATCAACGGTTGTCACTTTAAGACGGTCCGCATTCGGATGCTTTGCAGCGGTGATCACTTCACCAACAATCACACTGTCAGGAATGGCCACGCCAGCATGGACTGCATCAACGGGCAAACCAGCGTTGTTAAAAATTTCCACAACACGCTTTGCTGGCGGCATTTTTACGTAGTCTCCTGCCCAGGAGTGCGAGAGTTCCATATTAAAATTGCTTCAAAAAACGAAGATCGCCTTGGTAACTTGAACGGATATCACGAACATCATTGTAATACATCATGAGACGATCAATACCCATGCCAAAAGCAAAACCGGAATATTCCTTTGGATCCACGCCCATGTTCTTCAAGACTTTTGGATGCACCATTCCGCAACCGAGCATTTCCATCCAACCCTTGCTGCCCTTCATAAGCACTTCCGCGCCTGGTTCCACAAATGGGAAGAAGCTCGGCTGTGCGCGCGTTTCAACATCATCGCCAAACAACGCCTTAAAGAAAACATCCAAGGTACCGAGCATATCGCCAAAGCTGATGCCTTTTTCAATCACAAGACCTTCATTGTAGAAATAATTCGCCTCATGCGTTGCGTCCGTCGCTTCATGGCGAAACACGCGGCCTGGTGAGATAAAACGAATAGGCGGTTTGCGCTCCTCCATGACCCGAATCTGCATGGGCGAAATATGCGTACGGAGCAGGGGGGTTTCTGGTCCACTTTTTTTTGCAGCACCTTGTCCGCCGGAGCCCGAAGGGGCGGGGGCGGAAACATAAAATGTATCCCACACGTCGCGTGAAGGATGCTTTTCTGGAATATTCAGCAGATCAAAGTTGTACTTTGCCTTTTCTATCTCCGGGCCGTACAGGATCTCATACCCCATCTGCAAAAAAATATCCTCGATGCGCTGCTGCATGGCCATAAGCGGATGCACAGAACCTTTTTCTTGTTTCAGGGCTGGCAAAGAGAGATCGGCAGCTGCACCACTGCCTTCTGCGAGTACGCGACGCTGTACGCTCAAAAGCTGCTCCAGTTCCTTTTGCAGCTCATTCGCCTGCTTGCCCATGGTTCGCTTTTCCTCAGCAGAAAGATCCTTCACTTGCTTGAGTACCAGTGTGAGTTCACCTTTGCGGCCAAGATATTTCTTTTCGACGTTAAAAAGCTGCTGCGCATCTTTTGCGGCGCTGATATCTTTTTGCGCGCGTAGTTTTATATCTTCAAGGGATTTCATTGTGTACTTGCTGCGAGGAAAAAATATTCAATAGCCCCGGTAAAGAGAAGCAAGAGCGGCACGTGCCACCAGGCGAAGAAGCCGGTGCCGAGCAGCAGGAAGAGTACCACCACCAGCAGGCCAAAGAGTACGGCTTGCCGCGCTGCCACGCCGATCTGGCGCACCGGAAGTGTTTCCCGGTCGATCAAGCGCCGTATGCCAAAACCCACGAGCGTGAGCGTTGTGACGCTTGCAAGGAACAATGACGCATAAAACAGAAACAGCGCAATGCTTCCTCCGGTATCCGGGTTCATGCGGAAGAGCACAAGTACCAAGCCGACCCATGCAAGCAGCCCGGCGATTGCGATTACGGTAAGATACTGCGAAAGGGTCATAAGGTGTGCTTACGGTACCACTTTTGCTGGTGATTTTCAAGCGAATATTTTTTCGTCACAAAGCGAAAACGGGCGATATCCTCCTGGATATGTCGCCCGTTCTACCCCACGATGTGGGGGAAAAAGATCGGTCAGCCAACACCCGGGATGGGGGTGTCGCCGAGGTAGAGATACCCCGGCGGGATGACTAGGTATTGGCGCTCGCTGCGAGACAGCTGCGTCGGGATGCGGATGCGCATACCCTGATGCAGGAGCCCCACAACGGAAGCCACGGAAGGAAAGTGCGCATTGCTTGCCCAATTCATGACGTTCCACTGCTGGGAGCTCATCGCACATGTTGTTGGAATCTCCGCATCGTCAGCGACCACGACGCGGACGGTGTCTCCCTCGGTGCTGTAGACCACCATCAGGAGTTTACCCTTTGGGATCACGGTGATTGCCGAGGCGACTTTTCCGTCATCAGCTCCGGCGATCGCCCCAATGGCAGCACCGGGCCATCCGAAGAAGAGCCCACCAATGATGGCGCCACCGGCGGCACCATCTGACCCACCGCCGCCTTGAGACTGGGCTGTGAACAAGGTGTCGGCGCCAGGCATGTAGGCAAAGCCCAGCAAGGTGGCGTCGATGGTGTTCTCCGCCATCAAAACACTTCCTTGCTCCCTTCCCTCCCCAACCGAGAGAATCACCACCACAAACGCCGCGAGGAGTACAAAGATCACCAGAGAAGCAACCAAACGACTCATGACAAAACCCTCCTGTGTATGAGACGCGTCAGCTCTCGCATCGGGACTATCCCGTTGTAAAGAGCGACAGCATACCCTACGCCAAAACTACCCTTTTGTCAAGGATACGCTGACCGCACTGCGTTATTTACTCCGACTTTTTTCCCCAAATACTGATCCAATCAACTCCCTTGCGTCCAAGCTCATCTTCATACCGTTCTGAACGCTCAATCGTAAATCCTGCCTCCTGTAATTCTGCCTCAAGTTCTTCCTGTGTTATATAAGAAAAGAACCGATTCTCACCGCTTGAGAGCGCATCGCTCTTTGTGTCGCTTCCTTGTCCCTCTTTCATGCGGACATGAAGCAAGCCTCCGGCGAGCATGACGCGAAAACATTCTCTCAAAACCTTCTTTCGATCGTCTTTCTCAAGATGGAGCAATACTGCATTCGCCCATATGGCATTGAAGCTTGCATCCGCAAAAGAAAGCTTCCGCGCATCCATAGTGAGAAAGTCTCCCTTTGGAACGCGCTTTCTTGCCTCATCAATAAATTCTTCAACGAGATCAATGCCGGTTACACGATGTCCATGGGCAATAAAATAAGCGCTGTCACGTCCACCCGCGCAACCTATATCAAGAATGTGTGAACCTGGTGCAAGTCGCTTTTCAAATTCCTCCCGTTCCTCGACGATAATATCTGCTATATCTTCAATATATTTCGCGCCAATGCGCCTATAGACGTTGAGTGTTTCTTGAAACTTTTTTTCGCTGTCGTCCATATTATGCGTTCACATCCGCAAAATCGCAGATGTCTTTATATTCGCAGAACCTGCACATGCGGCCGGGCGTTGGCGTGAAGTCGCCGGATTCAATGTGTGCCGCAGTTTCCCCCACCCACTCCGTCACGTCTTCATAATCCTCCGGCTGCGGTTCCAAAGAAAGCATGGAACCGTCTTCCAAATAATAATAAGTGACCTTTGCCACATCTGCATCCAACACGTGCGGATCGCGCGCAGCCGCGGCATAGAGCATCAATTGCCGCTTGTCTTCTTTCTCAAGCTTGTCTTTTGATTTTCCGGTTTTGTAATCAATGATATGCACCTTCTCCCCTTCCTTGTCGATACGGTCCATGCTGCCGCCAACGATTCGCTCCGCGATCTTCACGGTGAACCGCTGCTCCAATGCGAGGTGCCCCACCGGCATCTTTGCATACTGCTCATAAAAATCCTTCAGCGCATGCTTTCCTTTTTGAAAGTATTCCATGCGCTGCTTTTTGCTCACATACCAATCGTCAATGAAATTTTTTTCGTACATCGCAATCAGTTCATCAAAGCTCACTGGCAGACCCTCTTGCTGCTTTTCTTCCTGCGTGCCAAAGAGATCACCCTGCTGCGCACTGCGCCGCTCCTGCACCTGCGTGAGAAACTGATACAGCGTGTGGTGCACAGAATTCCCAAACGAAAAATGATGGCTTCCGCGCGCCGGCACCTTGAGCACGAACGCAAACTTGTACTTCAAGGGGCAGTCATCATACTTTGCGAGCGATGAGAAGCTGTGCTTTTTGACCGCAGTGGTAAGCGGCTGCCCGGCATAGCCGGGTTCGGCTTTGCCGGAAGGCACCACATCAATTTTCTTTGCCGGTTTCTTCTGCGTTTTCTTCTTTGCAACAGCTTCCTCCTTCTCCACAAGCCCAAGCTCATGCAAGAATTGCGATGGCCGCTTCATGCGGCTTCCGCCGTAATCCTTTGCTGATGTGAAGAACACTCCCTCCTGTGCGCGCGTGATACCAACATAGAACAACCGCCGTTCTTCTTCTGTGTGAATGTCCCCTTTTGGCACGGTCTCCCGCACCAGCGCATCCGGCACAGCAATGGCGTCGCGCCGTTCCATGGTCGGGAAACGCTGCTCAACGAGGTTTACTAAAAAGACGAACGGGAACTCCAACCCCTTTGCGGTGTGCACGGTCATCACGCGCACGGCATCCGGACCGGTCTCCAGGTCCACGGCCATCTTGCCGCTCTCGCCGGCGTTCTTCTCCAGCTCGATCTGCCGCATGAAGCTCCTCACGGACGTGTCTTCGCTGCCGCGCTCAAAATCCTGAATGACACGGAAGAACTGGTTGATGGCGTCTATTTTTGCCTGCGTCGCCTGATCTTTAACTCGGCCGCCCTGCGTCAGCACGTTCATATACCCGGAGTCCTCAAGAAACCCGATGGCCACCTCATGCGCGCTGCCGCGGCGGGCAAGAGCCGTATGTTTCTCCACCAAACTCACGAACCGCGCAAGCGCTGTCTTTGCTGTTTCTGAAACGTTGTAGACTCCCGCAAGCCGGGCGGTCTCATAGAGCGACTGGCTCTTGCGCTTGGCGACTTCGTTCAAGGTGATGAGGTCGCTGTCCGGAATGGCGAATGCCCGGGATGTGAGCACGCGCCACACGGCCGTGCTCTCATGATAATTGTCCACCAGCTTCAGATAATTCAAGATGTCCAAGACCTCCGGCTTGCGGTACAAACCGCGGCTCGTGACGGATTGGTACGGCACGCCTGCGCGTTCCAGCGCCAGAATGAACGCCTGCGCATGGTCATTGGCGCGCACAAGGATCGCAAAATCCGACCAGACGCGCCCGGTCTTTTTTTCCTTCAGCTCGATGATCTTCTTCACCACCGCACTCGCCTCTCCTGCCTCTGTTTTTTCTTCAATGTGTTCAATAATGCCAACGCCCTTTTTAGCGGCCTGCAGTTTTTTGGAAACACTGCTTTCTGCACTTCCATTTGTCAGTTGTACTTCTAGACGATTTGGATTATTGAGCTGAATGAATCGGTATGCCAGATCCAAAATGTTCTGCTTGGAACGGTAATTTTCCGTGAGCACCACCTGCTCCGCATTCGGGTAATCTTTCTTGAACGCAAGAATGTTGGAAATGCTTGCTCCACGGAACTTATAGATTGACTGGTCATCATCGCCAACAACGGTAAGGTTATTTTTTGGCGCGGAGAGCATCTTCACCATTTCATATTGCGCCCAGTTGGTATCCTGAAACTCATCCACCAAGATGAATTTGAACTGCTCCCGATATTTTTTAAGCAAGTTCGGGCGCTGCGTGAAAAGGTCCAGCGTAGCGGTGATGAGGCTCCCAAAGTCCAACGCGCCCTCCCCGGCAGAGCCGGGTCCGGCTCCGCCGGATTTTGCCAAGAGTTGTTCATAGACATGATAGGCATTCGCCACTTCTTCAATGCGCTTGGCCTCAATCAGCTCCGGGTCGTTCTCCGCTTCCCGCTTGGTGAATTCCTGCTGGTCGCGGTTCAGGCGCAGGCTTTCCGCATATGCCAGGTACTCTGCCGGCGTGATGTGTTCATCTTTGAGGCGCGAAAAATGCGTGATCAATGCATGGATGAACTTGGTGGGATTGCCGAGCGGACGGTAATAATCCAGATCAAAATCATCAAGATGCTCGTGGATGAACATCCATTGTTCGGTTTGCGTGAGGAGGCGGAACTCCGTTGGTAGGCCGATGTCTATGCCATGCGTCTGCAAAATGCGCTCGCCAAAACTGTGGAATGTTGAGATCCACATGTCCAAGTATCCATACGGCAGAAGCTGGTCCACGCGCTCCTGCATTTCGCCAGCTGCTTTGTCCGTGAACGTGAGCGCCAGAATTTCATGCGGCTCGGCCAGGCCTTCTTTGATAAGCCAGCCGATGCGCTCCGTGATGACGGTGGTCTTACCCGTGCCGGCTCCGGCCACGATCAAAAGCGGCCCTTCGCGGTGCTGGACTGCTTGTTTTTGAGCTGAGTTGAGGACGTCAGTGAAGGGCATGAGGACTTCAGTATACCACGCCTTACCTACCCAAAGCGCTCTTTGAGTACTTCTAAAAGCTTATCAAATTCCTGTCCATGAGGCGGCAGTGAATCTCTATTATTCTGAAGCAGATCAACGAATGCTGTATAAGGAATAAATCTAATCGCCGAAATCTCCTCCTCAGGAAAAGTAATATCATGCCTCGTGATATCTCGTTGAAAAAGATACACATCACTCACACTTACCTCTCGCCAGCCGTTATTCCCTATTGGAATATCTTCATGGTAAGTCAATAGATGCTCAAGATCTTTTGGCCCAATACGCAGGCCGAGTTCCTCCTGCACTTCACGCATCGCCGCCGTCTGAGTATTCTCCCCTGCATCAATATGTCCGGCACAAGAAATATCCCAATACCCAGGATATGAATAACATGATGCACTCCGCTTTTGCATAAGAACTTCACCTTTTGGGGTCACGGCCCACACATGCACATTCCGATGCAAAAGCCCCTTGCGGTGTACCGTATCCTTGTCCGCGGTTTTTCCCGTTGGATTCCCTTGCTCATCAATGATATCAACCTTATTCTCCATAAAATCATCTCTGCCATTGCACTCAGTATAGCATCCGCCTTCGTTAGAATCTACGGCAGATTATTTTTTATATGTCATGCCCGCCCCGGGTATTGGGCGTCAAGAAAAATCCGAGATTACCAGCCAAGGGACTTTCCGGCATCAATATTCTCTTGACAAAATGACACATGTGGGGTAACGTCGTTCGTTGCTCTTTTAATGCCAAAGTGGCGAGAGAAGGGCAACGCGGCACTCCAAAGAAAGGACGGCGATGGCACTGGAAGTTGTTTTGAGGGAGGGAACCTACATGGTAAATGTAGAGTTCCGCCTTCGCACACGATTGCATGGTCGATGGGACCGGAGGCAAGTCAGAGCCTATACTCTATCGGAGAAGCTGGACTTCCCCTGCATACTGAGGGGCGATCTGGTGATCCACCCCCGCGGCTCGCTGCGGTCCCTGCGCCACCGCGGACAGGAAAAGCTCCTCCCGCTTCTGCAGGAACTCGTGAAACGGCTGGATGTGCAGCTCGCCACGTTGCCGGAGCAGAAGGATCCCCGCTGGTGGGAAATCTTCTACCTCTGTGTGCGCTTCCCTGAGGAACTGCCGATGATGAGCGAACCGTGGGTGGTGCACTACCCCAAGGACGGTGTGATGGATCTTACCATCGCATCATTCGGGCCCCTGGTTCCGCAGTTTGCGCCGCACCTTTCGGCGATGGCGCAGACCATGGAGGCGTGCATCCTCGCAAGAGGGTACGCATCTGTGGCGGATGCGCGCGATACGATCATCCGGGCGATAGACGCCGCTCCGCATGGGCGTCCACAGAAAGCGCTTCGGATGTTCTTTGGCATCGAGCCAGAGGGCAGAAACAGCACTCGCTGGATCGGCGACGTCATCGGTGTGCGCGAGGCGACGATTCGCATCTATATTCACGACGCGCTCCGTCCGCTGAACCTCACCCTGAACGAGGCCAAGTACGCGCTCGGCCTCGTCGTGTGACCACATGTGCACACCCCATTGTCCTCACGGACCGCCACGAAGCGCGCGAAGCCGCTTCCGCAGACCCTATTTGTCCATGACAAATGCGATACCGGGGTCTTTTTTTATACCAAAAACCACCGCGAGGGCGCGATAGGTATACTAAAAAATGAGTGAGTGGTCCGCCGCGCGTTCGCAACGGACCACTCGCATACTCTCAGAGAAGTCCGGGGAACGCACTCCGCGCCTCCGCACACCAGCGCGTCACGAGTGACGCATCGGCGGCAGGATACTGATCCTTGCCACCGGCAAGCGCGAAGATGCGGCTTCCGCGCAGTTCCTTCGGGACGTCGGGCGTCACCGGAATGACGTGCCAGTGCACGTGGTGGAAGCCCTTGGCGGCGTTGAGAGACAGCACATACTGGCTCTCGCAGCTAAACACGTACTCCTTCACCAGCCGAACCGCGGCCGGGAGCAGCACACCGAACTCCGCCCATTCCGGCGGCGTCAACTCGGCAATGGTCTCCTTGTGCTCCTTGAGCACGAGAACGACCCAACCGACGAGAGCCACTGGATAGGCGTGTTCCAACGCCCAGTGCTTGCCCGTGTAAATGGGCGGCCCGGGCGAGATACGATCCTCACCTGAAATCGACTTGCACGAACGACACGCGTCCATGCGGTACCTCCCTTGAAAGAGCCTACGGCTTTCCGGCCGCCCGGGTCGGTCCTTCCTGTATCAAAAACCAACAGCGCAATCTATCAGAAAAACGGTCGCCTGTCAATGAGACAGCTCAAAGAACCCCCATTTTCTAACAACAAGATTCCCGCCTTCGCGGGAATGACAGGTGAAGTGCGCGAAGCTTTACCGGCCTATCGCTTCTTCCGCTTCCTCGCCACCCTGAGCCGCGCCATATGCTTCTGAAGGTCAAGCTGTGCCGCAATATAGCGCTCTTCTGATTCCACTTCCTTGCTCATCACTTCTTCTGCGCGCTTCCGTGCTTCTTCTGCTTTTGCTTCGTCAATCTCATCCGCATGCTCTGCGGCATCTGCCAGCACCGTGACACCTTGTTCAGACACCTCAATGAACCCGCCGGCAACGGCATAGAGTTCTTCTTTACCGTTGCGGATAACGCGCATCTCGCCAGGCCGCAAAAGCGAAACTAGCGGAATGTGGTGCGGCAATATGGTGATCTCGCCCATTTCCGTAGGCAAAGAAACCTGCTCAATCTCTTCCGAGAGGAGCGTTCTTTCTGGCGTGGTGATGGTGAATTTGAATGTTTTCATTCGTGCTTTTGTGATGTGAGGAAAATATTGGAACAGGCTGATCCCTCTGCTGCAGACTTCTCAATCTCTGATGTATCATCTGTCCATTTCAGTTCCGTGTACTGTGTCATTCCGAGAACATCCTGCGGAACAGTGGGTTGGCCTTCGATAATCTTTACTTCGTAATCCCGTAACGTGAGCTCATATTCCCCGCGATCCTTTGTCTCCTCACCGAGGAGCTTTAGAATCTCAACCTCCACGCCGAGCTTCTCTTTTGCAGCGCGTGCAACAGTGGCTTCCCACGGCTCATCCTCCGTCTTCTTGGTTGCTGCCGGGAATCCCCAGTAACCAGGGAAACGATCGTCATCCATTGGTCGCTTCACCAACAGAAACTGTGTCCGTTCCAGATTGTAAATGACAAGTGCCGCTGAATGCTTCTGCGGTTTCATTCGCCGTCTATTCCTTCACCTGGTCTATCCCGCCCTTCATATAGAAAGCCTGCTCCGGCTTGTCATCATGCTTGCCGTCCAGGATCTCCTTGAAGCCGCGGATGGTCTCTTTGAGCGGCACATATTCTCCGGCACGGCCGGTGAATACTTCTGCAACGTGGAACGGCTGGGAGAGGAAGCGCTGGATCTTGCGCGCACGGGAGACCGTGAGCTTGTCTTCTTCCGAGAGTTCCTCAATGCCGAGAATCGCGATGATATCCTGCAGATCTTTATACCGCTGCAGCACCTTCTGCACGCCGCGGGCAACCTGATAATGTTCCTCGCCCACAAGATTCGGATCAAGAACGGCGGAGTTGGAATCCAGCGGATCCACTGCCGGGTAAATGGCGAGTTCTGCCAGCTGACGGGAAAGCACCACAGTGGAATCAAGGTGCGCAAACGTCGTTGCCGGCGCCGGGTCCGTGAGGTCGTCTGCCGGCACATACACCGCCTGCATGGAGGTGATGGAACCCTTGGTGGTTGAGGTAATACGTTCTTGCAGCTTACCCATGTCTTCTGCAAGGGTCGGCTGGTAGCCTACTGCGGAAGGGATACGCCCGAGCAACGCACTCATCTCTGAACCTGCCTGCGTGAATCGGAAGATGTTATCAACAAACAGCAACACGTCACGACCTTGGTCGCGGAAGTATTCCGCGATTGCGAGGCCAGTGAGACCAACGCGAGCGCGGGCGCCCGGCGGTTCGTTCATCTGCCCGAACACAAGCGATGTTTTATCCAACACGCCGCTTTCTTCCATTTCGCGGTACAGGTCGTTCCCTTCACGGGTACGTTCACCGACGCCCGCAAAAACAGATTGGCCGCCATGTTCCTGCGCAATGTTGCGGATGAGCTCCGTGATGATAACGGTCTTGCCCACGCCAGCCCCGCCAAACAAACCGACCTTCCCACCTTTGACGATCGGGGCGATGAGGTCAATGACCTTAATACCCGTCTCAAGCACTTCTGTCTTCACGGACTGCTCTGTGAAGGTTGGAGCTTCACGGTGGATCGGGTAACGTTCTTTGCTCTTCACTTCTCCCTTACCATCAATGGGGTTCCCAACAACATCAAGCATGCGGCCAAGTGTTGCTTCACCAACAGGTACGCTGATCGGCGCACCAGTGTCAGTGACTTCTGTTCCACGCGCGATGCCGTCTGTTGAGCTCATGGAGATGGTGCGCACCACGTTATTGCCAAGATGTTGCTGCACTTCAAGCACGAGGTCGTCTTCGCCTTTGCGCGGAAGCGTTAAAGCGTTCAGAATCGGTGGAAGCGTGCCGCCGGCAAACTCCACGTCAATGACTGGTCCGATAATTTGAGATACTTTTCCTTTTTCCATAGTTGTTGCGTTAGTCGCCGAGGGCGATGCGGCTCGCTGAGATCTCTGCGAGATCCTGCGTGATGCCTGCCTGGCGTGCCTTATTAAAGGCGAGCGTTAATGCTTCAATTAAATCTTCTGCCGCGTCTGTAGCGTTGCGCATGGCCATCATGCGGGCCGAGTGTTCTGAGGCAACGGCCTCAAGCAGCATGTCATAGAGCTGCATCTCGGTCAGGCGCATGAGCATTGCTTCAAGCACGACGTCTGGGTTTGGTTCAAAGAGCAAATCATCCGGAAGGTTCTCATCTTCAAGGGCAAAGGTTTCATCCTTCCCGGTTGCCTCGATCACTTCTTTTAATCCTTCGCGCGTAATCGGAAGGAGCTGGCGCGTCATCGGCTTTTGTACGAGCACGGAAATAAAGTTCGCGTACGTTACGAGCACTTCATCCACTTCACCTGCAGCAAACTGCTGGATCGCGGCATGCGCAATAGGGAGTATATCCGCAATTTTCGGGTCTGCACTGAGGTTAGGATAACTTGCAACGATCGTTTTCCCCATGCGGCGCATTGCCTGCTCCCCTTTTTTGCCGATGCTCACCACGGAAATGTTGCGACCGCCACGTTCTGCTATTGCCTGTGATGTTTCTTTGAGAATGTTCGTGTTTAAGCCACCGGTGAGTCCTTTGTCTGGCGTGATGAGAATGAGTATGGTGTTCTTCTTTTCTGTTGGCCTGCGGAGCAACGGATGCGTTTTTTCATCCACCACAGCAGCAAGGTGCGTCATCAATTGCCACGCACGAAGCGCATACGTACGCGTTGCCACGGCTGCTTCTTGCGCTTTGCGCATCTTTGAAGCCGCAACAAGCTCCATTGCCTTGGTCACCTTCTTGGTGTTCCCAACGGATTTGATGCGTCGCTTAATTTCTCGTGTTGCTGCTGGCATGGGGAATGTTACGCTCGGGTCTTCCCGAAGTCTTCAATAATCTTTTTGATCTTTGCTTCAAGCTCCTCAGTGAGTTCACCGGACGTATTCAATGCGGTCACCCAATCACGCTCGCTTGCGAGCATGTATTGCTCAAATGATTCCTTCCATGCGTTGATGTCATCCACCTTGATCTCATCAAGAAAGCCGTTGATTCCTGCGTAGATCACCGCGACCTGTACGGCAACGTCCATCGGGCGGTACTGCGGCTGCTTCAAGAGTTCTGACATGCGCTTCCCGCGTTCGATCTGCGTGCGGGTTGCTTCATCAAGATCGCTCCCGAACTGCGCGAATGCGGCCAAGTCGCGGTACTGGGAAAGGTCCAAGCGGAGTTTGCCCGCGACCTTCTTCATGGCCTTGATCTGCGCGCTGGAGCCCACGCGTGAAACAGAGAGTCCAACATTCAAGGCTGGACGCTGACCCTGGTTGAAGAGGTCTGCTTCCAAGAAGATCTGCCCGTCCGTAATGGAGATAACGTTTGTTGGAATGTACGCAGAGATGTCACCAGCCTGCGTCTCGATCACCGGCAATGCCGTGAGAGAACCGCCGCCGTTGGCGTCGCTCATCTTTGCTGCGCGTTCCAGCAGGCGTGAGTGAAGATAAAAAATGTCTCCAGGGTATGCTTCGCGGCCTGGCGGACGCTTGAGTAAGAGCGAAACCTGACGATATGCCCATGCGTGCTTTGAAAGGTCATCATAAATCAGCAAGGAATGCTTGCCCGCATCGCGGAAAAATTCACCCATCGCGCAACCTGCGTATGGAGCGATGAACGAAAGCGCTGCTGGGTCAGACGCGCCAGCAACCACCACAATGGTGTGCTCCATGGCGCCGTTCTTCTCCAGTTCAGCAACGATCTTTGCAACCTTACTTTCTTTTTGCCCAATGGCAACATAAATACAGATAAGGTCTTTGCCTTTCTGGTTGATAATCGTATCGATGGCGATAGCGGTCTTCCCTGTCTGGCGGTCGCCGATGATGAGTTCGCGCTGACCGCGGCCGATCGGGATCATCGCATCAATAGCGACGATGCCGGTCTGTACCGGCTCTTTCACGCCTTGACGCTCGATAACGCCAGGGGCGATTTTTTCGACAGGAGAAAACGTCTTCGTATGTAAAGGACCCTTGCCATCAATCGGTTCTCCAAGCGGGCTGACCACGCGGCCCACGAGCTCTTCTCCAACCGGCACCTGGAGAATATTACCTGTGGCTTCCACTTCGTCGCCTTCTTGAATACCTTTGTCTGCGCCAAGAATCATGGCACCAATGGAGTCATCCTCCAGGTTCAATACCACGCCGAACACGCCGTTCGGAAACTTCACCATTTCTTGTGAGCGCACCTGAGAAAGCCCAGAGATACGCGCGACACCGTCCCCGATCTCCATCACGCGACCAACATGCTTCTCCGTTGTATCTTTTGTGAAGCCTTCAAGTCGTTTTTTGAGATCTTGGACGAATGTTTCTGATTGTTCTGCCATAGTTGCCGGTTTACTTCGTAAGTGTTTCCTGAATCTGCTTCAGGGTTTCGCGCGCAGTTGCGTTCACGCTTGTATCTGCGTAGCGGAGTTTTGCGCCTCCGAGGACTGCTGCATCAACATCCACGGTCAGCGCAATTTTTTTGCCAAGGGTATCTGCAAGCTCTTTTTTGATATGGGTCTCTGCGCTTTCAGAAAGATGTTTACCTGTGCTCATGCGCACGCGGATCACGCCATGCGCTTCATCATCCAACTTTTGCATCTTTTCAAGAATGCGCGGGAGCTCACGCATCTTGCGCGCTTTACGGAGCTCCGCTACAAAATGCGTGAGTACGGCGCCTTCTTCCGCTTTTTTTTCTTTAAGGGCGGCGTAGAGTGCTGTCGCGTACTGTGCATTCGTATACTTCATACCTATTTCTTTGCCAATGCTTCGAGCGTGTGCTCAATGAGCTTGGCGTTCTCTTTCTCGTCTACTTCATGTTCCAGCACCTTGCTCGCACACGCGATGACAAGAGCGGATATCTCTTCACGTGCCTGCGCAAGCATTTGGTCGCGCGCTGCGTTGATCTGCTCATGCGCGTCTGAAACGATCTTTTCGACGTCCTTGCGCGCCTGCGCGGTCATTTCTTCCTGCAGCTTCTTGCCCTGTTCAGTTGCCTTCACAATAAGCGCCTGGGCTTCTGTTCGCGTTTCTGCGAGAAGCTGCTCCCGCTGCTGCTGGCTCTGCGCGAGATTCTTTTCTACCTGCTCCGCATTTTTTTCTGCCTGAACAATGCGGTCCTTGCGCTTATGCAACGCTTCGAGAATCGGACCGTACGCGAACTTCTTCAAAATCAAAAGGAGAATGAAGAAGTTCACTATTTGCGCCAGCAAGAGGCGCCAGTCCAGCCCAAGTTGTTCAATGAGTTCCACTAAACAAACTTAATGATGAGCGCAACGACAAGTGCATAGATTGCGATGGCTTCTGCAAATGCGATTGCGAGAAGCATCGGAACCTGGATCTTGCCTGCAGCTTCTGGATTGCGGCCAATGGATTCCATTGCCTTAGAAGCGAGCATGCCGATTGCGATTGATGGTGCAATACCACCGATAGCGATCGTCATTGCGGTTGCGAGAAGTTTGATTCCTTCTGCGTCCATATAGGTACCTTTCTTAATGAATAATTAACTGATAAGTGAAATTAATGAGCCTCTGCCAGCGTTGCAACCTTGAAAAACACGAGGGTCAGAAGGGCAAAGACAAATGCCTGAATGAATCCAACGAACAATTCCAAAAAGAAGAAAGGAAGCGGTGCGATGTATGGCACCAAAAACGCGACCACCACGAGCAGGACTTCTCCGGCAAAAACGTTGCCAAACAACCGGAACGAGAATGAGATGAACTTTGCGAATTCAGAAATGAGTTCCAGGATGCCGACAAAGGTGTTGACCGGATTCTTGCTTGGGTTAAAGAACTTCTTCGCATACTTCCAACCACCAACGGCCATAATGCCCACAACCTGCGTTGCAAGGACTGCAACAATGGCGAGTGCGAGCGTGGTATTCAAATCCGCGTTGATGGGACGGAAGATAGGAACAAAAACATGTTCACCATGCTCCACCACCTCCAGACCAATAGTACCAATACCCGGCAGTAAACCAAAATAGTTGCCGAAGAGTATGAAGAAGAAGAGTGTTGCGACGATCGGGAAGAACTGCTCGCTCTGCTTGCGGCTGCCGGTGACTGAATCAGCGATCGAAAGCATGCCCTCAAAAAAGGCTTCGGTGACATTTTGAATACCTGTTGGGATCGTGGCCATGCCGCGCTTGATAAGGAAGGCGACCACAATCAAGATGACCACAACGATCCAACTCGTAAAAAGAGCATTCGTGACGTGTACTCCGAAGATCGTGAAGAGTTCTTCTGCTGCGAGTGATATATGCAAGGTCTGTGTGTTAGAGAGTTAGAGATGTTTGATTATTTTTTTTCTCCATCGCCCCTTTTATCTTTCTCTGAATCCTGATTCGATGTCACATCCTTCATCAACTTGAATGCCTTCCAAACAACAAGGATGGAGCTTACCACCATGGAAACAACAATGCCGGTAATGAGGAGCCATGGATGCGTATCAAAACGATTGTCCAAAACTCTGCCGAGCAAGGCCAACGCCACTAATGGTACAGAAATCGTGAACCCGAGTTGCATGGCCATCTGGAATGCCGAAAGCTGTTGTTCTCTTTCATTCATATGCGTCTGCCGTATCCCATGTATTCTATCAGAAAATAGCGTGTTCCATTTTTGGAGCGGCTACATACTAGGCTCTTTTAAGAAAAAAAGCAAGGGTGGTGGTTTTCAAAAGGGGTATCATGGATAATCAGACGAAAAATGGGCTTTTTAGGCAATATTTTGTAGCAAACATATAAACCTATGCATTTCCCAGTGGAAAACCAAGGTTTGCATATTTTTATTGCGAGAGGTAGGCTCCAAGCTAGTTCACGGCTCACTTCCCGCTTGTGGGGAAGGAAGGCCCCTGCGCACCTGGAAATGCGCTTGTATCGGCCAAAGGCTGGCGTTCTCTATGGAGGAATCCTCTATGAACGCTCTCAGCATCACCATGAAGAAGACGGAGGCCAACAAGGCGTGACCCGACAAGCAGGACTACCCGCATGGACGGGACTGTTAACCCCGTAATCCACGCACACCGCCCACTTCTCCTGCGAAGGTCGCAGGGAACGAAGGCACCGTGCGTCATATACGTACGGAAATCAACTGCGTCTGCGTGTGACTGCAACCGCCGGCCACCCCGCGTGGAAGACGGGTCGTAGGACATACATACCATGGCGAGGCAGAACGTTCGTTAGACACCGCGGACAACCCTAGCCGGTCCGGGGGTTCCGTTGCGGGAATCCCTGTAAAGGCTCTTACGAGAGCTGACCGCGGCCACATGGCCAATGCCACATCCGTGGCAGGAGGGCGCATGGTCTTCTTCCTCGATCTGCTAGTGCCGGACCTCTCCGGCACATCGACGATCGCGGTGGAACCATCGTTTCACCGGAAATTCCCCTCTTACCGTCGGCGGACGTAAAGACGCAAACGTCGGCGGACGTACAAACACGCATGCTCCTAGTCCCATTTGGTGGGCACTCCACTGATGCATCACACGCTACCGGTATTCCCGGTCTATCCTCCGCGTGCTGACACGCATCCTGGAAACCCACAACAACGGGGCGCGCCGGTAAACGGCAGGCAAGGCTCCGCAGGAGAACCCACGATCTCATTCGATTGACAGTAAGCGGCCTACGAGATCACTCCTGCGGAGCCGCTTTACTATTGGGCTTTTCTCTCTACAACCTTCTTCTCACTCCCACTCTATCGTGCCCGGCGGCTTGTCCGTAATATCGTAGAAAATCCCGGCAATGGGCAGTGACGCTGCCTCAATTGTCTGTACGAGCTCTTCTGCCATTTTCTGCGTGAGCTTGAATGGCGTGACCGTCATTGCCTCGCGTGACACCACAGGGCGAATCACCACACTCGGACGTAAGCCAAACCCAAAAGGAATAAGTACGACCGGCGTCTGCCAAATCTCTGCGGCAACGCCATTGGTGATAAAAAAATCTTGCACAATCGCATCCACGTTGCGCAACAAATCCAAACGCTCTTCACTCACATCCAATGATACCGGCTCGCCTTTTTCCAACACACCGCTCTGTGGATTCAATAAAACAACTACGCGATTGATTGCTTTGAAAGAGGTAAGGAGTTTGCGCGAGACAGCGCGTAATGGTTCCCAATCGATCATTGTGGAAATCGCAAGCGGATGCGCATACGTGCGCTGATCCCCTTGCACGCCCACGCTTTGCACGGGAAGGATCGCAAACTGTGCATTCTCTGTAAAAAACGCGTCAATATCTTTTGCGGTAATACGCATGCGCTCCTCAAGATCGCGGAGTGGCTTTGCTTGTTGCGTGATAATGCGGATGGCAAGTCCCGGTCCTGGGAATGGTTGGCGGTGAATGAGCTCATCTGGAAGCCCAAGCCGTTCGCCGAGTTCACGCACTTCGTCTTTATACAAATCAACAACTGGCTCAATAAGCTCTTTGTTTGCGATCATCTCTTGCGCTTCTCCCACGCGATTGTGATGGGTCTTGATCACCTCAGCCTGCTGCGTGCCACCGGATTCTATGGTGTCCGGATAAATGGTGCCCTGTGCCAAAACCCACTCCGGCGCAACATAACCGCGTTCTGTACGGATACGCTCTGCAACATCCAAAAACATCTTGCCAATGCGTTTTCTTTTCTCTTCCGGGTCATGAATACCGCGCACCGCGTCGACAAAATCTTTCTGCGCATCAATGATCTCAATATTGTCATAACCCATTTCCTTAAACTGCCCGGCGATCTCTTCCACTTCATTCAGCCGCATGAAGCCAGTATCAATAAACAGACCGCGGACGCGCTCTTTGCCGAGCACGCGGGTGAGAAAGGCAAATGCCACCGTGGAATCCACTCCACCAGAAACAAGAAGAAACACCTTGCGCTCACCCACTTCCGCCTTCACCTTTTCTGTCAGAATATGTTCGCGCTCTGCTGCGTTCCAGCTGGGTTGGGCTCCGCAAATACCAAACACAAAATTCTGCAGCATGTGCATACCGTGTTCCGTATGCGTCACTTCCGGGTGGAACTGCAGACCATAGATCTGCTCCGCAAAATTCTCCATGACGGCAACAGGGCATGTTGGGGTATGTGCAAGCACGCGGAATCCGTCTGGCACGCGTTCAACAGAATCACCGTGACTCATCCAAACAATCTCCTCCGCATCTAAGCCCTCAAGCAACGGTGATGTTTTTCTGCTGTCTAGTGAAAGCGCAAGTGCGGCCTCGCCATATTCCCGTTCCTTACTTTGATGAAGCTTGCCGCCAAAATGCTGCGCAAGGAGCTGATGACCAAAACACAGTCCAAGTATCGGGATAGCGAGCGTATATATCTTTTCATCAGGGCGAAGGTTGCTCTCCGCGACGCTTTGCGGACCACCAGAAAGAATGATCCCTTTTGCGGTTTTGAGATCCGTTGCGGAAACGTCATGCGGAAGGATTTCTGAATACACCCCAAGCTCTCGCACGCGGCGTGCAATGAGATGTGTATATTGTGAGCCAAAATCCAGAATGGCAATCCAATCGCGTTGTTGCATGAATGTAGTATAGCAGGCTCTTGCACCTGCGTTCCAGTTTGCTATGCTACCTTTTACTATGAAGCAACCAATGAACGAGGCTCTCACCTATGATGACGTCCTCGTGGTGCCTGCATACTCGGAAGTCCGCCCGAAGCAGGTGGACACGAGCACGCGCCTCACTCGCAATATTATTCTGCAGGTTCCTCTTCTTTCCGCACCCATGGACACGGTGACGGAACATCGCCTTGCCATTGCCATCGCATTACACGGCGGTTTTGGATTTATCCATAAGAACATGTCTCCGGAAGCACAGGCAGAAGAAGTGCGCTTGGTGAAGCGGTATGAAAACGGCTTCATTGAAGACCCCGTGACAGTGCAACCAGAAGACAAGATTAGTGACGTAAATGAGATTCGCGAAACAAAGGGTTATAAGAAAGTACCGGTGGTGGATGCAAACGGCGTGCTTGTTGGACTTGTTACCGAGCAGGATTACTTTTTGCCGGATGATCTGGATGTACCCGTGAAGTTCAAAATGAAGCCGGTGGACGAGATCACCATTGAACACCACGGCATTGACCTCAAACAGGCAAACAGGATCATCCGTGAAAAAAAGCTTTCGGTACTCCCGATTGTTGATGGGCAAGGTCGGCTCATGGCGTTGGTGACGCGCAAAGACTTAGAGAAGAATGAGCTCTTCCCGCTTGCGACAAAAGACGAACATAAATCACTGCGCGTCGGCGGGGCGATCTCCGTTGGTGAAGCAGCAGTTGAACGGGCAATGCTCCTTGCGGAAGCAGGGGTGGACGCATTGGTTGTGGATGTTGCACATGGCCATTCAAAAGGCGTGCTCCAGACGATTCACGTGCTTAAAAAAGAACTCCCGAACGTGGATGTGATCGGCGGCAACATTGCAACCGTCGAAGGTGCCAAAGCTCTTATTCAGGCAGGAGCGGACGCGGTGAAGGTAGGCGTAGGTCCAGGTTCCATCTGCACGACGCGCATTGTGGCAGGCATCGGCATGCCACAGCTCACCGCAGTTATGGAAGCGGTGAAAGGCCGCAGCAAGAAGGACGTGCCGATCATCGCAGACGGCGGCATTCGCTATTCCGGAGATATTGTGAAGGCATTGGTTGCCGGTGCAGAAACCGTTATGCTTGGCGGCTTATTTGCAGGAACCGATGAGGCTCCCGGCGATGTGGCACATGAGGACGGCAAAATGTTCAAAAGCTACCGCGGCATGGGTTCTGCAGAAGCCATGAAGGCTGGCAGCAAAGATCGCTACGGTCAAGGTGACGTGGAAGACGAAAACGATTTTATCCCAGAAGGCGTCCCTGCTCGCGTACCATACCGCGGCCCCGTAGAGCGGCAAATGCATCAGTTGGTTGGCGGTCTCCGCGCTGGCATGGCATACATTGGCGCCGAGACAATTCCTGAGCTTGCTGTGAAGGGTGAATTCGTCCGCATCACGAGTGCGGGTATTACGGAAAGCCACCCACACTCACTCGGGGGGTTCACCGCAACGTCAAACTACAAGGGCTAACGTTACGTTGCGCGTTTGCGCAAATCTTCATGCACTTCCTGAATATTCTCCAGGAGGCTGCTTTCGTCAATGTAGTTGTGCATGCGGTTGGAAATCACAAACTTCCCCCCGACCATAAGGTCGCGGATGTTGCGGCCGCCATGCGTGATCATATTCGCGATGAGCGTTGACGGGTCCTTGCGGTCAAACGGTAGAAAACCGCGGTCTTTGAGCTTCCAGAATGCAAGATCAGCTTTGAACCCTACGGCAACACGGCCAACGTCCGCATAGCCCAAAAGGCGCGCACCCTGACTTGTCATCATCTTGAAAAGATTTGCATACGAGACTTCAAACGTCTCTTGATGCAATGTTTTCATTTGCAACGCTTCTGTGAGCATATCCAAACGGTTCTTACTCACCACGCTGTCTGTTCCCAATGCGATCTGCTGCTCTGCGCCAAGCTCCACAAACAATGGATATTTAAAGTGGCCGGAACGATGGAGTAAATTGGATGTTGGCAAATGTACCACGGCGGTTTTTGTATCGCGCAGAAGTTCAATTTCTTCACGGTCCAGATGCACTGCATGTGAAAGAATAAGCTGCGGGCCAAGCACGCCAAAAGCCTTCAATGCGTAAATCGGACGCTTGCCATGCACGCGCATGCAATCATCAACGCTTTGTTGGTTCTCTGACGTATGCATGGTGAACCTCACGCCATACTCATCCATCATCTTGCGCAGCTTTGCAAAAACAACGGCATCGGCCTTATGCGGATAATGAATGGCAATTGCCGGCTCCGTGAAATAGCCCCCTTGCTTCACAATCCTTTCAACGAACTCCGGCGTATTCTCCGGATGTGAATTTGAAACAGCGGACACCGCATTGATCACGCGCATCTGTGCGTCCTTTGCTGCGCGTTCAATTGGGTCAAAAACACCATAATGTGAAAGCGCCGTGGTAATACCAGCGCGCTGCTGTTCAGTGAGGTCACCCACGGCACCAAGATAAAATTCTTCATCCGTCATCTTCCCCTCAATGGCTGCCATACCCGCGAGTGAGTGCGAAAGGTCTGCCTCACGATCCACCAATGTCCCGCGCAACATATACATGGGCGGGTGCGCATGGGCATTGACGAACCCCGGCGTGATCACGATACCGCCGCGCTGTTCTGCGTCGTAGATGAGATCAAACTCGTCAAAATTCAGCTTGCGCGCCTCCTCCTTTGGGAATAAACCGGTGATAACGCCGTCTTCAATAACAATACTCTGCCCTTGAACGGCCTCAATGTCTCCGTGATTGTTCTCTGTGAGGGTATATGGACTACCATGAATAAGAATCTTCTTTGGTTGCTTTTCATTCCGCAGGACGGAATAGCGCGAGCGATTCTTGCGTCGCGGCTCATACGCGCTGCCTTTGAGGATAATACTTTTGATCATAAAATCTGCTGGCCAAATACTGCTTCATCAAAGAAAATAAGAAATAACAGAAGGAAAACAAACGCAAAAATCATCCAGAATGCGATGATGCCCCTGCCCACGGCCTTTATCTTGCGCTCAATGGGGTTGGCCGGATTTCCGGTCATGTGTTTGACGTATTCCTGATAGCGCTTGCGGTCGTCGTCCATTAGTCGTCTTTTTTGGGAGCTTCAAGCGCGATCGTCTCATGTTCGCCGCCGCTGCCGGTGATCTTGTACAGATCCTTGTCAATCTTCGCGAATTCTTTGTTGGAGGAATTGTACGTGTTCACCACGGTACCGATCTGATTGCCGAGCTTTTCCTGATAGCTTTGGTAATTGAGTAGGCGTCGCTGCAACTGCTCCACGTTCTTGCGGATCTCCTTTGCACTCTCTTCGATCTGCAATGCGCGCAATCCCTGCAGCACGGTCTGCAAATATGCATGGAAAGACGTTGGCGATACGATAATAACGCGCCGCTCCTTGAATGCGTATTCGATGAGATCCCGCGTGGAGATCTTGATGGCGCCGACCTTGTTCACGAGCAAGTCATAATAAATCGCTTCTGCCGGAATGAACATGAACGCGAAGTCCAAGGTCCCCTCCTTCGGCCGGATATACTTGGACGTTTCATCAATGCGGTTCTTGAGGTCTTGCTTGAACGCCTTTTCCAATTCCAAACGTCGCACATCATCCCGCTCATCCAGAATGCGCTCATAATTCTCCAGTGAGAACTTGGCGTCGATCGGGACGATCTGGTCCTTCAAGAAGATGACCGCATCAACGATCTCCCCATCCTTGAACTTGTACTGCATCTGGTATGATGACGGCGGCAAAATATTCTTCAGGATCTCCTCAAGATAAAATTCACCGAGAATACCCCGCTGCTTCGGGTTCTTCAGAATGTCCTGCAAGTCCTTGAGCTGGTCCGCAAACCCCACAACCTGGCGGTTGGTCTCATCCAGCTTGGTGAGTTTCTCCGTGACGCCTTCAATGATCTTGATGCTGTCTCTCATTTGATTTTGTACGCTTTCCCGCGTTTCTTTGTTCGCAGAATCCAAGCGCTGCTGAATGGCCTGCACGTTCTGGTTCAAAAGCTGCATGCCGGCGCCGTCTTCCTGCGTTTTCTTGGGACGGGAAACCAGCCAAGCAATGATGCCTATGCCGGCGATAAGGATGATAGCGATGATGATGGTGTCGGAACTCATGTAGGGAGTTTAAAAAACGCGATGGCATTATCAATAGTCTGCTTTCTAACCTCATCGTATTCTATCCCCCGCAGTTCGGCAACCTTTCTGCCCACAAACTCCACCCACAGCGGCTCATTGCGCTCGCCGCGGTGCGGAACGGACGCAAGGTATGGCGCATCGGTTTCAATCATCAGCCGCTCCATGGGCATCTTTTGAATAACCTCATGCATGTGCTCCGCCTTCTGATATGTGATATTGCCGGTGAAGGAAATGGAACCGCCGAGCTCCAAGAATTGCCCGGCTTCTTCCCAGCGTCCGGAAAAACAATGGCACACGAATTTTGGCCGCTCCTTTTTATAGATTTCCAGCACGCGCTGGTACGCATCATACTTCCCTTTTTCATCCCGGATATGCGTGATGATGGGCAGGTCCAATTCCTTTGCAAGCTTGATGTGCTGCAGAAATACTTCTTCCTGCGCCGCAAGGTCGGTTGTGCGATCCCCCTGAATGCGAAAGTAATCAATGCCGCATTCACCGATTGCAACGGTCTCCGGTTCTTTTGCAAGCCGCTCAAAAACATCATATGCAAAACCGAACTCCTGCGCATGCGTCGGGTGCACCGCAACGGCGGCAAACAATTTTCCTTTGTGCTCCTTTGCGAGTTGCACGGCAAACTCGCTCGTTGGCTGTTGCGAAGACGGCACGATCATCCACATGCCTGCATCCAGCGACCGCTTGATGACATCCTCGCGGTCTTCATCAAAACCCTGGAACTGCAGGTGGCTGTGGATGTCGATGAGGGAAGGCAACATTAGAGCACCGCGTCCTTCAGTTTCTCAATGGCCTCCGGAAACAGCGGCGTAAGCCAGCTCGATGCTGCACCGAGCCAATCTGCTGCCCAGGAATTTTCCAATGCATTGACCCCGTCGGGTGTGAGCGGAAGGTATCCGGCAAAGTTTGATGCAATGCCGAGAATCAACACCGCCTGAATTGCTCCGAATCCTGCGCCGCCGATTCGGTTCAACAATTTAAGGCCCGGCACGATGGCGATGATGTTAAAGACCTTGTTGATGGCCCACAGGATGATGCCAAAGCCTTTGCTCACCACGATGAGGATGAGCACGAATCCGACGATGTCCTGCGCGTTCTCGTTCTGTATCATCCATGCCAATGCATTTCCTGCCTGCGCGTAGTAATGCGTTGCAAGGAAAATGGCAACGAAGAAACCGAGCAAACCGCCGACTGCCATGATGAGCCCCTCACGGAAGCCGGAAAAAACGAATAGTGCAAAGAAGATGATGATGACCCAATCGATGATGTTCATAAGAGAGGAGTGTTAGAGAGTTTAGAGATATTAGAGAGCTGGGGTTAAGAAACTAGGCGGCCAATTTTAATAATTGAGAAACAGTAAAAACAAGAAGAAAGTTTAGAAAAAGAAGGCTCAAAAAACCGATAAGCCATCGTTTCGGTTTTGCCAAAAATCCAAGCAAGAGACTTAGCAGGCCGTTGCCGTATGTTAAAAATATGAATCCATAAAGAGCAAACAGACCTACGCCCAAAAATTCGAAGTCATCCAGTACAGAAATTTCAGTGAGTGTACTTTGTACGATAATACCAGCGAATCCAAAACCAACAATGAGCATAAGGAGCGGTGCATAGACAAAGCGAAACACGCGTAAGAGTCTTCCATCATCCCTCTTTGGCAACATCCACCATAATAAAAGAAGTGCAATGAATGCAGGGACGGCAAAATAGAGAGCAACCGGGTAAAACTGCAACGGGCTGAGAAAGATTGAAAGAAAGAAATCACCCATACTAGAGTTTCATTCTTGGAAAAAGCGGCTCGGCTTTTTCAATTTTCTCTGCAGTGACTGCTGCAACGATCTTCTCCCCTTTCTCCGGCATGAAGGGCGTGACGGAAGCCCCGATCTCCTCAACGCGCGCACGAAGATCCGCAAGAACGTCTGCGATTTTTTTCTTTGCCTCATCACTGC
Organism: Patescibacteria group bacterium; assembly: GCA_041671225.1. Taxonomy (GTDB): domain Bacteria; phylum Patescibacteriota; class Patescibacteriia; order JBAZBY01; family JBAZBY01; genus JBAZBY01. The sequence continues at coordinate 56,679 of JBAZBY010000001.1, forward strand.
CTTCTTTTGCAAGCACCCATGGTTTCTCAACATCAATAATGCCGTTCGCTTCCGCGATCGCGGACCAAATCGCCAATAGCGCCTCATCAAGCGCAATGCGTTCCATGCATGCGCCAATCGATTTTTGTAGATTGCCAGATGGCACTCTGCGCTCAACCTCGCCGTTGCAATACTGGGCGATCATATTGGTCGTCCTGCTCACCAAGTTCCCCAGTCCATTCGCCAGATCCGCATTATATTTTTCTGCAAACCGCTCTTCCTGGATGTCGCCATCATTGCCGAAAGGGAATTGCGAGAGCAACAGATAGCGCGTGGCGTCTGCGCCGTATTGCTCCACCATTGCCAAGGGGTCGATCACGTTGCCAAGCGACTTGCTCATCTTCTTGCCGTTGAGCGAGAAGAAACCGTGTGCAAAGACCTTCTTGGGGAGCGGGACGCCTGCAGCAAGCAACATCGCCGGCCAATGCACCGCATGAAACTTGATGATGTCCTTTGCCATGAGCTGCACATCTGCCGGCCAGAATTTCTTGAAGCGCTCACCGTCCGGATACCCCAATGCGGAAATGTAATTCTGCAACGCTTCCACCCACACATAGACCTTCTGCGACGGGTCAACCACAAAATCCACGCCCCAGGTCGCGCGCTCACGCGTCACGGAAAAATCCGCCTTGCTGCCGATCTTCCGCAGCTCTTTGATGAGCCCAAGCGTTTCATTGCGACGCGAGTCCGGCCCCACCTGCAGCGTTCCATCCGTGATCGCCTGTTCCACTTTGTCCAAATACGCCGTGAGCTTGAAGAACCAGTTCTTCTCTTTCAATACTTCCGGCTTGGTCCCATGAATGGGGCACAAGCCATCCTGCAAATCTTTCTCTGTATAAAAATCCTCGCATCCTTTGCAATAAAGGCCCTCATAAGACCCTTCATACAGCGCACCGGCGTCATACAGTTTTTGCATGAACACATCCACGCTCTTCTTATGGAACGGTGCTGTAGTGCGCATGAAGATATCGTTGGAGATATTGAGCGCCGCGAATGCCTTCTGAAAATTCGCTGCATTCAGGTCGATGAACTCCTGCGTCTCCATGCCGTGTTCCTTGGCGCTGTCCACGTTCTTCTGCGCGTGCTCATCCGTGCCCGTCAAAAAAAAGACGTTCTCTGCGCCGATCTCCTTGCGCCAATACCGCGCCAAAACATCCGCTGCGATGGTCGTGTACGCATGGCCGATATGCGGCTTGTCGTTCACGTAATAGATCGGTGTCGTGATGTAGAACCGTTGCGCCATATGTTCAAATAAAGAAGCCGGCGGCCCGTTCGCCAAAATACGAACGAGACTCGCAAAGATCAGCGGCCTCCGAGGTAGTACTGTATACGAAACACGCTAGTCAACGTTAGGTTCCACCACGCCGCCATTGGCATACACCTTGAAGATGGTGTCAGCAATAATCACCATAGGAATCGCAAGAATAATTCCTGCGAGACCTCCCAGCTTTGCGCCCGCGAGCATGACGATGATGATGATGACCGCATTAAGACCGGTGACGCGCGCCATAATCTTCGGCTGGATGATGGTGTTCTCAAGCTGCTGGATGACGATGTAGAGAATGATGACGAACAATGCCTTGAGCGGCGAATCCGCAAACGCGAGGAGTACGGCGGGAACGGCGCCGATGATGGGCCCTGCATACGGAATGAATTCCGTGAGCCCGGCGATGAGCGCGAGCAAAAGCGCATATTTCACGCCGAGGATGGAAAGCCCGATGAACGAGAGCGCGCCAATAATCACACCGAGCAAAAGCTGGCCACGCAACCAATTGCCAAGCCTGCTCTGAATGCGTGAAAGAAGCTGACCGAGCATGTCATGGTACTGCGCAGGGCTCACCGCGCGAATGAACCGGCGGAGCCCGCGCTCTTCAAGAGCAAAATAGAAGGTCAGCACGAGAATACCAACAAAGGAGAAAAGTCCGCCAAAGGCAGCGGCAAGTCCACTAAACACCCCATTGGTGATTTTGCCGAGTGAAGAATTGACGGTGTTAAGGAATTCCTGAATGCTCTGCGTGAGACCCGTATCGTTCGTATCAATACCCGCGACAATGCGGTCATATAAATTTGGTAGTGAACTTGAAAACTGCTGGATCTGATCGGTGAGGAGCGGAACAAGCAAAGCAACAACAAGACTCACGACGCTGATCAATGCTGCATAAATGATGAGGATGGCAAAAACGCGAGGAATCTTGCGCTTCTGCAGTGAATCCACCATTGGATCAATAGCCGAGGCAAGAACGAGGGCAATAAAAACAATGCCAACGACCTGCACAAGCTGAATAATCAGCCAGATAAGAAAAAGGACGACAACGATTTTCGCTATCGTGCGTAAACTGATTGTCAGCTCGAATTTTCCGTTTTCTGAAGCCACTAAAGCCATAAATGATGACTGTAGTATACTGAAAAACCGTTTCTGTGGCTAGCGCGAGAGAAGTTTAATGAAATGCGCCTTATCTTTGTATGGTCCAATGATCGCAAGCGTCAGCCTACTCATCTTCATGATATCTTTTGCCACGCGCAGCACATCTGCGCGGGTCACGCGTTCCACCTCACGCTCACGTTCATGTGGAGTTTTGATTGAGGGTTGGAACAATGCTTGCTGACCATAATAATTCGCCGCATTACGGGAATCCTCCATCTGCAGCACCAACTGACCCTTCAGGAACTCTTTTGCGCGGCCGAGCTCGATGGCGGTGATACCCTTCTGCTGGATGAGCTTTAATTCCTGAAAAATAACCTTCAAGGCTTCATCCACGCGGTCATGCGCTAAACCGGACTGAACCATGAAATTGCCAGTATCCTCATACATAGAAACACCCGCACGCACGGAATACGCGAGGCCGCGCCGCTCGCGCACCTGGATGAACAGGCGTGAGCTCATGTTGCCCCCAAGAACTGCCGCAAGGACATGAAGCGCAATAAGATTCTTGTGATTATACGGGTACGCAGGATACCCAAGCGCCATCTGCACCTGCTCGGTTTCTTTGTACGACAACGCGATAGTCGGCTTCTTCTGCGTGATGGTCTTCTTCTTTGGTTTTGGCAATGCCTTTGATTTCTTGTTCGTCTCAAATGCAAAACGAATCTGGTCAAAGATTGTTTTCTCATTCACGCGGCCGGCAACAATCACATTTGTGTTATTTGGCTGGTAAAAGGTATTTTTGTATGCAACGAGTTTGGCGCGAGAAACGGTGCGGATGATCTTTCGCGGGCCGGCAATATCCCAACCAAGCGGATGGTCGCCATACATCGCGCCCTCAAAAACGTCATCAATATACATGAGCGGGTTGTCGCGATACATATTGATCTCTTCAATAATCACGCCCCGCTCGCGTTCGATTTCCTTGGGATCAAACTTGGAGTTGTAGAGCATGTCAGAGAGAATATCCAAAAGTAACGGCAGCTTCTCCGCATTCGCTTTGATGTAATAACCGGTGTAGTCCTTGCTTGTGAACGCGTTATATTCCGCGCCAATGCCGTCCAACTCTTTTGAGATGGAAAGCGTTGTTGGGCGCTTCTTTGTCCCCTTGAACATCAAGTGCTCAATGAAGTGCGAAACGCCATTGATGTCCTTTGTCTCGTTGCGCGAGCCGACTTTGAATAACACGAGTGCGGTGACCGCTTCTGTCTCATGCCGCGGGGCGACGATCATGCGGAGTCCGTTCTTGAGCTTTGCTTGTTGTATCATGAAAATTTTTCTGTGAAGTAATGAATGAGATCATCAATAGGAATGCGCTCCTGCTCCATGGTATCCCGGTCGCGCACCGTCACCTGGCTGTCCGTGAGCGTGTCAAAATCCACGGTCACGCAATAGGGCGTTCCCGCTTCATCTTGACGGCGGTACCTGCGGCCGATGGATGCCGTCTCGTCATAGCTTGTTGTCCAGTGCTTCTGTAATTTTGTTTGCAGCTCTTTTGCCGGACCTGCAAGTTCCTCTTTTTTCGAAAGTGGCAAAATCGCTATTTGGATTGGCGCAAGATGTTTGGGGAACTGCAATACCAACTCTTCATCCTTTGTTGCCTCGGTTGTTTTGGTACGGCCACCTTCGATCATGCGGTAACTCTCGAGCATCACGGCAAGAAAAAGCCGTCCAATGCCACCCGTTGGCTCAATCACATAAGGAAGATATTCCTCATTCGTCTTTGGATCGCGATACATAAAATTTTTGCCAGAAGCTTCCATGTGCCGCTTCAAATCATAGTCGGTTCGGTTTGCGAGACCCCACAGCTCATCCCATCCCCATGGAAACTTATAATGAATATCAACCGTGCGCTTACTGTAATGCGCGAGCTCATCCTTTGGAGTCTCATAGCGCTTGAGATTTTCCTTCTTCAAACCGAAGCGTTCAATAAGCGCGTTTTCCATGAAGACCAGCCAGTCATCAAAAGCTTTTTCATCCTCACCTGGTTTCACAAAGTATTCCAACTCGGCAATATCAAACTCACGGACGCGAAAAATGAAGTTGCGATAGGTGATCTCGTTGCGAAAACTCTTTCCGATCTGCGCGATACCAAACGGCACCTTTGCGCGCATGGAATCCATCACATTCATATAATTCGTGAACATCCCCTGTGCTGTTTCCGGGCGCAGATATGCAACGTTCGCATCTTCCTCAACGGGACCGGCAAATGTTTTGAACATTGTGTTAAACTGCTTCACTTCTGTGAAGTCCTGATGCTTGTGCTCTTTGATGTCATCTTCTTTATCTGCGCGTATACGCTCATTGCACACTTTGCATTCCACCATCGGGTCAGTGAAATGTGCTAAGTGTCCACTCGCCGCAAAGACGGCCGGTGGCGCAATAATACTACTCTCAATGCCATAGACATCATCACGCTCTTCAACGAATACCTTCCACCAGAGCGCTTCAAGATTCCGCTTGAGCTGCACACCCAAGGGGCCAAAATCATAAAAACCTCCAAGTCCACCATAGAGCTCAGCGGATGGGTGCACAAACCCGCGTCGCTTTGCGAGGGAGACTATCGCTTCCATTGTTTTTACGTCTGTGGCTGGCTTTGCCATAACAAATGGAAGTATAGCGGGGAATGCTGCTTTGGCGCAAGAACTCTCTACAGCTCTTCCGCGTGCTTCACGCTTACCTGTCCGCCTTTTTCTAGCACCGCAATATCGCGGCGACCAAGATTCCCGGTGAGTAAAAATTTTGCAAGCGCATCATCCACCTCATCTTGAATCAAACGCCGCAACGGACGTGCTCCAAACGCAGGATCAAAACCGCGTTCAGCAAGATCGACAAGCGCTTCATCGGTCACTTCTAATGTTATTCCACGATCAGCAAGCTGAGCCTGCACCTTGCCAATAAGCAATCGAGCAACCTGCACAATATGCTCCGGTGAAAGCGGCGTGAAAACAACGATATTATCAAAACGGTTGAGGAATTCCGGTCGGTAATACTTGCCGAGCACAACATTCATGAGCTCTTCTTTAATTGCATCAGCTCCAATACCCTCTTTTACCCGTTGCTGGATCACCGGCGTGCCGGCATTTGACGTTGCAATAATAATCACATTGGTAAAATCCACGGTACGCCCAGTTCCGTCAGTAAGGCGACCATCATCCATCACCTGCAGGAAAAGATTCAAAATATCTGGATGTGCCTTCTCAAGTTCATCAAGCAATACGAGTGAAAATGGTTTTGCGCGCACCGCCTGTGTGAGTTGGCCTTCCCCCGCTCCGGCATACCCCGTTGGGGCACCAAGCAACCGCGCAATGCTGCTCACGTCCTGATACTCCGACATATCCAATCGCGTCATGTTTTCTTCTGAACCAAAGTACACCTCGGCGAGTGTCTTTGCGAGTTCTGTTTTCCCGACACCGGTTGGTCCAAGAAAAAGCAGGGATGCGATGGGGCGTTTTTCATCACGCAGCTCTGTGCGTGCGCGGCGGAGCGCTTTTGCAACTGCGCTCACCGCTTCTTCCTGATTAATTAAGCGGCTGTGAATTTCATCTTCTAAATGCAGCAGCTTCTCGCGCTCATCCTTCGTCACCTCGGCAACCTGTACCTTTGTCTTTTTTGAAATAACCTTTGCGACGTCCTCGCCAGAAACGATCATATCCTGACCACGCTCACGGCGAACGAATTGCGCAACATCCTCCGTGAGACGGATGGCCTTTTCCGGCATAAGATGATCATGAATGTAACGAATAGAGAGTTCAACGATTTTTTCAACGGCGTCATAGGAAAAGAACACCCGATACTTCGCTTCGATGGGAAGAGTGCGCGCCTGCACGATACGAATAGCAAGGTCAGTATCCGGCTCACCGACAAGAATCCGCTCAAAGACGCCTTCGAGCGCGTGGCCTTCGATCACGCGACGGTAATCTGTTGGCGTTGTCGTTCCAATAACAATCTGCCCATACCGCTGCACATGATTAGAAAGCAGTTCAGCCACATCCAAACTTGAGCCGCCCGCAGAAGAAAGCCCGACGATATTCTGCATGTTCTCAATGATCAGTATGATGTTCCCTGAGCGCGTTGCTTCAAAAAGAATGGACTCCATGCGTTGTTCAAGTTCACCCATGGCGGCAGCGCCTGAAACAAGTTTTGCAACCGAAAGTGAAATAAGCCGCATGTCCCGCAAAAACTCCGGAACTTCCTCCGCGGCCATGCGCTGCGCAAGTCCTTCAAGAATCGCCTGTTTGCCCACGCCAGGGTCGCCAACAAGCAGTGGCATGGCTTGTCTCTGCGAAAGAACTTCGAAGATATGCTGAAATTCATCATCGCGACCAACCATGGCACTCAGCATGCCGCGACGCGCGAGGTCGGTCATGTCATTGCCAAAGCGGTCAAGAAGCGGCGTGGCGATTGCGGTCATCGCTTTGTTCATGCCGCTTTTGGAGCGATGAGATGCCTTAAGTCGTGAAGAACTCAAATGACTTGTATGCCTATGCGCAAGATACATCCATTCAATGACATTATGCAGCTTACGCGTATCAACGCTCAGATCAAAGAGTACTTCACTCGCAATGGATTCTGTTTCTGATATGGCGAGGATGATTTCTTCGGTCTGCACGTGATCCTGACGGAACATCAGCGTTTCCAAAAAGGAGTGCACCAACAAACGCTGCGTAATCACGCTCAACACAGGCCGATGCTCTCCACGTGGAAACTTCTCAAGTTGGCGACCAATCTTTTCAACAAGTTGTTGCTGGGAGATGCCAAGTCGGGTCATGACAAAACTGCCATTCTTTGTTTGCAATGATGCCGCAAGAAGATGTAATGGCATGACCTCCACATGATGAAAACGCTTTGCCAAAAGCCATGCCTCCTCCACCATATCATGAGCGGGCTGTGAGAAATACTGTTCAATATGAATCAAATTCTTATCTTTTGCGATCTCCTCACGCGTCAGCGGTTCGCCAACCGTAAACTGCGCGTATGAAAAGGCATCAAGCCGTTTGATGCGATGCATCTCTCTATCAAAGCGGTAGATCAAATAGAGATCGGTAAAAAGTGAAAGCCAGAACACGCTCATCGGTCCATTCTTAAGGTCAAACCACTCTTGAAGCGTGCCGCCTATATTGACGCTCTCATAGAACTGCCAAAACCCTAAACCAAGTCCCACAATACCAAAAGCGAGCAATGTACCGTTCACGACGGTCAGTACCATGCGTTCTAACTTTGCCTCGTGACGAGAGCGGTCACTGGGAACACGGCCCCAGAGCAAACCATTGCCGTGTTTACCAACAACAACTGTTATGCCATGAGCGTCTTTTCGCTCCATGACAGAAGGATGGGCAAGATGTTTTTCAAAATTAGCCAACGTGAAATACTGAACGAATAAAAAGATACGCAGTGCCAATAGGCAACGCGAGCCACAGAAGAACGAAAAGTACTAAAATCAGAAGCCACAACACATACATCACAATACGAACGCCAAACAATATCAAACGCAGCACCAGGGAAATGGCACGGCCAGATTTTGTATAATCGCCGTACATCGGCTTCAAGAGATTCTTGAAAAGTACGACAATGGAAAGATTCCGAATCCCCTGCAATGCTTCTTGCCCAAAAAACTGCAAGGCACGCCATGTACCAGTGGTATACCACCAGACAGGAAAACGTAATACATCAAAGAGCAGTGTCGTCAGCAGAAAAATAATTGCCCGTTTAGTAACAGATGTTGCCATAAAGGTATTACAACAGAAAAATGCTTTTGCAGCAACGTAAAAGCACCTCCAGCATACCGAGGAACCGCGCAAATAACGTATTCGAGATTATTCCCTTATTCTTCAAGAATCACAATGCCCTGGCCTGCTGCGCGTGTATCATGCAACAAATCTGTGGTCATTGTCGCGATAGATGATGAAAGTGCTTCACCCGTATGCACGTCAGTTGCGGTAACAGTGGCGGCATCGACCAACACTGGTGTACTACCAATCTGATTTGTGGTTGGGGTAATACGCACGGTAAACTGGGCTGAAAGGATTGCCGAAAGCGTCCCAGTGCCTGCGGGGATGGTATTCACCTCCCAGCGCACCTCGCGGGTTACAGAATCAAAAGCAATCGTACCGGCGGTTGCGTTAAAATCCATTCCAGGCCAAAAAACATCTCGCGGTATGGTCGCAACAACAGAAAACGTGTCTGCATTGTTCGTGGTATTTGATGCAAACCATTGAATGACATACGTTGTTGATTGCCCTGCTTCTGGCGGAATAGGACCATCACCGATCGGGATCCCCTCTTCATCGTAGTACCGCGCTTCTCCGGTAACATTCAAAGTAGTGGCGACAGGAAGCACCAATGTGCGTTCTGTTCCTGCGAGTGTGGGATCATCCAGACCACTGATACTACCAACATTCGAACGCGCAGTAAGAGAAACATTCTGCAAAAAATCATCTTCGCTTGCCGGCGTAAGTGGCTGCTGCACGGTCAATGAAAGCGTCACATCTCCCTTTGCTCCAGGTTTCAATTGTTCGAGACTCGAAATTTCATCCTTCGTCCATATAAACGTCAAGCCATCAACGCGTGCCTCAGGAATCGTTGAAAGATTCGATGCCACAAGCGGACTCTTGTCATCCACGACCATCGTGAGCGTCACATCAGTGAGTGCAAGTTCAGAGGTATTCTCATACGAGAGCTTCACGGGAATGCGATCCCCTGGTTTGATGGGAATCGTTGTGTCTTCATCCGCGCGTTCAAGCGTAAGAAAAAGTTCAGGCTTCACAAGTAAGATAAGCACGCTTGCCCTTCCTTGCGTGTCCTCAATGCCGTTGCGATTCAACGAAGAGACAATGCTCAATTCAACGAACTCCTGCTCACTTGCCGCAAACACTCCAGAAAACGTCAACTCCTTTTCTTCATCGGGTGCGATAGAATCAATGCTCCACCGTTGTCCATCTGAAATTTCTGGGGTACTGCTTGTAAGCGTAAAGTCCTCTGGTGTGCCTATGGTCAGGCGCAAGGCAGAAAGCGCATCGCTACTCGTATTCGTTACCACAACCTTCCAGGTTCCCTCGCTCCCCGGTGCGATCTCCTGCGGACCCTCGATATCCATCATAAGCGCCGAGGCCCCAATACGAACATTGACGCGATCCGTTTCATGAAACTGATAATTAAAATTCTCTGGTTGAAAGGTAAAGGTAAAGCCAAATTCCTTTTCCTCACCCACGGCACCAATGAGATTACCAGTCAACGTTAGACTATTTTCTTCACCCGGAGAAAGCGTGCCGAGGGTATATGCGTTCTTTGCTTCATTATCCGCAGAACGGCTTGCGTTCTTTACGGTATACCCCGAAGGAAATTGAATGGTCATCACAAAATCCTTCAACGCGACATCCTCCACATTCGTCATTGTCAACGTAATGGAAAAATCCTCACCAGCAGCAACGCGTTCTGGTATCTGGGCCTCTACACGTACGCTCTTGCCGCTATATTCCGCATCCTGCGCAATAAAAAGGAAAAAACCTGCTGTTGCGGCACCAAGAAGAACGACCGTAACAATGAGAACGATGTAAAATATCTTCCGAGGATTCCGCTTCTTGCGCTCAAAACGCGTCATGTCCACACGCCGTCCCTCTTCTTTGAATATTTCAGAAAGCTGCGACTTCGGTTTGCGAATGCCAGAGGTTCTACGGATGCTTTCTGTTGTTCTATTTTCCATACATACAGTATATCACGCTTCGCTCTGAAGCACGGAGGTCAGAAAAGCATCAGAGCGCAATGGATGGTCTAATTTACTATAAATAAAGGTGCGCAAAGCACGATAGAGTTCCGGCGCAAAGCCCGGATCGCTCGCTGGCGGTTCATCGGATGCGAGCAATGCTTCAAGCGTTCCACGCTCCTGCCGTGTTATGCGCGGGAGGTCGCTTATACTCGCCTCTTCCGCAAGAACAAAACCGCCATGAGAAGGATCAAACACGCCATCATCTGCATCGCGACCGCTGACGACACTCTGCACAAAAGCTGCCTCATAACCTAACGCGGCAAGTAACTGCAGATGGACAAGATCCACAAAGCCGCGAAAAATGGGTTGTGGATTCTCCAGGCGTTCCAATGCCTTCTCAACAAGAGTAAAAATACGCTCATCAGGATGATACGGCTTCACAAGTTGATCCAATAACTCTGTGATACTATGCGCAGCACCAAAGCGAGGCAGACTTTCTGTTAACGTGCGGAATCGCTTCTCCACAACAGCACCAATAACCTGATCATTCCGCGGACCATGCGCAATGGAAAGCTTAATGATGAGAAGCGGCTCAAGGGAGCCCGCGAGCTTGGACGTAATGCGCTGGGTGCCCCGCGCCATGCCATCCACCTTGCCAAGATCGCGCGTATAAAAAATAACCCTCCGGTCAAATGACCGATACGGGTACCACCGGAGTACGATTGCGTCTGTGGTACGCGAATTCATGTTTTTTTGAGCGTGAAGCGCACTGTCATCTCACCAAGCTTCACCTCAACATCTCCTTCGCTCCCCTTTTTGATTGCCGTTGCCCGCGTTGTCTCCATGATCTGCTTGCCATACGTCGCAAAGAAGGCATCCGCATCATCGCCCGCATACGTTATGTGTACGGTATCCTCTGGAGTGAATTGCTGCTTTTTGCGCTCAGCATTCACGGCACGCGTGAATTCACGGACCCAGCCGAATTCCTTCAGCTCATCAGTGAGGGTTATATCGAGACCAACGTGAATCTCACCTTCGGAAACGCGCACCCAATCATCGCCATGCGGCACAGGCGCAACCAGCACTTCCTGCACATTCATCTCTGCGGCAAGGATCCCTTTCATCTTCTCATCCAGCTTCACACCGGCAATCGCAAGTTGCGCAAGCGGCTGACGCACCTTCATTTTTGCCTGTTCACGCGCGGCATGCCCCATCACGACAATTCTTCGCACGGCAGCCATCTGCGTGAGAAGCTCCTCATCGCTTTTCTCTCCTTTTGGCCAATCCTCAAGATGCACAGAATCCTTCTCACCGCCGACCGCCGCATACATATGCTCAGCAAAAAATGGTGCAAAGGGCGCCATGAGTTTTGCAAGCGTGCCAAGCGCCATACCGAGCGTCTGAGTTGCCGCGGCATTCCCTGCACGGAAGCGGTCTCGCGAACGACGCACATACCACGTTGAAAGATCCTGAATATACTCATCAATGGCCCGCACTGCGCGTGTAATATTCAATTCGTCCAGCTCCTTTGTCACATAGATGACAAGCGCATTTGTACGCGCAATAAGCCATTCATCAAGGATATGCTTTTCATCACTGCCCACAGCGCTATCTTTATTGAGCACATAAAACTTCACAACATTATCAAGGATAAGGAATGTCTTTTTAATAACCGTCTGCACAGCTTGCGGGTCCATGTTCTTCCCCTCACCCGGATCATTCACAATATAAAAATACCAACGTACGGCATCGGCGGAGCTTTCTTGAATGACGTCCCAGGGGCTCACCACGTTCCCAATATGCTTGGACATTTTCTTACCATGCTTGTCATTCACGTGCCCGAGTGAGATCACATTTTTGAACGGCGGTTCCTTATACCCCATGGCCGTTGCGACCGCGAGCAACGTATAAAACCAGCCGCGGGTCTGATCAATCGCCTCACAAATGAAATCCGCAGGGAAGTTTATGCCCTTCTCAATGCGCTCCGTATTTTCAAATGGATAATGCCATTGTGCAAACGGCATGGATCCGGAATCGAACCACGTATCCATCACTTCTGGAACGCGGCGCATTACTCCATCACATTTCCCACATTTCCATGCGAGTTCATCCACGAACGGCTTGTGCGGATCGAATTGCACATTATCCGCTCGAATGCTGGAATCCCCGGTTTTCTCCGCAAGCTCGCTGAAACTGCCGATGCATTCCTGGTTCCCGCACTTTTCGCACTGCCAGATGGGTATGGGCGTTCCCCAATACCGGCTGCGGGAAATTGCCCAGTCCACCACGTTATTCAGCCATTCACCAAAACGACCGTCCTTGAGATGCGCGGGGATCCAGTTGATCTGGCTGTTGTTTGCCAGCAACTCTTTCTTCACCTTGCTCATGGCAATGAACCACGAGGATTTTGCATAATAGAGGAGCGCAGTATCGCAACGCCAACAGAACGGATAGGTATGCGTGTAATTCTCCTGTTTGTACAGTTTGCCATGCGCATCAAGCCACTGAATAATCTCTCCATCCGTTTCCTTCACGCGCTTTCCAGTGAACGGGCCGGCGTCCTGCGTGAAGAATCCGCGTTCATCAACGGTATGATATTTTGGCAGATCCAACTGCTCACCAAGCGCATAGTCATCCGCGCCGTACATCACGGCGGTATGCACCACGCCTGTGCCGTCTGCCGTTGTTACAAAATCTGCAGCCGCAACATAATACGCATCCTTGCCGGTCTTTTCTTTGAGGTTCACGCCTTCCACAAGTGGAGCGTACCGTTTGCCAACCAGATCACTGCCCGAAAGTTTTTCGACTACTTCATACTCACCATCCAGTGCAACAAGTCGTGCTTTTGCAAGATAATAGAAATCATTTCCCTGCTTCGCTTTCACATACTCAATATCTTCTCCAACAGCAAGCGCAACATTTCCCGGCAGCGTCCACGGCGTTGTGGTCCACGCAAGGATGTATGTGTTCTCTTCGTCTTCTACTTTGAACTTCACATACACCGCCGGCTCGGTCACCTCTTCATACCCCTGCGCAACCTCGTGATCAGAAAGCGTGGTGCCGCAGCGCGGGCAATACGGCAGCACTTTGTGTCCGGTGATGAACAACCCGCGGTCATAGATCTTTTTCACGATGGCCCACAATGATTCGATGTACGGATTCTCATACGTCACATACGGATGCTCCATGTCCAGCCAGAACCCCACGCGCTCAGTGAGCTGCTCCCATTCCTCTTTGTACTTCCACACGCTCTTGCGGCACTCGGCATTGAACTTTTCCACGCCAAATTTCTCGATATCTTGTTTTCCAGACACGCCGATCTGTTTTTCTACCTCAAGTTCCACGGGCAAGCCTTGCGTGTCCCAACCCGCTTTGCGCTCAACAAAAAAACCCTGCATGGTCTTGTAACGCGGGATGACATCTTTATACGCACGCGTAATCACGTGGCCGATGTGCGGCTTGCCATTAGCGGTCGGTGGGCCCTCAAAAAACACGTACGGCGTACCGTCCTTGGTCTTTTCTAGTGTCTGCTCAAAAATATGCTGCTTTTTCCAGCGCGCGAGAACCTCTTCTTCACGTTCCTGCAAGGATTTTTCACCCATACTGTGGAGCCAGTGTACTGGTTTTTCTGTTCTTTTTCAAGATGATTCGTACGCCTTTCAAGCGTCCGCAGCAGTTGTGAACTTCTTGAGCCTGCTCTTCTTACCCCTCACGAGCGTCAGCGTACTTGGTGCAACATCGAGCTCCTCCGCAAGGAGTTTGGTTATCGCTTCATTTGCCTTGTTCTTTTCTGAAGGCTCGGTCGTAAAAATACGGAACGTCGTGTCGTCCACTCGCTCTACTTTATTCATCTGTGCTGACGCTTTTGCAAGAACCGTAATGACTCTTCCCATTTTTTTAACTAAAGACGAAGATATGTGCGGAGCTAAGCCGACGAGGACTGTTTGACGATCCTGAGCTTGTCGAAGGGGAGGAGTTCCGCAGTCGGCGCAGCGACGCACATATCTTCGTCACCCTCATGCACCATGCTTTATGGTGCGTTCAACCCGCTGGTATACCTTGAGCGTCTCACGTGCGGTTCGCTCCCATGAAAACTGTTGCGCTTTGCGCTTTCCTCGGCGCGCGAGCTCGATGCGGAATTTTGGATTCACTAACATAGAACCCATGGCTCGAGTCATTGCGCTGACATCCTCCGCATTCACAAGCATGCCGGAACGGCCGATGATCTCTGAAAGGCTCGAGGTGTCGCTTGCAATCACTGGCGTGCCGAGCTGCATTGCTTCCAAAACGGGCAGACCAAAGCCTTCATACAGTGATGGGAAGACAAACGCAATGGCGCCTTTCATCAGTTCCACTTTTTCTTCCTGAGAAACATAACCAAGAAGTCGCACGTGCCGTTGCATCTTCTCTTGTTTGATCATCGCAGTCACATCTTCATGGCGATACCCCTTTGCCCCGACAATCAAAAACTCTGTCTCACTCGCGAGCTCGCCCTCTCGACGCACAAAACGTGCGTATGCTTGAATCGCATGCGGAAGATTCTTGCGCGGCTCCAACGTTCCCACAAAAAGAAAATAGGGTTTTGTGAGTTTGCACTTCTTCTTCACGCGCTCTGCTCCACCGCGTTTGCGCTTGAATTCTTCAACGCCTTCATAGATCACGCTGATCTTCTTACTCGGAATATTGAAGAGCATTTGAATATCATCTGCGGTTGATTCAGAAACAGCAATAATGCGATCTGCCTCCCTGAGACTGCGCGGCACTAAGACGCTCGTTGAAAGGACCTGACGCGGAAACCATGTTGGTTCCCGATAAATGGCAAGGTCATGAATGGTGATGACAGATGGTTTGTGGTATGACAGGGGCAAAATATTTGCTGGCGCGTGAAACACATCCAACTGGGCGTTTGAAAGTACCTTGGGCACCACGCCATGCGCATAGGTTATCGGAAGAAATTTCTTATACCGTGAAAACGGAAAGCGTCGAATCTCTACATTGGAATATTGCGCAAACAACTGTGTATCCTTCACCCGATGATCAAAAAAAAGTACGTACGTATTCTTCGTATCATACTGCAAAAGATGTTGCACAAGATAGGCAGTGTAATGCCCAATTCCTGCCTGCTCCCCGAGCTCGGGACTTAAAATATTGCGACAATCAATCCCAATGCGCATGTGTCTGCGTTATGCAACTGCAACGTTGCCGATTGCCCAAAACACAAACAGGAGCTCCAGAATACCAAACCCAAAACCAAAGTACGCATAGACTGCTCCGCCAACATCGGCATTATGGCGAACATGTGCTATGCCTATCGCGCCGGTGATAAGTGCAGAGAGTGCAAGGGCAATAGTGCCATAAAAATACACAACGACTGGCCCGTTTTCCTCTGGCAAAACAAATGCCATACTCATTGCACATAATGCGAGCAACGTCGAAAGCACGGCTACTTTTGAACGTCGCTGCGTTGGAATCATTGACTGTTCTTGTTGTGATACGTTTTCCATACTTCCCCTTTTAATACCTTTACATTTTTTTTGGCTTAGAAAGACCAAGAAGGTCTAAGATGCCTGTGAGTATTGTATCTGACATCTGGACGATCTCCAAACGCCGTGGATCATACGAGACATCATTCTCAATGATGCGCTCGGTGTCATAAAAAAGATGGAATGCTTCAGCATATTCCAATGCAAAGTTTGCAAGACGATGCACTTCATAGGTGCGGCCCACGTCATCCAGTATTTCAGGAAATCGAAGAGAAAGCACAACGAGCCTGCGGGCGCGCTCAGAAAGCTCCCCCGGCTTCTGCTTTTTAAGCGGTGCGGCCTTACGTTTTGAAAGTGTTGCAAATGTAGAAAGCAAACTCTGCACGCGCGTGTATGCATATTGTAAATAATACACCGGGTTCTCTTTGCTTTGTTTCTTTGCAAGATCAAGATCAAAATCCATGTGCCGGTCAGCGGTATACATAAGAAAAAAGAAACGCGCGGCATCGGGGCCAACTTCCTCCATAACTTCTTCCAATGTAATAAACGTTCCCTGACGCTTGGACATGCGCACTTCCTTGCCGTCCTGAAGAATCCGCACCAGCTGAAAAATCAATACATCAAGCGGTTGCGTGAGATCCAATGCCTGCCGGGCTGCCTGAAGCCGTGGAACAAACCCATGATGATCCGCGCCAAGTAAAAGAATTGCGCGGTCAAAGCGGCGGATCTTAAACTTCTCCCAGAGATACGCAATGTCCGCATAAAAATATGTGGTCGTACCATCGCTCTTCACAACAACACGATCTTTATCATCGCCAAAGCGCGTGGTGCGAACCCAGGTTGCGCCGTCCTTCTCATACACCATACCATTCTCTCCAAGGCGCTTGAGCATCTTTTCAAGCAGATCGCGGTCATGTAATTCTGATTCAGAAAAATAACGATCGAACACGATGCCAACCATCTTCAATGAGTGTTTGATTCGCGTCATCATCTTACGCACTGCCCGTCCGCGAATTTTATTCCGCAGTCTTTTGGTGTCATCAAGGCGTTCATGGTCCAAATCCAAATCCTCTGCAAGCTCACGGATGTACTCTCCTTGATAGAGCTCATCGGTAAAGGCAACCGGGATGCCGCGCTTCTCCAAATAGCGCCGGATAACCGACTCCGCCAGTGTATCAATTTGCTTTCCGGCATCATTGAAGTAATACTCGCGATGCACCTTTTTGCCGAGTGCAGTGAGCACGCGCGCAATCACATCACCCATAAATCCACCGCGACCATTTCCTGCGGTAAGCGGACCGGTAGGGTTCGCGGAAATATATTCAAGATGAACCCGCTCCGCGGGCTTTTCTTTCAATTCCCAAACTGCCTTTTTCTCCTTAATAGCCTTCTTGATAAAACGCGTCAGCCATTCACGATCAAGTGAAACATTGATGTACCCCGGATGCACCACATCAACACGTGCAACAAATGCGCCAGGCTTGGGGCCGGCGGCCAATTTTTGCGCAATGTCCATTGGACTCATTTTGAGAATGGGCGCGAGTTGCATTGCGATACTGAGGGCATACTCTCCATACCGCGAATCCGCAGGATACGAAACATCCGCCTTTGGAAGGTGTTCCGCATGCTCTGGAAAAAGCCGTCGCATGCGGGCGGTGAATTCTTCCTCAAGTCTATCGCGAAGTCGTTGCATAAAAGCAGTATATCCTGCCCGCACTCGTCTCCACAAGCAAATCCTGCTAGGATTGCCTCATGCCGAATCTCACCACAAACAAGCGTGTCCTCTTCGACTATACCGTTATTCAGAAGATTGAGGCGGGTATCAAGCTCACAGGCGCAGAAGTGAAGTCAGCAAAGATGGGACAAATGAAACTCCAGGGTGCGTACGTCGCGATTCGTGATGAAAAACCCTGGCTTGTTGGTGCGCGTATTGCCCACTACCATAAAGCCTCACATGACCAGCAGCATTTTGACCCAGAACGTGATAGAATCCTTCTGCTCTCAAAAAAGGAAATTAGGCAACTTATCGGTAAAATAAGTGCTGAGGGCTTGACAATTATCCCTATTTCTGCTTATACTAAGGTAGGATTAATAAAGATCGAGCTTGGACTCGCCCGCGGAAAACGCAAGGCAGACAAACGAGAATCAATTAAAAAGCGAGATGTTGAACGGCGCATTAAGCAGCGCCTACGGCAACACTAGGTGGACAACCGCCCAGCACCTTCTACAAGAATCATTCTGCATATAGTCGCAAACAGCTGATCATCGGAAGATCATCAGAGCAGAGTAGAATGAAGGTGCCGGGGGGATGTTCAAAAGTCGCAAGTTCATTACAAGACGTTAGCGCGAATCGGAGGTGCTTTATACTCCGTAACCCATAAAGCAAACAGAAGTGCAAACTTCATTACAAAGGTGAAGAATACTGTCGCGAATGCTTTCAGCGTTCCACAGCTCTCACCTATTGCTGTCGCCTAAACGCGATAGCCATCCGCTTCAGGATTCCTGATACTGAAATCCGGGTGCCATTCATCAGGATCGGTAGTCGGTTGTCTCGACTGAGTACCTAAAATTCCGAGACGATGTGAGAAGGGGCTTTTGGTTGTTTCTTACCTTTCTCACTTACTTTTAAAACAGCCTACATTCGTAGATGCAGACGTCCGAAATGAGTTTCACGCGGGTGAAAGACCCGCCATCTCCACCAGTCTTCGCCCGCTAGGGCGAAGACTGTCCGTCGAAACTTCGAGCATTGCGAGGAGTGAGGGCGGACACATCAGGCTACGACTGGCACAGCCAGTTCTCAAGATTATTATTGTCACGACAATTCGTAGATCACCGAACCGCCAGAGGCAGGCATTCAAACCCACGCAACCACAGCATCGGCTGAATGACGCTATCCGCGCACCTGAAGTCCGTGTCCAGGACAATCAAGGTGAACAACTTGGAATCATGCCAATCGCAGAAGCCCTGCGCATAGCGCAAGAGCAGGGTTTTGATTTGATTGAGATTGCTCCACAGGCACAGCCCCCTGTGGTGCGTATTGCTGATTACGGTGCCTGGAAGTTCCGTCAAGAAAAGATGGAGCGAAAACAGAAGGCCCACCAAAAAAAGTCAGAAGTAAAGGGAATTCGCCTTTCTTTCACTATTGGAGAGCATGATTTGGAGGTTCGAAGAAGCCAGGCCTTGAAATTTCTTGAACAAGGAGATAAAGTGAAGCCCGAAATTATCTTGCGCGGACGGCAGATTATCCACCAAGATAAGGCGCGAGGCTACCTCATCGCCTTTGCAAAGGATCTCGGAGAGGGCGTCTTTATTGAACAGCCCATCAGCAGGCAGGGTAAAAAATTCTTTATGGTTATCGCTAAGAAAAAATAATGGCAAAACTCAAGACACGAAAGGCAATATCAAAGCGCGTCAAAGTCACCGGCACAAAGAAGCTCCGCACCCGCCACGGCGGTCAGGATCACTTTAATGCTCGTCAGACGGGTAAGATGAAACGCAATAAGCGTATGAATAATACTATCCATAAGACGCTTCGAAAATCAGTAAAACGGCAGTTGCCGTATAACAACTAACGATATGCGCGTTAAACGAGGTACGAGTCATGTAAAGCGACGTCGAAATCTCCTGAAGAAGGCGAAAGGTTTTAGTTGGGGTCGCAAAAGTCACATCAAGAAGGCAAAGACCGCCGTTACAAAAGCAGGCGTTCATGCCTATCGCGACCGCCGACGCAAAAAGCGCGAGAAGCGTGCGCTCTGGCAGATTCGCTTGAATGCAGCCGCGCGTCAGGAAGGCATGACCTACTCACAGTTCATCCACGCACTTAAAATCAAAGAGATCGCGCTCAATCGGAAGGTTCTCTCTGAGATCGCAATGGACGAACCAGCGGTATTCGCTGAGATCGTCAAAAAAGTCAAATAAATTTTCTACAAAAAAGACCCCCCGCGTTCCGGGGGGTTTTTGGTATCTTATTTATTCCTGCCAGGGAGATTTTTCTGTACGGCCGGCAAGAAATGTTCCAAGAAGCACGCCGAGGGTATCAATCCCCAGATCAACAAAATTACCATTGCGACCTTGTACAAATGATTGATGCCACTCATCACTTGCCGCATAAAGAATACCAATCACGAGCGTTGGCCAAAGCTTATTACGAAATCCAAGTGCCTTATGAATCAGCAACGCAAGAATAACAAACTCCATAATATGCGCTCCCTTGCGCAAGATAAGATCCGCGGTTGAGGAGAGATCCGTCGCAAGATCAGGAAAGCTCGATAGCAAAAAAATCACACTGGCCCAGAGAAGTGCTGCAATGCTATAAAATAATCGAGACATAATATACTGGCGGACCCGACCGGATTCGAACCGGCGATCTCCTCCGTGACAGGGAGGCGTGTTAACCAGGCTACACCACAGGTCCACGTTTGCTTACTAAAAATGCAGAGCGCAGCATAGCATGCGAAACGAAGTCTGTCCAGAGAAGTCAAAATAAGCATATATGCATCCGTTCCCGTGGCCGGCCAATCCTGACACACAAAGATTGCCGCTGATTCTATAAAGTGTAAGCTTGCTGTGAAAACAGAAATCGCCCTTTGACATGCCTGGTAACAACTAACCCAAATCATATGAACATCGCGCCACAATATAGCGAGGTGCTCAACTTCTTGCTCGATCACGGGCCACTCATCTTCGGGGCTTTCCTCGTACTCTCGGCCACTGACGGCAAGCGGTTCGGACCAGTCCGATTTCTTGCACTCGTAGTAGGGTTAGCACTTGTTGTATCAGGTATGTCCGAATTTGTTGGCTAAGTGACAAACGTCGCTTGCCAACACACCCTACTTAAAAGGAACCGCCCTCGGGTTCCTTTTCGCTTTTACTGTATCACAATCCCGCTCGCAGAGAATGGAATGACATTTGCAATGCCAGAGAGCGGGCCGGTGACGATGTCATCCACGCCATCACCATTCACATCACCAGAAGCCACGCTTGTGCCATACCGCGTGGTTTTGCCGTAGGCAAAGAACTGCGCGTCAACATTCCCAAATGCATCAAGTGAGCGTACATGCGGACCGCCAACCGCCGCCGGTACGACAATAATCTCATCAAAACCGTCCGCATCCACGTCCCCTGCTGCCACAGAGAGCCCAATGCGGAACTCCTTGGGGTAAGCGAAGAACTGGCCTTCCAAGGTGCCACGCCCGTCAAAAATGCGTACATGCGGACCGCCAACATTCAAGGGAACAATGATGATCTTATCCCGATTCGTGTCATCAATATGCCCCACCGCAACAGAAAGCCCGAGCCGATACCAAGCGGGATATGCAAAGAATTGCCCGAGTACATTCCCATTGCCGTCGAAGACGCGCACTTGCGGACCTCCGCGCTCACGGGGCGTCACGACAATCTCGTCTTTGCCATCGCCATCCACATCGCCGGCGGCAACCGACGCCCCAACGCGAATATTTGATGCGAACGCGTAGAATTCACGCTGAAGATTTCCGCGAGAATCAAAGATACGAATAAGCGGATAGTTCCCCACTTCCGTTCCGGTGATGATTTCAGCAATACCATCACCATCAATATCGCCAGCCGCGATGGTTGTTCCACCCCGGTACGTTGAATCATATGCAAAAAATTGACCCTTCACGCTTCCCTCTTTTGAAAACACGCGAACCTGCGGGCCACCAGAACCTTTTGGCACAGTAATAAGATCATCAATGCCATCGCCGTCGACATCACCAACGGCAACATTCACACCACCCTGAAAAAAAGTGGGGTACGAAAGAAAACCATCGACCACATCAAGGGTAAAGGTTCGTGTTGGTATGCTTCCGTCTGCCTCCTGCAGCGTAAACGAAACAGGAAAGATATCTGTCTGCCCGTCCACATTTGTTACCTTCACGTCATACCACCCTGTTGGCATCTGCGCGATAGGGATCACAATCGTCGCACTGGTATCGCTCTTGATATACACCGTTGCCGGGTACGGGCCGAACTGGGCCTGCATCCCATGACGAAAGCCAGTGCCACTCATATCCAAATAGGCCTCCGAAGCGGTATGACTTGCCTTCTTGATAGTATTTGGCCCAATGCCGCTCACTTCTGGTGCGTCTTCTGCAAACGGTGCAGGACCAGTGATATCCACGCGACGAATAAGATCGCTCCATTGATCTGCAACATAAAGCGTGCGGCCAGTGTGGTCTACTGCCAGTCCAGAAAGATTATTGAACTCCGCCGTACTCGGGGCGCCGTTCTCAAAACCACGCACACCCTCACCGCTGATCAGCTTAGAAACATTTGCCGTCAAATCATACAGCCGGATACGATGCGAACCATTGTCAGTGATATAAAGGATATTGTCATCAAACTCCACATAGAGTGGAAAGGAAAAAACGGCATTGTCGCGTACGCCCTCTAAATAACCTGCACTACCACGGCCTGCAATGGTGACAACGTCCTGCGTGGCGATCTCAATACGACGAATGGTGTGATTATTGCGATCAGCAACGTAGAGATAGTTCCCGTTACGGTCGATGGTGATGCCCCACGGCGCATTAAACTTTGCATTGCTGCCCGTGGCATCCGCATTCCCCTTGCTTCCGCCTGCAACAAGTGTCGTTACGCCGGTGGAGATGCGAATCTTACGAATGCGATTGTTTGACGTGTCCGTAATATACAACCACGCATCATCTGGGCTAATGGCGATATCCGTAGGATTATCAAAACGCGCCGCTGAACCCGTACCCTCTGCATACCCATTCCCCGGACCACCGGTGTTGAAATCCCCACCTCCTGCCACAAGCGAGGTCATCTTACTCGCAATGTTTACCTTACGGATGCGATTATTCCAATGGTCAACCACATAAAGATTCTCCCCCGCTGAATCAATCGTGATACCGGATATATTTGAAAAACGGGCATCCTCGCCAGAGAATCCCTCGCCAATATAATCATCAATACTGCTGCCAACAATCCAGCTCCCATCAACGCTTCCTGTTGCGCGCGTCATCCGACGAATTTTATTATTTTCAGCAAGATAGATATACGTCCGATCCGGGCTTATCACCATATCATGTGGCCGACCAAGAAGCGCACCGGTTCCTGTGCCGCTCGTAAATCCAAAACGATCGTTGCCGGCAAAACGAACATCATCACCATCTGACGTTGCAAACTGCACAACCGTTGAGAGCCCTGCCATGGCAACGTAAAGCTTATTATTATATGCAGCAATGCCTGCAGGATAATTCACAACCCTCATTCTTGCATCACTCACAAAAAGCTCCGTTGCACCGGTGCTTGTATTCACTTTACGGATATAATCCGTGAGTCCATTACCATCACTCACATAAAGCGTACTCCCAACCTTCGCAATACCCCAGAGATTTTGAAACCGTGCCGTGCTCGCAGCGCCTTCTTTGTATCCCTTCGTGCCAGAACCAGAAAGCGTGCTCTTGATACCGCTCCGACGATCAACCTTCATGACCTTGTAGAGTCCTGCATCCGCAACATAAATAGTCACGTCAGTCACAACGAGCTTCTTTGGTTCACTAAGCCCTGTTGTGAGCGTTGTGACGGAACCACCATTCGTGCTGACGAAAAGTATCTTCCCGCTGCCGGTCTCCGCGATATACAGCGTCGTGTTGTAGACAGCAAGCCCCTCCGGCCCAGAAAGATTTGAAAGGAGCGTTGAAACAGAACCGCTTGGCGTGATCTTCCGGATGGCATTGTTGCCGGTATCCGCAACATAGATGTTGCCGGAGCTATCGCGGGCGATGCCGCGTGGCAAACCAAACTCCGCGCTGTCTGCCGCGCCGTTGCGCTCACCAAACGCGCCCGTGCCGGCATACGTGGAAATCTTTCCATTTGTCCCAACTTTACGAATAACATTATTGTAGGTATCTGCGATGTAAAAATTGCCACTGCCGTCAGAAAGCACGTCCTCAGAAAAATCCAAAAGCGCAGACGTTGCCGCCTGCCCGTCGCCGCTATATATTTTTCCAACATAGGTCTCAGCTTCACCATATGCATGCGCTGTTCCCCCAAAAACAAAAAATGCCATGAAAGTGATGGCTATGATAGGAATGATGCGCTGCGATTGAGTGAAATACACCCCCATTGCCATTACACTATAGCGCATTCTGAGACATTTTTCAAGCAAAAAAAATCGGGAGGACATTCGCTTAGCAGCGAAGCCTCCCGAGTTCAAGAATGATCTTACGGAACCTCCTCATGACGTTCGCCGTGCGTAGATGCGCAACGTCCCTTTATGCCCCCCTTGGTTCGAGATCGTCCGGCCATTGAAGATGCGGCCGGCGGACCAGTCTATCTTCATATCCTGGTCGTAGTTGGGTCCCATCATGACAGGACCCGACGCGGTTGCGATGCACCTCCCTTTTTCCCCTCTCACAGGAGAGGCGGTTTTGTTCCAGGGCTTCCCCGGTTGCTTGATGCTGAGCATCAAGAAACCGCGAGCCTCGCCTGGGTCAGGGTACCACTCGTTGCGGTACGACCCCTCCGAGTTGGGCATGAACGCCCGCGGGTCACTGGGATCGGTGGTCGGCGTGGTAGGCCAGAACATCCACCCGGCGTATCCGGGCTTTTTGAGCTGCCAGCTCTTTGCGACCTGGTGAGCCTCCCAGGGCAAGCAGAAGCCCCTATTGCCCACCCACTCGGCGACCCATCCTATCTCGATGTGTGGATACGACTGCACCCACGGTAGATCCCCGTAGTAGACCACGGGGACATCGTACTCAACCTCATCGAAGAGCACGAAGTTCGCTGCGAACAGTGAATCTGATCCCTCGAAGGACACAAACCCGGGTTCAGTGATCTCGGCCGTTCCCCTTGCGAAGAACAAGATGGCCAAGACCGTGAGCGTGATCACCCCAAAGGCGGCTGCCTTTGGGTATCTGACGAAGAGGCGCTCTCCTTTCTTCATTTTGCGCCCCTTCCTATGCTGCATGCTGCAGGACAAAGTGCCAGAGGCCGCTGCCCAACACGACCACCACGACCACCGCAGCGAGAAGCCGCAGTGGGTCCTTTGGGTTCTTCTGCGCGATGGCAATGCCTATCGCCAGAATGCCAACCGAGGCCGCCCCCACAAACGCGTTGAAGGGATTGGCCGGGTTGGGGGCTGTGGGTGCAGTGATGGTAGTACCGGTATGAAGCGCTGCATCCGTACCAGACGCAACCACTCCAGACGCGATGAGAAAAAGCAGGACGATGATCGCCGTGCAGATTCCCAGGCTGATGAGTGCAGCCCGGCGCGCGAACTGAAGGGTAAGTGCCCCCATCTTCTTGAAGGAGAGTGCTCCCGCAATGAATGAGACCCACCAAACGGTTCGCACGATCAGGTAGATCAATCCGAGGCCTGGCATCTTGAGCAGGGCGTTGTTCAACACCCAGAATTGCCCAGATGCTTCCGCGCTTGCCCGGAGGTCTTCAGACGCACCCATCGCCCCTACCTCATGCATGTAGGGATTGACGAGTTTGATCGTGAAGACGATCCCAGCAACTATCATGAGCCAGGCCATGATCTTGTACGGAACCTCGCTCGTCCAGCCTCGCAAGTAGCCGATGCCAAAACCTCCGCAGAAAGCGAGGATCGCGAACCAGAAGGCCACAGAGTTGTTCTCCGCGTTGAACAGATGGCTGATCACGTGAAAGAACAACATACCCGTCACGAACGCGACGACCAGCCGGATCACCTTATCTGCCACGTTCCTGGCATCTTCCGGAACCTTGTCCCGTAGGATGCCGTTCGCGAAATCCATGCCCTTGGCAAAGGGGATGCAGATCGCCAAAGCCAGAATGGCCAAGACAAAATGCACGCCCACGAGGCCGAGGGAGAGATTCTGCAGGCCATGGTTCACCGTGTAGAGGTTCACCATGGCGTCGATCATGAGAAGCGCGAACACGACGAAGAGCAGCCTGCCGCTCATCACCGTTCGGACGCCGTCGTAGAGCCACATAAACATGGCCTCTACGGCATCCCAGAGAATTTTCGTTACCGTAGCGCGGTCTTCGGTAACCGCAGCGTTCTCTTCTGTCATTGGACGTTCCTTTCTTGCCCACCAACGGTGGGACGCTAGCGAACCGGTGCCCGACGACGCTTTGCCGCCAGGATCCGCTGGTGGAAGGTTTCCCTTCCGCGCGTGTGACGCTCGTGGAATACCACAAGACGCTCACGGCGAACCGGAGGAGCGGAAAAGAATGAGCGAGCGGATCGAATGATTTTCATCTTGATCGAGAAGGGCACGTTCTTGCCGTGCTCCTTTGCGACCAAAACAAATTTCTCTCTTGCCGCCTTCATCTCTTCCTTGCTAATGGTGCGACCGAGTTCAGCCTCGGGAATCTCCTCGCGAACGAGGATTTCCGCCATCTTCTCGGGCATGCGGCCTATTGTCTGTTCGAGGAGGAGCTCGAGTGTTTTGCCCTCAGAAAAGAATCTACTGGACTTGACCAGTACGAAATGGAGAATGTTCTCCAATCCAACTCCTCCGAGGAGCATTTCCGTCTCAAACTCTCGTCTATCCTGGTTGGCCCTGATGGCCAGCGTGCGATACGCACCAGGCGCAAAGCCCCGGAGGAGCCCCAACAGGAACTCACTCACGGGCCTCGCAATCATTCCTGCGACCGCAGGAATACCGGCATCGAAACGCCGGAGAAACTGCGATGAAGACAACGGCATGGCCGTTTCCTTTCTCTGTGCGGTGCACAGGTTTGAGGTGTAGATAGGTAGAACGAGAACGCGTATGATCCGATTTCAATTGCTTAAGTTGTCAAACAGCGAGCAAAAACCGGACACCGGAACATACCAAAGAAATACATTTTTGTCAAGTATTGAAAGAAAAAAAGAAGAGGGGTTCGCGCGAGCCAAACCCCTCTTGCCGCATGCTGAGTACAGCAGCGGGAATGAGATGTGCAATCCCTCCCTCAACGGGAGCGGGTGGAAGAAGAGTCCTCCTGTGCGTGAAGCCAGCCCTCCTGCTGACCCAGCTTCTCCCACGCCTTCCGAAGGTCGGATGGCGCGGAATCCGCCGAAACTGCCTGGCCTCTGCCAGCCTCCATGTCCATCCGGGCAGTGCCGGGTCCGCGCTGCACGCGGAGCGTGACATGATGTCCAGTGGACTTCATGAAACCCTCACGGCGCCCGAGCTCCTCCCAGGCCTTCCGGAGATCCGTGGTCATCCCCCCCTTGCGGAAGGGATTCTCGGTTTCCTCACGTTCCCTCGTAAGACGCGCGATGTCTTCAGCGGGATCATAAGCCCCGCCGCCGACCACGCGCGCCGCGATCCATACCGATTCATCGTGGATCGCATCCTGCTTTTCCTGCGGCATCTCCGAATGGAAAACGCCGAGCAGGTGGTTCACCGGATGCGCGAGCAGAACTGCGAGCAGAGCGCACGCAGTGGCGACGGTTGACCAGCGCACGTAGCGCCGGCGCCAGAACGTGCTGGCCAGCCAGTACGTGAGGCCCACGACGACAGAACGCCAGAACGAACGCGGCAGGGGTGGATCCTCGCCTTCAGGGAGCGGACGCTCTACGGGTTCGCCGGAACCGGCGAGCCACGCGGCGCGTACGTCACCCCAAAAGGACTCCACCGGACGCGGCATGGGCTGCGGATCGAGGTCACCGAGTCCGCCAGCCAACCACTCGCGGTGGATGTGTCCGGGATAGCCCTTGAGAGAAATGATGATGTCACGTTCCCTCTCGGTCTTCGCCAGCCGGATGGTTTGGAACGGCGGTTCGCCAAAGCGATCTGTCGTTCCTTCGTGGCGATCCTCCGTCTCCGCGTTCGCGTCGACGATCTCCACCACGATCCCCTCGAGCGGCTCATTGGTCTCACTGTTGGAGACCTGAATGATCGGGACAAACCTGCGCTGTCCCTGCTCAAAGGACACCCAGAGCTTAGGGATGATGGCCTGGCGAGGCCCGATCACTCCCTTGATGTTAAGGTCCGGATCGCTCTCCAGGCTGATCATCACGGGGATGTTCATGGCCTCGGAGACCGGAACGCTCACCGAGAACATCGCCTTTCCTTCGACATCAAGGACGCTCGTGTTCCCGTACGGGAACGTCACGCCCGGATCGCGAAGGTCCATCTGCGCCGTACCACGCATAGGCTCGTCGCCCAGCATGAACGTGGCGCAGATGTCGACGAGAACCACGCCGGGGCGGTTCTCGCTTTCCGTCCTCCGCAGCACCTCAAAGTGGATGCTGGGACGGCTGGTGCGGGGGGGTGCGGGTTGGGGAGCGCGCGGAGGCGGGGTATCGCGACGATCGTCGCGAGGCTCCGCTCTCCTCGGTTGGTCGCGGCGCGGGCCACGACCTCCTCTGCGTCCTCCCTCACGGGCGGGCGCTTCTCCTCCTGCTGCGCCGGGCGTACCGGCGGGGCTGTCTTCGGGCATGCCGAACTCCTTTCGCCGGAACTCCGGCTGGGTTGGAGAGTGCGCAAAAAAGAAAGCCTTCTCTGCGCGGCTTCAGAAACTTCTTCCAAATTGTTCAAGGTGCCTGCAATGCAACAAGAACAAGACATCAAGAACATCACAACCTAACAGAAAAGGCAGGCTTTGTCAAGGTGAACAGGCTGTAATGGCGCATCGAGAAAAAAGAGAATACTTCCAAAATGATCAGTACGGAGGTATGGAATGCCCTGATGATGTAATATATCCAGCACTTCCTGATGTGGATGCCCAAAACGATTCTCTGCGCCACAGGAAATAATGGCGAGCTCAGGAGCAATGTTTTTAATAAATGCAGGGTCAGAAGATGTGTGCGAACCATGATGGCCAAGCCGCAAAATATCAGCATGTATATCTGGATTCCTTGCGAGTATCTGCTGCTCCACTGTAATCGACGCATCGCCTGTCAAAAAAAATGATGCATCACCTGTCAAAAATTGCAGAACAATACTCATCTCATTTGAGTCTTCACTATCGTTCTCCAAAGGCCACAGCACAACAATCGATGCACCATCAAAAAATTGCAATCTCCTTCCGGGTACGGGTCGCTCAATGGCAATGCCGCGTTCCTGAATGTTTTGTCTGAATGTCTCCCACGCCCCGGGTTTGTCCGATGCGATCCAAAACTGATCGAAGGTGTACCGCTCCATAAGCTCTCCAAATCCAGCATAGTGATCCGTATCCGGATGCGTCACCACGGCAAGTTCAATAGTCCGGTCAAAATAAGGAAGCACGCGATCCAACTGCTCAACAACGCTGCGGTCTGGCCCGGCATCAATGAGAATAGTCGTGTTGTCCGCAAGTTGAATAACTGTTGCGTCACCCTGCCCCACATCAAGAAAGGCAATGAAGGCCGCGGGGCGCCCAAGTTGCTTGCTACCAAGTGTGATAAAGATAGCAAGCACGATTGAAAGTGCTACAAACTTACGCATGGCGCCTCCATCGCAACAGTTGAAATGCGTACACCGGCACCACCATAGCCACAACAAGCACCCAGGCGGAAAATCCGGGAACAAGCACGAGTGCATGCGGCACATGCGCAAAGCCTTCGGCAACGCGTGTCACAAAAAAGAGCATACCCTGCGCAATGCTCCCTACGGCACTACCGAGCATAGGATGGATGAGCCCAAGCAACGCCGCCACGCCTCCAAAAAGACTTGCAAGTGGTAACAACGGAACGGTGAGAATGTTTGCAAGGAGTGCAAACAGTGGAAAGGTGCCAAACGTCCAAAGGCTGATGGGGAGTGTAAAAAGAATCGCAACGATACTTGCCGCGACGGTATCGCGAAGCTCAAAAACACTCGGTAGAAACTGTATTCGTTCTGCGAGTGGCGTGCTGGCAACAACAAGCCCGACGGTTGCCAAAACAGAAAGCTGAAACCCCACATCAAAAAGCAACCAATACGGCCGGATGACAATCATCACAAACGCCGCGCACAGCAGAATATTCATGGTATCCCCTTGCCTGCCAAACGCGCGCCCAACAACAACGAGCGCGCCCATAATCGCCGCGCGTATGACCGACCCTTCTGCACCAACAAGCAGCACATACAGCAACACACAACCCAGTACAAGTGGTAGTGCGAGGCGGCGCTTCATCACCTTCAAAAGACCGGCTTCAACAAGCACAATCACCATAGTGATATTCCAACCGGAAACCGCAACAATGTGTGAAAGACCTGTCTGAGAAAAAGATGTGCGGATACTTGTTTCCTGTGCGGATGCCCTGCCAAGCAGAATACCGGTAAGCAAACTTCCTTCCGGTTCCGGAAAAATGCGTTTGATGGATCCGAGAAACTGCTGCTTCACCGCAAAAAGAGGCGCGCGGATATCATCAACCGCACCGAGTTTTGTAAAAGCATACGGCCGCGAGCACGTTGCATGTACGTTCTGTCCAGCCAAAAACCATTGATAATAAAAAATCCGGCCGTTGTCCTCAATGGACTCAGGTTTGCGTATCGTACACGTTATTTTTATCTCATCAAAAACAACAACGCTTGGGAGCACAGGAAGCGAGAGGACAATCTGACCCTGCGCCTCCTGTCCGTTGATCTGGAGTCGCCCGAGTGTTACGCGTTGCGCATCCACGCGTTGTTCCACATCCCGTGAAATCACACCCTGCACCTCAGCACGTTCATCAAACAAAAAATGCGCGGTGACACTCTCATGTGTATGAATACAGTATTGCGTCCACATGAATCCGCCAAAAAAGGCAACCGCGCCAAAAATCAAAAACATATCCACGCGGTGGCGCATAAAAGACACTGCCAACATAAAAAAACCAACTGCAAAGGGCAGCCCTGCTTCACCAAAAGCCAGGCTCACGCCGGCAAAAAAACAAAGGATGCTAAAACGAAATCGGTGGCTCATAGAAGTGCCACCGGTTATATGTCTACACTACAGCGTCGGATTGCTGTGCGTCAAGCTATTGCTTCTCGCGCGTTGCTGCTTGTCGACGAAGCTCTGCCTCAATAAATGGCAGAAGTGCGCCATTTAAAACCGTATCCGGATCGTTGCTTTCAAACTTCGTTCGATGATCCTTCACAAGTTTATATGGATGCAATACGTAACTGCGTATCTGGTTTCCCCATGCCGCTTCGTGATATTCACCACGCAACTTTTCTTTTTCTGCCTGCTGCTTTTGCAACTCGATCTGATGAAGTTTAACACGAAGAATCTTCATCGCTGTTTCTTTATTCTGTTTTTGTGAACGTTCGTTCTGTACGCTCACCGTAATATTCGTTGGGATGTGAACGATGCGCACCGCAGAATATGTCGTGTTCACGGACTGGCCGCCATGCCCAGAGGCCATAAATGTATCAATACGAAGTTCTTTCTCATCAATGGGAATCTCAGCATCCAACTCCTCCAATTCCGGCAGTACCTCGCACAGCGCAAATGACGTGTGACGCAAATTGTCCGCGTTAAAGGGTGAGATGCGCACAAGTCGATGTACGCCGGCTTCGTTTTTTAGATACCCATAGGCATAGCGTCCCTCTACCTGCACCATCACGGACTTTATACCCGCTTCTTCACCGCGCGATTCATCCAAAATCTTTGTGCGCCACCCTTGCTGCTCGGCAAAACGCAAGAACATCCGGAGTAATATTTCTGTCCAATCCTGCGCATCCACGCCTCCTGCGCCAGCATGAAGGGCGAGGATGGCATTATGCTCATCATACGATTCAGAAAGCAACACAATGAACTCAAAAGTCTCAAAACGCTTCTCAAGATCCGTCAATTGTGCTTCCAATTCATCGATGAGTGACGCATCATGTGATTCTGCAAAGGTCACCAAATCCGCGGCATCCTTCTCAAGCGCGGTAAATGCTTCGATCTCCTTTTTGAGATCACTCAGTTGTTGCGAAACTTTTCGCGCGTGCTCTTGGTCGTTCCAAAACGCAGGCTCAGAAACCTGATCTTCCAACTCTAACAGTTTTTGCTTCTTGCCAGGAAGGTCAAAGATACCTCCCAGTCTTCTGCATTTTCTGTGTTAATTCTTTTGTACGTGTGTTGAGGTCTGCCATGAAAGAGTTATTCGGCCCGCTCAGCAAGTTCAATATCTTTGGTAAGGGTTTCACCATCGTGTATATACTGTATGGTCACCACGTCACTAGGCGCGTATTGCGCGAGGATGCTCGAAAGCGAATGCTCGTTGGTAATCTTTTCTCCGTTAATTTCAAGAATAATATCATTCTCCACAAGACCAGCGAGATCCGCTGGAGAACCCGGCACAATGGCAAGTTGATCATCGGTACGACCCTTCACGATCACGGCGCCATAATCAACAGGAAGGTCATTCAATTTTTGCACCTGTTCATCAACAACCGTATACCGCACGCCAAGGAACGGCAATATGATGCGGCCGGTCTCTTGAACACTCTCAATTGCCTGCTTTGCTTGGTTGATGGGAAAGGCAAACCCAACAAGCTGCCCTTCTGATGATACTGCGGTATTCACGCCGATCACCTGACCGGCAATATTCATCAGCGGACCACCGGAATTACCTGAATTAATGGCGGCATCAGTTTGAATGACGTCCTCGAGCGTTTCATAATTTCCTTGCCCGTCTCCCGCGGTAATGGTGCGCCCAAGCCCAGAAATAATGCCACGCGTTACCGTGTTGCGGAACTGTCCAAGCGCATTACCAATAGCAATGACCGTCTGCCCGATCTTTATGGATTCTGATTCGCCAAGTTCAAGATAAGAAAGCTCTCCTTCTGCCTCAATCTGCACAATTGCAAGATCATACACAGGATGACGCGCAAGAACCGTTGCAGTGTATTCATCGCCGGTATTCATAATAACGGTATACTCCGCTGATTCTTCTGAAACAACATGTCGGTTCGTCAAAATAAGACCATCGCTGGAAATGACAAAACCAGTACCACGCCCTGTTTCTCGACGCTGCCCGTCTTCTGTGCTTTGTGGTGTCTGCGGAACGCCAAAAAATGAATCAAATGGTGACGTGCCCCCAAAAACTTCTGGTATGGCCTGTGTTTCAATGATACTCACAACGGCTGGTGATGCTGCCTCCACCACATCAACGGTTGCTGATTCTTCTTCCAGTGCAATTGCCTGCGTATTCACGCTTTGCGCAGACTCCTGAACATCAAACCCGGGCAGTACCGCTACCCAATCTTCGAGTGTGCCATTGCCTGCGAGTACGCCAAAAACACCACCTGAGAGTGCTCCGACGATAAGACTAATGAAAATAACGATTGTGAGTGATGATTTTTGTTCTGCCATAGTCTACTACAAAGTGTAGGAGATAGGCCATAAATGGTCAAGTGCTCCTAAAAATGACATATGTTACTGCGTGGTGACGAACTGCTCCAATGATACAAAACTCTTGCCATCATCACGCAGCAGGCGAATGATCTCCGGCAACGCATTAGGCGTCGGGTCTGACCCGATGTGAATCAGAATGAGTCCGTTGGTGATCACGGCGTCGGTAACGCGAGAAATCACATCAAAACTCGTCGCGCCTGCCTGCCAATCAAGCGCATCCACGCTCCAGAGAACCGGACAATAGCCAGCGCTCACCACTGCATCAAATGTCGCATCATCAATCGCTCCGAATGGTGGACGCATGAACGGCTGCGTCGATCGGCCCGTAATGCCAGAAATAGTCTCATTCCCCTGTTCCAGTTCTTGAAGAATCGCGTCTTCAGAAAGCTCAGTAAGGTCCTCCTGTGATTGCGTCTGATTGTAGATAGGAAAACCGGCATCGGTAATCGCCTGTATGACGTCGGTGTGATCCTCTGCCCAGTTACCAGCAACAAAAAAAGCAGCCGGAACATTCTCCGTCGTCAGCGTATTGAGTACTGTCTGATACCCATCAGCATTTTGACGAAGTCCAAAGGTGAGCAAAACCTCGTTTGCACCCGGCCGGGAAATGATCTGATCACATTGTTCGCTCGGCGTGTAGTCTGCAAGGACAGCATCAATACTTTCAAAAGACGCCGCAGTGGGTTCTGCCGGTGTCTCTTCGCTACTGTTTGTATTGCTATTCGTGTTGCTGTTCGTGTTCGTCTGCTCCTCTATGGCAGTCGCTTCTGTCGTCGTATTCACTTCCGGAGCTTTTTTATCGCCACCGGTGAATAAGGTAATGATAAAAATTCCCGCAATGATAATCACGGCCCACCCGATCAATTTCTTGGGTGCGGTGTGTGATTCACGGCGGTTCACGCGATACCGTTGATAGTCCTGCATCGTCGCCATACTATTCGAGTATAGTGAAAAGCTCGCCTGAGGGCAATGTCTTCAATTGCTGACGGTAAGCGCTACGCGCTTCTTTTGCAGCGCAAAAACAAGTTCAAAAACGCCAACAAGCGCGGCAGTATAGATAAGATCGCCAGTCAGCATAGTACGGAAGAACGGCAGCGCCATTTCATACGATAACAACAACCCGCTGAAATCCTTTGTATACATGACCGTAAACTGCCACACGGCCCAGTTTGTCACGAGAAAAAATAATGTGGACCCCGCGAGCGCACCTCCAATAATCCGTGTAGAAATTTCTGTGCGGCGCAAAAAGACACCAATAAGCACTGCCGCGGCAAAAGAACCCCACGTAAAAAGCACAATGTTATGCCAGCCAAGAAACACGTCACTCACAACCATTGTCAGTACCGGCACAAGCGCCACCCACTTCCCGCGAAAGTACATTCCAGAAACGAGCGCAATCGCCGTCAGTGGCGTGAAGTTCGCTGGATGCGGAACCATTCGCATCACAACGCCAAAAACAAGAAGACTGAATGCAAGTAAGAGCGTTGTTTTAAATGAAAATCTCATATCGTTAAAAGTCTATTCCTTTTTGCGCTAGGATACCCTGATAATAGGGATGCTTGATCATCTTCATTTCTGTGACGAGGTGTGCCTGTTTTTCAAGCGTAGGATAGCGGTCATGACCGGTAATGACAAGGGTCACGCGCTCTGGACGTACGCGCATAAGCCCTGCAACGTCGCGCACGCTCAGAAGGTTTGCCTCAACAGCAGAGACAGCCTCATCACAGACCACGACATCATACATCCCAGATGTCAGAAGTTTCTTTACCTTCGTGAGGCCATGTTTTGCTGCAGTAACATGCACACGGCGTGGCTTTGTGTCATCAAGAATGCCAACAAACCCTTCACCAACAGCCTCAACCGTGATACCAGGAATCTTCACCAAGCTTTTGCGTTCGCCAGATGGCCATGTGCCCTTCATGAATTGAAAGTACAACACCTTGAGTCCATACGCGGCGGCGCGCACCGCAATGCCTATTGCTGCTGTGGTCTTTCCTTTTCCATCACCATAATAGTAAATGGCGAGGCCAGTTTTGCGATGCTTTCCTTTGGGAGCCTTTGTACGGCGACCCTTATCCGCACTTGGAGAAGCCACAGCTCATACACTTCATGCAACCCTCAGTAAAGTTCAAACGTGCACTGCAATCAGGACATACTGGTGCGTGACCAAGATCGGCAATGGAAATAGGCTTCTTTGTGTATGCAGTCGTTGGGTTCTCACTTCGTTCTGTTTTTGCAACTACCTCCTGAGAGGTGAATCCAAATTCTACCTTTGTCGCGGCTTCTGCTGTTCCTGCTGCTGACGGAGCTACCTTCTTTTGTTCTCCTACTCCGCTCTCATAGTGCAAATCAAGCTGCGGCTGATCACCCTTTATGTGACGCGCCAACACTTTTGCAATCGCGTCCGGCAAAGAGAGCACCTGTCCACCTTCATGCCAGAAGATATCTGGTCCACGAATGCCTTGCAGCTGCTTGATAATTTCCTCAGGCTTCACCCCGGTGGAGAGAGCTAATGAGATCAAACGACAAAGTGATTCGGTTTGTGTGGCAAAGAATCCTCCGGTCTTGCCGATGGTGGCAAACACTTCAAAGGGGCTGTTGTTTTCATCATTATTCACGGTGATGTAGAGGTTACCGTAGGGGGTTGGCATTTTGTATGTACGACCGACCATAACGTCTGGCCGTGTACGCGGAGTGAGTGTTGGACTTCCTGCGAGCGCGGTACTTGCTGTTGCTTTTTCTTTTACCGTCTCTTTGGTCTTCGAATCATTGAGGTTCAAAACTTGCAGATCACGAGATTTGTCACGATACACCGTGCAACCCTTACAGCGGAGTTCCCATGCAAGCAGGTACCCCTGCAGTACATCTTCTTTTGTCGCATCCTGCTTAAAATTGATGGTCTTTGAAATGGAGTTATCGACGTGGCGCTGGAATGCTGCCTGCATCCGTGTGTGATCTTCTGGAGAAATATCCATGGCGACCGTAAAAACACGCTTGATATCCTCTGGGATCTCTTTGATATCCTGCAAGCTACCCTTCTCAATGATCTTATCCATGAGTTCCTTTGAATACACTCCGGCTTCTTCCAATGCGTCCTTCAAATGCTTGTTCACATATTGGAGCTCTGTTTTACCACCAAGAATGCCTTTGTAGTGATATGCCAATGCAAAGTACGGCTCTACCCCGCCTGAAACATCAAAGAACATAGCAATGGTGCCAGTCGGCGCAATGGTCGTGCGTGCAGCATTGCGCATCTTGATGCCCTGCTCTTTGTAAATAGAAAGGTCGTAGTTTGGGAAACTGCACTTCTCTTCTGCAAGCTCCTGCGACATCTTGAAAGATTCTTCCTGAATAGTGCCCATCACTTCTTCTGCGACCTGGCGACCTTCTGGTGAGTTATAGGGAATGCGAAGCTTGAGCAACATGTCGGCAAATCCCATAATGCCAAGTCCGAAACGACGGTTCGATTTTGCGGTTTTGTTTACGCGCTCTGCTGGGAAGTTGGAGATATCGACAACATTATCGAGCAAGCGTGTCGCGGTACGCGTTACCTGGCGAAGACGATCAAAATCAATGGTGCGATCCTTTGTCACGAATTGTTCAAGGACAATGGAACCAAGGTTGCAGACATCACTGTCATGAAGAAACTGCTCACCACATGGGTTGCATGCCTCAATACGACCAAGCCCGGGAATGGGATTGGTCTTATTCACTTCATCAAGGAACACGCAGCCCGGCTCGCCATTGTTCCACGCCGCATCCACGATCTCTTCAAAGAGTTCCCGAGCGGTCATGGTTACTTCCTCGATCTCAATGGCTGTTTCTCCTCCAGCGCGCGTAATACGTCGCGGCTTTATTTTTTGATCCTTCCATTCACAAAACCACGGATTTGGATCATTATCCTTTACTGCCTGCATGAATTTGTCCGTCAGGCCTACGGAAATATTGAAGTTCTTAATATCGCCTTCTTTCTTCTTGCAATGCACGAACTCAAGTATGTCTGGATGGTCAACGCGCATCACCGCCATATTAGCGCCATGACGATTCTGTTGCTTAATCACGCCAAACGCTTGATCAAATACCCGCAGGAAGGAGATCGGGCCAGATGCCTGCCCTTTGGAACGCTTTGTGTTGGAGCCTGCCGGACGCATGAGGTGCAGGGGAAAACCCAAACCAGAACCAGCCTGCTGGAGCAGTGATGCATCTTTAAGCGTGCCAAAAATAGATTCCATGGAATCCTGCACGTTCAATACAATGCAGTTTGCAACAACTGGCGTGTCCGCGCCTGCGTTTGTGAGGGTTCGCCCAGCTGGGGTGAACTCCTTGCGCATCATCACACTATAAAACTCATCCGCAATTTCCTTCACTTCCGCTTCCGATTTGCCATAATCCTTCTCAACACCGGCCAAAGCATCGGCCACGCGACGAAGCGCTTCCTCTGGTTCTTCTATTTCACCATTTTCTTTCTCAAGCGCATAGCGACGCTTAAAAACCTCCAACGCATTATCAGTAATAGCAAAACGTTCAGGGACACTCACCTTTTCTGTATGTTTACCATTACTCCCGTTCCGAAATGAACGGGTTAAGATATCCTTCAGGCGTTCCTCAATGGATACGGAATCTACCTTCTGTGGTGCGTCGGACATAGTACCTCCAAAAAGATTAATCGGACAGAAGAAAAGCGTGAGATGCGTGCCGTGCACTCCCTCGCCCTTCCCCCGTCTTGTAAGTGATCAACGTTTACTTTTTGCCTTTCTTCCCGCTACGTGGCGGGAAACCGTCCCGCGAGTTTTTATTTTCTTTTTTGTGAGCGTTCCAAGAGCTTTACGAAACTGATCAGCATCCGTGAAGGAACGATACACTGAAGCAAATCTGATATACGCAACTTGATCGGCTTTCTTCAAGTGTCGCATCACCAGCTCACCAATAGCCGCGGATCGTATCTCCTGTTTGCCAGTGATCTGAATATCGCGCTCAATAAGGTTCACGAGCTTCCGAAAGTCATCTGCCGTCATGGGGCGCTTCTCTAAAGACCTCATCAAGCCTTTTTCAAGCTTGGCGCGGTTATATGCCTCCCGACGACCATCCTGCTTAACAACGGTCAGGTTCAGAATCTCAACTTCTTCATAGGTTGAGAACCGGAACCCACAATGGAGGCATTCCCGGCGGCGGCGAATGACAAGACCGTCTGATGCCGTCCGAGAATCTGTTACCTTTGTATCATGATAATTACAAGCTGGACACTTCATTTGGGTTTTTCGTATAAAGAGCGGCTCACGACAAGCCCCCTTGATCCTCTACAGGACCGGTTCCCGTCCTCTGACCCCTCAACCACAATATATTGTGGTTCCAATGAACAGTATAGCACAAGATATGGATCATGACAATAGCAAAGCCTTAAAAAATAGGCTATTTGGCTCAGGTTACAACACTTCCTTTTTGGGTAGACCCATATTCCTGTGGACAACCCAGCTGTCAAAAATACGTATCAATCTTTATGCTCTATGGCGGCAAAAATCCGGCAGAGCCGGATCCGGCTGTGCCGGAAACAAAGAAAAACGGTCACCTTGTTTCTAGCACGGACGTATTTTCGAGTAACAAAGGTCCCGCAACGGAGGGAACTACTACATCATCTTCTTACGGATGAAGGCTGGAATCTCCAGCTCTTCTTCTTCCTTCTCTTCTGGAGTCTTCTCTTCAATAGGCTTGCGTGAAGTTCTTATAGCAGGAACAACAGGACGGGGGGTGGCAACACGTTCTTCAGACATCGAGACCTTCTCCTGCTTTTTCTCTGAAATACCACCGAAAAACTCTTCTGCCTCTCGTATTGGTGAAAAACTGCTGTGCTGGGTTGAAATCTTCTTTGTTGGCTTTGCGTCCTTCCCAAATCCGGTTGCAATAACGGTAATCTTTACCTCATCGCCCATTGCTTCATCAATCACTGAACCAAAAATGACCTTCGCATTCGGATCTGCTTCATCTGTGATAATCTTTGCTGCTTCATTCACCTCATACATCGTGAGACTTGGGCCACCGGAAACGGTAAAGAGAATGCCCTGTGCGCCCTGGATAGAAAGCTCAAGGAGTGGCGAGTCGATCGCTGTCTTCGCTGCATCAATGGCACGATTCTCTCCGGAGCCACGACCAATACCCATAAGCGCGGATCCTTGATCCTGCATAATCGCCTTGACGTCGGCAAAGTCAACGTTAATGAGTCCGGGGACGGTGATCAATTCTGCAATCCCTTGTACACCCTGCCGAAGAATCTCATCGACAATTTGAAAGGAATCGAGAAGTGAAGTTTTCTTATCTATGACCTGCAAAAGACGATCATTCGGAATGGTAATAATCGTATCCACTCGGTCAGTGAGCTCTGCGAGTCCCTGTTCTGCCAATGCTGCACGCTGCGCGCCTTCAAAACCAAACGGCTTCGTAACAACCGCAACCGTCAACGCACCCGCATCTCGGGCAATCTCTGCAATAACTGGCGCCGCGCCTGTTCCAGTGCCTCCACCAAGTCCGCAGGTAATAAACACCATATCAGTGCCTTTAAGCATCTCCTGGAGCTCTTCCTGATTCTCCTCAGCTGCACGCTGGCCAAGTTCTGGGTCCATACCTGCGCCAAGACCGCGGGTCGTGGTCTGGCCGATATGCACTTTTTTTGATGCTTTGCTGTGATGAAGTGCCTGCGCATCCGTATTTACTGCAACAAAATCAATACCCCGGATTTTTGAGTCAATCATCCGGTTTAATGCTGATCCTCCTGAGCCCCCTACTCCGAGAACCTTGATTTTGGCAAACGTCTCGATATCAGGTTTAACCTCGACGCTTCCTCCCATACGTTTTCCCATAATCCTTTCCTATGGATGCTATTCTAGCCTCCCTGCGTTCATTTGGCAACCCCATGCCAAATGACCACCCTTCACTTAGGGCATGAGAGAGGAAATCCACTTTTTAACCTTACTTGTTGCCCCTGAAAGAGGTCTGAGCATGCCTGAGCCTCTGCCAGACTGCTCTGCACCACCACCCCACACCACAAGACCAATAGCCGTGGCATATGCTGGGTCATCCATCTTCTCAATGCTGCTTGATGCATTCTGTGGACGGCCGATGGCTGCAGGGAGACGGAAGTGTTTCTTTGCAACTTCAACAACGCCTGGTAAGCGTGCACCGCCACCGGAAAGCACCACACCAGCTGGTAATGTGCCAGAACGGTCAATATTTGTGAGCTCCTTATCAACCATCTCAAACATTTCCTCAACTCGCGCTTCAATGATTTCTGCAATCTCCAATCGCGAAACAGCTGAATTTTCATCCTGTGAAAACTCCTCAAGGCGAATTTCTTCCCGCTTGCCCACGTCAGACGGTACTGCAGTGCCATAGGTCAACTTGATCTGCTCGGCTGTATCAATAGAGGTGCGCAAGCCAATCGCAATATCATTCGTAATATGCCCTGCACCAAGTGGAAAGATTTTTGTGTGGAGAAGATCTCCCTCTTCAAAAACCAGCAGCTGCATGGTTGAGGCTCCAATATCAATAAGCGCAACACCAAGATCCTTCTGGCGCTGGGTGAGAACCGCTTCCGACGCAGCCAAACCACCGAGTACAAGATCATTGATATCCACGCCAGCCCGGTACACGCACTTCGTGAGACTCTTTACCTGCGAGGAAAGCGTTTGAATAATCTGCGCGTCCACTTCAAGGCGGATCCCGTTCATACCGATGGGATCCTTAATGCTTTGTTGATTATCCACAACAAAGGAACGTGGAATGACGTGGAGAATCTCATAATTTGGCGGGGTTGCAACCGCTTGAGCCGCTTCAACCACACGCATCACGTCATCATCACTGATTTCACCGTCTGACTTAGAAACAGCAATCACGCCGTGACTATCCTGCGAAGTAATCTGCAGGCCATTCACTGCCACATACGCCTGCTCAACAGGAACGCCTGTCATGCGCTCTGCACGCTCTAAAGCGCTAGAAATCACAGAAACAGCATCATCAATGCTGGTAATAACTCCTTTGCTCACACCTGCGGACGGAAACTCTCCAGAGCCAATGATATGAATATTTTCTTCCTCGCCTGTTTCGCTCGGGATACGCTGTCCCACCACGACTTTAACGCTTGAGGTACCAATATCAAGACCGGTAAAAAACTCTTGTGCCATAAGACTAAAAACAGATTATTCTCACTCTAGTATACGAAAAATACGGGTTTTATGCTAGGAGGCACCGCCTGCCAATGCCTCACTGACATATGGCCACATAATGAGCAGCCCAATCGCCAAAGAAAAGAGAGATGCGATAAGGACTGCCGCGGCCATAATATCCTTTACCGACCGTGCATAGATATGCACACGGGGCTTCACGAGATCAACAAAACGCTCCAACGCAGTATTCACGAGCTCAAGAATCAACACAAGCGCCAT
This sequence comes from Patescibacteria group bacterium, assembly GCA_041671225.1. Taxonomy (GTDB): domain Bacteria; phylum Patescibacteriota; class Patescibacteriia; order JBAZBY01; family JBAZBY01; genus JBAZBY01. Next base: position 98,010 of record JBAZBY010000001.1, read on the forward strand.
CATAAGAAAAAGAATTGCCGCATCCTTAGGACGCACCTGAAAAAGCAAGACGAAAAGGAGCACGAGAAGAGATGCGGTAATCTGCAATCGAAAATTAAGCTCTGTACGATACACTTCCTTCACGCCGCGGAACGCGTACCGAAAGCTATTAAAAATTTGTCGAGAAAGTTGCAGCATGATTATGATACAAGTGATTCATGAAGACGATCCATCTCCTCACTCGATGCATCATCTTGATGATCAAACCCTAGTAAATGAAGGAAGCCATGCACCGCAAGTGACACCGCTATGTCCTCATCCGAGAGTTTGTCAGCAAAGCCAGTGCGGAGTATGGGGTAGGCTATGAATACATCACCAAGAAGGTGTTCCCCCTCCGGCACATCCTGTACAGGAAAGCTCAAAACATTCCCTGGTGCATCTTTTTTGCGATAGTGCACATTTAAGGTACGGCTCTCATCATGCGACACAAAGCGAAGTGCAATGTCAGCATCGGGTCGCTCGCTCTTTGCAAGTGCATGCTCAAGCTTTCTTTGTATCACTCCGAAATCGAGCGTATGTGAAACAGCGGTGCTGAGCGTCCAGGCCACAGTGTTATGAGTTGGTGTTGGCGTTTGTTCCGCTGGTTTCTGTAAGACGGAAGTTCAAATACATCATCTCAAACGTCGTCCAATAATTCAGCTCCTCAAGTGCCCCCGTGCTGTAGCTCATGACGTACATGTTACTGCCTTTTGCAAGATAGACCGTTGATTCATCAGGAGAAAGCACCCCAACAAGTCCATTAATGGAAACGTCGGTAAGTTCAGAAGCGGAAATCGACGGATTCAATGAGAGATACCACTGCTCTGCTGTCATTTGTGCCGGGTTACTCTGCACGCCAATCTGGATATACTCACCGGTCGATTCTGAAGGCGTAAAGAGTACATTTGCTTCCGTGGAGTTTGTTGGCTGTGCAAGCCAGGTGTTTGGGTAAAGAATGGAATACTGCTTTTGTGTGGATGTATATGTCCGCACCAACCCCGAAACATCCAGTCGGCCCGTACCGCGAGGATTATACCCGAGATACACTTCACCAGTGCTCTCACCCGAAACGAGTACCTGCTTGCCGTCAATGAACCCATCACCATCACTATCCGGTTGATCTGCAGCAGTACCATAGAGCGACTCCTCAATATCGGTCAGGCCATCCCCGTCTCCATCAGTTGTTGATGGAAGTTTTGTAAGCGTTTGAGACGTATTTGTGTTCGTGTTTGTATTGCTATTCGCATTCAGATTCGAAACAGTGTTTGTGTTGTCATTCGTTACGGTGTTCGTGTTGCTATTCGTATTCACATTCAGTACTGCATTGGTATTGACGACAACATTGGTATTCCCCACAAGCCCATCATTCACATTGGCAACGGCATTGGTATTCGCATTCGCTGTATTGGTCACCGTGGTATTAATGACAAGATCCTCATTCGTGTTCTCATTGGTGCCATTAAAAAACTGCTGGAAAAGAACATACCCGAGCAAAATGAGTCCAAGAACAACCACAACAATAATGGCAATGATGAGAATGCGTCGCATGCGTCCGCCGCCACCACCTTCTCCGCCACCAGAGCCTTCATAAAAATTCTCCGGCATGCTTTGAATATCATTCGAACTTACTGGCGGAGGAGTACCGCCAACCTGCGGTTGCCCATCAAGGGCTTGCGGTGATTGTGGTAATTGGGATTCATCTGCCATACGGGTTGAGATTATTATTGATTACGATCATCAGTGATTGCCTGCTGCGTATTCAGCAACGGGCCAGCACCATTAGGATTAAAACCTTGCTCCACTTCATCGCCGTCAGAAAAGCCATCATCATCTGAATCGGAACGAAGCGGGTTAGTTGTGTAAATGCGAACCTCATCATAATCAGCAAGGCCGTCCGCGTCCGTATCTGGTATATCAATCTTTGTTCCAAGATCCAATTCCTCACTATCTGCAAGGCCGTCCGCGTCCGTATCTGATGGTGTTTCTACCACAATGGCTTCTGGAGCTTCAAACCCACCTGTGGGCGCCGAAATGGTGATATTCGTCGTTGTATTCGTCGTGGTATCCCCTTCACTATTACGCTGAAAAAACCACCATACGACTGCAATCAATATGAGAAGGATGAGAATGATAAGGAGAATGCGTAAGACGCGTGCCATGTTTATAGTGACGGAAGATTAAAATTGAAACAGGAGCAGGAAGAACCACCTGGCGAACCGGCGCACGGATCACCCGCGCCAATGGCCCAACCTCCTGGTTTAGTGTACTCCAGATTTGCATAGAGTGTATAGCTTGAACCATCGCTTGCCGCATCATAAAGATACACATGCGAATCAGGAACTTCTGGTGTCGGACTCGGGTTGGTATTGCACTGGAAATTCTTTGTTGTTTCATACCAGCAACTCTGTGGCTCATGCGTTGCGGGGCAATTATAAAAGCTATTCACGGGATCCACGGGCAATGTTGCGCCAAGTGCATTGCCTAGTGTTGCGTTCCAGGATTGATTCCACCGTGAAGTTGTGATGCCTGTAATAAAGGAGCCGGCGTTCAGCGCTGGATACGTGCCCTTGGCATCCCGATAATCCGTGAGCTCACGTGCGATCTTCGAAAGGTCACCCAAACGCATCATATCATGCGCAACCGCAAGTTTATCTACTGGTCCAAGACCGGGAAGTGGAGACCCATTCATGCCTGCATTGAAGCGCCATGAGTTCAAAAGTTTATTATAGATGGTTTTTGTTGCATTGCTCGCATCCTGATTATATGAAATGAGGAAAATGAAACCCTGAACCTGAGGATCATTTGGATTGCCATTATTATTTCTATCCAACGTATAACGCGATGATGCAACATAGACCGTTCGACCGTCGCGCACTGCCGGGTAACCATCCACCACGATACTTTGTGGCGACCCGGTACCGTATGGGAACTGCTGATAAAACCACACATCAGGTGCAAGAAGGCTTGTATTGGCAAGAATACGAATACCAATTGCATCGTCATCCCCTGTTGCTTTAAAGAGGTACTGTTTCAGAATATCAGACCCAGAGATACTTCCCTTGATATTTATCTGCGTGAAGTCTGGCAAAAGACTCGCCGCATTGTTCCCCAAACAATAGAAAAGCGTAAAGTCATAATCAGTGCACGACCCGGTGGCACAATTTGCGGCAGAATCAATGAAAGTGCCCTGCGGTGCAATACTCCATGGATTATGACAAGCTTCAAGCTCAACAAGGGCAGTCGCGAAGCGCGAGATATTCGGTGCCTGGTCTACGGTTGCGGTCGCGCGCAACGTCGTTTTGCCGTTGGTATTCCCGGTTTGTGCTTCCTGTTGATCTTTGTTTTCCTCGCCGGGGATGCTGAAGTCTGCGGTGTAATCCGCAACCGACGCATTGGAGGTTATCCAATGCCATTCCCACGAATAAACACCCGGTGCGGAAATAATGATATTATTATTTGCGGCGTATGTTGTTGCGACAAATGACTTTGTTTCATTGGATGTCACTGACTGCCAGAGCGTTGGAGTCATCGTGACATAATCCAAATCACAGAATGAATCACTTGTCGTAAAATCAAAAACATAATTACCCGCAAGTCCAACGCCTTCTGTGCTGAGCACCGTATCCTTCACGGTCACGGTATATGTTGTGGTTGCATTAAGCGGGAAAGGATTGGGTATGAGGTACACCGTAGTAGGCGTCACGGCACTCACGGTAACGGTACCAATATCAATAGCATAGTTTGCCGGATTCTGAAGACTCGCCTTCTGCATTGGGCGGTCAAAGGTAATGGAGATCCCCGCATTGCGGCAAACATCCGTTGCGCCGTCTGTCGGATTCGTACTCGCTACGGAAGGTCGCGCAACGCAACATCCGCTTGCACCACATGCAGGAAGGCCGGGCGTCCCTATACAATCCGTATCAATGCTGCACGTGGTTGAACCAGGACAAAGGTCTGCCGGACCAGGCGGAAGAGTCAGATTGAGAACACCTACCCCGGATTTTGAACCAGTGCCTGGTGCATCAACTGTTGCGGTTGCGCGAATATTCGTGCTCCCGCTTGTTATACCTGTTTTTACCGTCTGCGATGGGCTATCACCAGCTGCGGGGTCAAAATTCCCAACACCAATATTACTTGATACCCAAGCCCACGACCACGAATATAATCCCGGCGCCTCAACGATTGGACCTCCGGTGGTTCCAATGGGGATGGCTCCATAAGAAATGGGGATATTGGAAGCTACTTCTGCATACACAACCGGAGAAACATCAACAGCATCAAGTTCGCAGACACTGTCAGAAGTAGTGAAAGTCATAACATAGTTCGAAGCCATCGGTACGCCCAGATTACTCTGAATGTTCGCGGAAAGGGTTAACGTATGATTTACATTTGCCGTAAGAATGCTGGGTTGAACCAAAACACGGTCGCTCATGACCTGCACGCCCGTGATACTCCCCGGACTGATGGAATAGTTTGCAAGATTCCCCAAGCTGCTTGCGCTCATCGGTTGATCAAACTGAACAAGAATACCGGTATTGCGACAGACGTTTGTTGCGCCATCAATGGGGTTTGTACTGACGACGCTTGGTGCCCATGCGCAGCATCCTCCTGTTGCACAACCCTGGCCAGCAAGACAACCAACCGTACAAGTATTAAAGGTTCCGCATGCGTTTCCCGGCGGGCCAGACATATTCAACGTGATGGTTGCTGCACCACTCTTGGATCCGCTGTTTGGTGGTAATAATGATGCTGTTGCTGTTACGGTGGTTATTCCATTCTGTGATTGTGTTACCAATCTCGCCTGATCACTATTACCCGGAAGCGGAGAAAAACTCGCGACCAATGGCTTAGAGGTCGTCCAGCCCCATCTCCAATCATAGAGACCCGGCACCGGCAAAATCACTGAACCGCCTTGTTCATACGCTTGTGCTGTCAGTATCTTTGGCATGCCTGATGCAACAAAAACTGTTGACGGCGGTTGTACGTCCACGGCAGCAAGGTCGCACGTGGTTGAACCAGTTTTGAATGTAAACGTTCTATCCGCAGCCATACTCACGCCAAGCGCGCTCTGAACAGTTTGCAACACTTTGAAGGTATAATCAGTATTATCAACCATGAGCCCAGGACCGAGCGTGACGCTCGTGCTACTCACTCTCACGACAGTGAAGCTGCCAGGGCTGATGGTGTAATTCGCCGGGTCGAGGAGCGTCGCCTGATTCATTGGCTGGTCAAAGGTAATGACAATGCCCGCGTTGCGGCAAACATTCGTTGCTCCGTCCGCAGGATTCGTACTCACGACATCTGGACGCATGGCACAACAACCGCTCACGCTACAACCCTCGCCTGCAGCACAATCAGCATCAATGAGACATTGGTCAATCACCGGACATGCAGGTGGGATCACCGTGAAATTCAAACCATTCGATGTTTGGCTATTCTGCGTCACCGTCACCAGTCCTGTTTCTGCAAATGTCGGTACCGTTACGTTAATCATGTCATTTGCCCAGCTGATCACTGGAGCATCTTGTGCAACGGCAAACTCCACAAACCCACTGCCTTGAGCAGCATCAAAACCAGTACCATAAACTCCAACTTCAGCAACGCCTGGTTCGCCGCTATTTGGAACAAGTTTGCAGATGCCGGGATGCGCTTCACCAGCAACAACATCAAATGGCATTGATGACGTTGCAGAGTAGCCGGATTTTGTCTCAATGCGCACAGCCCCGTCTACTGCATCATCGCCTGGAGGTGTACTATCATCCGGCACTTCTACGATGACTTGTCTATTCGTCCATTGTGACGCACAAGAACCGCAAATCGCCGTTGGTAAACAAAGACCCACTTTATTGCTATTGAAAATGACCTTGCTCTTTGCGGAATCATATCTATCAAAATAACAACCATCCACGGTTACCCATGTACCAATATCCCCGCTCGCTGGGCTTAATGAATTAATGACAGGTTTGCATTTATTCGTAAGAAGATCGCACGTGGAACCGGGACATTCGAGTCCTGGGGTTCCCGCATCCAAGTCTTCACAATCCGTCACTTCATTGCACCAGGTAACGTCAATCGTGAGCTCACCAGTATCACTAAAACCAGAGGCGCTCGCTTCAATAGTCACATAGTCTGGATCTGGCGGAATGATGGTTTCGGTCAGTGCTTCAACTGTCTGGATGTTACCTGCATTCGTCAGCGTTGCGCCGCCGCCGCTAAACTGCGCTTCTGGCGTGGCAGCGACGCTGATATTCCAGGACCACGTATCTCCCACATCAATGGGCTGGCCGGCAGGATTGCATGTATCAGGAGACGCGAGCGCCTGCGCAATATAATTATGCGTACCGCCGACAGCGCCTATGGTTGCAACGGCAGGATTCAGATCAACACTATTGATACTGCATGCTGTCGGGTCATCCTTTGTCTTGAACGTCCAAGAATACACATCATTATTCCCATCGTTATTTTCATCAAAATTCATATTCAAGAGCTCCCCGATCGAGGAGGTGATGCCGCTGCCACCGCCAGAAAGAAGTACGCGATATGAAGTATTCGGATCAAAATTCACGGAGTTACTAAATGTGAAACGCTTATTTGTCGCGTCCCATCCTAAGGGATTGATATCCAGCGTCGTGAGTGGCGCATCAAGAAGATTCCATTCACAGCTCGTACTCTGGCACTTGCGCACGCGAATATTCGTATCAGTCAGTTTGTTGACATCAACATCTTTGTTGAAACGCGCGGAGAGCAATGTATTGATACACGCTGTACCGCATGTTGGCACTGCTTCAACAACCGCGAGTTGATCCGGCGGTACGCACATCACATCAAAATTCAAACCGTTCGATGGATTGCCACCGCTATCAACAATCTTCACGAGTCGTGGGCTGCCGCAGGCAATAACAGGAACACTCGACTTCACTTTTGTATCTGCCCATGAAACAATCGGCGCCAACATTCCACCAAAATCAACAAGGCCGGCAGTAGTACCAAACCGCTCTCCGTTTGCGTCAAATGGCGTGCTGGTGTATCCCTGATTCGGGCTTAAACTGACTAAACATGGACCCTGTGCAGCTGTCGCGCTATTCACTTCAAAGGTGATGTTGTTGTTTGAAATAAGTGTGCCAAAAGCAGGATTCGAATATGTAATACCAACCGTTACCGGATGCACAGCCTGTGGCAGTGTTTTGCTTACTGTTGTCACAATCTGTTTATTTGTTGGTGTTCCTAAAATCATTGGATCCCCATCCTGACCACCAACCTTCACTGATGTTGGTGTTGCGGGATTTGCGGTTGTTCCGGTAAAGCAATATCCCTGCACCGTGGCACACTGCCCCGGCGGACCCTGTTTAGGATCTATAGCGGTAATAAGTGGCTGACATGCGCATGTCTCTGGTGTTGATGTTGAAAAACCCCACGAGGTTTCGAGCAGGGTGTGCGCAGCATCAATTTCACGATTCGTTTTTACTTCAACGGTAAAATTGGAATTCAGCGGCAAACCACCACCACTTGTCTCAAATGGCGTGAGCTCATATTGCTTGTAGCCGCCGGGATAGGGATCAAGAACACGCAAAACACTATCCCCATCTGACCATTGCGTCAGGCCGGTCACTTCTGGTGAAGAAAGCGTGATATCAATATTGACCCCATCACTCACAATGAATTGCACATCATGCTGAAACATGGTCGTGCCAAACACGGCGGCAATTTTTGTATCCGGACACTGGTTCGCGCCCGTCGGGTACACGCTCTTGAATGACGCGATCGCGTCATTCGTTTGGAACTCCCATTCCTCCGGCGCGACAATGCCATTCCCGCAAAGATCTTCGATATTTTGTACGGTTATGCGGTACCACGTGAATGGCTCAAGCGCGAGCGGATTGAGAATGCTCAAACGGAATCCGTCGGTATCAAAGGTGACATTCCACTTGTCCGCATCCACCTTGCCATCGCCGTCAGCATCTGTTGCTGTCGCTGCGGCAATCGGCGTTCCGCCTTGCGCAGTGATCCGCGTTATGAAGACATTATCGCTGTCCAAAAGACCCGTGCCGGGATCCATCACGCTCCCCGGGTCAATCGCCTCGCTGAAGTTCACTTCAAGAATAGGCTGACGATCCACATTCGTATCCGGATATGTCGGACCTGGACGCACTGGATAGGTACTGGTGATAAATGGCGGAACAATGTCGTTCTCCACACCGGTCGTGAAGCGCCACGCAAAATAATTCGGATTCGAAGAATCACAATTGACTGTTAACGCGCATGCCAAAAGTAAATCACCGGATCTGTCCTTCAGTGCGCCAATATACGGATCGCGCGGGATCTGCAATTCATATTGTGTGCTCGGCAGGAAGGTTACAATATCGCAGGTCGTGCCAGGTGTTCCGCTACACTCTGAATCATTCAAACATTGTGTTGGCGTTCCCGTGCAGAACTTATTATGCTTAAACGTCACGGTATCGCTGAGTGTCTGCCACGTACCGGCAAAAACGATTCCGGTGCCAACCTCGCTAATGCGCAATGGGGTGAGCGGATCAATCACCGCCGCGGCAACACTCACATCATCAACGAAGTTATTGAAGTCCTGCAATACGTTGGAACAGAGCGTGACGTTATTCTGAGCATTTCCTGGTGGGAACACATAAGAAGTAGCAACCGCATCCAGACGGAAGGCGGTCGGCGGGATGCCAGTGCAGAGTGACGGCACGGGAGGCGCAGGATTAATAATCCATGTCCCGCTGGAACAAATCTCACATCCCTGGTTACGGGTGGCATTATTTTGACACGTTCCAGATCCGCCGGTTGTGACCTCGCCAAAAACGCGCGCGGCAAAAATGACGATCGCCCAGGACAGCAGCACGATCGCCAAGCCGATGACCGCATTGATGATCGTCTTCTTTGCTTTCTCGATCTTTTGTTCCTCACCATTGGAGGTCAGATACAAAAAACCGCCATAGCCAACGTACACAAGGGCGAGTAATGTGAGAATTCCGAGAAACCATCGAATGATATTCAGGATGGTCTCCTTAAGGTCTGAGGTGCCGAGCCCGATACTGGAACCAATATCTTCAATAGAAAACGGCGTCTGCGCTGAGACGCCATGCTGCACCATGAAGAAAAAGAATCCTCCGGCAAAAACCGCAAGGAGTGCGGTGAGAACGTTTGATCGACGTGGTTTGTGCAACATACCCCCAATGATGCGCACTTAGGCGCTTTGTGTATTCAAAAGCTCTTGTACGCGTGCTTTCACAACATTCCCATCAGCACGTCCTTTAACTGCGCCCATCACCACGCCCATGACCTTACCCATATCCGCAGGCGTGCTCGCACCTGTTTGTGTAATGGCATCCTGCACTGCCTTTGTGAGTTCTTCATCAGACAGCTGCTCGGGAAGATACACTTGAAGTACGTCACACTGACTTGCAAGTATCATGACCTGCTCAGTGCGGCCAGCTTTTTTAAAAGCCTCAAGTGACTCCTTGGTCTTCTTGAGTTCTGTACCGATAACTTGCACCACCTCTTCATCAGAGTAATCGTGCTGGGCGCTTATTTCCGCGTTTTTAATCGCTGCTTTCAGCGATCGGAGGCATGAAACGACATTCGCGTTCCCTTCCTTGAATACCCGTTTATAGTCCTCCTCAATGCGGTCTTTCAAGCTCATAAATTCAATCGCTCAATTAGTGATGACGTTTTGAACGTCGCTCTGTTTCCTCTAATCGGCCAATCTTGCGTAAAAAGTCTTTATGTTCACGTACTCCGCGGCGCCGAATAGCATCTTCTCGTATCTCGCGCTTTGTTTTTGGTGATTCATAGTAGCGAGCTTTTTTTGCGCGAATGAGAATCCCAGTCTGCTGTACTCTTCGTGAAAATCTCCTCAGCAAGCTTTCGCCGCTCTCTCCATCTTTTTTGCGAACCTCGATCAACTGAAAACACCTCCTTAAAGTGTTGAAAAACTGTTTTGAATTCTTATGATAACTACTCGCCGTTGCGAGCATACCTGCCAATAGGCAGGTTTTCGACCGAGACGACTATACCACGAAAATCCCCGATTCGTCAAACATCGGGCGTTGTCCGAATGATGGTACGCCTAGCTAACCTGGTCTAGTGTGCTTACCTGGCTTTCTTCACCTTCAACTGTTGGGGGTGGCTCATGATGTTCAGGCTTGTTGGGCATGTGTACCTCCTGCAAGGCTCCTCGAGCCTGGAGTCGCTTACGGATTTCATGCGGAACCTTTTCAAAATCAACTGTTTCCTGTATGCCGTTTTCCATATCACGAATCAACACCGTACCATCGACAATCTCTTTCTGCCCTATAATAAGTGCATATTGGACGCCAAGTCTGTTTGCATTCTCAAGTTGCGACTTTAGGCCATCCTTTGAAAGATGTTCATACGTTGGAATACCTTCCTGCCGCAGACGCTCAAGGAGAATGATTGATTTTTTCCTCGCTTCATCGCCAAGCTGCGCCAAATAGAGCGGCTTTGTTCGACTCGGCGGGGCAAGATTCTGTTCCCGCATTTTGCGAATAATACGCTCAACGCCGCATGCAAAACCAATTGCCGAACGTTCTTCGTGGCTGCCGAGATCACTGACAAGCTTATTATACCGACCGCCGCCGCCAAGTGCAGATTGCGCACCGGTTTCATCTTCTGCGGGCCAAATTTCAAACACCGTGCGTGTGTAATAGTCAAAACCACGCACAAGCTTCCCATTCAATGTATAGGGAACCTCCATGTGATCAAGGTACCCGACAACGGACATAAAATGCTCTTTACATGGTTCACAAAGATGGTCCACCATCTGTGGCGCCATGCTCGCAAGTTCCTGAAGTTCAGGGTCTTTGCTGTCGAGAAGTCGCAGCGGGTTCGTCTTCAAACGCTCCTTTGCCTCTTCGGAAAGATGCGTTTTGCGTGAACGATAATATTCTTGCAACGCCTTAATGTATTGTGGCCGGCACTGAGCGTCTCCAAGCGAATTCACCTGAATATATGGCGTGATGCCTACTGATTCAAAAAGTTGCTTCGCAATAAGAATATGCTGCGCATCAATGACCGGATGATCATCGCCGATAGATTCAAAACCAAGTTGCGTGTGCTGACGATATCGGCCTGCTTGCGGACGATCATAGCGGAACAATGGTTCCCAATACCAGAGTCGCACCGGCTGCGGTCGCGTAAACATTCCATGCTCCACATATGCACGCACTACCGGTGCGGTCATTTCTGGCTTCAGCGCAACATGCTCCCCGCTACGATCGCGAAACTCAAACATCTCTTTACTCACGACATCAGATTCATCACCCAATGTACGTTCAAAAAGATGCTTCTGCTCCAGAATGGGCGTCTGAATACGCGTATAATCATAAATATCCGCAAAGTATTCTGTCACTTCATATATATAGCGCCAGAACGGCGCTTCCTCCGGCATGACATCGCGAAAACCGCGCAGCAATCGTGCCGGCTCTTTTTTTTCTACTTTTACCGGCTTTGCATCGCCTCCGCCCGCTGCCTTTCCAATCAAGGCGCCATGCTTACTAGAAGGCAGGGATCCCGCTCCGCGTGGCTTTGCTGGTTGTTGCTTACTGGGCACTTTCTTCTTGTCCGTTGCCATATTCAGGTGATGAGAATGTAGTAAAACTATTTAACGGCCAAGCACGAACCCACGTGCGCCCAACAATATCTTCTCTTTTTGCAGCGCCAAAGCTACGAGAATCCAAAGAAGAAGAACGATTGTCTCCAAGAACAAAATATTCATCAACTTCAAGTGTGGTCACTGAATCGCCACTTGTGGTTCTCCCGCTCGGAAGATACTCTGTTTCGTCAAGAACAAAACCTGATGGAGTCTCAGTATTAGAAATCGTCACATACCCTCCACGAATTTCTACTTTCTCGCCCGGCAAACCAATAACTCGCTTGATCAAAAATTCTTCTGTCTCTCGTGGGTCAGAAAGAACAACAACATCACCGCGCTTCACATCATGAAGACGATAAGAGAGTCGATCGATAACGAGATATTCATTGTCATGAAATGTTGGCTCCATCGATGCCCCTTTGACATAGTATGGTTGAACCAAAAAGTACCGCACCGGCACCACAATGGCCGCAGCAATAATAAGGACTTTAAGAATCTCTATGGTGAATGAACCAAATGACTTCCAAAAACTTGGAAGTACATCGCCTTCTTCGCGGTCAATGCGATGCTGCCCCGATGGCGTGAATGGGATCTCTGGCTTCTTTTGACTGTTATCGTCTTGTGGCATAGAAAGTGATTATTCTCGCGAGCGAAGACTGGTGGGCGACTCAGGACTCGAACCTGAGACCTCTGTCGTGTGAGGACAGCGCTCTAACCAGCTGAGCTAGTCGCCCGCGCATCTAACAAAATCATTAGAAAAATGCGGAAAACAGGCACAGTGTACCACGTCAGGGACACGATTTCAAGTACTGACCCATATACCACACAACACCTCCTCCCAGAGGTGCTGTGGGCTGCTGAGTACATTTTTGGTACTCTGCGGGGTTTGAGGAAGAGGAAAGGAAAAGTGGGGAGGTATCGTATGCTGGTCTTCAATAAACAAGAATAACCGAGATACGGTAGAAGGCGGTGCCGGTTCAAAAAATCACCGCCATACGGTGAAGGAATATACAGAACCTATATCTATGATGCTTTTGTTCTGTTTTTCCTTTTTCCTTCCGCCATTATTGACGGAGGCTTCCGTTGTCTTTTTTCTGTTTCAAACGTGCATTTTGTGGCCATATTTCTGGCTCACGAACACAGTATAGCGCATTTTAAGCAAAAAGTCAACCTCAAAAACACCAAACATTGCCAGTATGAGGCGTTTTCCGTATACTGCACATGTTTATGCCACTAAAAAAACTGGATCTCACGCCACGCAAGGAGCCGATGAATCTTGCAAAGAAGGTGCTCCCCCACCACCACGAAAGCCGCATCCCACGGTTCTTCTTCCGTCCGGTATTTTTTGTGCTTGCCGGACTGTTGGTGAGTGCTCTAAGTATTTTTATTTGGACCCAATACCAGCCATCGCGCATTTCTATCGGTGACAGTGAAAACCCTGGCTTTTTGACACAGCTCGGTCAGCTTATTACCAGCGGCGACCGCAAGCTCATCGGCGAGAGTGAAGACCGCGTTAATATATTACTCATGGGTATTGGTGGTGATGGGCATGATGGCGCATACCTTGCTGATACCATCATGGTTATTAGTCTGCGACCTTCCACAAAGCAAATCTCGATGCTCTCGATTCCGCGCGACCTTGCAGTACCGATCCTTGATTATGGTTACCGTAAAATAAATAATGCGCTCGCGTTCGGCCAAGCAGAGGGATACGAGGGCGGCGGTGAAAAATTACTCTCTGACGTGATCAGTGAAGTTTTTGATATTCCTATCCACTATTTTGCACGCGTTGACTTCCAGGGATTTGTTGATGTGATCGATCGTATTGGTGGTGTGACGATTGACGTGGAACGAAGCTTCACGGATTATCAATACCCCACCGATGACTACGGTTACCAAACCATACGCTTCTCTGCTGGCACACAACGCATGGATGGGGCAACAGCGCTTGAATATGTTCGGTCGCGTCACGGTAATAACGGTGAAGGTTCTGACTTTGCACGCGCGACTCGCCAACAGAACGTACTCCAAGCAGCGAAGAATAAAATTCTTACGTTTGGCACATTACTGAATCCAACAAAAATTTCCGGCTTACTTGAAGCAATCAATAAGCACTACGTCTCAAATATTGAACTCTGGGAAATGGCGCGTATAGGGAATATCGCAAAAACATACGACACGGACAATATTATTACGTACGTCCTTGATAACAGTGCTGAAGGATTCCTAAAAACAGAAATCGGCCTTAACGGCGCATATCTCCTTGTACCACGCGCTGGCGACTTTGAGGAACTCCAATTTCTTGCGAACAACATCTTTGATATCGGAGGAATCAAACAAGAAGACGCACTCGTTATGGTGCAAAATGGAACCACAACGCCCGGGCTTGCTGGTGCGGCATCAGAAGAAATTGCATCGTACGGTATTGAAACTCGCTTAATCCTTGAACGCGCGACAGACACGGGTACCACAACACTCTATGACTTCACAAATGGTGCGGCACAAGAAACGAGTGCAATCATCGTGGAACATTTTGGCGCAACAGTAAAAACAGGCACCCAAGAAATGCGTGATGCACTACTCCTCAGCGAACAGGAAGCGCCAGACTTTTTACTGATCATGGGGCAAGACCAGGTCACTCCGCAACATATCTCCTAAGGCTATGACAACGCATCCGACCCTTGCGCTGGTAGGGAAAACGAACGTCGGAAAGTCCACCTTGGTCAACCGCATTTCAGAACAGCGCAGTGCATTCACCAGTGCCACACCGCACACAACCCGAGACCGTACACGGGTATTTTTTGTATGGCGTGGCCTCGAGGCGATTATCTCTGATACTGCCGGCTTTAACCTCGAAGCCCATCATCCGCTGCAAAAATCCACGCGTATTTTAATTCAAAAAGCAATGGAAACGGCAGATGTGATAGGATTTGTCGTGGACGGACGCGAGGGTATTACTGTAGAAGATCGTTCCTTTGTGAAGGAACTCCGTAAAACAAAAAAACCCGTGATCCTTATCGTGAATAAGGTTGATAATTCACGTGTAGCAATGAAATTGGATGATTCTTTGCATCGTCTTGGTTTTAAGGACGTTGCATATGTTTCTGCTGCAAATGGCAGCGGCGTTGGCGACCTATTGGATATGTTCTTTGATAAAGTAGAAACGCCGCCGGATGCTGAAAAAAAGGGAAACGAACCGCGCGTTATTCTTGTAGGCCAAACCAACGCGGGTAAATCATCGCTCGCAAATGCCATGCTCGGCAGTGATGAAATTCTCACCAGCTCGCAGCCACATACCACGCGCGATGCGCAGCGCCACTCACTCTCAAACAAAGGAATACGACTTGAACTTATCGATACCGCCGGCCTCTCAAGAAGTAAACAGACGGGTATTGAAGAGCTCACCCAGCGAGAAAGTCGCCTCCTTCTTCGTGACGCGCAGGTAGGCTGTCTCGTTCTTGATGCAAATGCAGAAATCACTGTGGAGGATCGCCGAATCACGCGTCTCATTGAGCAGGCGAACATTGCGCGTATGCTCATCATCAATAAAATGGATCTGATCGAAGATCGCCCCAGAAAAGAAGATAGCATACTGCGCCAACTCCCTGGCTTCCGTGGCGCACCTCACATCTGGGTCTCTGCAAAGACAGGTCGTAATGTTAAAAAGATCCTTCCGATGTTCACAGAACTCTTAGAACGATATAACTTCATGCTGCCAGAAGAGGAACTTACAGAACTGAACAGCGAACTCTTCAACTCCACCACGTGGCAAAAACTCAAGTTTGAGTATATTGAACAAGATGCGAGTCGACCGCCAAAGTTTCGCATACGCTACAGAGGAAGAGTGTCGCCGCCAGAGGCAAAGCTCGATCATCTTTCCAAACAATTGCAAGAACGCTATAGCCTAGAAGGCGTACCCGTCATCATTACGACAAGTCGAAGATGAAACTCATCGTGGGACTTGGAAATCCCGGAAAGGAATACGAACATACCCGTCATAACATCGGGTTTCGCGTGGTAGATATTGTGCAAGAAAAACTCCATGCACCGGACTGGGATGAAAAGCCTATGTTCAAAGCATGGGTGTCGCGTGAAAAAGATATTCTCCTCGCAAAACCCACCACCTACATGAATAACTCCGGCGACGCAATCCGCCTTCTTACGAAGCACCATCGCCTTACCCCTGAGGATGTACTCATCGTCTACGATGAAATCGATATTGTATTCGGGAAGCTCCGCATCCGGAGTCAAGGCTCTGCGGCAGGACACAATGGCGTTGCATCCATACTGAAAGCACTAGGGACTGACGAGGTGCGTCGCTTCCGTTTTGGCATTGGTCCAAAGATGCCGGAGCAAAAGCCGGCAGAGGATTTTGTCTTAGAACGCTTTACTGATGAACAAGAGAATGTATTAAAAAAGACTCTCCCGACCGCTGCGGACGCCATTCTGAACAATCTCTCCGACGGTAGCGAAGAAACTATACATTTGCTCTAAAAAAATCCCCTGGAAAGACCTATTTACAAGCGTCAGAACGATACAGAAGCATCGTATCCAAGCTTGTAGCTACTGACGCTTGAGGAGGGGTCAGCGTTTTCGCTGCTTGTAAATAGGTCTCTCAAAGGGATTTACCTGAAAATGAACGGCTAACTACCTTAGCAAAGCCATTGCTTTTGCGTCAATATTTTGTGTAAAGACCCCGTATTCATTGACAATCACCAAAAGAAGCGCTACAATGCTTACTGTGAATAAACGCCCATCCCGGAGCGCAGGACTGCTCGGGGAGCTTGAAGGCAGTGTTTGGAATCGCCGAGTGCTCCCCTTAAAATCAGTTGGGCCAGAAACCGCGCAGGGATTTGTCATCCAAGAACTTGCTCATCGATTACCTGATGAATCGACGCTTTTTGTCGTGGCAAAAGACCCAAAGGATGCCGCAACATGGAATGAGATCCTCAGTTTGTTCAATGTACCGACCACGCTCTACCTTACGGCGGAGGAACTTTTTGCCGCACTCGCAAATAACGTAAAGCGGCGCGTGATTATTCTTCCTGCTGAAACACTGTTACAACCTCTTCCGAGAGACAAGCGCAAGGTGACCATTGAGCTCACCAAAAATACACCAATAAAGCCAGGCGACCTTTGTGCGTGGCTTGTCGAGCACGGTTATAGATTTGAAAAAGCAGCGGATCTCCCAAAAAGTTTTGCGCGGCGTGGTGGCATTGTTGATTGTTACATTCCAGGACGCCATGACACTATTCGTATTGAATTCTCAGGTAACACTATTGAAGACATCACCACCTTTGTTCCACACAATAAAACAAAACCAATAAAACTTGAACGGATAATGATCACCGCCGCGGATCTTCCGCCGGATGGTGCCGATACCCTCCTCTCATATATTTCTAAAGATGAACGCAAAAGTCTGCTGATCTTTAGGGACAGCGATGAATTCGCACATACACTGCCGGGCTGGAACAAACTTGAAAGTAAGCTCGAGGAATACACACAGATGCACTTTGAAACCATCAGCACCATGGAAAACGCCGATGCACTCAATGCAAAAGCTCTGCCTATTCTTCCAAAGCACTGGGATCAGATAGCGGAATTTCTCAAGGAACAAAAAAACAGTACGACCATCATCCTCACAAAAAACCAAAAACGCCTGAAGGGATTCCTTAAAGAATACGGGCTCGCGGGGGCTGTAAAAGAAATACATACACGAACACATTCCACATCATATCAAGGCTTCATCTCAGAGACACTCGGGGTTTTGATCGTGACTGACCGCGACCTCTTTGGGATTGAACAAACAACAGAAGAAGGCCTGCCACGAAGCGGAGCATTGGACAAGCTGTGGGTTGCAACGCTCAATGAAGGTTCTTTTGTGGTGCATCTGGATCACGGCATCGGTCGCTTTACCGGAACCACGGTGCAAAAGGTGGGAGATGTAGAACGGGAATACTTTGTTTTGGAATACGCAGAAGGCGACAAACTCTTTGTGCCGGTGGAACTTGCGGATAAACTTTCCAAATATATCGGTGTCCCAAATCCATCGATGACCCGTCTTTCTGGCGGTAATTGGAAAGAAGTCACAGAAAAAGTAAAGCAGGATACCCTCGCCATTGCGAAGGAACTTCTTTCTGTTGCAGCAGAACGTGAGCGAGCCAAAGCGCCGATCCTTAAAGGTGAAGGCGCAGAGGATGAAGCAAAACTTGAAGACAGCTTTCCGTATGAAGAAACGCCAGACCAGGGTCAAGCTATCCACGAAGTAGCATATGACCTTGAGCAGACAACACCAATGGATAGGCTTATTTGTGGCGACGTTGGTTTTGGGAAAACAGAAGTTGCCATTCGCGCAGCCTTTAAAGCCGCTGCGAACGGTTACCAGGTTGCGGTGCTCTCTCCCACTACCATTCTTGCGCAGCAACACTTTGATACATTCGTCGAACGCCTTGAAGCGTTTGATGTGAAAGTCGATCTCCTTTCGCGTTTCCGATCGGCAAAATCACAGCAACGCGTGTTGGCCAGCGTACGAAGCGGTGACGTTGATATTGTGATTGGCACGCATCGTCTTCTTTCAGACGATGTTCACTTCAAAAAAATCGGTCTCCTTATCATTGACGAGGAGCAGCGCTTTGGCGTTCAGGCAAAAGAATATCTTAAAAGATTGCGCAAAGAAGTGCATGTACTCTCACTTTCTGCAACGCCAATCCCCCGTACGCTGCATCTTTCGCTTTCTGGACTTCGTGACCTTTCCATCATCAAAACGCCTCCTGCGGGACGCAAGCCGATCACCACGCACATTGCGCCATATAGCACCGGACAAATCAAAAGGATTATTGAAAAAGAAATCGAACGCGGCGGGCAAGCGTATTATGTCTACAACAAAGTAGAGACCATCATTCCAAAAATGAAGGAGCTCAAAAAATTAGTGCCGCAGGCGCGCTTTGGTATTGCACATGGACAGCTTGCAGAAATCGATCTTGCGAAGGCAATGTCCTCTTTTGACCACGGTGACATTGATGTCCTTATTGCTTCAACGATCATTGAAAACGGACTCGACCTGCCGAATGTGAATACGATGATCGTGGAAGATGCACCGAACTTTGGGCTCGCACAACTCTATCAGCTACGCGGTCGTATTGGACGCGGTGACCGCGATGCCTTTGCATACTTCTTCTATCATGAACAAAAGCTTGCACCAGACGCGCGCAAGCGCCTTTCTGCACTTATGGAAGCAGAACGACTCGGCTCTGGCATTGACCTCGCTATGCGGGATATGGAAATTCGCGGAATCGGCAACATTCTTGGCAAGGCACAACATGGACGCGCTCAGGCGATTGGACTTGCGCTTTATTCTCGCCTCCTCAAACAAGCTATTCAAGAAATGCGCGGGCAAGACGTTACCCCGCTTTCTGAAGTGGATATAGACCTCCCAATCTCCATCGGCATTCCCAAAAATATTGTGTATGAAGAAACAGACCGTCTGCGTCTTTACCAAGAACTTGCAAATGAAGAAGAGGTTGATAGCCTTCACAAAAAAGCACAGCGTGAATTCCGTGAGCCATTTGCCGAGCCGATCACAAACCTCATCTATGCGCTGGAATGCAAAATCGTCTCCCGCACCGCGCAGATCAAATCCATCACAACAGAAAGTCCTGTCTCCGGAAAGCGTTTTGTGGTCGTTGCGCGCGACCAATTTGGCCCTGAGGCGATGGGTATCTTTATTAAACAACCAGAACTGTGGGACATCACCAATGAACGCGCAAAGATCTCTATGGAGGCGCTCGGCGACAACTGGAAGAAAAAGCTTCTTAAGATTCTGAGACAGCTAACGAATCTTTATGCTATGCAGGCAAACGCAAAGTCCGCCTCCGCTAAAGCTTCGGCGGATAAAAAGGATTGACGAAGGCTGCAGAGTCTGGTAGGTTGGGTGTAAGAGATTCATGAGTGGCGAGAAGCCGCTCATTTTTATGTAAAAAAAATTTGAGGGCCGCGGACGTACTGGACGTCTGGGCCCTCAGGAAGCATGGGGGTTGGCCTCAGAAGAGACCAAGTTGGGCGGGAGGAAGAGCCTTAGCGGGCTCCGGCGGAGTTTGGGATTTTTCCCGTTCGGCATTAAGCGCGATATTCGCCGCTCTTATCGCCGTGTCAAATACATCCTGCGGAAGGTACACGCGGCGATGCTTCTCATCCTCCGCATAACCCTTTCGCATCTGATGTCCAGCCTGTCTGGTGAACACCAGATATTGACCGACGGTGAGGATAATTTCGAATGTGTCCTCACCAATACTACCGTGCGTTTCGAGAATTTCCACTTTCATGGATCTCTCCTTTCGTGTGAGGACATTGTTGGTGGAAGGTGCGGCCTGACTCAAAATCAAAGAATCCTACCATTAATCTACCAAAATGTCAATAAAACTTACAAGAACAAACGCACAATATCCTTCAGTGCTGCATGAATTAGCAGATCCCCCTGCCCAGATCTTTGCAAAAGGGAATAAAAACCTTCTTAACGGCTCACCCGTGCTTGCCGTTATCGGTGCGCGCAATATGACGCCGTACGGACGATCTGCAATAGAAAAACTTATCCCGCCCCTCGCAAAAAGCGGGGTGATTATTCTCTCTGGACTCGCCATTGGGTGCGATGGTCTCGCGCACGAGGTCGCTCTTGCAGAAGGTGGAAAATGCATCGGCGTTTTGCCTGTGAGTCTTGACAAGATGTACCCAAGACGGCACACTCCGCTATCAGAAGCTCTTCTCAAAGCGAACGGCCTTCTCATTTCTGAATATCCTGACGGCACAGAAGGTCCCTACGCGCATCATTTTCTTGCACGAAACCGCATTATTGCCGCACTTGCAGATGTATTGCTTATCGTGGAAGCAGCTGCGCGTTCTGGAACGCTTTCCACCGCACGGCACGCGTTGGATCTCGGAAAAGACGTGGCCGCCATTCCTGGTCGCATCATGGATGAATCCTCAATAGGAACGAACCGACTGTTGCAGCGAGGCGCACACCTCATTACCACAGCGCAAGACCTTGCTGATCTGCTTGCGATAACACTGCAACAACAGCTTCCCGTGCCACAAAATCCGCATACTGAAGATGAGAAAAAAGTGCTTCAAGCGCTCACTGAAAAGTCATGCACAGTTGACCAGCTCGTTTCTATGGGTACAATGGACACCAGCGCTGTGCTCGCAGCTCTTTCGGGTCTTGAAATGTCTGGACATATTTATACAACCGACGGTTTCTATTCTATAAGCTAACACAACGCCACTCCCGTATGGGAAATGCACTCGTCATCGTTGAGTCACCAACAAAAGCAAAAACCATTACGCGGTTTCTTGGCAAAGGCTACACGGTCGTCAGCTCATATGGCCATTTTCGTGATCTCCCAAAATCGAAGTTTGGCGTGGATGTCAAAAACGACTTTACACCGGAATATGTTATCCCCAAGGACAGTAAATCTCTCGTGACCGATCTACAAAAGAAAGCCGACAAAGCAGAGATCATTTATCTCGCAACTGACCAAGACCGCGAAGGAGAAGCTATTGCGTGGCATCTCGCAACGGTTCTGGAAGACCCCAAAAAAGAGCTCAAGCGTATTGCCTTCCATGAAATTACTGACCACGCCATTAAAGAGGCAATCAAGGATCCGCATGAGCTGAACATGGATTTGGTAAATGCCCAACAAGCACGGCGTATCTTGGATCGCATTGTGGGTTATGAACTCTCCCCCTTCCTCTGGAAAAAGGTTGCACGGGGTATTTCTGCGGGGCGCGTCCAGTCCGTTGCTGTGCGTCTCATTGTTGAGCGCGAGCGAGAAATCGAGGCATTCAAGCCAAAAGAATATTGGACCGTCGATGCACTCTTTACAAAAGACAGTGATGAGTTGGCGGCGAGTCTTGCCAAGAAGGACGGCAAGACGCTTGGCAAATTCGGCATACCAGATGAAAAAACGAAACAGGAAATCGAAAAGGAGCTTGAAGGCGCCGCGTACAGCATTGCGAGCATTACAGAAAAAAAGGTAAAGCGCTCCCCATACCCTCCATATACCACCTCAACCCTGCAGCAGGATGCAAACCGTAAACTCGGCTTCTCCTCAAAAAAGACAATGGTGCTCGCACAAAAACTCTACGAAGGTTTGGACATCCCTGGCGAAGGTCAAACCGGTCTTATTACCTACATGCGTACCGACTCCCTCACGCTTTCACAAAAGTTCCTTGGCGAAGCAAAAGCTCACATAGCAAAAAGCTTTGGTGAGCACTATGCACATCAGGCGCCCCGTTTCTATAAAACGAAGTCAAAAGGCGCTCAAGAAGCGCATGAGGCCATTCGTCCGACCGATCCGGCACGTACTCCTCAGGTCGTTGCACAAGCAATGGAACATGACATGCAGCGTCTCTATGAGCTTATCTGGAACCGCGCCATGGCATCACAGATGGCAGATGCAGAACTCAACCAGACGGGTATTGATATCAACGCCGGAGCAACGGGGTATACCTTCCGTGCAAACGGCACCACGGTTATCTTTGATGGATTCTTAAAGCTCTCCCCAAACAAACCAAGCGAACAACTCCTTCCACAGCTCAAAGAAAAAGACGCGCTAGACCTCAAAAAATTAACTTCCGAGCAACACTTCACAGAACCACCGGCTCGTTATTCTGAAGCAGGGCTCGTGAAGGTATTAGAAGAACATGGTATTGGTCGCCCTTCAACGTATGCGCCAACCATCAGTACCATTGTTGATCGCGGATACGTTGAAATGAACGAACAAAAGCGTCTGCAACCAACAGACCTCGGCACGCTCGTTACTGACCTTCTTGTGGAACATTTTAAACATATTGTTGACTACGCGTTCACCGCAGAGGTGGAACAACATCTAGATGAAATTGCAGAAGGTACTCTGGAATGGCCAAAAATGCTCAAGAATTTCTACGGCCCCTTCCATAAAAATCTTGAAGAAAAAACGGAAAGTCTTTCCCGGGACGACGTGATGAAGGTACGCATTGTTGGGAAGGATCCAAAAACCGGCCTTGATATTATTGCACGCCACGGACGCTTTGGCGTGTTTGTACAGCTCGGAGAGTGGAGTGAAGAGGACAAAAAGGCAAAGAAAAACAAGCCGCGCAGTGCTTCATTGCCAAAAGGCGCAACGGTAGACTCTATTGATGTTGAAGGAGCGATGAAACTGCTCGTCTTTCCGAAGGTGCTTGGCACAGACGAAGATGGTGAAGAAATAAATGTGAATGTTGGGCGCTACGGTCCGTACTTGAACAAAGGCCGCGTGAACGCAAAACTTCCTGATGGAGTAGAACCAAACGCGGTAACCTTTGAGCAAGCAAAAGATATTCTTGTCAAAGCAAAAAAACGCAAGGAGGAACTCGCAAAACCTATCGCGGAGCTTGGTGAAGACCCACAGAGCAAACAACCTATTCTTGTGAAGAATGGTCGATTTGGCCCATACATCACCGATGGCAAAACGAATGTCTCAGTAAAGAAGGATATGGACCCGGCAAGCGTCACGCATGAAAAGGCAGTGGAAATGCTGGAATACAAGCGCAAAAATCCCGGTCGCGGACGCTTCCGCCGCAAAAAAAAGGCTTAGACCTCCTTTCAAAACCTGCTTTCAGTGGCGAGCGATGCGGTTTTTTGGCGAGGCGAAGTGGCGGACGATGAGACGGCGCAAACCCGCCGTCGAGTCGGAGCCGCAAGCCGTAGCCGAAATGAGGTTTTGAAAAAGGAGGTCACATCTGGACGAAGCAACAAAAGACCGCTACAGTACGAACAAGTACTGAACCGTTCTTATGGCTGAAACCGACAAACTTCTTAAACTTGTTGCCGCATATAATCCACAGGCGAACATGCAGCGCATTCAACGTGCGTATGATTTTGCAAAAAAAGCGCATGGCGAGGAAAAGCGTCTTTCAGGGGAACTTTACAGCACACATCCGCTTGCGGTTGCAGAAAAACTCGCAGAGATACGATTAGATGAGGATACCATCGTTGCCGCGCTACTGCATGATGTGCGTGAGGATACCGATGTGCAGCTGCAAGAAATTGAAACGAAATTTGGCAAAGACGTTGCGTTTCTTGTGGAGGGAGTGACAAAGCTTGGAAAGTTGAAGTACCGCGGTCTCACGCGATACGTTGAAAGCCTGCGCAAAATGTTCATTGCCATGGCGCAGGATATTCGCGTGATCATCATTAAATTTGCAGACCGCACGCACAATCTTGAAACGCTGCAGTACCTTCCAAAAAATAAGCAACAACGCGTTGCTCGTGAATCACTCGAAATCTATGCACCGATAGCAAGTCGACTTGGTATGGGCGCCATGAAAGGTGATATCGAGGATCTCGCATTTCAATATGTTTTTCCGAAGGAGTACAAGCACGTCTCTGCTCTCCTCTCTGAGCGCACACCGCGCCTCACGGCTTCATTAAAAAAAACGCAAAAGACGCTTGAAAGTGAACTCAAGAAGGAAGAGATCGCGATTCTCTCAATTCATGGGCGCCAGAAGCACTCATATTCTCTCTACCGCAAATTATTGCGCCCCGCATATGACCAAGACATCAATCGTATCTATGATCTTATTGCGCTTCGGATTGTTGTGAAGAATGTTGAGGATTGTTACCGCACACTTGGCATTGTTCACAAACTTTGGAAGCCTATTCAGGGCCGCTTTAAGGATTATATTGCACAACCAAAGCCAAATGGCTACCGTTCGCTCCATACAACTGTTTTTGGTGAAAATAACGAACCAATTGAAATTCAAATCCGCGATGAAGAAATGCATGAACTCGCCGAATACGGCGTGGCAGCGCACTGGCATTATGATGAGTCAGGAAAACCAAAACGCGGCAATGTGAAGCAACGCAAATTTGAATGGGTGGATAACCTGGCAAAATGGAAAGAGGAATTTAAAAATGACCAAGAATACCTCGAGGCATTAAAACTCAACGTTTTTCAGAATCAATTCTTTGTGTTCACTCCGCGCGGTGATGTTATCGAATTGCCAGAAGACTCCACGCCAATCGACTTTGCGTATCGCATTCATACGGGTCTTGGTAACACGTATACCGGCGCACGGGTTAACGATCAATTCGTTGGCTACGCAACAAAACTCAAAAGTGGCGACGTGGTTGAAATCATCACCGATAAGAACAGAAAACGACCATCGCGTGACTGGCTTGATGTAGTAAAAACACCACAGGCGCGTGAGGCTATCAAGCGAGGACTTCGACAGCATTCATTGAAAGATGAACGATAGAAATTATTCAGTCGTATCCGTTTTTATTCCCGCTGCGCGCTCCTGCTCCAGGGCATCCTGAAAGTCCTGTATATCAGGATAAAACTCAACAAGCGCTTCAAGAATCGCAAGGGCTTCTTCATGACGGCCAAGGAGTGAAAAAACCTGTGCTTGTGTGAAATCAATTCCTGGAAGGAAGGGGTTCCGCTCCTTTGCTGCTGCAAGCAGTGATTCTGCCTGCGCGAGTTGTGGGCTCGTTGCCACATCCGTTCCGTCTGCAATGAGATATTCAAGCAAAAATTGGGCATACTGCAAATAATGGGTGGCTTGATTCGGCTCTTGTGTTAAACGCAACGCAAGTGCTTCTTCCAGCACGGCGGCAGAATATGGGGACGCCGCGCCAAGAAAATTGTTTGTGCGGAACAACGCGGCAATGACGGATGGTTGCAGTGGATCCAATGCGCGGGCATCAGCAATGTGCTGCTCTGACTCCTTCGCGCGATTCGCGTCTTCGCCTTCGATATAATTACGGATAGCAAGTTGCTCACCAAGCGTTACCTGCAGCACCGCATCCCATGACGCAAGGCGTGCAGCGGTTTTGAGGCGGGATTCAATAGCTGCAAAATCATCATTTTTTTCCGCATGAGTAATGGCACTGCCAAAAGCAAGTTCTGCGCTCCAAAGACGAGTGGCGTACACCCCACCCACAAGAACAATAATGCCGATCAGGACAACTGCAAACATATGCCGTTGTTGTGTGTGCTTTGGTAATGCAATATCGCCTTGATTTTTACCGCGCAGCATCAATAATACTTCCGCCATGCCAAGAATGAAGAACCAAAATACAATAACCGTAAAATGCATCGGAAAAAAGAAACTCACAAAAAGAAGCAAAGTGAGCATAATGAAGGCAAGATCGAGACCGAGTAACCCACGCTCATCTTCTCCACGCTTCTTGGGAACAATCGCCAGAAAAACCCGAATGAGTGTCGCGATCATAAGCCCTACAAGGAGCAAACCGCCCGCACCAAGCGTTGCGAGCCATTGCCACCATTGACTCCCTGCCCGCACAAATTGAATATTTGCACCGGACTGATACAGTTCCGCAGGCGCAAAACGAAGATAATCATAAAGAAAAGTATTTGGTCCACTCCCTAGCACTGGATGTGCTTTTGTAACATCAAGAGCAATCTGCGCACTGGCGCTCTGGCCAAGTAATATATCCTGCACTAACTGCGTGTTGGTGAACGTGGTGAGATCCAGCACAAGAAAAACAATGGCAAGTGCTGCCAGGCCAATGAGCACGCCAACGCGCCTGCTCTTCTGCAAGCCTCCGCGAATGCCAAGAAGATACACCATGAGAAGAAGGCCCAAAAGCAACACGTACCATGCAATATTTAAATCCAGCACAAAAAGTAACAACCCGTGAATCACGATACCTGCTAGGGTGAACATGACGAACGCGCCTGTGCGTCCAGAGAGTATGATATAAAGCAGCGCAGTAAGCGCCAATGCCGACGCAACACTTACCATAACAAGTGAATTTGCCAGCAGTGGAAGTTCACTCACGTTACCGAGTATGGGAAAGCCAAAAAGCCCCATGAGATAGAACAGTGCCGCAAACGTCATGCCAGCTACGAGAATCCAGAAACTTACAAGGAGTAGCCGCGCATCCCGCAAATACACACGAATGAGATAGAAAAAAAGCAACAAACTGCCGAAGACGAGCAGACTTTCCGTGTATGCGCCGCGGAGTCCAAAAAGAGACGTCAGGGGATGCACGCTCAACAAAAAAGAAAGCAAATAGAGCACTACGAATGCAAGCCAGAACCAATCTCCTTTGTGTGCGATGCGCGGAAGGCGCTGTTCCCGTGAACTGATAATAATCGTGACGAGCATGACGGCGAGTACTCCTAAAACAAAAACCGTAGACTTGGTTGTCTCCCAACTATCTACCATCATTGGCATAAACAGAAGCGGGATAATGAAAAGCAGAACGCCCAGAATACCGGGTCCGAATGGAAAAAATTTTGGACTCTCTGCACCAAAGACGCGTTGACGTATACGAAATGCCATAGGTTATGTTAACTGATCCATAAGCGAGCGCAGCTCCTCTTCAGAATAATACTGCACTTTAATTTCACCTTTTGTTTTATCTCCAACAATCTCAACTTTTGTTCCTAATGCGTTCCGAAGCTGTTCTTCATATGCGCCCATCGCTGCATTGCGCTTGAGTGTTCCCTTCTTTGTTGCGCCGCCTTTTGCAGCTTGCGTGCTCTCGGCAACGGTCATGCCTTTGAGCATCTCACGGAATACTTTGTCTTGCTTAGCGACATCCTTAATAGAAAGCAAAACCTTTGCGTGCCCCTCGCTAATCTTTTCCGTTGCAAGCGCATCCTGCATATTCGCGGGTAGATTCAAAAAACGCAACGTATTCGCAACGACTTCCCTGCTCTTTCCAACGCGTTCCGCTGCCTGCACCTGGGTCAGTGAAAACTCATCGATGAGACGTTGATACGCATGCGCACGCTCCAGAGGACCAAGGTCGGTGCGTTGAATATTTTCAATCAACGCCAGCTCAAGCTGTTCCTGCGCATTTGAATCACGAATAATAACAGGTACCTTTGAAAGGCCAACCTGCTTTGCTGCGGTGAGTCGTCGTTCGCCGGCGATAAGTGCGTAGCGTCCATTCTTTTCTGGCATCACCACAAGGGACTGAAGAATACCGTGTTCCTTGATGGAAGCGGCAAGCTCACCCAGCTGCTTCTCATCAAAGTGTGTGCGAGGTTGAAACGGATTCGCATCAATCACCGCAGGATCAAGCTCGTGCACTGGCTCATTATCGCGCTCGTGCTTGCGTGCTGCTTGGGGAATCAATGATGAAAGGCCGCGGCCAAGTGCTTCTGCCATAGTTATATATAAAGAATTTCACGCGCAAGACGCTCATACGCGCGCGCGCCGGATGAATTTGGTTCATAATCTGCAATGGACTTCCCATACGATGGCGCTTCGGCAAGACGAACATTTCGCGGAATCACGGAGCGGAAGATATTGTTCGGGAAATGGCGATACAATTCTTGCATCACTTCGGCAGAGAGCTTTGCGCGGCTATCATACATCGTGAGTACGGCGCCAAGTATACGAAGATTCGGCTGCAGACCCTGCTGCACGAGCCGAATGGTCTCAAGGAGCTGTGAAAGTCCCTCCAGGGCATAATATTCCGCCTGCACGGGAATAAGCACATCATCAGCCGCGACAAGCCCGTTCAACGTTAAGAGTCCCAAGCTCGGTGGATTATCAATAATAATATAATCATAATTATTCCGCACTTCCAGAAGTGACTCGCGAAGACGATGCTCACGTTGTTCTTGATTCACGAGTTCAATCTGTGCGCCCGCGAGATCCATTGTTCCTGGAGCAATCGTGAGGCCATCGATACTCGTTTGTAATAAGACATGGGACATCTGTTTTATTCCAACGATTGCTTCATACGTTCCATGTGAAAGATCGCTCACCACATGGCCGAGTCCGCTGGTCGCATTCGCCTGCGGATCGATATCCACGAGTAACACAAACTTCCCTTCTCGGGCGAGGTATGTTGCGAGATTGATGGCCGTGGTGGTCTTTCCAACCCCGCCCTTTTGATTGACCACAGAAATAACACGTGCCATAGTCTGTAGAGTATAGCAAAAAGTACCCTTTGCTTACAGTTGACGTTCTATTACTTTTTCAATACACTGCTGGGGTTTCATACGTGCCGGAGTGGCGGAGCCCCGCACTATGCAAGCAAATGCGGGGCGGGACGATGTGAGTCTCTATTTGTCCTCCGTATCACCTATCGGTGTAAAATAAACTTCGTGCCGGAGTGGCGGAACTGGTATACGCGCGCGACTCAAAATCGCGTTCCCTTCCGGGATTGTGGGTTCGAGTCCCTCCTCCGGCACCATAGAAAGGTTTGGTTATCTCGAAGAGATGAACAAGCCTTCATATGACAGCAGACTCGAACGGGCAGAAGCGAGACAAGTCGCTTGCCGAAAGGCGCGGCGCAGGCGAGCGATCGCAGAATGCGAGTAAGCGCAGCATGCTGCGCTGCCCAGGACAACGAGCCCCGCGAGATGCGGGGCGAGGCGAAAGTCCCTCCTCCGGCACCAACTTGACGAAGAAAGACATCTCAGCTATCCTCTGCAAGCAACATCATGACGCGGGATGGAGCAATTGGTAGCTCGCCGGGCTCATAATCCGGAGGTTGTGGGTTCGAGTCCCACTCCCGCAACCAGGTCAATCTACATTGTCGACGTGCCAGGGTAGCTCAGTTGGTTAGAGCACGGGACTCATAAGCCCGGGGTCGTGGGTTCGAATCCCACCCCTGGTACCAGAAGTCAGTCCTTAAAAAAATGAGGGCTGACTTTTGGTTTCGTAGCATTCAACGCTGTCTGCTTTTATTTCTCTTTAACGCCAAAATCCGATATACTAACGAAGTATGTATCTTACCCCTCACGCCTCCGTAGGCATCCTCATTAGTCAACATGTGGACAAGCCCCTTTGGGTTTTTGTCTTTGCGTTTCTTTCTCACTTTGTCCTTGATTTCATCCCCCACGGCGACGAACCGATTGGTGAATGGATGCATAGTAGATTGCGGCGCGTCGTGTTCATTGCAACCATCGACCTCACGTTGGTTTTTTTTATGACCATGACAGTACTCGCAATAGAAACCGACCCAACAACAACGTCCCTGTACCTTGCGGGGATCTTTGGAGCAATTCTACCTGACTTTCTCTCAATGGTATTTCCAAAAATGCACGAGAAACTCAATTGGTTCTTTGTTGTTCGATGGGTTCACTCCATTCTCCACACCAGTCGCATCACACACATGGTGAGTGGCGTGAACTGGCTCCACATGAAGCTCCACAAATTCCTACTGAATCGTTACCAAGTAAAGATCTCACTCGAGCGCGGCATTATCTTTCAGAGTATCTTTCTTGTGTTCGTGCTGCTGCTCATCTCATACAGCATATAACACAACCATTACAAACGATCCGAGAGTGCGAATCGGTCTTTTGGGCTAACAAGCGTCCAGGCAGCGATCAGAAAAAGAATCACATCACGCGCAAGAATCTCCTCAAGTGTCTCATCAATACGGAAGATGCCAAAACACCCACATGCAGCCAGAATATCATCTGAGCCGCGCGCATGCTCTATGGCGATGAAAAAGGAAAGCAACAGGAGAAGAAGCGCCACAGCGGCATAACGTCGGTACAATCCAAGTACCATCATCATGCCCGCAAGCAACTCAACCCAGGGCAACAATGTTGCGTACCACACGTCGAGCGGGTTTGGCAGGAGATTAAACGCACGTACGGCACCAAGCACCTCCTCACGTGGTTCCAGAAGTTTCCCTACTGCGCTAAAAATAAAGACACCGCCAATTGCGAGTCGGAGAAAAAATGTCCCCCACCCCGCAAACGTCGCATGACGCGCAATATGCATGCTACTGCGCCAATGCCTTCTCAATCGCGGTCGTAAGGCCTGCCGCATCAGCGCCAACAACACGCTCATCACCTACGAAAAATGTTGGCGTTGAATTAATATTTTTTCGCGCCGCTTCGCGAATATCCTCATCAACGTTGTTTTGCGTTGCCTTTGAATCAATGCACGTTTGAAACGCTTCTGTATCCATCTCAAGCTGTGATGCATAGGTCATGAGGGTATCCGTAAGTTCAGTGCTCCCAAGGGCTTCCCAACTCGTCTGATTCGTGAACAAGAGATTATGAAAATCCCAATACTTTCCTTCCTGCAAATTTGCGCAATTTGCTGCGATGGCTGCGGCCTCCGCATTGCGATGAATGGATTTTAATGGAAAATCATTATATTCAAGGCGAACCTGATCCCCAAACTGCGTGAGCACACTATCAACGACAGACTCTGCGGAGCGACATGCCGGACACTGGAAGTCTGAATACTCCTGAATGACAACTGTCGCATCAGCATTACCCTTTATGGGATCCACAATAGTATCAACACTGCCTGTTGTTGTCTCAGATGAATTACCAGCAAAAGTAAGAAGCCAACCAAGTCCCACGACACCAATAACGACAATAAGTATAACGATCATCTTTTGTCGTGACTTACGCTTTGATTCTTCTGACCGAGATTCAAGTTTTTCCTGCCGCTTCAATTCGCGACGCTGCTTTCGGGTCATCTCTTCTTCCATGGGTTTGCCTTAAAAGTAAGTAACGTTGAGCGCAAGACTCTTCTGCCATGAAAAACCTTTGCGTACCTCTTCTACGCCATCAAGGAGTAACTGTATTGTCTCTCCCCCATTAGACCAGACGCTCGTACCATCATCCGCAACAGAAGAAACAATCAACACGCCGGTTTCCTGTGTCTGGCCTTCGTCTGGACGCAACGTCAGTGGACTGATGCGTTCCCAGCCAAGTACGGGATACGTGCGCCCAAGATCATCCGTGACACTTGCATAGTCTGCCACGGCAACATTACTGACATCAGCAGTTTCTGTTGTGAGAAGGACAGAAAAAGTCAGAACATCCTCATTCTCTAAGCGCGCGAGCAAGCGCGAAAGGTCGCGCTGGAAGGACGACGGCTGCGTATAGGCAAAAAGGAGCTGAGTGAGCTCTGGTGTGTACCATGTTGCCTCAGCCAAAATATTCCCTTCGATATCCGCGCGATGCATGAGTGCAAAGAGTTCGGTGTAGTTATTACGCGCAACGTCAGTTGCGTTTGTCTGTGTTGCTGTCACAGTAGCAGTATCCTCTGCAGTAAACACGACATTGATCTGCCACAAAAGAAACACCAAAAAACCTACACCGAGCACTCCCATGAGCGCTCGGCTTGTAAGTTTTTGAACCTGAGTTAACGTTTTATTGGTGAGGTGTTTTTCCATTTCCCCTACCCTGTCGCAGATGCTTAGAGAAGACCATCAATAACTTGCACGATACTCTCGTAAGGGAGTGCACCAGAAACAAGCTGTGCCGTTGAAACATCATTGCCCTGCATAATAATCGTACCTGGCGTACCAGTTACCCCTCCATTGGAACCATCAGTCGTATCTGCCTGTACTTCGGTAAGATATTCACGGTTATCATAGCAATCCGTAAATGCGCTTTCACTTACACCCAAAGCTGTTGCTTCCTGAAGATATAGGTCATCGCCAAGCGTGCTTTGATTCTCGAACATTGCGCTTGTAAAATCCCAGAATTCTTGATTGCCGGCAAGCGCGCCAACGCATTCTGCCGCAAGCGCGGCTGGTGTTGCATTCGGATGAATGGAATCAAGCGGGAAGTGACGGTAAACCCATGAAATCTGACCGTCATAGGCATCAACAACCTGCTGAAGGGTTGGATGGTGCCGTTCACAAAAGGTACACTGATAGTCTGAGTATTCAACCATCACAATATCGGCATCTTCTGGTTTTTCGCCAAGATAATAATCTGTTTCACTATTTGGCTGGGCAATATCACCAGCAACGGCCGGTGTGGGTTCTGCAGCGGCTGCAGCGGTATTTGTATTCGTTTTTGTGGTGTTCGTTGTCTTTGTTCCGTCACCGCCAACACCGAGTAAAAGCCCGATGAGCGCTGTGGCGGCTACGCCTAGGAAGAGCCCCATAAAGAATGTTGTCTTTGGGGGTGCATCCAAAATACCGCCGCCGGATTGCGAGCCTCGTCTTTCTGACGGGCCGGAATTTTTTTCTGTTGTCATTGTGTATGAAAGTTAATAGACAAGTTACGGTACCCTATTTATGGGTCAATCGTCAAATTAATAAACGCTCAAAAAAATGATGGAAGTATCAACCGGAAGTTGCAATGATGGACCAGGAATGCTTTGTAGAGTCTTCTGCACGCAGTATGGGAGTGCAGTACACATTTCACCAGTTGCGGCTTGCACTTCTGTAGACATTATGAACAACGATAAAACAGAGGCAACAACCACAAGGGCAAGGGCAAGGAGTCCGGTCTGCGCCCACAACATGAAGCGTGGAATGCCGAGCGGTTCACGAAGTAATTTCTTTACACGTAGCGAGTTTGCAGAAAACGCATGGACGGTTATGGGTACGGCCTGCGGTTCGTCGCGTAGCACCTTCACCAGCGCCGCAGCGAGCACGCGCAGGGGCATGAAACGCAATGCGGCTTTGTCTGCTTCGCGTTCTGCGAGAAAGCGAAGATACTCAACAATAGAATGCGGAAGTAAGAGCACTTTCTCTGCAATGGTCAAAATAAAAGTGAAAAGTGGATGATATGCATGCGCATGGCGCGCCTCATGTGCAAGGACTGCCGTAAGCTCCGTGGCGGAAAGCTCTCGCAATAATGCCGTACTGACAACCACCCACGGCTTCAAAAATCCCGTGGTAAATGCCTCCATGCGGTCAGATTGCACAAGCAACAGGCGAATAGCGTGAAGATGAGACTGCTCAACCAATCCATCGGTCAATGGTATGCGCTGCGCGGCAAGCGTGCGATGAAATCGCGCTTGAGTAAACAAAATATGTACAATGTGTACGAGCAGCAGCAGTAAAAAAATGGCGGCGGCGGCAGAAAGCCCCCAGCTCCACCATGGCAGCGTTGCGACTGAACATCCGCAATCCGACGATACACCCGTCAACGCGCCTATTTGATTTACAACAAGAAATATACTCCCACTGACCAGTGCGAGAAGAAGAAGGGCAAGTACGCTGATCTGCACATAATAAAAACGTGTCATGTTCATGAATCAATGAGCTTCTTCAAGCGCGCCTTAAGTTCTGGGTCTACCTTACCGATACGATCCATAAACTGCACAATGGCAACATCACCGCATTCCGCAATGAGCGTATCAATAACGTGTTTGGAAGCATCTGCGTGAAACGCTTCCTTTGACTTCGCCGCACGATATTCAAAGGCGTTTTTGTCTGGCTTACGTACAAGAATACGCTTATCAACCAAACGATTCATCACCGTCATTGCTGTGGTGTATGCAACTTTCTTCTTCATTTTCAGTGCACCAAGAACATCGCGTACGGAAACGGCACCGCGTGCCCAGATAACTTCCATGATGGCAGACTCTAACGATCCCAAGAGTACTTTCTTCATAAGCTACTACATAGTGTAGCAGACCAAAAAAGCGCGTCAAGGCTTTGCTGTGGATGATGCGTTACGCGATGATGAACACGCCTGCAGTGAAGATAAGCAGCAATGTGTAGAGTATTGTTGGCTGGTGCTGCACGCGAATGCGCACGAGAAGTTTCATTGCCAGCGCAAGCACAAGGAAGAGCATAAAAGCAATGAAGAACTGCTCAGAGAAAATAAGCGCGCGTGCGGCTGCTGTTGGAGTGAATAATGTATCCGGACGCACAATGCCAGTAAAAGGGCTTGCAATACGACCTACTGATGTTACAGAAATATTCTCTGCTGCATCGCCTGCAACAATGGCAAGATTACGCGTTGGCACTCCTCCTGCTTCTGTTTGGATCGTTCCGCGAAAGCCATTTGTCGTCTGAATAAGTGGCGTTCGCAAATCACCAAAGGCAAGCTCTGCACGCTCCACATCGCCGTTGATATCAGAGAAGACATCAACGCGACCAAGATCAGCATACTGGGGAAGAATAAGCGTACTGCCGTCTGCAACACGTGGAGCAGCGGTATCCACTCGTACGGTTACAGGAAATGCTGTTTCACTTGCAAGTTCACTTTCTGTATCAAATGTAGAAAGGGTCAATGTATGTGTACCATCAACAAGTGCTACCTCCGCGACAAACACCCCATCATCAGATGTGGTTGTGGTTGCGAGTACTTCTTCTCCCTGTACAATCCTCACATCCACGCCAGCAGGGGCTGTGCCACGTATGACTGTGGGGAATGAATTTGCAAGAAGAATACCTTCTGGAAGGCTAACAGCTGGAGGGGCGGGAGGTACTGCCGGCACTGGCTCCGGTGTTGGTTCTGGAACGGGCGTTGGTTCTGGAGTTGGAGTCGGCACTGGCTCCGGTGTTGGTTCTGGAACGGGCGTTGGTTCTGGAGTTGGAGTCGGCACTGGCTCCGGTGTTGGTTCTGGAACGGGCGTTGGTTCTGGAGCTGGGGTCGGTTCTGGAGCTGGAGTTGGCACTTCCGCAACCTGTACTGGTACGGGAGCGCCAAAATGCTGTACCACCACGATTGTTTCCAATCCTTCAAATTCTCCTTTAACAATACCTATGCCGATCTCAGTGAAGTTGCCGTTAAGAATATTCTTTCTATGTGATGCACTTGCCATCCATGCATTCATGACATCCTCTGCAACAAAAAAATCAATCGCAAGATTTTCGCCCGCATACGTATAGCTATACCCTGCTTGCTGGAACCAAAACCACGGCGAAAGGTTATCCGGACTTGTATGTGCAAAGTAGCCTTTGGCAAGCATATCATTTGCCTTTGCTGTTGCCGCAGCATTCAAAGTGTTATTCAATGCGAACTGTGAAAGTCCACTATTCAACCGTTGCTGATTTGTAAGATTCACAAGTACCTGAGTCGTAATATCAGAGACATACCCAATACCTGGCGTAAAGAGAATAAGAGCAACGCTCGCAATTTTGACTGTCACAAGAAGCGCTGCATACACTTTAAGCAACTTCTTTGAAAGCACGTGCGGAATATGTTGATTCCGTTCGTGTGGGAGAAATGTATCCCAGACATGTTGTCCTGTGGTTTTCATTGCAAACGCATTCTATTTACAATAACAATATACTTTATCAAAAAATTACCTTTTTGTCAAGGTTAGTATACAAAAAAATGAACGAGGGGCGCAATTACCGCTTTACATTCAGTGTGGCAGCAATATCCTTCAGCGTTGCAATAATGCGGGGAATATCCTGTTCCTTCGTGGTTCGTCCAAGCGTGATACGGATACTGCTATTTGCCTCTTCTTCGCTACGGCCAATTGCGCGTAAGACATGCGAAGGATCCTGCTCCACCGTGCTGCATGCGGATCCTGTGGAGAACATCAATCCTGCTTGTGACGCATAGATTACCAACGCTTCACCATCCAAACCAGGAAGAACCACATTGATATTGTTTGGTAAACGATGCTCGCGCGAGCCATTCACCTTCATATTTGCAAACGTTCGCTGCAGTTCAATAATGATTCGATCACGCATGGACGTCAGTCTCTGCGACTCATGTTCCTTCTCCTGTTGGGAAATCTCTAGAGCTCTTGCAAACCCAACAATACCCGCAACATGCTCCGTACCGGATCGCATTCCGCGTTGTTGGCCGCCACCATACATCAATGGCAGCAAAACCGTCCCCTTCTTCACATAGAGAACGCCCACTCCCTTGGGTCCGTACATCTTAGAACTCGTGAGACTCAATGCATCAACACCAAGCTTGCCGGTATCAAGGGTGAGTGCGCCCGCAGCCTGCACCGCATCTGTATGAAAAAAAATCTTTCGCTTCGCGAGCGCATGATGAATTTCTCGGATCGGCTGAATCGTTCCAATCTCATTATTCGCGTAGCCGATTGAAACAAGAATCGTGTCATTGCGCAGGGCGTCCGTAAGCTGCGCCGGATCAACGAGTCCTTCGCTGCTGACGGGAAGTTCTGTAACATCAAAGCCCTCATCAATAAGGGCACGCGCCGCATAAAGCACAGAATGGTGTTCGATTGCCGTTGTGATGATATGTTTGCCTTTATCCTGGTTTGCGCGCGCATAACCAAGAATGGCAAGGTTGTTTGACTCTGTTGCGCCGGACGTAAAAAGAATCTCGTCCGGACGACATTGCAAAAACTGCGCAACGATCTCGCGAGCTTGCTGCACAGCATGGGAAGCCTCCTCACCCATGGCATGGAGACTTGAAGGATTGCCAAACCGTTCATGAAAAAACGG
Source organism: Patescibacteria group bacterium (assembly GCA_041671225.1). Classification (GTDB taxonomy): domain Bacteria; phylum Patescibacteriota; class Patescibacteriia; order JBAZBY01; family JBAZBY01; genus JBAZBY01. The sequence goes on from JBAZBY010000001.1 coordinate 134,756, forward strand.
CTCCACGGTTTCTCGCACCCGTGGATCAACGGGTGTGGCTGCGGCATAATCGAGATAAAGAATGTCGCGCACTAGTCTTTTGGATATATTTTATTGCCGTCTTCGTCGTAGATGACAATGGCCTTGACCGGACATGCGCGTGCCGCTTCCAAAATAGTCTCATCATCATTTCCTTTTGGATCCTTTACGCGAGCAATGCCATCTTCATCTAACTCAAAAGTAGCACCCGCAATGGCAACGCAGTCTGCAGATGAAATACAAAGGTCGCGATCGACCTCAATCTTGCCAATTTTTACCTTCTTCTCATGCATGCGCCTGCAGTATACGAAAGCTCTCGTGACGGGTCAATGCTATGTACTGCTATGTAAGGCATCGAGTGGCAGCGTCGCACATTTTTCCCGTGCTGTCGTTACCGGTGAACCAAGTAGCTTCATCATATCGTTCTTATCCATACCCTTCAGCTCTTCTATATTTTTACCCTTGGCATATTCAGTGAACAAAGAAGTTGCCGCCTGAGAAATAGTGCACCCCTGTCCTTCAAAACTTATCTCCTGCACAATACCGGCGTCATCTATTTTTATATACAGCGTTATGGAGTCCCCGCACAATGTATTATTGCGATCGAGAGTGAGATTTGCATTCTCTAGTTTCTTCCTGTTCCGTGGATTCTTGCCATGGTCCAAAACATTTGCCTGGTACATTTCAAAACTCATAGCGTTATCCCGCTCTTAAAAATATCTAATGCTTTTGTGATCGCTTCAGCGGTGCGATCAATATCTTCCTTCGTATTATAGATGAAAAAACTCGCGCGTGTCGTTGCGGCAAGGCCAAAGCGCTCATGTAATGGCTGCGTGCAATGATGGCCCGCACGAACATACACGCCCTGTTCATCCAACATCGAACCGGCATCATGAGGATGAAGTCCCTCAAAGTGCATAGAAAATACCGCACCACGGTTCTTTGCGTCGTGTGGTCCAAGAATACGCACATCGGCTAGCAAGCCGAGCGTTTCTAAACCATGCGTCGTCAGTGCCTGCTCATGCTTCCAAATTTCCTCACGCCCCAATTTTTCTATATAGTCTATCGCTGCGCCAAACGCAATAACGCCAGCGATATCCGGCGTACCTGCTTCAAACTTCCAGGGCAAATCGTTCCAGACAGATTCCTCCTTTGTTACGGAAAGAATCATATCACCGCCAAACAAAAATGGCGGGATGCTTTTTAAAAGCTCCTTCTTGGCAAAAAGAACGCCCACGCCAGAAGGGCCGCACATTTTATGACTGGACATCACCAGCGCATCACAACCGATCTCCTGCACATCGATAGGGATATGCGCTCCAGACTGTGCAGCATCAACAATAAAAAGTGCTCCGTGAGCTTTTACGACTTTTGCCGCTTCGTGAATATCATTCACGGTGCCGAGGGTATTTGACATGTGCACCATGGAAACAAGCTTTGTGCGTTCGGTAAGGAGCGCGTGCAGCGCAGAAAGCTCCAAACGGCCATCGTCTGTTACGGGCCAAAACGTCAAAACAGCCTTCTTGCGCTTGGCAAGCTGCTGCCAGGGTACAATATTCGCGTGATGCTCCATTTCCGTAACAATAATCTCATCACCTTCCTGAATCTCCTGTTCACCCCATGTGTATGCGAGGAGATTCAATGATTCTGTGGCATTGCGTGTCCATACGATTTCTTCTGTCCCACTCGCATGCAAAAAAGCGCGCACTTTTTCGCGCGCAGCCTCATACTGATTCGTTGCATCAACGCTCCACTTATAAACACCGCGATGAATATTTGCATACGTGGTGCGCTGTACATGCGCCTCAGTATCAATCACCACTGCCGGTTTCTGTGATGATGCCGTACTGTCTGCAAAGACAACACCCGCAGCTCCAGGCTGCTGAAAAATAGGAAAATCTTTTTTGATGATACTACCGTCCATAGTATGAGAATAAACTCGCAAGCTTCGCGTGCATGGCGCTCTGCACATCATCTGGCATATACCGCAGCACGCTTGTTGCAAATCCTTTCACAATATACTCCTCGGCTTCTCCTTCTGTAAAACCACGACTCATAAGAAAGAATCTCTGCAAAGGGTCCACAGGACCTGCGGTTGCTGCATGAAAAGCCTTCACGTCATCTGCCTCAATCTCCAATGCGGGAATTGCTGTAGCATGGGCGTCCTGAGAAAGAAGCAATGAATGCTGGTGCAGTTCGCCGTTGGATTTCTGCCCCGCAGGAAGAATGTGAATGTTGCCCTTAAAGACAAACTGCGATGAATCGGAAAGAATGGCGTCAATATGCACCTTACCTTCTGTGGCGCGCGCGGCATGAATAGTATTTACCTCGATAGTATTCTTTTCATCTGCGTCTCCGATAAACAACCCATAGATCTCACCGCGGGCGCCTTCTCCTTCCAATATCATCGTCATGTATCGCGGCGTTGCGTCCCCATGAAGCGGCAGAAACAATGTCAGCGCCGCGCGCGCAGGAACGCGAATATCCATATGTTCTGGTATGTCGTTCAACACGAGCTGCTTTGTTTCACCAGCGGCAATCATCCGACACTCCCTTCCATCTCTAACTCAATAAGTCTATTCAATTCAATGGCATATTCAAATGGCAATTCCTTCACGATCGGCCTGATGAAGCCATTCACGATCATCGCCTTCGCTTCTTCTTCAGTAAAACCGCGACTCATAAGAAAAAAAAGTTGCTCCGCGCCAATCCTACTCACCGATGCCTCATGTTCGATAGTGACATCATTCTGGTGAATCTTCATCTTCGGATATGTATCTGAACGCGCCTCAGGGCCAAGGAGAATAGCGTCACAGCGTACGTGTGAGCGCGAACCTGGCGCGCGTGGAGTGACACGCAACGTGCCGCGATAACTTGAGCGGCCGGTTCCCTTGCTGATGGATTTTGATGTGATAGTCGACGTCGTCTCTGGCGCCAAATGAATAGCGCGTCCGCCCGCGTCCTGATGTTGGCCATCTCCCGCAAACGCAATGGAAAGCACCTCGCCATGCGCTTTGCGTCCCGCAAGAATGACTGCCGGATACTTCATCGTGACCTTGCTGCCAAGGTTCCCGTCCACCCAGCTCATGCGTGCTTCTTCTGCAACCGTTGCGCGCTTTGTCACAAGATTATAGACATCCTTTGACCAGTTCTGAATCGTCGTGTATCGCACATTGGATCGCGGCTTACAAAAGATCTCTACGACCGCTGCATGAAGCGACGATGCGCTATACACTGGCGCCGTGCACCCTTCGACATAATGCACTTCTGCATCTTCATCAACAACGATCAGTGTACGTTCAAACTGCCCCATGTTGCGGGCATTGATGCGAAAGTATGCCTGCAATGGCATGGTCACCTTCACACCCTTCGGGACATACACAAACGATCCCCCGCTCCACACTGCGGAATTCAGCGCGGCGAATTTATTATCTGTCGGCGGGATGAGTGTGCCAATATACTCCTGCACCATCTCTGGATGTTCACGCAAGCCGCCATCCATATCCAAGAACTCCACGCCCTGCTTGGAGAGTGCTTCCTTGATATTATGATAGATCACTTCAGAGTCAAACTGCGCGCCCACGCCAGCGAGCCATGCTTTCTCTGCCTGGGGTACGCCAAGCCTGTCAAAGGTCTTCTTCATCTCCTCTGGAACATCTGCCCAGCTGCGACCTTGCTTGTCTGTTGGACGGACGTAATAATGCATGTCCTGAAAATCAAGTTCCGAAAGGTCTGCACCAAAATCCGGCATGGGAAGATCCAAAAAGATACGATAGGCCTTAAGACGGAATTCCAGCATCCATGCCGGTTCTTTTTTCTTTGCAGAGATTGCACGGATGGTTTCTTCTCCAAGTCCCTTATTGAACTTCTCAACATACGCATCCGGTGATGAAAAACCGTACTGGTACTCATCAAGTGTCTGCGTTGCCTTGCGCGCCTTCTGTGTCATGAATGCTTTTCAAGAATGGGAGCATACCCGCGCGCTTCCAGTTCTTGTGCCAACTCAGGACCACCTTCATGGATCATGCGGCCATTGGAAAGAACATGAATGCGGTCAGGCTTCACATAATCCAAAATACGCTGGTAATGTGTGATAAGTAAGACGGCAGTTCCTTGCGTATGCGCCACATTCACATTCTCTGCGACAACGCGCAGCGCATCAATATCCAAACCAGAATCGGTTTCATCAAGCACAGCGAGCTTTGGTTTGAGCAAACGCATGGCAAGCATCTCTGTACGCTTCTTTTCACCGCCGGAGAATCCCTCATTCAGACCACGCTCCACAAAATCTTCACCGAGCTTTAATTCGTGCAAGACATCAAGTAAGTCATCATGAAAATCCTGAGCGGAATATGCAGGGTTATTGGTGATTATTTTCTTCGCCTGAAAGAGATATTGATCAATGCGCACACCGGGGATCTCTGATGGATACTGAAACGACAGAAAGAGTCCTTTGCGCGCGCGCTTGTCAGCAGAAAGTCCGGTGATGTCTTCATTATTAAAAAGTATCGTTCCTTTGGTAATGGTATACGAAGGATGCCCCATCAGCGCATTTGCAAAGGTCGATTTCCCAGAACCATTTGGACCCATGATGGCATGAATGGCGCCCTGCGGTAATGCCAAATTCACACCACGAAGGATGCTTTTCTCATTTGCGGAAACATGAAGACCCTGCACGTCAAGTATGAGCTTGCTCATGGAAAAAGAGTAATGAAATCCTGTTCAGTATGCCGGAGAAAGGCGTCTGCGTCAATAAAAAAAACCGGGGCGGATCAGAGATCCGCCCCACGTGCTCGTTGACGTACGTCAACTAGCGAAGGTTCGGGTTGGGTTCGCGCCGGCTGAAACCTGGCGAGGCGATGACGATCTTGCGAAGCTCTCCATCCACGCCCTGGAGACCAAGGCGGGCAACCTCCCGCTGCGTCACCGGAATGACGTGCAGAATCGTGCCAACCTTGGGCAACGTGTCGCCCGACATAGGCTCAAGCGGCCCAAAGTCATGGATGCCGAACTGGCGCAGTAGTGACGCACCCGCTCGGCAGAAAGGAATTCCGATATACGAACGCGCTTCCCGTAGCAAAGAACAGCCCTCCTTGTATCACCGTTTCCATACGCTCATAGCAAAAGCACCGGTGCATATGAGTGCAGAGACTATCAGGGTTTCACGGTCATGTCAATACCGTACGCAAGGCGCAATGATGCTTGTTGCGTATCATGAAAAGACATACAATAAAAACATAATACACGATCATATATGAAATCACTTCCTTTCTCATCATTACTTGATCTCTCGGGGAAAACCGCACTTATAACGGGCGGCGCGCGCGGAATCGGACTCGGCATCGCAAAGCGCCTCGCAGAAGCAGGCGCGCAGGTTGCCGTGGCTGATGTGCGAGAAAGCGAAGCGCAAAATGCCGCAAAAGAAATAGAACAAGCCGGCGGCAAAGCGCTTGCTATTGCTGGTGATGTTTCGAAGGAAGCAGACGTTAAGGCCTTGCTCGACGCAACGGTCAATGCCTTCGGCGGCATCGATATCCTGGTGAACAACGCGGGTATTTACCCCAACATCCTCGTCATGAAGATGACGCAGGAGGATTTTGACAAGGTGATTGCCGTGAATCTTCGCGGTGTTTTTCTTTGTACAAAATATGCAGCAGAACAAATGATCGCCCAAGGAAGGGGCGGCAAAATCATCAATGTCACCTCCATTGATGCGCTCCATCCTTCTACTGCCGGACTCGCGCACTATGACGCATCCAAGCACGGCGCGTGGGGATTCACAAAAAACGTCGCGTTGGAACTCGCACCGCACAATATTTGGGTGAACGCAATCGCACCCGGGGGCATTACAACGCCCGGGGTCACAGAAACGCAATCGCAAGTCAAACTCCCCAAGGGCGTTGATATGGATCAGATGCTGAAGGGCTTCATGGCAAAAATCCCCATGGGTCGCATGGGTGAACCGGATGATATCGGCAAGGTTGCGCTCTTTCTCGCGTCCGACATGTCTTCCTATATGACCGGAGAACAAATCGTCGTCGACGGCGGGTACCTACTGAGCTAGGTTGAGAGAGGCATCCCCATAAGCGCCATCTGCGTCTGAAGCGGCGCAGGGCGATCGCGACGTGAAGAAAAATACATATCACGCGCACAGGCCGTGCAGGTTGAGTCGATGCGTATATGCTCCCCACGAACGCCAACGCGTTCGGCTTGTTGGTGTGCAACGTGACTCAGGTTAAGATACTGCTTTGCATTGCGCTTCTCCACCGCACCGCGATAGTGTTGAAATACTTTTGCCCGTTCATCTTCAACGTCATAGTGATCCACGCCAATACCAGGCCCCACAACCATGCGAATATCCTGCGGCTTGGTGCCAAAAGCGCGCTGCATCAGCACAACTCCCGTTGTCACAATGTCCGCATCAAGTCCGCGCCATCCCGCATGAATCAACCCGCATGCGTGCTGCTCAGGGTCATAGAGAAAAACCGGCAAACAATCTGCCATGGTGACCATGAGAAATACTCCTTGCTCATTGGTAAGCAGACCATCAGTATTGGAAATCCTCTCTCCACTGTGTTGTGCGCCCACAACGGCAACATTGCCCGTATGTCGCATTTCAGGACGCACGAGTTGCGTGCGCGCGATCCCATGACGCTTCAAAAATACTTCTCGATTTTTCCACACTGCCGTGTCATTTTCCGGCTCGTCGAGAAGACGCATGTTGCCGTCTGCCTTTGTCGAGACATCAACAATAATTGCATACTGCCGCAATGATGAAAAAATGTCAGGCATGTGTTATGCGCAGTTGCATGTGACTTCACTTCTCTTGCAAGACATGCATTGTAACTGAAGATACCCCATACCGCAGCGATGCTCCTGCGGCTTCTGTTCCATACCCTCGCCACACACAGAGCAAATATAACCAGTTACCGGGCCAAGACACTTTGTACATAATTGTTCATGAAGATCCATAGTGCATTACTATACGCGCTTAAGAAGATCAGCAACTGCCTCAATGTCTTTTATTGTAACACACCTGATCTACTCCCCATGCACATGCGGGAAAAGTCCGCCAACCCAATACAGCAAACCCAAACCAAAAAGAATCAAAGCGATGTGAAGCATGCTGCCAAGAAATTTACGTTCATGTTGGATGGTCGGAAAAAGATCCGCAAGCGCAATATAAATGAAGTTCCCGGCGGCAAAGCCAAGAAGCGGAAGCTCGATCTCAGAGAATGAATCGTGGGCATAAAAACCAACGATTGCGCCAGCTGTTGCCATGAGCGCTCCGACCATATTCCAAAAAAGTACGCGCGCGCGCGCCATCCCGGAACTCAATAATATACTAAAGTCACCTACTTCCTGTGGAATCTCATGCGCAAGCACGGCAAGTGCAGTAACCCACCCAAGGTGAGCATCAATCAGAAAAGCAACCGCAATAATAACACCATCGAGAAAATTATGGAGGCCATCACCAAAAATAATAAGCGGTCGAAGGGACTTATTGTGTGGAAGGTGAGAGGCGTGTTGTGGATCCTCCGCTTCTTCGTCGTCATGCGGGTGAGAATGATGATGCCAAACAAGCAGCTTCTCGATAACAAAAAAGACGAGCACGCCGAGTAATGTGTATGAGAGAATATGGGATGTTTCGCCGCCTTCTAATGCCTCTGGGAGCAAATCAAGAAACGCAGCACCAAGCAATCCGCCGGCAGCAAAGCTCATGAAATAATATGACCATCGTTTAACAAGATGCTGCCGCCAAAAGAGCAACACCCCGCCAACAAGACCAATAAGGCCAACGCCCGTGGTAATAAGCAGAATAAAAGGGAGTGATGACGTGTCCATAAGAGTAAAAAAAGTTAAGGTATTCTTAACTATAGACTAACTGCAAAATATTTGCAATAATGAATACAAACTCCTTGAATATGCCGATGGAAAAAACATTACTTCATGAGAAGGGTTTTCGTGCAACTCCCGCAAAAATAGCTTTGCTGGATGTATTACAGCGCGCCAAAAAGCCGCTCAGTATCGAAGCTATCCAGGAACTACTCCCTTCCTCCATTAACCAGGCGACGGTCTATCGTACGTTGCATGATTTTCATGCGCGCGGCATCGTACGGCATGTGGACCTCCATCACGGACATCAGCATTATGAAATTGCCGACGCAAAAGAACACCACCACATCATGTGCAAAAAATGCGGCAAAGTGAAGGATGTTGCTACCTGCGTCATGCAACAGCTGCAAAAAAACGTGCTGAAACAATCCGGTTTTGCGGAAATTAACGAACACACCATGGAATTCTATGGCGTGTGCGCGGTGTGCGACAAAAAACGCTAACGCGTGCGACGTGTATCGTCGCAGCTGCTATGCAGTATGACTGTTGTGCGTCTGCCTCGTAAGGTGCAACACAAGATATGCAAGAATGCCTCCCATAAGCGCCGTAATGAGCTGGGGCCAATTCATCATTGCACTGACCTGCATTGCAACGGTTTTTTGCATGAGAAGATTGATGACCAGTGAGCTTGTTGCATAGAGAAATGCAAACTTCACGGCACTTGCAACCAGCACGCCTTGCCAATAATGCTTTTTTTGCATCACGGAAAACGCAAGCACGAGGAGCGTATTCCCAATAATGATGAACGGCACCATCGGCGCGAGCACTGCCGGAAGCGTCCCGACGGTAAGCGCAATAACGCTTGGAAATAACCCAATGAGCATCGCATTCTGTGTGCCGAGATACGCGACGGCAAGAAACAAAACTGCGTTCACTATCGGTCCGGTAATGAACTGCTGGTGTATGAGCATCGGTGCAATGGTTGCGACGGCAAGCAGCCCTGCAAACATCGTCAGTGTGCGAATGCGTTGCTGTTCTGATGGGAGAACGGTCGTATGTTCCATATGATTAAAGAATCACTTCTTTCTCTTTTTTACTGTAACTCGTGATAAAAATATTCTTGTGAAGCTGTTTATCCCTCATAAACTTCTCATAGAGTTTGGTCACCTGCGGATTCATATGCGCCGTACGGATGTTCTTTGCCGCATCAATGTCATAGAGTGCAGCGGCGCGCTTCTTTCGTATCTCTTCGCTCGTGGGCACAGGCTGTCCGCCGCCGCCAATGCATCCGCCAGGGCATGACATCACCTCAAGATAATCGTACGCATGCGGATCTTTCTCAAGCTCGCCAAGAACAGCAATGGCATTCTTGATGCCATTGACCACGGCAACATTCAGTTTCTTCTTTCCCACGGTCACGGTTGCTTTTTTCACGCCATCGAACCCGCGCACAGCAGTGAGATCAAGTGAGCCTAAGTCTTTCCCCATCAACGAATGGTACGCCGTTCGTAATGCCGATTCCATGACGCCGCCGGACGCACCATAAATCACTCCTGCGCCGCTCGGTACGCCAAATGGCGTATCCGCAGGTTGTGGAATGACCTTTGCCAAATCAATATTCTTCTTTCGCAAAAGATGCGCCAGCTCACGGGTCGTGAAGACATAATCGATCGGTTTGACGCCGTCATTCGAAAGCTCCGGACGCGTGATCTCATATTTCTTTGAAACGCAGGGCATGATGGAGACCACCACGATATCCTCCGGTTTGATATTATTGCGCTCAGCCCAGAATGTCTTGATGATCTTCCCAAGAATGATCTGCGGTGAACGGACCGTGGTGAGGTGCGGAATGAGATCCGGACGATAAAATTCAACGTACTTCACCCACGCCGGACAGCATGACGTGAACATCGGCAAATCCTCATTCTTCTTTATGCGATCGATAAGTTCTTCTGCCTCTGCAAGCGTTGTAAAATCCGCACCAACACTCACATCAAATACCTTATCAGCGCCAAGCGCTTTGATGGCGCCGACGAGCTTCTCCGTCACCACGGATCCATGCGGGAGATCAAACTCCTCACCGATACTTGAGCGGATGGAGGGTGCGAACTGAAACACCACCACCTTCTTTTTATCCCTTAAAGGCCTTTCGATCTCATTGAATTCTCCAACTCCCTCAAGCGCGCCCACGGGGCAATGAACAATGCACTGCCCGCAATAAATACAATCTTTCTTCGGATCCTTGCTCGGCACGACCTGATAAAACGTATCTTTTTCTTCCAGTTCCAAAAATCCTATCCCCTGTTCCTGACAAACTTCAACGCAGTTACGGCAATCAATACACTTCGTGCCATCAAAAAGCACCGATGGGCCAAACTGATGGATAGGTTGATTGATCTTGCGATCTTCAAAACGCGCAACAGGCACTTCCATTTTGCGCGCGAGTGAAAGCAGAGGGCAGCTCGGCTGAACAATGCAGTCCTTGCAATTCTTACTGTGTTGCGAATACAGAAGCTCCAAATTGATCTTCCGCGCACGGAGTACCTTGGGTGATGCAGTGAGAATCGCTTTCCCTTCACGGACCGGGCTCGAGCACGCGGGGATGAGTCCCGGAATCCCCTCAACCTCCACAACACACATGCGACAGCTCGCTTTTACTTTCAAATCCGGATGATAGCAGAGGACTGGAATTTCAATATCATTCTCCCGCGCGACCTCAAGAATCGTCTGACCTTCCTTCGCGGTCACCGGTTTGCCGTCTATGGTTGTTGTAATGGTTTTCTCCGTCATACTTTCACTTTTTCAAGTAAACTCCGGAACGGCAAGGGAATCCCCTGACCGAGCCCGCAAAAACTCGCATTTTCCATGGCGAAGAACAAATCATCTGCCGTCTTCATGTCAAAGGCATTCTTGTCGAGCATTTCTTTGAGTCGAAAAACACCTTCGCGGCACGGGACGCATTTGTCGCAATTTGCCTGCAGGTAAAAATCCACCCATTGCTTCATGAGTGTCGTCGGGGATATTTCATTTTTATCATAGACAAGAATCGCGCCGCCGCCGGGAACCGGGCGATCCAGTTCTGTGGGGAGGAGAATCTCGCCGCTCGCGCCGCCGCCAGCCTGCACAAAATGGGAAGGTGGGAGTTGTGCGTCCATATTCTTCGTCTGCCGCAAGACTTGCGCGATGGTCAAATACTCCGGCAATTCAAACACGCCGGGATTCGGGATAAACCCGCTCACGGAGTACCAACGCGTTCGGTGGTATTCTCCGCGCGCGATCTTTGCCACGTCATAAAATGTCTCAACATTATTGATGAGCGTCGGGAACCCCCAGATGCCCGCCTGCGCTGGATACGGCGGGCGATGCCGCGGTGACGGAAACTTGTTCTCGATCACCTCACAGAGCACGGTTTCTTCTCCGCCTAAATACTTACCGCGCTTGCGCCACAACGTGATGGGTTTCTTGCCGATAAGTTTTTCCAGCTTTTCATGAAAACGATCGAAATAATCATGATTCAAATACAAAAACGCTTCGCTGTTTTCAAATGTCTGGAGGGCAATAATAATGCCTTCTATAACAATGTCCGGATGATGCTCCAAAAGATAACCATCCTTCATCACGCCCGGCTCGCCTTCAGCGCCATTGCAGACGATATATTTTTTTTCTGACTGAATTGCCTTAATGAGCGCCCATTTCTTTGCTGTGGGAAATGATGCTCCGCCCCTGCCGGTCAATTTTGCTTCTTCGAGTTTTTGTATGATGTCCACGCAGTATTTTTGTAACTCTTTTCTCCTTTTAGGATATGCTTTACAACGACAATGTCAACGCTTTCATAAAACCCTTCCCTCTTGAACTATCGGGGTGGTATGTTATTCTGTGCAAGCTGAAATAACCCTGTTCCGGGGTAGCTCAGTGGTAGAGCGGTCGGCTGTACATTTCACATCACTTTGGTATACACTTTCATGTATGCCAGAGAAACGTCGGTATCGAGATCGCGCTGAATATCTCAAGAAAGCCGTTGCAGAACGCCGTAGAAAGGTGAAAGTGATGGCGGTTGAGTATGCTGGTGGTCATTGTCAGATATGCGGATATAAGAAGACGGTTGCAGCTCTTGAGTTGCATCACCGTGACAGTAAGAAAAAGGTATTCGCAATATCTGGTCAGGGGCTTACTCGTTCTTGGGAACGCATAAAAAAAGAAGCAGACAAATGCGTTCTTCTTTGTGCAAATTGTCATCGCGAGGTTCATGCCGGCCTAGTGCAGCTTCCATGAGTAATCATGGTCGAAAAACGAGGTGAAATGCGGGAATCCTACGTCGCGAAAGCGATATGGCAATCCGCAGCCAAGCCCTTCGCAAAAGGCGAGAGGAAGGTTCAGAGACTATCCGCAAGGAGTAGTCCCGTCACGTGACGGGCCGAAGCGCCTCGCACCCATATCCGGCAAAGCCGGATGGGTGATGATATAGTCCATCCCCTTTAGAAATATTGGGATCAGATGTAACCGATTGGTCGCCGGTTCGAATCCGGCCCCCGGAGCCATGAGAGAAATCGTCGCCAGCGCGGCGATTTTTCTGTATACTGTCCGCATGCAACCGCCAAAAACGCACCCGCGCATCATCCGTGAATTTTATTTCTGGGCTGGCATCATCGCCACCTTTGCCTACCGCATTATCGTGGTGCTCAATAATTACAGCGCCATCTGGGTGAGCGTTGCTTGGTATGTGGGGACTATCGGATTTATCTTGTACTTCATGCACCGATACAGCATCTCCAATCTCCGCGCAAAGCTTATTGAGAAAAATCAGCTTATAAAGAAGATTGATGAGCGCTCCGAGCTCAATGAGGATGACCGCGCAGCCTTGGGGTATATTCTCCGCACGCTCAAAACCACAAAAGAGAAATGGAACTCCATCTTCATCTTTGTGGCATCCGGTATTGCGCTGCTCGTTGGGGTCTATTTGGATTTTTTCTCATAACGCAGAACTGACGCACAGGAAACTCACGTTTTTGCTATACTCACATCATGAATAAAGCCCAGAAAACTCTTCTCGTCATTGCTGGGTTCGTCATTCTCCTGGGTGGATTTTTTATATTTCACAAACAAGAAACAAACACGACCAATAATGACACCGCCATTCGGCAACCATGTATCGTTCGTTCGGTTGCTGAAAAAGTTGAACGTGCTGATTTAATTATTATTGGAAGAGTATTCGCCGTGATCCCAAATGACCGTACCGGCGCAACGGTACTCATTGAGCCTGATGGCATATTGAAGGGTGAGCTCCCTGAGCGTGGCATTGAAATTGCAGCGCTCGATTCACTGAATCTTCCGGAAGTCTCCCGTACACAGGATGAGATCAACTTCACAAGTACTGATGGCACCTATCTTCTCTTCCTGCGTACTCGTCCAGACGGCCAATATGATACAAGTCTCTGTGATGGATCGCGGTTGCTCGGAACCGGTCTTTTAGAAAATGAAAAAGAAGCGCTCGGCACACCTGCGCTCGTGATCTAGCGCACTACTGCTTCCACTCACGGAGCTGCTTGTCAAAATCGGTGAGCGAGGCAAGATAGCGGATATTCTTCGTACCACGCCACGTTCGCTCCCTCACGACCTTACTCCAACCGCCACCGCCATACACCAATTTCGCATGGTGCTTTTTTGTGTACGTGGCAATAGCATTCAGGTATTCAAGTGAACCGACTTCGGTGAATATTTTTGAAAGACCTACCAAGGAAGGTTGGAGTTTTTGTGCTGCTTTAATAACCTCAACAGTCGAAATATTGATACCGAGAATATGCGTGGTCCAACCATGTAACTTCATAACGAGAGCGATCATGTGCAAGGGGATCTCATGCTGCTCACCAATTACACAAGCAAGGACCGCCACATTCTTCTTATCTAGCTTCACTTCTGGAATAAGCTGTCCAATACGAAAAAGCTGCAGACGAATCAAGAAGCTCATGCGATGCTCTTCGTAAATGGAAATATGACCTTTACGCCATTCATCGCCAATGTTTTTGAGCGTTGGTGCAATGATGTGATCAAGAATAACCGGCACAGGAATATTCTGGAGATACAGCGCCTCAAGGACGCGCTCCGCAGCGGTAATATCATTACTGGCAAGTGCACGATAGTATTCCTTCCATTCATCTTTCGTTGGTTCCGGTTTCTTCTTCAAGCGACGAAGGACATACGATTTCTTCGCATTTTTTGGGTAGCGCTTCACAAAGAGTGCAAGTTCTTCTTGGGAAATCCTCCGATGTCCGCCAGCGGTAATTTGGGCTTTCAAAAAGCCTTTATCCACCCAACGCTTAATAGTTGAGACATTTACCTCAAAAAGCTTCGCGATTTCGGGAGGACTGAAATGCACGTTTTGCATGTTTTAAGTATATCCCCTATCATCTCGATACGCAAAGCGCTTATGCTCATTCATCTTATTCATTAACATCCAGTATGAAGACAGGGCTCATTCTCATCATCGCAGTCATTGTCGTCGGTGGCGGCGCGTTCCTCCTCGGAGGCGGATCAAACGACGATAGAGAAAATAGTAATGAAACATTAACTCAACAAGAAACAACCATGTCAAAAAATATCGTCGAAACGGCAATTGATGCCGGTTCATTCACCACACTCGTCTCAGCTGTCCAAGCTGCTGATCTCGTAGAAACGTTGTCTGGTGAAGGTCCCTTCACCGTATTCGCTCCAACGGACGAGGCATTTGCCAAACTCCCAAGCGGTACACTTGAAAGCCTTCTCGAAAATAAAGAAGGACTCGCGAAGATTCTCACCTACCATGTCGTTGCAGGAAAAGTGATGTCAGCGGATGTTGCAGCACTCTCAGAAGCAACAACCGTTCAAGGTGGCACACTCACATTTGATACCAACAATGGCGTCAAAGTAAACAATGCAATGGTCACTCAGGCTGACATCGAAACAAATAATGGCGTCATCCATGTGATCGACACCGTCCTCATCCCGGAAGAAAATTAACTTAGTATTGTTCTTTCAAGATTATTAATCGTACCAACATGAAAATGAACGCAAGCGAATGGATCGCATTCATCCTCCTCGTGGTCGGTGGTCTGAACTGGGGCCTCGTCGGCTTCACAGACTTTGACCTCGTTGCATCAATCTTTGGAGAAGGATCCGCACTCGCGCGCATTGTCTATGCGCTAGTCGGTATCAGCGCTGTGTACCTGCTTATTGCAGTACCATCCAAGCGCAAATCCTCATAGAAAAGGATGCCCCCATTGCAAAAGCCCGTATTCTACGGGCTTTTGTGTTTTTCGCCTTTTCTTGAGGAAGTCATGTTATACTGAAAACAAGAAAGAAGAGAATAACACTTTTTTAAGGGAGGTGAGAAATACATGAAAATGAATATATTTGACTGGATCGCCTTCGTTTTGGTGATCATCGGCGGCCTCAACTGGGGTCTCGTTGGCCTCTTTGAATACGATCTCGTTGCAGAAATCTTTGGCGCCGGGTCAACGATGGGCAACATCGTCTATGACCTCGTCGGTCTTGCAGCACTTTATACGCTCATCATGGGCATGAAGAAGGGCATGAAAAAGGAGGGAAGCGCCGCGCCGCAACAGCCGATGCAATAGTCGCTCAAAAAACCCGCGTCATTCTCCGGCCTCGCCCGTAGGTCTATGGCCGATGGCCTCGCAAGTGGCACGGCCAAGGGAGAGCGGGTTTTTTGTTTTGCGATCGTTGATGAAACACAGTATACTCATATCAGTTCTTTCTGCTCCTCATAATAAAAAACATTTCACATGGAAAAAGCAAAATATCTTATTGCAATCATTCGTATCTCCATGGGATGGATCTTCCTATGGGCATTTATCGATAAGCTCGCCGGTCTTGGCTTTGCAACAGAATCTGCAAAGAGCTGGCTCAATGGTGGGTCACCTACTTTGGGATTTTTGAAATTTGGCACGAGCGGTCCTTTTGCGGACTTCTACCAATCGCTCGCTGGTCAGGGATGGGTAGACTGGTTGTTCATGCTCGGACTCGCAGGTATCGGTCTTGCGCTTCTTTTTGGCGTCGGGCTGCACATTGCGAGTATCACCGGAACGCTTCTGCTGTTCATGATGTACACTGCCGTATTACCGCCGGAAAATAATCCCTTCATGGATGAGCACATCATCTATGCGCTCGTTCTGCTCGCACTGCCGATGTTACAGGCTGGACATACATGGGGCATAGGACAGATGTGGAACAATATTCCGTTCGTACAAAAGAACC
Organism: Patescibacteria group bacterium; assembly: GCA_041671225.1. Classification (GTDB taxonomy): domain Bacteria; phylum Patescibacteriota; class Patescibacteriia; order JBAZBY01; family JBAZBY01; genus JBAZBY01. The sequence continues at coordinate 150,860 of JBAZBY010000001.1, forward strand.
GCTGGCTGCAATAACAAGGTACCAAAAGCCGCCTCACGTGGGGCGGCTTTTTTGTATGGTATACTCCGTGCATGATCGAAGTGGAAAAGAAATTCGAAGCAGACGAAGCGCTTGCTGCTCGAGCCGTTAAAGGGCTTGAACGCAAAAAAACGATTCACCTTGAGGACATATACTACGAGACCTCGGATTTTGCATTAACGTCAAAGGACAACTGGTTGCGGAACCGCAACGGACGCTTTGAGCTCAAGATGGCTGTGCTCCGTGGAGACCGCAATACGCGCCATCCCTATGACAACTACAAAGAAATCGAAGAGGAAAATGCAATTCGTGATGAACTGAGCCTTCCACGCGATCTCCCATTTGCAGAAACAATCTCGCAAGCGGGGTATGCGCCGTTTGGACCAATCATTACCGATCGCGCAGAGTATAAAGATGGGGCCTTCACCATTGACGTGGATCATCTGCCAGGTGGAAGAATTATTGTTGAAGTGGAAACACTGGTTGAAAAAAATAAAGACATCACCGCCGCAGAAGAACGTCTCGCCTCATTTGCAAAAAAACGCGGTCTTTCAAAAGAAGCGCACTACGGAAAAATTTTTGAATTTCTAAAAATCAACCGTCCGGAACATTACCAGGCGCTTAAGGCTGCCGGCGTGATCGACAAATATTACCCGGAGTAGCAAGATGCATCGGGCTGGAGCGGGCACTCGCCTAGGAGATTTTTTGTGTCGTTCGATGCGACGCTCTGGAGCGAGCAGCGACCGAGCCGTATTCTCATACGGCGAGAGAGCAGCACAGCGAAGAGCAAGCCGAAGGACAGCAGTATGAATAGCCCGGCTTTGCCGGGATTTCATGCTGCTGTCAGCGAACACACAGAAAATCTCCTAGTAATCCCGGAGCTTCCGCATGCCCTTATGCTGCTGAATGCGTTCCAACGCTTTTGCCTCGATCTGACGGATGCGCTCGCGCGTAACGCCGAATTCCTGCCCGACTTCTTCCAGCGTGTGCGAGATGCCGTCCGTCAAACCAAAGCGCATTTCCAGGATCTTCTGCTCGCGCGCAGAGAGCTCACGGATGACCTCTCGCACGTGATCTTTCAAAAGCTGCAACGCGGCAATGCGGTCCGGCGTGATGGTCTTGACGTCCTCAATGAAGTCGCCGAGTTTGGAATCCTCATCATCTTCACCCACGGATGTTTCAAGTGAAACCGTATCCTGTGAAATCTTGATGATATTGTGAATCTTATCAATCGGCTCACCCATCTCTGCGGCGATTTCTTCTGGTAATGGCTCACGTCCAAGATCTTGAATAAGCTGACGCTCGATCTGCTGGAACTTATTGATCGTTTCCACCATATGAACCGGAATACGGATGGTGCGGCTTTGGTCTGCAAGAGCGCGGGTAATTGCTTGGCGGATCCACCACGTTGCATAGGTTGAGAACTTATATCCCTTACGGTAATCGAACTTCTCAACCGCACGGAACAAACCGATATTGCCTTCCTGTATCAGATCCAGCAATGAAAGCGAGCGGCCGGTGAACTTCTTTGCGATGGAAACAACAAGACGAAGGTTCGCTTCCACAAGCCTGCGTTGCGCTTCTTGATCATGACGCTCTTTGCGCTTTGCAAGCTGCACTTCTTCTTCTGCGGTAAGAAGCGATACTTTTCCTATTTCACGCAGATACATCTGAATGGAGTCACCAGAAATATCACCAAGGTTGAATGGCTTATCATCCTCCTTTTTTTTCTTCAGTGGCTTTTTCTTTTTCGACTTTTTACCCGTGGGCGTTCTATCTTCTTCCTTGGGTTTGAGTGAAAGGTCTAAAGAATCAAAAATACCCGCTTTCTTCTCCACCACCGGAATGCCATAGTCCTCGAGCTTTGAAAGGAGACTTTCATACACATCCACATGCAATTCAATATCAGGCAGCGTATACATGATCTCATTTTCTGTCATAAAACCACGCTGCTGTGCCTTCTTCAGCAGTTCCTCAATAAGACCCGCATCAATCTCCTTTGCTCTGCGAGCGGTGCGACGAGTAGCTTTGACAATTTTGGATACCGTTCTTGTAGCCTTTTTTGCTTTAACAACAGCGGTCTTTTTGATGACCGGCTTCTTCTGTGCAGGAGTTTTCTTTGCTGTTTTTTTTATGGTGGTCTTTCCGGCAGAACCGGATCCGGCTTTGCCGGACTTTGCCTTTTTGGCGGTCATAGGTATTGCAAAAATTAACGCAGGGCGCGGAGTTGCTGAGAAAGGTTCTGAAACTGCTCAGTGAGCTGTTCAATACCCGACTCATCGCCTCCAGCGGTTTCCAGCGATTTCATTTCCCGCTCGATGCGGCGGAGTCCCTCTATAAGAAAGAGTTTTGTGAGCTCGCGAGCATGCGTAATCGCAGCCGGATCAAGCTCTCGTGAGGGAAACTCACTGAAATCCCGGTCAAAGCGGAGCACAAGTTGTTCAATGAGACTCCGCTGTCCTCCCTGTTCTTCCCACTTCTGCGTGAGAAGATCGGTTGAAAAAGCTTCGTGAGTATACAAAGAAATGAGGAGGGTGTAAAGCTTGCGAAGATCGCCTTCTGGGAGCTGTTCTGGTTTTATGACATCCGCAACATCTTTGGTGTCCGTTGGTTTATGAAGGAGTAATGCAAGAAGCTCCTCAAGAAGTTCTGAGGCGCGATGCTGCGCTTGCTTTTCTGGTGGAGAATTGTGTTGTTGTGAAAGGACGTGCGTGGGAGGTACCTGGGCTTTTGACAGGTCGTTCTTACCGGCCCGCTTCGTCGCGAGGCGAGCAGGCAGGCGTGCCATTAATGTCTCCACATCCACATGAACAATGTGTGCGAGTTGTTCCAAATAATGCCGCTGCTCCACCGGGTCAGCGATTTTTGCAAGCGCGGTGAGATACTGTTTGGTGATCTGTTTTTTTGCTTCCACGGTTTCTGTGCCGTGTCGCTGCACGAGCTGATCAAACAACACGGCAAAAAAAGGGCGGGCGTTTTCAACGCATTGCTTCCATGCCGCGGCATTCTCACGCACCAATTCATCTGGGTCCTTCCCTTTCGGTAAAAGAAGCGCTTTAATCTCCATCTCCATCTCCAACGCGAGGTCCAAACCCCGGGCAGTCGCCGCCTCGCCGGCCATATCCGCATCAAATGCAACAATGATGGTGTTGGTAAAGCGCTTAAGAAGTCCAAGCTGATCTTTTGTTAATGCAGTGCCAGAAACACCAACCACCTGCTGCACGCCAACGCGGTGTGACGCAATAACATCGGTATAACCTTCCACCAACACAACCGCCTTCACATCTCGAATCGCCTTCTTTGCTCGATACAAACCATAAAGCACGCGGCTCTTATCATAAATAGGCGTCTGCGGTGAGTTCAAATATTTTGCCGGGTCGTCCTTATCGAGCGTACGGCCGCCAAAACCGATCACATTCCCGTGCACATCAGCAATGGGGAACATGATGCGGTTACGGAACCGTTCATAATAGCCATCTCGCTTCTCGCTCTTCACGGTGAGACCCGCCTGAAAGATCTCTTTCTCCGTGAACTGCTTCTCTTTGAGAAAGATCATCGCGTGTTCCCATGCTTCTGGAGCAAAGCCAATGCCAAACTGTTCCTGCACATCGGTATCCATTCCGCGCTCTTCCAGATACTTCCGCGCATCTGCACCGCGTTCACCGGTGAGCTGCTTCATGAAGTATGCCGTCGCCCATTTGTGCACATCCAAAAGACGCGTCCGTTCATTGGATTCGCTCTTCCCCTCATTACTTAATTCAACGCCTGCGCGTTTGGCGAGAAGCCGCAATGCCTCAGGGAATTCAATCCCTTCCACTTCCATCACAAAAGCAAACACATCACCGCTCCGGCTACAGCCAAAGCAATGCCAATACTGCCGGTCCCGATTCACCATAAAGGACGGCGTCTTCTCTTTATGGAAGGGGCACCGCGCTTTGAAGTTGATTCCTGCCGGGGTCAAACGAACATACTCGCTGATCAAATCAACAAGGTCAACTCGCTCTTTGATACGTTCAGTGTCTTTCATATGTCCCATGCGCTGGATACGAGCTCCGCGCGCGGAGAATCTCCGCTTCGGGAATATACACCTTTCTTATATCGCCGACAAGAAACGTTGAACCGGTCACAAGAATCGTCCCTGTCTGCGGGGTTTTTCTCTTTGCGAGTGCCAATGCCGATAATGGATCAAGCTCAATCGTTGTGTGCTGCCGCTGCTTCTGAGAAAGGGTACGATACAATGCGCCAAGATCATAAACCTTACGAAACGGCGTCGCGTAGCGGGTGAGCACGATATGCGTGCACTGCGGCGCAAGTGTGCGGAGCATCTCTGGCGCATCCTTTGACGCAGTGCTGGTGAAAACAAGGGTATATGTTTTGATGTTGTTGCGTTCGAGCTTCTCTTTGAGAAAATGAATCTTCTCATTATTATGCGCGGAGTCCAACAAGACGCGCGGGTGCCGTGCAACGGTTTCAAAGCGTCCCGGCAGGCCTGGCTGAGCAAGGGCGCGCTCCTGAGCCGCGCGGCTCACGCCAAGTTTTTCTGCTGCTGCTTTTGCAAGCAAGATGTTCTGCGCGGTCTGCATCTCTTTTGTGAGCGTCAGCGATGTGAACGTTGCGCCCGCTCGTTGTGCGCGTTGGTGAAAGTATTTTACAAATCGCGGGCGTTGCTCTGCGGTAAGCACGTGCCGTGTCCCCTTTTTAATGATCCCCGCTTTTGCCCGAGCAATATCTTTAAGCGTGGGGCCGATAATAGGCGCGTGATCCCATCCAATGTTCGTAATGATTGCGGCTTCTGCCTTTGGCACGGCATTGGTTGCATCAAGTTCACCGCCAAGTCCTGTTTCAAGCACCATCCAATCCACCTTTGCGCGCTTAAAAGCAAAAAAAGCAAGCGCGGTCTTAATTTCAAAAAATGACGGAGGATCCCATCGCTCTTTTTGCATAAAACGTTGCAGCGCATCCTTCAGCTCCCAGGTGATTCCCGCATATTCTTTTGGGCTGATATAGGCATTGTTGATCAAGATGCCGTCGATCGGCGTGGTGACATACGGAGAATAGAATGAACCGACTGTCCTGCCATCTGCGCGCAGCATGTGATGCAATAAATGCGTGGTACTCCCTTTGCCGGCCGAACCGGCAACCTGCACCGCACGAATGCCGCGTTCAGGGTGCCCCAAAAACGCGAGAAACTTCTTGTAGTGCGTGAACACATGGTGCGCATTCTCGCGATACACCATATATTGGCGTTGCGTGAGATTCGTCATCCCAAGAATAAACGCAACCGCGTCATGATACTCCTGATACTTCATGCCTTCTCCTCTCCGCTGCGTAGCCAGCGCGCGCCAAGATACACAAACGGCGTATCAAGAAGTGCCATTGCAATCTTGAATAGCCAATACGGAATAATGAGCGTGTAGAGAAAACCAACATCAAACTTTTCCGTTACCTGATAGAGCGCGATCAATCCCGCGTTCACGAGCTGACGGGAATACTCCTTCCCTTTTACCTCGGAAATGATATCCGTGATCATGAACGTCAACGGATATGCAAAAATACCAATCGACACGGACACGCCGAGTAGTGTGGTAATTTTTGTACCTAAAAGATTGGCCGCAATAAGACCAGCTATGAAGATACCCGAGAGAAGCTGAAGTCTGCCCTGTTGTGTCATAAATCTTTTGTCTTAGCCTTGAATGATCTGCTCCTCAAACGCGTCTTAGTTATTTGAAGGACATTCTGATTGAAATCCATGTATAGAGTAGTCTGCTGTCTTAAAAGAGTACACAACATCAACGTCCAGTGAGACATTGTACCTTTTTATGTTCTTTTTTCAAGGATTCCCCTTGATAGGTATTCCGGAGTGTGCTAAGACACAGTCAGCTTTTTGATGCATTCTGCATCTTGTTCCCTCGATCTTTCACAGGAGGTACGGTCATGTGGCTCTGGTTGACACTGCTTGGTTTCGTCGTACTGGGCGCCAGCGCCAAGTACATCCCACTCTCCCGCGATGAGCGCAACAGCCTCCTGGTGGAGGTAGGGCGCCGCGTCGGCCAGCATTTCATGCTGCGGTATGGCAACATCCTGCTCACCTACACGCACTGCGGTCACACCATGGTCAAGGTGAAGCGTTATCTCACTGTTCCCTACTCCATCGGCGACCCCCTCAGTGGAGTCATCAGCGGGCAGGTATCCGTGAGAATGACGGACCTACGCGTTTGCCAAAGATGTCACCACATTGAGGAGCACCCAAGAAACGCGCGGCTCGCCTGCTGGATGCAAACGGTGTTGCTGTGGGTCTTCATGGGGGTCATGTACTCCATAGACCGTTGCGTCAACGTCTATGGTCACATCCGCGCGGCAAGGCATGTTCTACTCTTCGGCGCGGAGATCGGCAGCATCTTTGGTGTCGCATTCGGCATCGGCGTCGTCACGGCACCGGCGACCGGAGGCTGGGTTGCGGCGATCCTGGGCATCATCGTGCTCATGCATCGATCCGCGGTAGACACCAAAGAGACCCTTGCCACGATCATCTCGACCTATATGTTCGCACCGCATGTGGGAGGCATCTGCTTCGGAATCACGTGGCTCGGCGTTTCTCTTGCGCGCGGCGGCGTGGGACTCAGTGCCACCATCATGACGGTGGTGCTCATGGGGATCGTTGCGCTCAAGGACAGCAGACTTGGACTCCTGCTCGGCATGTGGCTTGCCATCATGCTGCCCGCCGGTGTCCTTGCGATGCTCTTCCGAGACGACGTAAGCGTCTACACGATTCTCGCCGGGCTTGCGGGAATCGTAATTGTCCCACTTCTGCACCACTCATACACCGCAAAACCCCTGAAGCTGGATGCTCCGGGGGCACACACGGCGCAAGCGTAGTGGTCGTACGCGTCTCCTGTTCTCGCCGCCCGGTTCCCCATAAAGGAACCGGGCGTGCTTCTTTATATGACGATACGAAATACGATGAAAGCCACATAGAGCGCCAAAAATGCCCCACCTTGCCATCGGTCAATCGTATGTCTGCGCCCCGTGAACATCGCAAGAAACAAGAGAAGCGTTGCAACAATGGCCACGACGGCATCACCCTGCGCATCACCGGAAAATGGAAGCGGCCTGATAACGCTTGAAAGCCCTAAAATCCAGAATACATTGAAGATATTTGACCCCACCACGTTGCCAACGGCAATGTCATCTTGTTTATGCAATGCCGCAACAACTGAGGTTGCAAGCTCGGGCAGCGATGTGCCGATTGCCACGACCGTAAGGCCGATGATGCTCTCTGCAACGCCAAGGAGATTGGCAAGTTCCACGGCATTATCAACAAGAACCTTGCCGCCGATGAAGAGCAAAAAAATTCCTCCTAAGGTCATTATGATTGCAATGGGCGTGCGATATATTCTGATCCCATCATCAGTATTCTTCTCTACTTTTGCGATACCGACGGTGTAATACAAAAAGATAAAAAAGATGCCTATCAGCGCGACCCCGTCCGTACGCGTCAATGCGTCATTCGGGATACCGTCAAAAAGATGATCGCTCCCCATGACAAACACCAGAAACCCCGCAAGCAGCGCAAACGGGATCTCCTTCCATGTGGTAGAACGCTGGACAGCAAGCGGCGTGATGAGCGCGGCAATGCCAAGAATCATCAAAATATTGACAATATTGCTTCCCAGAATATTACTGATAGCGATGTCAGTATTGCCGCCGATTGAGGCAAACAAGTTCACGATCAGCTCCGGCGCTGAAGTGCCGAATGCGACAATCGTGAGCCCAACCATGAGCGGGGAGAGCCCAAAACGGCGTGCAATGGAAGACGCACCGCGAACAAGTACCTCGGCGCCCACAATGAGCACTGCGAGGCCGATGATGATGAAAAGAATTGGGAGAAACATAAGGTTATTGTTCTATTTTTTTGATTCGATCTTTTGCGGTCGTGGATCTTTATTACTCTCGTGATGTATTCCGAAACTGGCCGCAAGCCCAATCATCACTGCGATGATCGATCGTTTGATAAAACGGATAACCGCGCGAAAACAACACATACCTATCGCTTCTTCTTAAGAATGCCTAAAGGAACCAGCGAGAGATTATTTACAAGTGTATAGAGAATAGCAGGTAATGCAACAAGCGGCGTAAACAGCGTCAAAGCAACCACCGTTGCAAGCGTATAGTTCTTATAACTCGCCGTTATTCCATAAGTGATCCGTTCGGAATGATTGCCGCCAAACATGAATCCAACAATAAAATTGACCCCCACAAGACCGAATATGACAAGACCAAGAATAAATGATTGATTTGGGTTAGCGATAATATCATCACGTACGGGAGAAATAATCCCACAAATAATCACCATAAGGAGTATGGCGGACAACTGGCTGCTGTATGCATCTAAAGGATTATTCAAGGGCGTGCGTCGAACAATAGCAGCGAGCACGAGAGGGATAATGATGAGTTTCACCATCGTCCAACTCATTGCAAGCGGATCAATGGCAATATCTACCCGCGCAAAAAGGAGAACGAGCAACGGAACAACAATGGGGCTTAAGATGTTTGAAAAGGTTGTAATAACAAGTGCTTCTGATGGCGTGCCCCCATACAACTTTGAAAGAAAAACGACTGCGAGCCCAGAGCTCATAACGCCGGCAAGAATTAACCCCAAAAAAAGTTCATCAGAAAAGAACGGCTTCAAAAATAAAACAATAGCTGGCGAGAGGAGATGAATAATTGCGTAGATCCCGAGATGCTTCTTCCAGTTCGCGAGCTGACCTATCACCTTCTGCATATCAACGCGCAGCAAACTGAAGAACATCAGCGCCATAAGAAGGTAAATGACATAGGCGCTAAATGGCTTACCGATCTGCGGAAATACAAATGCTGCGACGATCGCAACAAGAATGAGAACCCAACTTTCTTCAGTAATAAACCGTTTCATTATTCAATCCTTCCTTTCCACTCTTTCAAAAACTGCCGCACATACTCCTTAAGATAATGATGGCGCTTCTCGGCCATCTTTTTCCCGGTGCGCGTCTGCATCCTATCCTTCAGCAACAACGATTTTTCATGAAGGTGATTGATGGTCGAACTGTCGCGCTTCTGGTATTGCTCCCAGCTCGCATGAAGTAATGGTTTTTGCGAAGGATCATGAAGCGCACGTCCTTTCTTTCCACCGTACGCAAAGGCCCGTGCAATGCCGATAGCGCCATTGGCATCGAGCCTGTCCGCATCCTGCACCGCCTTCGCCTCCATGGTCTTTGCCGGCGTTTTGACCTTTGCCCCGCGGAAGCTCACGGATCGCACCGCATCGGCAACCCGCATGATCGTTGCTGCATCCGCACCTGCCTTGCGCAGAACGGCGATGGCGCGCTTTGGCTTGTCCGGATGCCCTCCTTTCACAAGCTTTGCATCATCAAGCTCATGCGTTAGCGCGGCAAGTTCAACGATGTATGAGTCGGCCTTCTCAACGCGTGCAATGCGGAGTGCCATGGTCCGCACGCGCTCAATATGCCAAAAATCATGTCCCGTGCTTTCGTGACCGAACCGGCGGCGCACTTCCCGCTCAACCGCGGTGCGCACGCTGTGCTTACTGGGCTTTGTGTGCGGCATGTTCCACTGCGTCAATGATCTGCTTGGCAACGGTGACGGAATGCCCTGGCGTATCGCTCACGCCGGTTTCCTTGGCGAGCATGATATACTCCGCCCCATCAAGCACGATATTCGTAAGATCCAGCACATCAGAGCGTGACGGCATATAATTAGTGAGCAGACTCTCCAGAATCTGCGTTGAGACGATCACCGGCTTGCCGGCCTTCTTTGCCGCCTGCACGATGCGCTTCTGGTACACGCCGAGCAGTTCAACCGGCGCCGTAACCGCCAGATCCCCTCGCGCCACCATCACAATGTCGCTTTCTGCAGCAATATCATCGATCTGCGCCACGCCTTTTGGTGTCTCCACCTTGGAAACAACTGGCGGTACTTTTCCTCTGCCAAAGCGTTCTGCGAGCAATGCTTTTGTCCGGCGCATGTAGTCTCCGGAGTTTGCGAATGATACGGCAACCCAATCCGGTTGAATGGCCGGCAATACATCCATGCACGCGAGGGTCTTCTCCGTGATATGCATCAGCGCATCCATACCAGACCCGATATTGAATCCCTTCATCCTGCCGATCTTGCCGCTGTTGATCGCCTCAGCAATGAAGGTCTCTTTGTCCTGTATTTGCAACACGCGAAATCCGACTTCGCCGTCTCCAATAGTCACTTCCTGGCTTTCCCGTACGTACGTCGCAATATCCGGCACATTGACCGGGAGATACACCGCGGGATCCTCTGTGCCTTGCGCAGTCTTAAAAACCACGCGCTGACACGCCTGCACTTCATAATACAACTCGGGGAAATCGCCCAACCGCAACTTATTGCCTGGCAAGTCCGCCAAGATACGCGCGTCGCTGCCGAGTTTTTTTATAACATCGCGCGCAACCTGCATTTTCCCTAGAGACTCCTCTGGCGTGCCATGCGACATATTGAACCGAAGCACGGATGCTCCTGCGCGGAGAATCTCTTCGATCTTCTCCGGGGCGTAGGACTTCTGGGAAATGGTGGCGATGATCTGCATAAGCTACTCCACCGGCTCACACCATGTGAAGGAATCACTACATCGCATCATACTACTCTGAAAACCTTCGGGACAACCTGCTATGGACTGAAGCACAAAACCATTCTGCTCCATATAGTGTACAGAACTTATACAGCAACCAAAACTACTTTTTTCCAAACATTGTTTTGCGAGTTCCTTATACGCAGAAGAAATATGCGATACTTCAACTCTCTCGCTGAGATACATATCAGCATTAAACCCAGCAATAAAGACAATAAGAATTGCCAACGTGAATAAAACTATTTTGATAATCTTATGCATATCACTATGCTAGTCTTTTTTTCGGTTGTCTGCTTTTGAGAGTAAAAAAATCATGAGTCCAACAAGCGCCAAAAAAATTCCGGTGCCTATCGGCGAACCCCAGCCAAATATGGAATAGAGACTATCCATACAACATACTTAAGGATAAACAGTATTAGTGTAGCAAAATATCATACACCAAAACAGTTGCACTTTAAGGATGTTGTGCTACTATGCCCGCTGCTGAATACGGAGAGGTGCCTGAGTGGTCGAAAGGGCTTGCTTGGAAAGCAAGTGTACGAGCAATCGTACCGGGGGTTCGAATCCCTTCCTCTCCGCCAGGCCTTCGCCCCAAAGGGGCTACGGCCTGCAGACGGCACATAAATACCCAAAAGCAATACTATGAAAAAAATCATCGTCACAGGAGCAACAGGGCAAATTGGCTCTGAGTTGGTTGTGGAGCTACGAAAAAAATACGGTAATGAAAACGTCGTTGCAGTGGGGTATTCTGCACCACAGCACGGTGAAGAACATGCGGGACCTTTTGCAACGGTTGATGTTACAGATGCGGCAGCGGTTACCGAACTGTTACAGCAACATAAACCAGACACTCTTTTTCATCTTGTGGGTATCCTTTCTGCAACAGGTGAAAAAGATCCTGAACTTGCCTGGAATGTGAACATAGGCGGTCTCAAAAATATATTGGATGCCGCGCGAGAACATGGAGTGAAACAGATCTTCTGGCCAAGCTCAATTGCCGCCTTTGGACCAACAACACCGCGAGACGACACGCCACAACAAACCGTGCTCGAACCCACAACCATGTATGGCGTCACAAAAGTTACCGGGGAACTGCTTTGCCAATACTACTGGAAAAAGTATGGTCTAGATATTCGGAGTCTGCGCTACCCCGGCCTTATCAGCTACAAAACGCCGCCAGGCGGCGGCACGACAGATTATGCAGTGGCGATCTACTTTGATGCAAAACACAAGGGTTCGTATGAATGCTTTGTTGGACCAGAGACCGTGCTGCCAATGATGTATATGCCGGATGGCGTGCGTGCGACGATTGAGCTCATGGAAGCTCCGCAAGAAAAAATCAGCATACGCACGAGCTACAATCTCGCAGCGATATCCTTTTCCGCGTCAGAACTCGCTGCCTCTGTTGCGCGCCAGGTGCCGGGATTCACCTGTACATATGCCCCTGATGAACGACAAAAGATCGCAGACTCATGGCCTCGCTCCATTGATGATAGTGCCGCAAGAAAAGACTGGAATTGGAATCATGCCTTTGATCTGGATGCCATGACGGCTGACATGCTCGCAAACATTCCGTCATAACACCCATAGAGTAGGATACTTGCCTCTGCGCATCATGCGCGCTACACTACGACCGAAGGCATTACACAGCTAACAATCCGATCCAAAGGAGGGGCATCGTGATTGTTCGTACATGGAGACGTGTCGTGCGGATCATCGCTGCAGACACGATCGCGCTCGTTCTGTTCAACTGTAGCATGGGGGTGTTCAACTTCTTTGTTGAACGATACTTCGTGGGTTACCACATGGCGCAATGGGCGGGCATTCACCTGCTCTACAACATCGCGAAGTACGCGGGTGCGGGAATCTGTGGATGGATGAAACGGCGTCTCCGCCGAGCTCTTGGTGCAACGGCACCGAGCGCAACAAAGAAAGGCCGCGTGTGGTGTGCGGCCGTCGACACCGTTGCACTTGCGTGCTATCAGATCCCACTCTACATCGTGTTCGCGTTTCTCTTTGGCGCCGAATGGAGCCAGATCAGACTCGCAGTGTACTACGCGATCGCCGAGCACATCATCGGCGGCTGGTGGTATGGAGTGCTCTCTGACTGGTGCGCGCATCGGTACGTGAACCACAAACCCGCCTCCACTGAGGCCGTTGTTCTCAAACCAGCCGCCTGCGACTAACCCTCGCCGGCGGCTGCTTCCTCTACAAAAAACCCCTTGCGGGGGTAGTTGTGGGGTTCGGTCGCGAAGCGTCCGAACCCCACATTTCATGGCGAAGTTCTGCCCGTCAGACGACGAGTTGGCTCCGGATCAGACGCCCGTTGGCGATGATGTCGGAGACGATCCCGTCGAAGCTCAACTTGTGCTTTTCCAGCACATCGGCGAACGGCTCGGCCTTCCTGCGACCGGTGTTCAACACCCTGCGCATCCGGGAATCGGAGACGCCATCATGGACGGCCACGACGAGCGGGATGAACGGCGCCCTGGCCTGCGCGGGAACGCCGTGCCTCTTCAGGAATGCCTGCGGATTGAAGACCTTTGTCTTCGGAACCTCCCGAGCCTTCTGAGCCTTCGGAACCTTCCGGTGGGACACTTTCCTTGCCATGTTGTGCTTGTCCTTCTCTGTAGATCGGACTTCTAGGAACAATGTGCGCCAATGACAACCAGACGCACGGTTGGATAACTGCGAGGCTACACCCAAAGAGCGGGTGTTGTCAAGAAGAGGGCCGGTACACAAAATCTTTCCGCAGACCGGCTCGGCCCTCCTGCGGGGCCTCGCCTACGCTGCACACCCGCGGTCGTCAACCTATAGGATTGACAAACCAAGCCCGCGAGTGTTCGCGAGTCTGCGTCAGATTTTATACCGACCTGAAGGGGTAACGTGATTGCCTAACGGCGCTTTCTCTTCATCGTTTGCTTACGCGACTTCCCTTTTTTCTCCGTCTTCACAACATCGATCGTGGTCTTGATGACGGTGTCTGGATTGAGTGACATGGAATCAATGCCTTCTTCCGTGATGAAACGCGCGATCTCCGGGTAATCACTCGGCGCCTGGCCGCAAATGCCCACCTTGCGATGCGCCTTCTTTGCGCCGCGAATGATCATGGAGAGCATCGCCTTCACCGCAGGATTACGCTCGTCATAGATGTGCGAAACGAGCGCGCTATCGCGATCCACGCCGAGCGTGGTCTGTGTGAGGTCATTTGAGCCGATAGAGAAGCCGTCGAAAATCTTCGCGAAGTCCTCAACAAGGATGGCATTAACCGGAAGTTCTGCCATCACATAGACTTCCAAACCATTCACGTGCTGCGTCAGGCCGTTTGCTGCGAGTGTCTTGAGGACAAGCTTCCCTTCTTCAATCGTACGGCAGATAGGAATCATCAACTTGACGTTCGTGAGGCCAAATTCTTCGCGCACGCGCTTGAGCGCCTTACACTCCATGGCAAACGCGGGGGCAAACTTCTCCGAATAATACCGTGACGCACCGCGCCAACCGAGCATCGGGTTTTCTTCTACTGGTTCGTATGCCTTACCGCCAATGAGGTTCGCGTACTCATTTGATTTGAAATCCGAGAGCCGCACGATCACATCCTTGGGGTAAAACGCCGCGGCAATCATGCCCACGCCCTCTGCGAGCTTGTCCACAAAGAACTGCTTCTTGTTTGGGTAGCCCGCCGTGATCTTTTCAATCTGACGCTTCGCCTTCGCGTCCTTCAGCCTGCTGAAATTCACCAACGCGAGCGGATGTGCCTGAATGTATGCATTGATAACGAATTCAATGCGTGCAAGACCCACACCATCATTGGGAATAAAACTTGCGGAGAACGCCTGTTCCGGACTGCCGATGTTCATCATGATCTTTGTTTTGGGGCGCGCAAGATTCTTGATGCTCGTTCTGATGATCTTATATGGCAACTCGCCCGCATACACCTTACCCACATCTCCCTCGGAACAGGATACCGTCACTGCCTGGCCGGTCTTCACCTTCTTTGTGGCGTTGTCGGTTCCGACGATCGCCGGAATCCCAAGTTCACGGGAGACGATAGCCGCGTGACTTGTGCGGCCGCCCTTATTGGTCACGATCGCAGAAGCGATCTTCATGATGGGTTCCCAATCCGGATCCGTCATGTCGGTAATAAGCACTTCACCTTTCTTGAACTCATGAATTTTCTTTGCGGAAAGAATGATGCGCGCTTTGCCTGCGCCGATCTTTGTGCCGACAGGCGAACCCGTGGTAAGAACCTTACCCTTCTTTTGGAGCATGTAGTCCTCCAATACGCTCGTATCCCGCTGGCTCTGCACGGTCTCCGGCCGGGCCTGCACAATAAAGAGCTCGCCGGAAATGTCCTTTGCCCATTCCATATCCATGGCCTTGCCATAATGCTGTTCGATCTGCATGGCCCACGTTGCCAAATGGAGCACTTCTTTGTCTGTGAGGCAGAACTGATAACGCTGAGCAACTGGCACGCTCACGTTCTTTGTGGGGCCGCTCTTGCCTGTGGCGTAAATCATTTTGATCTGCTTGGAACCGAGCTTCTTCTTCAGAATCGGCTTCATACTGCGCCCGCCAGTACCTTTCTTACCGAGCGTCGGCTTGAACACATAAAACTCATCCGGGTTCACCTTGCCCTGCACAATGTTCTCGCCAAGACCGTATGCGGCGTTGATGAGTACCGCGTTCTCAAAACCCGTTTCCGTATCAATAGAGAACATGACGCCAGAAACTTCAGAATGCACCATCTTCTGCACACCAATGGATAAAGCAATGGAAAAATGGTCAAAACCTTTGTCTTCGCGATAGCTAATGGCACGATCGGTAAACAAAGATGCCATGGCCTTGCGGCACGCATCAAGAAGCGCGGTATTCCCTTGAATATTCAGGTAGGTATCCTGCTGGCCAGCAAACGACGCATCGGGAAGGTCTTCTGCGGTTGCGCTCGAGCGCACAGCTACCGCGAGATTCTTGCCATATTCCTTCTGAAGCTGAACATACGCGCCGATGATTTCCTGCTTGAGGTCATCCGGAAACTCTTGCCTCAAAATTGCTTCACGAACAGCCACGCCATGCGCATGCAAATTCCGCACATCATGCGTGTCGAGTGTTTTTAATATGCGGCGAATTTCCTTTTTGAGTCCTGTTTTTTCCAAAAAATAACGGTAGGCCGTTGAGGTAACCGCGTAACCATCTGGAACCTTGACGCCTTTCTTCGTGAGATTGGCGTACATCTCACCCAACGATGCGTTCTTTCCGCCGACAAGCGGTACATCTTTATTACGAAGTTCTTTAAAAAAGAGAATGAGTTTCTTTGAACGTGACGTTGGCATGTGTCTCCTTATATACGCAGCACACCCCCTTATAACCAAGGAGGCAATACCAGCTTAGATGTTGAACTTTTCTGAGAGATCAGCGATGAGGGGAAGCCGATAGAACTTACCGGTGAACGCCTGCACAAACCCTATGATGCAGAAGATGAGCAGTGCCATGCTGTAAAGCCAGCCGATGACGAAGATCCACCACACAAATATGGCGATCAACCAGCCGATAAAAAGCACCAGGCCCTGTTTTGCATGGAACTGGGCAAACTTTGAGTCGCGCTTGAGGAGCATGGGAAGAAGAAAGAGGATACCGACATAGGAGAGCGCGGCGATAACGCGATTCTCGTCAATGTCCTTGCTGTTATTGAGTTCTGGCATATGTATTTTATTAATTATTTCCCTCCTTTGGAGGATTGTTGTGATTGTTGTTTGGCTATGCGCTTTTCTTTTCGTTGCTTGATGAGCTGAACGGCAACGGCAGTGATAAGTGCGCCAAGGAGTGCGGTGATGACTGGTTCTGCAATGAGATTGAGAATGAAGTATGCGGCACGTTCATAGACCAGACGGAAAATGGCCATGCCGAGTCCAGCAAGAAACCCTGCCACGGCTCCCAATGCTACTGCGCGCTGTGCCGTCAGGTCCTTCACTGTCCCGACAAGATAGAGAAAGAGCGCAATGTGGAACAACCAGACAACCGCATTAAGTCCAATGAGAATATAGAGCACCATCTCCGCAATGACAGCTGCGAGCACGGGAATACGCACAAGCTGAAAGTATCGCGAGAGCGTCCAGCCGGAGATGACGGCCTCGTTCTGCTCTTGCGCTTTCTGCTCTCGCGCCTCGTGCTCAAGATCACGCATTGGTTCCATGTGCATAGTATACCAAAAACTGAGGCACTGTGCATTGTCCCCCCGCACACAACCAAAAACCCCCACCGTGAGGTGGGGGTTTTCTTAAACACGTTTATTCGCGATTAGTCGCGACGTGGTCTGTCGGTTTGTGGGCGTGCCTCGTTTACGACGAGCGCGCGACCATCAAATTCCTTACCGTTCAGCTTTTCTACAGCTGCCTGCGCTTCTTCTTCAGTTGCCATTTCCACGAAGCCGAATCCGCGTGAGCGGCCGGACATGCGGTCCTGGACAACCTGCGCAGATTCTACGGTGCCTGCTTCGGCAAAGAATTGCCCAAGCGTAGCATCATCCGCAGAATACGGAAGGTTACCGACGTAGAGCTTCTTAGCCATACGTCCATTTTGACTTACCTTGTTAAACTGCACTCTACTTTCGGGAGACCACTCCTCTAACTAGACTGCGCGGCTATACTAGCAGAATACCCAAAATAAAGCAAGGGGGTGGGTAGTAGGGCATATTCCTTGACGCCGCTCTTGCCTTCCGCTACAGTGACGCCGCTCTTTCTCTCTCACGCTGGAGGTGATTCGTGGGAACGGCTCTCATCGTCCTGCTTTCCCTGATCCAGATCGCGTTCGGATGCGTCATCATCCGCGCATACAAGAATGCACGCAACGAGAACATCATCCTTGCATTCGAGAGGCGCGTGGGCTACGGCAGGACGGACGAGATGCGTTACGATGCGCTCTACGGCCTGGCGTGCGCCTCGTTCTACGCGCTCGTATCCTGTCTCGTTGCAGGAGCCTTGTACCTCATCTTCGGAAAACCCGAATTCTGGTACATGGCGTGCAGTATCGGATGGTGGTTCGCTGTCTGGGTGACCTGCCTCATCCTGCGCATGCGCGGCAGGGACCTCTACCAGTACGTGATCTACGGGCCTGAGGGCTCATTCGCGGAACGTCTCTGCGAGATCCAATAGTAGCGCAACGTGCGCTGCACTCCCCAACTCCTTCGCCGACCCGACTCCGGGTCGGCCTTTATATGTATTAAAAATCTTTGCTGCCGCGCCTTTTCACAAGAGCCAATGGCACTGTTTTTTATATCGCGTCATACGTATACTGAGCATATGAATCCAACGCTCGGACTCCTTGCAGCATTCGGCGCATTCCTTTCTTGGGGAATCGGTGATTTCGCCATCCAGCGTTCTGCGCGCGCCGTCGGCTCTATGGCGGCATTGTTTGGCATCACTGCATTCGGTGCCATCGTGCTCTTTCCTTTTGCAGCACCGCATCTTTCCGCGGTCTTCCATAGCGCATACCTGCTCGGGCTGCTATTGTTGACCGTACTCGTCACACTCTTTGCCGCCGTGTTCGAATTTGAAGCGCTCAAAAAGGGAAAAATAGCCGTCATTGAGCCCATTATGTGTCTTGAACTTGTTGTGACCGTCGGCATCAGCGTCGTTCTGCTCCAAGAGAAGGTCACTACCGTGCAGTTTCTTTTAATGGCACTGATTTTCTCCGGCATTCTCCTCACTGTCATCCGTCACGAGCCGCGTCACTGGTGGGGCTGGTGGAGAAAAAAACGCCGCTTGGAGCGCGGCGTGCTTCTTGTGCTGCTCGGTGCCTTTACCATGGGTATAACGAACGTCGTCACGGGACGTTCCAGTCAGGAAACTGACCCCGTAACCGCAATCTGGTTCATCCATACCAGTCTTGCTCTCATCTGTCTCATTTGGTTCATCATGAACCGCAACACGCACACTGTAATGCGCGAAATTCGCATCCATTGGCGCCCCGTGCTTGCGGAGGGCGTGTTTGACAATGCTGCCTGGCTTTCCTATGCCGCGGCAGTCACCTACTTCCCCATCTCCATCACGAACGCCCTCACGGAGGGCTATATCGTGCTCGCATCGGTGCTCGGGATCATCTTCAATAAAGAACGCGTGCAAAAGCATCAAGCGATGGGGATGGTGATCACCATCATCAGCGCCATCGTGCTGGCAGCGATCTCGGGGTAAGCCTAAACATTCATGCATCACCGGCGCATTGACAAATGCTGCGTTGTGATGTAATTTCTCCTGTCCCTCACTTCCGGTAATTGTCCAAAACGAGAGGAGTCTCAAATATGATCCTTCGAGGGAAGTCCAAGGAGACAAAAGCCAGGGATTACCTGGCAACGCTTGCCGAGATGATGGCGCTCGCACGGGAGTTTATGCCGGAAGCATCGGAGGATGCAATCCGTACCGTGGCACTCAAGCTCTCCGATGTTGCGTCGCGTCTCGATGAGGAGAAGTTCCGTCTCACGCAGCAGCGCATGGGAGTGCAGCTGATCGGCCAGCTCGCGCCGCTCGCGATCGCCCTGGCGGCGATCCTCAAGTCGTGAGCGGCACGCGCCCGCCCTTGTACCTCTTTCCGCCCCGGTGCCAACCCCGGGGCGTGTCTTTTTTATTACGCACGATGTTGTCATCCATTACACTGCTTGACGTGCCGTTTTGATATTGCTAATGTCGCAGCGCCATACTTCCGTGGCAGAACAAGGAGGAACGCATGAAACGTGCGTCTCGCACTCTGGTGCTCTTTCTTTCCCTGGCTATGGTGATCTGCGTCGCCGGGTTCTCCGGTTGCGGCAGGGGCGACGTCCACGTGGCCTCCGCCGCACAGGACTCGTCGCAGGTCCGATTCTTCCAAGGGGAACACCAGCTGGTTCCCTTCAACAACGACCCGAACTGCGGGTACGTCTCCTTCGACGGAAGCACATACCGGTTCTACTGGCGGAACAACAACACGGGTTCGGATTTCGCCGCGAGTTTCGCCCCACACGAAGTCTCCTTCGTCACCAACGAAATGATTCCGGCTCCCTTGTGCGAATTCCGTTGGAACAAGAGCTCCGACTTCAAGGAGTATGACTGGCGCATCTACGCCACGAGGGTGTTCATCAGCGGCAAGGCGGAGCACATCATCGTCGAGCCGAAGATGCAATTCGCACCCTTGGGAGCGCTCTAGGCATAGTTCGCGCACGAAGCAATCCAGGACGTCTGGACTGCAGACAAACACGAGACACGCTGAGGAGGATCGCTGAATGCAACGGGAAACGCTCATTGAGGCCATTCTGAAGGAGATGCGGGGACGCATCACGGCGGAGGCCAATCTCTTCAATCTCTCGCTTGGGCTCGACGACGAGCTGATCGATCTGGGCAGGACGGTCTGCCCCGAAGGCACCACGATGCCCGGCATGGAAGATCTCGATGATGTTGGCTCTCCCGAGGAGCTCGCGGACGCCATCATCGCGGCCAACCCGCAGTGGGCCGAGGAGGAGGTTACAGAGAACCTCGATGAGACCCACGTCGTCTCCGCATCCAATGGTGGGGAGGAGCCGGCTCCGGACGAAAGCCTGAAGTAGGCCGCCACTCCGCAGTGGCCACATTGCACATACCGCATCGCTCGCCGCCGCGCCTTCTCACGAGGGCCGGCGGCGCAACTTTTTTATACCACAAAATTATCGCCTTCCAGACATTGCCTGCTTACTGCACGTTCTTCATCCCGCCGAGAAACAGCCGGATCCCCAAGCGAAGCAGGAGATAATAACAAAAATACGCAGCAGCCCAGGCCATGACCGTATACAGCACGGTCAAAAAAATCACGGCAACTACTTCCCGAGCAGTGGGGCCGCCGTTGCTGTATCCAAGTCCATCAAACGCGATGATGATCGGAATAGCGAGCGTGATCAACCACACTACAAACCACCCGACGATGCGGTACGCGCGGTATCCCATTTTCTTCATGAGTTTTTCGTGGACCTGCTTATTAAGAAAAAGTGTCATACCTCTTGTATCGTACGTTAGGCTGTCATATTACGACAGCTTTCATTTTAACATAAAACCGGGGCGAGGCCTTCGATTCCGGAATGATTTTTGTACCCCATGCATTGACAGTACATACCCGGCATGATAAGAGAACCACGGTCCTTTGAGAGAAAGGTGGACACATGACCACACGCAACAAGCGTACCAGAAGGGGCGTGCCACGGCCTGGCGCGTTCACCCTTCCACGTCGGGTGTACGTATCAGAACGGGAAGAAGGGCTAGCGCTGGCACTCAAAGCTGCAAGTTGCTACGTGCCACTCATCGGCCGACCTCCCGACGAGCACACCACGTTTGGAGAACTCGGGATGTCCACGGCTTCGAAAAGGGCGCTCGCGCTGGAAATAGCGGAGCACCTCAGAAAGAAGTCATCTGTGGAGGTGACCCTCAACGTCCCCATGGGGGATGCAGTGTCCCTCGGCCAGTTCGTGGACACGATCATAGCGCTGCCCTGAAACGCAGGGCCGCATGTGCATCCGCAGAAAGGAGAGACGATGAACGACGAACTTGTACGGCACATGAGAGTGGTCATCTCGCACCTGCTCAGCGATGTGGCGACCGGAGTGCGGCAGTGGGAGCGCCTGTTTGTCACACAACTCCGGGCTGCGGAGGGAAACATCGATACCTCCGCATCGGACGAGGGCCCTTCTGACCCCTCCAACGCGGAGATGGCGCGCATCGGTGCTGAGTTTGAACAGAAGGGGGCAATGCCGCGCTCCACCCGCCGCGATCTGCTGCAGATCCGCGCAAGCGCCATGGTCAGCGAGGTGCTGCGGGAGATTCCGCGCCCGTCGCGCGACATTCCACCTGGTGACACGGCACAGCGGGAGCGATTCCTGCGCTTCCGTGTCCTGCGCGTGATCCTTATCACGGCACTCACGTTCATTCTGGAGGATGCGGAAACGCCGCCTCCCACAGAAGGTGGCAGCCCGGAAGCCTAGTGCTTCTGGAATGCCCAAAAAACACGCGCCCCGAGGTTCTCCATGAGGACCCGGGGCGTGACTTTTTATTACGCGAGGGATATTGACATACAAGCATTCCTGTGCTAGAAAGACCGGTCGTATTTTGCAGGCTCATGTTCCCCTGCATATGCGACGGCTCTCTTGAAAAGGAGTGTTCCATGCGACATCGTGATGGGAAGCGCTACGTCCGCCACGGGCGAATCGAGGGGCTCGACGAGCTCCTCAAACAGATTGCTGGCTGGCCCGAGGTGAAAAAGGTCATCTCCGGGCAGATCCGCAACACCGGCGGAAGCGGCGGCGGCCATGGGCTCGTCATTCGCGTCCAGCGCGAAGAGCAGGGCAGGCTCAAGTGCGTGGCAAGCCACAACAGCCAGCACCAGGACCTCACCATCATCACCGGCTGCCCCGGCCGCATCGCGGAGCGCATCCGCGCCCAGGCCTGGGGAAAGTAACCCCAAAACCCGCCGGCAGAACGTCGGCACAAACCTCCAAAAAAAGGAGCGTGTCGTGCGAAGACACTAACTACGGTCGAGCCCTCGGGCCCGGCCGTTTTCCCTTACACAAAAACTCCACACCCTGCCCGCCTACGCCTTGCGGAGATGGGTGCACTCCACTTTGAAACACACCGAGCTACTTTCAACGCTAATTGTGAATTAAATCCGCAAAATCAATAATCGCCTTAACAATCTGAGCTATATCCGTTGCGCCGGACATAAAATCTCGAAGTTTTTCCAACTTACCTTTTCGCACTGGATCATCTGTCGTTGCAATCTGCTTATCAATCTCACCTACTAACAATGCAACATTTACAGTTGCCTCCGCATGAGCAATATTTGTGATAAAAGAATTACCTTGAACCTCTTGAGGAATGGGCTCCCGTATATCTTCCATAAGAATTATTAGGCTATCAAGATTACCATTAATTTCATGAAAGCCTTCACCAAGAGAATACACTGTATACTCAATTCTTGTCAGCAATTTTCCCTTATCACATTCCTGAACAAATTGATTATTTGCAGCTCCAATAGCCGCGGATTGATAGGACTTAAATCCTCTTTCCTGTGTCTTTTCAAACTCAGATGCTCTGCTGCGAACGTCACGAAGTCGCGCAAGTGCAGCACGATGGTTTTTCTTCGCAGCGCGATACTTCATTTCTGTTGCTGTTTTTTTGGGAAATCGGGCGTAAGGAATGTTACGTATCATATATTTGTGTGTGAATAACTCATTTAATGATAAGTGTTATAGTTTATCCGTAGTCCATTGGGACTCCCTCAACGCCTTTACTTGTCAGCGATTAGTGCCGGGTTCTATCCTCAAGCACGTAACGCTGGCCTGGTTTTGGGGTGGGCGGTAAACGCTCACCCTGAACGGAGGTAACCTCATCCCGCGTACCAACTAAACGGTACTGGCCGGAAACGGGCACTCGCTCCCCAGGGCGAAAAGTCTGCTTTGCCATATGGCTTTGCATTCTTATCTGAATTGACGCGGTCGACGACTTCGCGCGCTGCTTAATGCAGCCGTGTCGTCAAGCTGCACAGAGAACGAAGAGGTCGCGAGGGAGCCCAAATGGCTCACGGATGGAAAGAGCATCTACACAAAACACGCCATGCACCCCCTTTCATGCTGGCGTTGTTACTCCTGGGTTCATTGGTTTGTCATTCTGACTCGCCCTCCGGACCA
Source organism: Patescibacteria group bacterium (assembly GCA_041671225.1). GTDB lineage: Bacteria > Patescibacteriota > Patescibacteriia > JBAZBY01 > JBAZBY01 > JBAZBY01. Next base: position 174,199 of record JBAZBY010000001.1, read on the forward strand.
CCGAAGCAAACAAGCATCAATCGCTTCTGAAAAAGAACATTTTATACTTATATTTTCCCGCTGTCGTTTTTTGCTGTCAAGCCGGCTAACGAGCGAGCGGATATGTTGTATGCCGAGGAGTAAAAGCGTAGTGCAGGGCCAGTGGCCCGTAACGCTCCGAGGCAGACAACATATCCCGAGCGAGTTCCAAAAAGGGAGCCCTTTCGAGCTCCCTTTCTTAATTCGTTACATCCCCATACCCATGCCGCCCATGCCTGGCATGCCGCCGCCCATTCCTTGGGCGCCAGCTGGGTCTTCCTTCTGTGGAAGGTCAGTGACGACCGCTTCCGTTACGAGGAAGAGACCTGCGATGGACGCAGCGTTCTGCAACGCGGAGCGCGTGACCTTTGTCGGGTCCACCACGCCTGCTGCCATGAGATCTTCATAGACATCGGTCTTTGCATTGTATCCATACGCGCCTTTGCCGTTCTTCACGGTCTCAACAACCACATCTGGCTTCTTGCCTGCGTTGGATGCGATCTGCGCGAGAGGCGCTTCGAGCGCGCGCTTCAAGATATCCAATCCCGCTTTTTCTTCTGCATTTGATGCTTCAACGCCATCGATCGCCGCAAGCGCGCGGATCAATGCAACGCCGCCGCCGGGGACGATGCCTTCTTCAATAGCAGCTTTGGTTGCGTTCAATGCGTCCTCTATCTTGAATTTCTTTTCCTTCATTTCTGTCTCGGTAGCCGCACCCACCTTGATGATGGCAACGCCGCCGGTGAGCTTGGCAAGACGTTCTTGCAACTTTTCTTTGTCAAAATCTGAGTCAGAAGTTTCAAGTTCCTTTTTGATTCCACCAATACGCGCATCAATCGCTGCTTTGTCACCCTTGCCATCAACGATGGTGGTGGTTTCTTTCTTTGCAATCACCTTGCGTGCGGAACCGAGCATTTTTGGTTCTGCGGTTTCGAGCTTCATGCCGGTTTCTTCGGAGATCACTTGTCCGCCAGTAACGGCTGCGATATCCGCGAGCATCTCCTTGCGGCGGTCGCCAAAACCCGGGGCCTTCACGGCCAGCACGCTGAAGGTTCCGCGGAGCTTGTTCACCACAAACGTGGCAAGTGCTTCACCTTCTACTTCTTCTGCGATTACCACGAGTTCCTTCTTACCGCTCTGTGCGACCTTCTCAAGCAACGGAAGAATATCCTGCACGGACGTGATCTTCTGGTCGGTGATCAGAATCTGCGCATCTTCATAGACTGCTTCCATCGCGTCCGGATTGGTGATCATGTATGGAGAGACATAGCCTTTATCAAACTGCATGCCTTCCACCACTTCTTTGTCCAAGCCGAACTTCTGTGATTCTTCAACGGTCACAACTCCGTCCTTGCCAACCTTGTCCATGACTTCTGCAATGAGCTTGCCCACAACGTCATCCGCGGCAGAAATAGACGCAACATGCGCCACGTCATCGTTTGTTTCTACCTTCTTGCTCATTTCCTGCAATGCTTCAACTGCCTTTGCAACGCCTTTTTCAATTCCACGTCGGATATCTGCAGGGTTTGCGCCAGCGGCAACCATCTTGAAGCCTTCGCTCACGATGGCCTGTGTCAAAACCGTTGCGGTGGTGGTGCCGTCTCCGGCAACATCATTGGTCTTGTTGGCGACTTCTGCCACCAACTGCGCGCCAAGGTTCTCGAACTTATCTTCCAGCTCGATTTCTTTTGCAATGGTCACGCCATCATTCGTGATGGTCGGTGAACCATATCCCTTATCCAGCACCACGTTGCGTCCGCGGGGACCGAGCGTTACCTTCACGGCATTCGCCAATTGGTCCACGCCGCGCTTCAGGGCCTGGCGGGCTTTTTCATCAAAGAGTATCTGCTTAGCCATAATGCTTCAGTGTGTTACTTATTGGATCTTTGCGAGAATGTCTTCTTCAGAGAGAATGAGATATTCTTCTCCGTCGATCTTCACTTCGTCCGGGCCGTACTTCTTAAAGACGACCTTTTCTCCCACGGCAACGCTCAGCGGAGCGCGCTGGCCGTTTTCGAGGAGCTTGCCTGAGCCAACGGCGATAACTTCGCCCTGTTCCGGCTTTTCTTTCTCTGCGGTGTCCGGAAGTACGATACCGGACTTCGTGACCTCTTCTTTTGAGAGGCCTTTTACGACGATACGATCGCCTAATGGTTCAAGCTTCATAGCGAGACTTTACGTCAATAATACTAGGAAATAAATTGATTTTCCCTCCTTCGCGAGTCTAGCACTCAAAGGGTCTGAGTGCTAAGCGCAGAGAACACTGTACCATACGCAGAAGGCTTGTCAACCCAAACAGACCCCTGGTGTAAAGGGGGGGGTGTGGGAGGGGTCCGTGCGGGTTGGCATGGACCCCTCCCTGGTGAAGAAACGGGCGCTACGAGCCGCCCATCTCGTTGATCGCCTGCGCGTAGAAGGCGTGGAGGAAATGGATGTCCGTCTTCATCGCCGCGTCAGGATCCGTGATGCGATCCTCAATGGCCAGCATGTTGGCGTCCACCGTGAGCTGGGTGAGCATCGCATTCATGTTGTTCAGATCCATGGTGCCAAGCAGCGTGTTGATGAGCTGCACATCACCCGGCACCTCGCCGAGGATGTATGAGGTGGGATCCTGCCCGTCCTCTTTGGCAACGCGCTTGCGTGCCGCGATGCTCTCCTGAACGAGCGTCAACCATCCACCCTTCGTGTACTCGTTGAGGACGCGGCTGGTGATGGAGTGGGCACGGTACTCGCCGTAGAGCCATTCCGGTGTCAGCGGTTCGCTCAACGGCTCATTGCCGGAAAGCCAGTCCGCTGCGTGCACCAGCTCGTGCGCGAAGTACAAACCCTTCACCAGCGGGCTGAAGCGCGTCTCATGCAACAGCATCCGGCTGCTATCCATATCAAACGACACCGCGACGTATGTCTCATTGGCGCCGTGTTCCCGGGGTTGGGGCTCGGCGACAATGAAGAAGGGCGTGCTGGACGTGGGCACCTCCATCACCGAGAACGTCTGGTTGTCGATGAAGTGAGCCTTCATGGCGTTCTGCTGATAGAATTCCAGCAGGCCCTTTGCCGTAGGGCTCTTGGTTGCGAGCTGCGCCAGCGCGTCCTCCATGGACGTGATGATACGCAGCTCCTCGGATGTGATGGACGTGGAGGTGTCCGGTTCCACCGGGCCGGCCTTCTGGAGCTCGCTCAAGATATTGTCGGACAGGGGCTGCGCCTTGGCAGTGGTGTCCGCCTTATGGCAGCCGACGAAACAGGCGGCGACGAACAGCGCGAGAACGAGAATCGTGCGCGGGAGTTTCACGGGAATGCCCTCCTGTGGGTATGTGAAGGTGCAGCGCTCGCAACTGCAACCTTCAGAAATGAATGCAGGATGGTTGTTATGCGAGACTAGCCACCCTAATGCAAAATTGCCTTTTTGTCAATAGAAAGGCTTGTCAAGAAGCCCGGGGGATGCTATAAGTGCTTCAACCACACTCGGTGGTTGGTCTTTTAGGATCTTTCATGCACAGGAGGGTACACGCATGATTGAGCACGCTCCGGAAGCACCAGTTGTACTGGATTACACCGCATTCGCGGAGTTTGCCCGCAGCAACGGCTGCGGCGTCACGCTGCTGGGCGACCTTATCGTGGAGGTCTTTGGCCTCAAGGATGTGCCGGGCACCTGCCGGGCAATCCGCCAGAAGATCCACCGGGGTCACCGCTACCTCGTAAGTGTCTCGCCGGAGGGTCGGCCTACGGGCTATGCCAGCTGGCATCCGCACATCACCCGTCGGGAGAACTTCTGCATGGAAGTCGCCGAAATCGGCGTGCATCCGGACTTCCGGAACGCGGGCCTCGGCGCTTTGCTCCTCCAAGCGGCGGAAAACGAAGCGCTCGCCCAAGCGAAGGCAGACGGTAAAGGCAAACCCATCGTGGTCTACGCCTACGTCCGTGAGGACAACCCCGATGCTCTGCGCTTCTGGAAGAGGCATGGCTTCGCCATCGCAGGGACGGAACCCTTCCCGCTCATTCCTGAGGTCAACATCAGTATGTGCGTCAAGACGCTCTTCTAGGCATCGCCGCCTACATGTTTTCCTTAACCCGGGGGTCGTCCACGACGATCTCCGGCTTCCCTTTTTATTCCACAAACTCCCGCAAGCGCGAAAGATGCCGCTCACGGAATTCATCTCTGCGATCCGTCTCGTGAAACTTCAATATCGTATCAGAAATAACAACGGCACTTCCCTCTTCTTGTGAACGGGATTGCGTGTTTTGGTCAAAACGCTGCATCTGCTGCTTCTGTGCATGTGCCTCAAGCACATGGCCAAACCACGTCTTGCCAAAAAGTTTTTCCAGCAAGCGCTTCTTCAACGTCATAAGGCCCCCGAGCTCCATAAGCCGAACGCGCTTATCTTCTGTGAACGCATTGGGCAGGTGATGCTTCACCCAACGGTTCGCAAAATAAAAAAGTTCCAGTGTTTGATGGTCGCTGTAGAGCGGCGTGAGCCATTCATGCCAATACGTGAGATATGGGTCTTCACCGGGAATCTTCAAATGCTCAAGTGAAAGCTGTTTATCGCTGATGTAAAAAGAGAGACAGGCACGGTCTTGCACATGGATACCATGCCGACGAAGATGAAAAAGGTCGAGGATCATCGTAATGAACCAGCGCGCGAGAAACATGCGTCCATGCTCAATAACAATAAAGAGGTCAATGTCACTGTCCTCTTTCGCGTTGTGGTAACTCACCGTGTTCACCACGGCAACCATGCGCACGAATGGCAGCCACGAAATAAGCCTCGTGGCTTTTTCCGCGATCATCCACTTGGGCGAGGTAACCGCAAAACGATGACGGCGGGTCGCGACGATATCTTCTCTTCCCCGAACATGCCAGAACACATCGGTCTTCACGATATGTGGCGCAAGTGTACCGCTCATCAGCACGCGTTCAATATCCTGCACGGTAGCATCCTGCTGCAACGGCTCCCGCACATATAAAAAACGGCTAATTTCCCGCGGTGTGAGCGGGTAACTTACCACATCAAACCATGCGATGGTGTTCACAATTGCCTGTTCAAGTGGGGTTCTCATAGCACGTTACTGTAGCAGGAGTGTGCAAAACAGGGCAAGTGTTTTACCCTTCGAGACCCTTCAACTTGTCACTCCGCTCCTCGCTCAGGACACCTCAGCGTGACATCACTTCATCAGCGGCTTCAAATACTGCCCGGTATAGCTTTCCTTCACCTTCGCAATATCACGCGGGGTGCCCTTTGCAACCACGGTTCCGCCAGCATTGCCGCCCTCTGGACCCATGTCGATGATCCAATCTGCGGACTTAATCACGTCCAAGTTGTGCTCAATAATGAGCAGCGTGTTGCCTTTATCTACGAGCTGATTGATGACATGCAACAAACGCTTCACATCATCAAAGTGCAAACCAGTGGTGGGTTCATCCAATATATAGAGCGTCTTGCCGGTTGCGCGGCGGGAGAGTTCCGTTGCCAGCTTCACGCGCTGCGCCTCACCGCCAGAAAGCGTCGTTGCGGATTGGCCAAGATGGATATACCCAAGACCAACATCGTTCAGTGTTTTAAGTTTTTGCTTGACCGGAGGAATGTGCGAAAAAAAATGCAATGCTTCTTCTACGGTCATGTCCAAAACATCAGCGATGGTCTTCCCTTTATAATGGATCTCCAAGGCCTGCGGGTTATAGCGTCGGCCCTTGCACTCCTCGCATTCCACATACACATCGGGCAAGAAGTGCATCTCGATCTTCACGAGGCCATCGCCTTCACAGGTTTCACAGCGTCCGCCTTTGACGTTAAAGGAGAAGCGCCCGGGGCCATAGCCGCGCATCTTCGCTTCCGGCACCCGCGCGAACAGATCCCGGATATACGTGAACACGCCGGTGTACGTTGCCGGATTTGAACGCGGCGTGCGCCCTATGGGAGACTGATCGATCGTGATGACTTTATCAAGATGTTCCAATCCTTTAATTTCTTCGTGCTTGCCTGGCGCGTCTTTTGCGTTATGAAAGTGCTGCGCGAGCGCCTTCGCAAGGATGTCGGTCATGAGTGTTGATTTTCCGGAACCGGAAACGCCGGTGATGCAGTTAAAAAGGCCGAGCGGAATATCCACGTCTACTTTTTTAAGATTGAACTCTTCCGCACCTTTGATGGTAAGCATCTTGCCATTCCCCTTGCGGTACTGCTTGGGCGTTGGAATGGATTTTCTGCCAGAAAGATACTGTCCGGTGATGGAATCCTTCACCTTTGCAATTTCCTCCGCAGTGCCCTGCGCCACAACGCAGCCGCCGTGTTCCCCAGCACCAGGGCCGATATCAATAACCTGATCAGCGGCATGCATGGTATTTTCATCATGCTCAACCACCAACACCGTGTTGCCGAGGTCCCGGAGATTCTCAAGCGTCTTGATGAGCTTGTCGTTATCGCGCTGGTGCAGGCCGATGGACGGTTCATCAAGAATATACACAACGCCCACAAGCGAGGAGCCGATCTGCGTGGCCAAACGGATACGCTGCGCTTCCCCGCCGGCAAGCGTGGAGGCGGTACGATCCAGCGTCAGATAATCCAAACCGACGTTGTGCAAAAATTCCAGGCGCGCGCGGATCTCCTTCAAAATCTGCTCGGCGATCTTGTGTTCTGTCTTCGTCAGTTTTTTCTCACCCTTACCTTCAGAGAGTTCTGCGAAGAAAACGCGTGCATTATCAATGCTGAAGTTGGCAACATCCGCAATATTCTTGCCCGCAACGGTCACGCCCAGCGCTTCTGGCTTGAGGCGTCGTCCTGCGCAGGTCGGGCACGGCTTCACGCGCATATAGCGCTCGATCTCCGCGCGGACGTAATCTGATTCCGTTTCATTATAGCGACGGAGAAGATTGGGAAGCACGCCTTCATACTTTGCCGTGTAATCGCCGGAAAATCGCTCACCGTCCATCGACATGGTGTATTCATTCTCAGATCCGTTCAGCACGATATCCAACTGCGCCTTGGTGTACTCCTTCACGGGGGTATTCAAATCAAAACCCTCAGACGCGCCAACCGCTTCCAGCATCCGCATATACCACGATTGGTTTGAAGAAGAACGGCTCCAGGGACGGATGGCGCCTTCTGCAATAGTGAGCTTCCTATTGGGAATCACTAATGCATCATCCACCTCGAGCTTGGTGCCAATTCCCGTACAGTCAGGGCATGCTCCATGCGGCGTATTAAAAGAAAAATTGCGGGGCTCGATATCCTCCAATGAAACACCATCAACCGGGCAAGAAAACTTCTCAGAAAAAAGATGGTCTTTCTTGTTGTCTGTCTCGGTGATGATAACGAGGCCGTCGCCATAATCCAACGCGGTCTCAAGTGAATCAATAATGCGCGGCTTGTCGTTCTCGCTCTTTTCCTGATCGTCCACACCGATAGTGACGCGGTCAACCACTACTTCAATATTGTGCTTCCGCTTTTTGTCGAGCTCCTTATCGAGCGCTTCCTCGATGGAAATGATATCTTCATCAATGCGCACGCGCACATAACCGGCCTTTTGCGCTTCTTCCAAGAGCTTGCGATGCTCCCCTTTTTTGTCCCGGATCATTGGAGACAAAATGGCGACGCGCGTTTTTGCGGGAAGCTTCAAGATATGCCCAGCCATCTGCTGGACGCTCTGTTTTTCTACTGACCGACCGCACACGGGGCAATGCGGCGTGCCAACGCGTGCAAATAACAGACGGAGATAATCATAAATCTCCGTGACCGTGCCCACTGTTGAACGCGGGTTATGTGAAGTGGACTTCTGGTCGATGGAAATAGCCGGGGAAAGCCCGTCGATCTGGTCCACGTCCGGCTTGTCCATGAGACCCAAAAACTGCCGCGCGTATGCGGAGAGCGATTCTACATATCGACGCTGGCCTTCTGCATAAATGGTGTCGAAGGCGAGCGAAGACTTGCCGGAACCGGAAAGGCCGGTAAGCACCACCAATTTATCCCGCGGAATATCAATGTTGATGTTCTTCAGATTGTGTACGCGCGCACCGCGAACCGAGATCACGTTTGCGGGGGCCACGCCCGCAACGCCATGCAAACCCGGCTTGCGTAGCGGGCGGGTGGCCAGGGCATTTTTATGAGAAGATGGGGAAATTTTTTTCTTTGACATCAGATTTTATATACTCCACCAAAGGCGGATTGCCTTAAAAAATAGTAGGTGGGCAAAAAGGCCGAACCAGTCTATCACGCGTGTCAAGATGCGTCAATGCGTAAGGCACGGAAAGGGAAGTTCGGGCGGCATCTCGCAGGAGACGCCGCCCGAAGGAACTTGGCCAGAACGGACATATCACGCCGACGGCATGTCGTTTTCCATCCGTCGACGCTCCGCCAGACACATGAGTCGCAGGGCAAGTGCCGACAGCAGCATGCCAAGGGCAATGCCGATGAGCTCACAGGTCTCTTTGTTCATACTACCTCCTCACGTGATCTCGAGGCTCTACGCCTTGACGTGCTCAGGGAGCGCGAAGACGGTGACCACCCCTACGGCATCCACCGCGCACTCGTGCGTGATGGGGTGTTTGCCCACCTGGTGAGCCCCCATGAGGGTCACCGCCGAGGTGAACGCTGCATCGTCGCCGCTGTCGGTGACGATGTAGCCCAGGCCGGTGAGCCCGCTGATGAGGCTCAGGGCCTGCTCGAGGTTCTCCGGCGGAAGTCCCACGGGAACGCCACCCTGCTCGAAGTGTACGAAGATCTGCGGATAGGAACCGCAAGCGGTATCATGATCGTTGCGCCACGCCTCCGTCACCGCATACCCGCTGTGCAGAAGCTGGCTGATCACCTGGGAAATCCCCAGGCCGTACACCGGCTCGTTCCTCTGGAGGCTCGGCCGCTCCTGAGGCGACTTGGCTGAGGTGTGCGTGTGCTTGGGAAGCAAAGCGAAGAGACCCGGCGGGACAGCCCCCATTGAGGCGAACAGAGCGCGCAGGTCCACGGACACGGGGAGTTGAGGCATAAAGCCCTCCTTCTGTCGCACGCGTGCGACGGCTGTTCTGGCAACTTGGGGAAGAACGATTGAACTACACTCTCCTTACCGGATATCCCTCATGGTGTCAATAAGCGCGCTATACCCAGAACCGCTTTTGTATGAATAAGTGGCGCTGGGTATACTGCACGTATGGAAATCCTCCAGAAAGACCATAAAACTCTGCCCACCACCCCCGGCGTCTACCTAATGAAGGATGACAAACAGAAAATCCTCTACGTGGGCAAGGCGATCAACCTCCGGTCGCGCATTTCTTCATATTTCCAAAAACGCGCAAGCCTTGATCCAGCAAAGGCGATGATGGTGGGTCTCGTGAAGTACATTGAAGTGATGCTTGTATCAACAGAACAAGAAGCCTTGCTCCTAGAGGCAACGTTGATAAAAAAATATCTGCCGCCATACAACGTGGTGATGCGGGACGACAAATACTACCTATACATCGCGATCGACGAGCGCGAGGAATTCCCCACGCTTCAAGAAGTACGGCGGCTGCCAAAGCACCGCATGACGGTCTATGGCCCATATGCTTCTGCTGGCGTGGTGCACCAAACACTGAAGCTGCTCAAGAATATCTTTGGCTACCGCACCTGCGAGCCGAACCAAAGCAAGGCCTGTTTTGATTATCACCTTGGGCGCTGCCGCGGCGTCTGCATCGGAAAGATCACCCCCGCGCAGTACCGCGCAGAAGTGATTCAGCCCATCAAGCGTTTTCTCTCCGGCAGGCTCTCATGGATAGAAAAGAAATTGGAAAACGACATGGCGGAGGCGGCGCACGCAAAAGAATACGAGCGTGCAGGGATGCTCCGCGACCAGCTTCACTCCGTGCAAAAGCTTACCTCCCGCCAGGTCGCCGTGAGCGCGCAGCATATTGACGTTGATGTACTCTCGCTCGCACGTGATAAATACTGGACGGTGCTGCATCTCTTCCGCGTCCGTGAGGGCAAGATGATCGATCAAAAAGCGTTTCTCCTGAAAAACCCGGCAGAAACAGCAAGTGAAGAGATCTTTGCCGCATTCATGGAACAATATTATGCCGGCACCGCAGACCGCCCGAAGCGCGTGCTCATGCCTGTGCTGCCAGCGAGCGCAAAAGAACTTGAAAAACTCCTTGGCATGAAGCTTACCTCTCCGCGACGCGGTGCGCTCAAACGCTTACTTGAGCAAGGCACGCTCAATGCAGACGCAGAACTTGCCCGTCGCAAATTGAACTGGGCTGGCGATGCAGAAAAGGCGCGCAAGGCGCTTGAAGAGATCTCCCGCGCGCTGAAGCTCGTCAAGCATCCCAAGCGCATTGAGACATATGATATCTCCAACAACCAGGGGGCGCACCCCGTGGGTTCAATGATCGTCTTTGAGGACGGGCAGGCGAAGAAGGACGCATACAAAAAATTCACCATCAAAACCATCAAGGGCCCGAACGACCCGCACATGATGGCGGAGATGCTGAGGAGACGACTCCAGCATCTTCCTGCACACGATTCCAATGCGCCGTGGCCTGCGCCGGACCTCATCATTCTTGACGGCGGCAAGAGCCAACTCGGCGTGGTGGGACCGGTCATAAAAAAACTCGCACCAAATATCCCATACGTCGGCCTCGCAAAAAAAGAAGAGGAATTGATCGTGCCGGGACGAAGGGGAAGCATCCGCCTGCCAGAAACAAGCGAGGGGCTGTATCTCCTGCAGCGCATGCGCGATGAAGCGCATCGCTTTGCCATCACCTTTTACCGCGGCAAGCACCGCAAGGCTGAAGAAAGGAGCATATTGGATGACATTCCCGGCATCGGGCCAAAACTCAAGAAGGGATTGCTGTTGGCGTTCGGGTCAGTGGATGGCATTCGCAAGGCGAGTTTTGCAGAGCGCGTGCGGGTTGTTGGCAAGGCAAAAGCAGAACTGCTGGAAAAGCATCTATAAAAAATGGACGACAGCGCGGGGGAAGGATTGCGCTGTCGTCCGGGGAACACCGCGGGCTTTCCGCGGAATTCATTGCGGGCTGGCCAGTGACGGCCAAGGGACAAGAATCACATCTGGCACGTGGTGTCCGCGTCCTCCGCCCAGCCGAACCACGTCGTTCCCCTGTCGTCCTCAATGGGGATGAGCTCGGGGAATGCCTCTTCCTGAGGTCTGGGGATGATGAGGCTATCCACAACCGGAACGCTAAAGTACGTTCTAGTGGCGCGGTCGAGAAGAGTGACCCTCCTCATGTTGAGGCCCTGAGCAACCTCAATGACCTGAAACGGCCTCTTGGGCAGGAGGATCCAGAACACCTCCCTTTCCCCATTTGCGTCGTGGTCATGGCAGAGCATGGGACGCTCCACATCCCACGGTCGAACGCAAACGAGCGAATCAGGGATAACCGACGAGTGCATCTCCTCGCCCAGAGCCAGGTGGTACGTCCCACTTGGGACGCCATGCTCCCTGAACTCCTGGATGATGACGTAGTCCTCCCCGAACGGAAGTTCGCTCCCGGGCCGGCTGGGCCCGAACGAGCTCTGCCCGTCCATGATGGAACCACCCCGAGGATTGAAGGCCTGCGCCCCGATGAGGCACAGGACGATGGCCACGAGAGACAAGGTGCCTACGTGCGACTGCAAACGTGACTTTCTCAAAGGTACTCCCTCCGTTTACCGTATGCCCTCCATGAGACAAACGGTCGCAACAAGCTACCGCAAAATCGCCCTTTTGTCAAGTCTTGTGTTGACGAAAAGCCCTATGAATGGTAGAGTTGCTTCCGCAAGTTTTTACCGATTACAACGCTATGGAACTTCTCATCAGTATCTCACTCATTATTGTTTCAGCATTGCTCGTAACGACCATCTTGCTCCAGCAACGGGGCTCAGGTCTTGGCGGTGCTTTTGGCGGTGACAGCTCTGCATACCACACCAAGCGTGGACCAGAAAAGGTCATTTACATTGCAAGTATCATACTCTCAGTTGTCTTTATGCTTCTGGGTGTTGCAAACATTCTGCTCAACGGCTAATCCTCAATGTCCGCATTCCGCGATCGGTTCTCAAAAATATTCAAACGCACCTCCCATTCAAGGAAGGACGCGGATTTTCATGAACTCCAGCAAGAGCGCGAAGACCGCCACAAGGAACTCATGAGCCGTCTTGGTGCCGCAAGGACGATTCCCACTCCTGCGCAGATCAGTATGGTTGGCCGTGTACTCTCTCCGCGTGAACTCACAATCATTCGCTTCCTTGTGGGACTTTTTTTTGTTTCCATCATCGTCCTTGGCGTGCGCTTTGTTGGACGTCATATTGAAACCGTTCCGAAGCCAGGCGGCAGCTACACCGAAGCTTTGGTCGGAATCCCGCAATACATCAACCCTATCTTCTCCCCGGCAAATGATGTTGATGAAGATTTGGAAACACTCATCTATTCCAGCCTCTTCACCTTTGATGAAAACTTCGGGCTTATCTCAGACCTCGTGAGCACATGGGAGGTTTCTGAGGATCAAAAAACATACACCATCAACCTTCGTGAAGATGTTCGCTTCCATGACGGTGAGCAGCTCACAGCCGACGATGTTATCTTCACATTAGAAATGATCCAGGATGAACAGGTGAACTCCCCGCTCCATACGACCTTCCGCGGACTCAACATTGAGCGACTCGGCGACTTCCAAATTCGTATCACGTTGAATGAAGTCTTTGCGCCATTCCTCTCTTCACTGACTTTTGGAATTTTGCCGGAACATCTTTGGGTACAAGTTCCTATCTCAAACCTCACCTTGGTAGAATTCAACCTGAAGCCGATCGGCTCTGGCCCGTATCAATTTGATCAACTCACGCGCGATCAGCAAGGAAACGTTCTTTCCTATGGCCTCATCCGCAATGAAGATTACCACGGCATGTCGCCATATATTGAAAAACTGACATTCCGTTTTTACCCAGACTTTACAACGGCCATTGAAGCGGCAAGGCAAAAAAAAGTGCAGGGCATATCCTTTATTCCAAGCGATCTCCGCAATGAAGTGGAAGATATTGACCGCATGCGCGTTGAATCGCTGCATTTACCCCAATACACCGCACTCTTTTTCAACCAAAAGAAACAGTCAATACTTGCAGATGATACCGTTCGTATTGCGTTAGCGTTGGGTATTGATCGCGAAAGACTTATCCGCGAGGTGGTCGGTGGCGATGGTGAGATCATTGACTCTCCGATCCTACCAGGATTTCTCGGGTATAATCCTGAAATCAAAAAACGTCTCTACGAACCAGATGAAGCGCGGCGCATTCTCACTGACACTGGCTGGCTCCCAGACCCAGAAACGGACATCCGCTTCAAGGGAGACAAAGAACTCAAATTGGTCATCACGACAGTTGACCAATCATCAACAATGCTCGCCGCGGAGATTGTTGCAGAAAACTGGCGCAACATTGGAGTGAATGTTGAGATCCGAAAAGTAGAGACGCGACGCATCCAAAAAGATGCTATTGAGAGCCGCGACTACGAGGTGCTGCTTTTTGGAGAAATTATCGGCGCGGATCCGGACCCCTATGCCTTTTGGCACTCATCACAACAGACGCACCCGGGCCTGAACCTCGCTATCTCCTTTAATAAACAGATTGATAAAGTTATTGAACAGGCGCGCACCACGACCAGTGCGGATGAGAGAAACCTGAAATATCTTGAATTCCAGAACTTGCTCGCGGAAGATCTGCCTGCTATCTTCCTCTATTCACCAAACTATCTTTATGGGATATCCAAGAGCGTTCATGGATTCCCGTTACAGAGTATTATCGTGCCGCAGGATCGCTTCCGCGGTATCGAAGAATGGTACGTGAAGACCCAATTAGAGTGGGTCTAAAAGCACGGCCATCGTTCATTCTTAATCACGAACACAAATAACAGCGACCCCCAAGTGAGGGGCGAGTGGCGGAATTGGTATACGCGCACGGTTCAGAGCCGTGTTCCCTCACGGGATTGGAGGTTCGAGTCCTCTCTCGCCCACCACATGTGGGTCGCACAAAGGAAAAAAATACATGACCCAACAAAAACAATCCCGCGAACCGGGATCCCGCCCTGTGGGACAACCACATCGAGGACCGCGACATCATGGCTCTGCGCAACAAGGCGGCCGTCATCGCGGACGACACGGCCAAAAACCATCCTACGCACCACGAGGATTCAAGCCTACATCACAAAAAAATACCCCCGCACAGAATGCAGGAAAGCTTCGTATTATCCCGCTCGGTGGTATGGAAGAAGTCGGGCGCAACAGCATCTTACTGGAATACGGCAACGACATCATCATGATTGACTGCGGATTGCAGTTCCCTGAAGAAGACATGCCGGGCATTGATTATGTTATCCCAAACATCTCGTATCTAAAGGGCAAGGAAAAAAATGTACGCGGGGTATTGATCACGCATGGCCACTATGACCACATCGGCGGCATCCCGCACATTGTTCCAAAAATCGGCAACCCTATTGTCTACGGAACAGACCTCACGCTCGGCATCATTAAAAAGCGCCAGGATGACTTCCAGGCGCTCGGCACGCCGCGTCTTCAGATCGTCACCAACAAGACCAAACTCAAGCTTGGCGTGTTTAAGGTTGAATTCTTCGGCGTCTCACACAACATCCCCGGCTCACTCGGTATCATCATCGACACGCCAGTTGGCAAAATTGTACACACCGGCGATTTCAAGCTCGACCGCAACCCGGTTGGTGACCGCCCAATGGACTTTGCACGCATCAATCAACTTGGCAACGAAAACGTCGTCTTCTGCATGGCAGACTCAACCAACGCATCCCGGCCCGGCCGACAATTCAGCGAGCAGGAAATTCAAGGAAATCTCGAAGACCTCTTTAAGCAGGCAAAAGGGCGCATGATCATCGGTACGTTTGCTTCGCTCATTGCGCGTTTGCAACAGATCATCTGGTTTGCAGAGAAGTACAACCGCAAGGTGGTGGTAGAGGGCTATTCCATGAAAACGAATATTGAGATCGCCAAAGAACTCGGCTACATCAAAGCGAAGAAGGATACGCTCATTGACGTCAAAGCAATGAAGAACTACCCGGCAAACCGTATCACCATTATCTGTACCGGTGCGCAGGGTGAAGGCCGTGCCGTGCTCATGCGTATCGCGAACCGCGAACATAAATTCATCAAGATCGAAAAGGGCGATACCGTCATCTTCTCGTCATCCGTCGTGCCAGGTAATGAGCGCTCCGTACAGCGACTCACTGACTCGCTGTATCGTGAAGGCGCAGAAGTGATCAATTACCGCTTGATGGACATTCATGCCGGCGGACACGCGTTGCAAGAGGACCTCATAGAATTCAACAAGATGGTACGGCCAAAATGGCTCATGCCTGTTGAGGGAAATCATTCATTCCACCATCATCACAAAAAAGCAGTCGTACAAGCAGGATTCCCCGAAAAAAATGTTCTCATTGTTGATAACGGGCAAGTGGTCACTCTCGACAAAGGCGGCAACGCGCTCATCACCAAAGAACGCGTGGACGCAGACTACGTCTTTATTGACGGGCTCGGCATAGAGAATCTTGATGCGGTGGTCGTTCGTGACCGTCGCGAACTGGCAGACGAAGGTATGGTCGTTATCATCGTGCGTATCCAGGGGAAGACCGGAAAACTCATCGGCCGCCCAGACATCATCACGCGTGGATTCATCTATGTAAAAGAAAGTCGCAAGCTCATGGATGAAACCATCAAAGAAGTGAAAAGGATTACGAGCGACCGCGAACCGCGATCCAGTGCCAATGACCGCTATATCCGCGACAATCTTCGCGACGAACTTGGCAAATTCTTCTTCAAAAAGACCGAACGCCGGCCAATGATACTTCCGGTGGTAATTGAGGTATAATAGACATATGGCAAAAGTATTCTCCGGCGTACAGCCCAGCGGCAAGCTCCATCTCGGTAATTACCTTGGCGCCTTCCGTCAATGGATTGATCTGCAAAGTACCCATGAGGCGATGTATTGCATCGTGGATCTGCATGCGGTCACCGTGCCCTATGATCCCAAAACACTGCCGCAGCGAACCTTTGAAACCGCCGTGGATCTTCTTTCAATCGGCCTGGATCCAAAAAAGATAACGCTCTTCGTGCAATCACAGGTACACGAGCACGCGGAGCTGGCATGGCTTCTTGGGACCATCACGCCGCTGGGGGAACTGGAACGCATGACGCAATTCAAAGACAAAAGCCATGGTAAAGCGAAAGGAACGGCACTCACCGGCCTGCTCACATACCCTGTGCTGATGGCGGCAGATATCTTGCTCTACAAAGCGGATGTGGTGCCTGTAGGCGAAGACCAACTCCAGCACATTGAGCTCGCCCGCAAGATCGCGCGAAAGTTCAACAATCAATTTGGGATGACCTTCCCTGAGCCACGGCCGCACCTCATGAAGCCATTGCGCATCATGTCATTGGAGGATCCTGAAAAGAAAATGTCGAAGAGCGACAGCGAAAAGGGCTACATTGCGCTCTCTGATGAACCGAGCATGATCGAAAAAAAGATCAAGGCGATGCCATCAGCAACGGCTGGCGGCGGAAGCGTTATGACGCCGGGCGTAGAGAATATTTTTGCGCTTATGCGAGAGTTTATTGATGTCGCGACTGTTGAACAATATATTGAACAAGAAAGAAAAGGCACTATTCAATACGGCGAAGTCAAACGTGTGCTTGCAGAAGCGATCGCCGATTCACTTGCGCCATTCCGCGAAAAACGCGCAAAGCTGCTTAAGAGAAAAGGTACAGTTGCGGACATCCTTGGTGACGGTGCAAAAAAAGCACGCAAGCAGGCGGAAGAAACACTTGCCGAGGTAAAGGAAAAAATGGGGATTGTATAGGAAAGTTCGTAGTTCGTAGGAAGAGCGCAGGGAACCGTGGGGGTTTAAGTTCTCTGCTCGCCTCTATGCCTGCTCTATCATGAAGATGTTTCTCTTGTTGAAGAGAATGGTTTTTGTATCCCCTTCTTCCTGCGCCTCAAGCATCAGATTTCTTTCATTCACATCTGTAACGATTCCCTTTCTGTGCGTACCCGTGCTTGAATAGACCTTCACCTTCTGTCCGATGAAGCTCTGCATATTTTCTATCTCACTCATGTTTTTTTGTTTTACTTTTTATCGCAAAAAAGTATAGCACCAAAATCGGCCATCGTCAATCTCCTTACACTCTCTCGCTGCTCGCCTCTTCAAAATTCACCTTCTGCCCCAAAAACCGCGCGGCGGTTTCTTTTGCGTGTGGTGTGATATCTGAAAGGAAGAAACGTGACGCACCTTTGCACTTCTGCGCATGTTCCGGGTGCGCTTTGAAATGCTCCGCAACAACACGCGCAGTCTCAACGGCTGGATCAACGAGCTGCACGCGCTTGCCTGCCTTCTGTTGAATCACATCATGCAATAATGGGTAATGCGTGCAACCGAGAATCATGGTATCCACTTGCTCCTGTTGAAAGGGTAATAAATACTTCTTCACAATCTGCTTGGTCTCTGGCTTGCCCGCCCAGCCTTCTTCAACGAGAGAAACCAAAAGCGGTGTTGCTTTTGTCTGCACAAAAAGCTTCTTATCTTCTTGCTTTAAAAGGCGCTCATAAATTCCGCTTCCAATGGTCGTACGCGTACCAATCACGCCGATTTTTTTGTTCTGCGATGTTGCGGCTGCCGCGTGAATCACTGGCGTGATCACGTCAAAGATGGGCACAGCAGGAAATTCCTTCTTTAAGGCATCCACCGCGATAGACGAAGCAGTATTACAACCAATCACAATCACTGTGGCACCATGCTCCAACAAAAAATGCGTGTTTTCGATTGCATACCGCGTCACTGTCTCTGCACTTTTGTCGCCGTATGGGTATCGCGCTGTATCGCCAAAATACACAATGCCAAAATCCGGCAATTCACGCATCAACTGCTTCACCACGGTGAACCCCCCAATGCCTGAATCAAAGACGCCGATCATGCTTCTCCTTGTGCGTTGTTATATGCGAGTATCTCTTTTACCATCCGATCTACCTCGGCGTCAATTCGCGCACGCGTTTCCTCCAATGTTCCCTCAATAGAAGAAAAATACTGGAAGTAACATTTGACCATAGGCTCTGTACCGGAAGGTCGGACCGTTACGCGATTCCGTCCATCCTCACTCAAAACAAAAGCAATTTGATCGCCAGTGCGCCCCACATTATATTTCTCTTTGGTACGTTGTTCTTCTGGCAGACGATCCACAATCTTCAATACCGGGTATCCTGCAATCTTTTTGGGAGGATTTGCACGCAGGCCAAGCATAATTTTCTCCTTGCGCTTGAATCCCTCTTTCCCCTTCATTTCCATATACTTCAAAACTGTTTTGTAATATCCATATTCCTGATAAATCTCATCCAAATATTGTGCGAGTGTTTTGCCCTGATCCCGTAATACCGAGACGAGTTCACAAAGCAACAGCGCGGCGATAGATGCGTCTTTATCTCGCACAAACGTCCCCACCAAATACCCGAGGCTTTCCTCTGCACCAATGACAAACGTATCCTTGTTCTCCAACTTCTCAATAATCTCCCCGATAAATTTAAAACCAACAAGCAAGTCATCCTCTATACGCACGTTAAATGCCTTTGCAATATCACTAATCAGCGTTGAGGTGACATTGGTCTCCACTACGAGATGTGCAGGCGTAAGCATTCCCTTCTGCTTCAACTCCGTAAGAAGATAATGGACCAACGCGGTGCCGACTTCATTACCATTGAGGTGCAGCATAGCAGTGCCATCCATCGTCATCTTCGTGGCAACGCCTAACCGGTCGGCATCCGGGTCTGAGACAATCGCAATATCTGAGCCTTGCTGCTCTGCCTGCTGCAATGCCATGGCAATCACTTCATCAAACTCCGGGTTAATGAGATCACTTGTAGCAGTAGAAAAGTTTTCATCCGGCTCGCGCTGTGCTTCAACAACAGAAAGGTGAAAACCCTCTTGCGTCAACACCGGGAGTACATTTGTGGAACCAGCGCCATGCATCGGACTATAGACGATATGCGCTGAGCGGCTGGAATTCATGGAAAGTCCCCGTACTGCAACGATGTAAGCTTCATCAGTCTCCGTAGAGACGTCGTGCAAAAGCCCCTTATCTCGCGCATCTGCGGCCGTCATATGAGTGATACGTTCCACGTTATTCACCAAATCCATGAACTTCAAATCCAGTGGCGGAACAACCTGGCCACCGTCCGCCCAATAAAATTTGAAGCCGTTGTCTGTGCGTGGATTATGCGACGCGGTAATCATTACGCCAGCTGTTGTGCTGAGATGACGAATAGCAAATGATACTTCCGGTGTAGAACACAAATGAGGAAAGAGATATGCTCGAATGCCATTTGCAGCAAAAACTTCAGCACTGAGCTCGGCAAACTCCCGTGCTTGCCTGCGGACTTCATATCCGATCACGACTCCCTTCGCCACCGCATCCTCTCCAAAATCATGAATAAACTGCGAGAGGCCCTGTGCCGCCTCACTAATAGTGCGGCGGTTCATGCGGTTCGGACCAACACCAAGCGTTCCGCGGATTCCACCCGTACCAACCATAATATGCATATAGAAATGATCCTCAATCGCTTTCCAGTCACCCTCAGCAATAAGCTCCTTAATAGCAGGAACAAACTCTGCAAATGCAGGATCCGTAAGCCAGCGCTCTAAATTTACAAGCGCTTCAGAAGAGAGGTGCTCGCGAGCTCCCCCTAAAATTTGTAGTTCTTCTGCCATTATACGTACCCCTTTCTCATTGCTTCCTGCTTCACGCGCAACACTGCGCCTGCGGCCCAGAGCACAAAGAAAATCTTCACGAGAAGCGTGAGGCCAAGAACAACAGCATGCACGTTGCCAGTAAAAAAATCCGGGAGCCAATCAAGGGTAACAACCCAAAGCGTCCCGCCAATGACGAGTTGCCAGAACTGCGGAATATTCTTATTGGGAAGAAGACGCTCATTGAGTGCGCGGCCGACCCACAATGCTGCAAAAACCAGTGAACTGAGCAACAGCATCCCCCATGCGGCACCGAGAAACAATGCCAATGGAATGCCAATGAATGTCAGGCCAATCGCAACCAAACCAAAGGGTGCCAGGAAGACGCCAAGAAGCCCCCAAGAAAAATTGCGGAGCACGTCAGTATCCATTGCTGCGATTGTTTTCTGTGAAAAACCGGACGTGAAGAAAAAGAGCACTGCACCAAGCGCAAACAACCCAAAGAGTTCAATCACCCGTTCCAGCCAAATACCAGAAACCGTTTCGCTGAATAGGCGGTCAAAATCTTGTAAGCTTGCATCAACTCCGCCGTCAAAAAGACTATCAGGGAGAGACGCGCCCGCTGGAGTTGCGATAGAAAAGGTTAGTATTACTGCGAAAATGAAGATAGTGAGTGCCTTCATACGCTCCAGTATACCCGAGAAATCCCTTTTTTCAAAGGTGAAAAGCGCGTGGTACACTAAGGAGCGCCTTATGACATTTCTTGCAACTGCAACGCCGCCTGAGGTTCTCTTAACCCTCGGCGGGCTCACTATTCATTGGTATGCCTTCTGGATCACCCTCGGTGCGATTGCTGGTTTTTTGCTCCTCAAAAATCGTGCACGTGTGGCCGGCATCACAAACGAACAAACACTTGATATCACACTCCTCGTCCTCATCTTTGGATTCATTGGTGCACGACTGTATCATGTATTCAATGAACCAATATACTATCTTGAACATCTCAGCGAAATTCCGGCCATATGGAACGGCGGCATGGCCATCCACGGCGGCATACTTGCCGGCGCGGTCGCGCTGTGGTGGTATGCACGCAAAAAAGGCCATGCCCTGAACCCGACGAGCTCCGTGAGGAGTGGTGCGGGGTTGTCATTCCTCTCACTCCTTGATACCGTAGCTCCAGCATTACTCCTCGGCCAGGCCATCGGCCGCTGGGGAAATTACTTCAACCAGGAACTTTTTGGTGGCCCCACTGAACTCCCGTGGAAGCTTTTCATCGCCGCGGAACATCGACCCGAGGGCTATGAAAACACATTGTTCTTTCACCCAACATTTCTCTATGAATCACTTGGCCTGTTCGTGATTGCTGCTGCGCTTCTCTTCTTCTGGAAGCGCTTCCGTGCACCTGGCATGATGGCCTTCAGTGCGCTGGCGGCATCGCAAATTCTCCGTTTTGGCACAGAAACGCTCCGCATCGACCGAACGCCTGAGATTCTTGGGGCACGGCTACCGCTGCTCATGAGCATCATCCTCTTCATTGTTTCACTTATCGCGCTATTATACATTCATCGCCATGCAACACCTTCAACAAACAGATCCTGAACTCTACACATCATTAGAGAAAGAACTCTCCCGCCAGCGGGATGGTTTAGAGATGATCCCGTCTGAAAACTTCGTTTCTCCGGCAGTATTGGAAGCGCTCGGCTCTACGCTCACGAATAAATATTCCGAAGGATTCCCCGGTAAACGATACTATGGCGGAAACGAGTTCATTGATGAGGTGGAAACGCTTGCGCAAGAACGCGCAAAAAAACTTTTTGGATTCAGCCATGCAAACGTGCAGCCATATTCTGGCTCGCCTGCAAACCAGGCGATCTGTTTTGCGCTGCTGGAACCTGGCGAGAAGCTCATGGGAATGAACTTGCTCTATGGCGGCCACCTCACGCACGGCTGGAAGGTGAACTTCTCGGGCGTATATTACAACGCGGTGCAATACCCCACGGGTAAGGATGGGTACCTTGATTATGATGTCATAGAAAAAATGGCACTCGCGGAAAAGCCAAAATTACTTTTTGTGGGCGCAACGGCATACCCGCGTCTCTTTGATTTTGAGCGGCTTAGTAAAATCGCAAAAAAAGTTGATGCCTTCCTCGTTGCCGATGTCTCGCACATCTCCGGGCTCATTGTTGCCGGTGCGCATCCCTCGCCAGCCGGTTATGCCGACGTGATGATGACCACCACGCACAAGACACTCCGCGGACCGCGCGGCGCCATCATCCTCACCAACGGCAATCCATCAACGCCACTGAAAGCTGTGGAACGCACACGGGAAAATCTGCCGACCCTTATTGACCGCGCCGTATTCCCGGGGCTGCAGGGCGGGCCGCACAACCACCAAACCGCCGCCATCGCCGTAGCACTCAAAGAAGCAGCAACGGAAGAATTCAAAGCATACGGAAAGCAGATCGTGAAGAATACGAAAGTACTTGAAGGCATCTTTGCGGAGAATGATATCGCCATGGTCACGGGCGGTTCTGATAATCATCTGCTACTACTCGACCTCACAAATCTTGGCATCGGTGGTAAGGACGCAGAGAAGGCTTTGGAACGCGCAGGTATCACGGTGAATAAGAATGCAATTCCTTTTGACACGCGTAAACCGTATGACCCGTCCGGCATCCGGCTCGGCACGCCTGCGCTCACCACGCGCGGATTCACGGAAGCGGACATGCAAACCGTTGGTGAAATCTTTGTGCAGGTGCTTAAAAACCCGGAAGATGAAATCACTATCACAGAGGTGAAAAAGAAAGTCGCAGAACTCACAGCACAACATCCACTCTATTCTGATCTCGCATGAATCTTATTGATGGCAAAACACTTGCCGAAGAAATCCAACAGGATGTCAGAAAACGCATAGAAAAAGCTGGCATCACGCCCGGCCTTGCAATTATTCTGGTGGGCGATAATGAAGCGAGCAAACTCTACGTGCGCCTCAAGGAACGCGCGGCACATGCCGTGGGTATTGCCTGTCATACGTATCGCTTCAATGAAAACACCGCCGCGAATGAAATACTGACGGCAATTGATTTTTTGAACAAAGATGAAGATGTTCATGGCATTATCGTGCAGCTGCCACTTCCGCGCCATCTTTCTGAAGATGCCATTATCAAAGCAATGGACTTCCGCAAAGATGTTGATGGATTTCATCCCAAGAATGTCGAAGCGATGCTGAAGGGGCTGAAGGTCCCGGAACCAACACTCATCAAAGCCATCTTGCGGTTACTCAAAAACGTGAAGGTGAATATCAAAGGAAAAAAAGTGGTTGTGCTGGCAAACTCACCGGTATTCCTGAATCCATTCATTCATCTGCTCACAAAAAAAGGTGCGGACGCAAGAGCATTCCGCAAAGGCGAACGCTTTGAGGCGGCACTCGCGGAGGCGGATATTCTTATTACCGCGTACGGCAAACCTGAAAGCATCACCGGACGTATGCTCAAAGAAGGCGTGACCATTATTGATGTGGGCATTACAAAACTGGAAGACGGCAGCGTTGTTGGCGATGTGGATGTAGAAAGCCTCAAAGATAAAGCTGAGTGGATCACTCCTGTTCCCGGCGGCGTGGGGCCAGTGACGGTTGCCACGCTGCTGGAAAATACGCTGGAGAGTGCACTAAGGTTCAAAAATGAATAAACATCCCAACGACTTCTACAAATTTTGCCCGAAGTGCGGGGGAGCGCTCAAAAAGATGCAGCACGACAGGCTGGAACGCCTCGTCTGTGGTACGTGTAATTTTATCTTCTATCAGAACCCCAAAGCGGCGGTCTGCGCGATCATTGAGAATGACCGGGGCGAGGTTCTCCTTGTAAAACGCGCCGAGGAACCACATAAGGGCATGTTGGATATTCCCGGCGGATTTGTGAACTTTGGCGAGGAGCCCCGTACTGCGCTGATACGAGAAATGGCAGAAGAACTGCACGTTGCGTTTACGCCACAACAATGCACCGGAACATATCATTGTTGGTATGAAGCGCAGGGCCTGAAAGAATCCATCGCCAATATCTACTATACCGGAACCATCATCGGCGAGCTGCGGCCGGACGATGACATTACCGATGCGCAATGGTTTCCGCTCACTTCGCTGCCAGATGATATTGCTGATGACCACATCCGCCGCGCACTGGAAGATTATAAAAAAGAGGAAAACCTATGAGCTTCATGCTCGGCATCGTCGGCCTTCCGAACGTGGGCAAATCCACGCTGTTTACCGCGCTCACAAAAAAGCAGGTGGACGTGGCGAATTATCCTTTTGCGACCATTGATCCGAACGTGGGTGTGGTTTCCGTACCGGACGAACGGCTGAATGTGCTCACCCAGCTTTCCAAATCCAAAGAGACCATCCCTACGACAATAGAGTTCCGGGATATCGCAGGTCTGGTGAAAGGCGCGGCGCAGGGCGAGGGGCTTGGAAACAAATTCCTCTCGCACATCCGGGAAGTGGATGCCATTGTGCATGTAGTGCGGCACTTTGCAGACGACGACATCATCCACGTTGCAAACAAAGTGGATCCGGAAAGCGACAAAAGCATCATTGAAGCGGAACTCGCGCTGGCAGACCTGGAAACCGCCACGCAGCGGCTCAAGAAACTGCGCGGCGATGCAAAGGGCGGGCTTTCCAAGGACGACGAGAAGCTCCTGCCGCTGCTGGAAATGGTTGAGAAAGCTTTGGCGGCCGGCAGCCCTGCGCGCACGCTTGAGCTCACCGATGAAGAACATGCACTCATCCGCCCCTTAATGCTCCTCACCATGAAACCGGAACTCATTGTGGCGAATGTGGATGAAGACATGCTTGCAAAGGGCGCGTCCGTCCCCAACGCCATCACGCTTAATGCAAAGCTAGAAATGGAAATTGCTGCATTGCCACCGGAGGAGGCGCAAACATTCCTTGCAGAATACCACCTCAAACAATCTGGACTCGAACGGCTTATCGTAGAAAGTTATGCGCTTTTGAAACTTATCACCTTTTTTACGACCGGAGAGAAAGAAACTCGCGCATGGACGGTGGAAGAAGGCGCAACCGCTCCACGGGCTGCCGGCCGCATCCATACGGACTTTGAAGAAGGCTTCATCCGCGCGGAAGTCATCAGTTACGATGATTTTGTCACCTATAAAGGCGAGCTCGGCTGCCGTGAAGCGGGCAAGATGCGCATGGAAGGCAAAGAATACATCATGCAAGACGGCGATATTGTGCATTTCCACTTCCAGACGCATTGACATCCAAAAGCGTCCGCAGCACGCGAGGGAACCTACGACGGCACACTCTCAAGAATGAGGATCTCCCGCGCAATGCGCTGCCCAGGCCGGGCATAAAGCAGACTGTTGCGCTTTGAAAGTACGGGGCGATATGTTGCCACCGCCTCTTTTGACAATGGCTGATGAATGCGAAAACCATTCTCGAGCAGCAACTCATCAAGAAATGGATACAGCGCCGTATCACCCTTACCCTGAATCGCTGGAAAAACGAATACAACGCGTCCGCCAGTCGGGAGGAGCTGTGCGAATGTTGTAAAAGCATTTCGATAAAGCTGCTGCAGCTTGTTAAAGAAATTCTCCTGCGCCCGCTCACCAAGCGCTTGGCGTTGCGGAGAACCAAGAAATGGCTCGGTGACGATCGCGTCAACCGTTGCGGGAAGATTCTTGCGCAAAAACGCCACATCAGATCGCATGAGACGCCACCGCATGGAACTCTCTTGCGCCTCAAGATTCTTCTCCGCGTCGCTGATTGCCTTCGCGCTGTTATCAGAACCAATGACATGAAGATTCATGTCCCGTGCTTCCGTGAGGACGGTTCCCGAACCGCAAAACGGATCAAGGATCGTGCTCCCCTCGCGCACACCAGCAAGATTCACCATAAGACGCGCAAGTTGCGGTGGCAGCATTCCTGACTTTGCATCAAGATGTGTACGTGCGCGATCGCGAGACGCAAATGCTTCAAAATGCTGCACGGTCTTGGTAACGGCAATCGTGTACCCCTTGGGACCTTTAAGCACCATGAACTCCGTGCCGCTACCCAAAAGATCATTCTTGACCACTGCGGCACTTGAAAGCGCGGCATCCTTTGAGACGACATAACGAGCCTTGTAGCCATCTGCAATGAGCTCCTTCTTGCGCTGCATGCCGAGCTTGCGGAGCGTGGTGCCGAATGCTTTCTCCTCAGGATACCCAGAAAAAGCAAACTCCATGCGCGGGTCTGCTTCGACGTGCGCATAGATCAACGCCAGCGAGAGTACCTGCTCAAGGTCTGCACCTTCGGCAATGACCTGCCCTATCTTCACGGTGCCGGCAAGCTGGCGCTGTAAGGCACCGATCTGTTGTTCTGGTATATCAGCTTCTACCCAGCCCGGAGCATACACAAACGCGTCGGTCGGCAGGTGCTGCGTCTCCGCAACAGCAACAAGCTCTGCGGCGGAAAGTGCGGGCATTCGCCCAAAAAGGAATATGTATCGCATAGAGTATCCATCCTAGCATAGCCCTTGCATAAAAGAGAACCCTGTGATAACCTCTGTGAGCTTAATAACTTATCTGCATCGCTACTCCCCCGCCAAAGGCGGGCAGAGAGTAGCGCTTCCCGCCAGTCGGGACTGTCCAGCTGCAGCGCATTTCCCCGCTTTTTGTGGGTAGACGACGCAGCTGGAAACAGCTGTTTTTTCTTCTATGACCCAAACATACGAAATGCTCTATATCATCCCTCAAGATATTACCGAGGAGAAAGTCCCCGAGGTAACAAATAAGATGGGTGAATTACTCCAGCGTCACGGCGCGCATATTACCCGC
The DNA here is from genome assembly GCA_041671225.1 of Patescibacteria group bacterium. Lineage (GTDB taxonomy): Bacteria > Patescibacteriota > Patescibacteriia > JBAZBY01 > JBAZBY01 > JBAZBY01. The sequence continues at coordinate 200,746 of JBAZBY010000001.1, forward strand.
GAAGAAACCTGGGGGCGACGCAAATTTGCGTACGCAATCAAAAATCAGAAGTACGGCACCTACCAGCTTCTCTACTTCACGCTGGAAAGTGAAAAACTCCCAAAACTTGAAAAAGAGCTCCAGTTGCAGCAGGAAGTGTTGCGCTCTCTTATTGTGAAGTACCGCGAACGCACCGCAAAGGAAATTGAAGACCACGAGCAGCATCTTGCAAAAATGTCAGAGAAGAACAAGCAACGCGAAGCAGAAAAAGAGGCTATAGCACATCCAGAAAAAAGCGCACAACCTGCGTTGGAAGAAGTATCCGGACCTGTTGATGCGGCTGAGCTCGAGAAAAAACTCAACGAACTTCTCGACGATAAAGTATCTGATCAATAACACCCATACATATGGATCTCAACAAAGCAATGATCATCGGGAATGTGACCCGCGACCCAGAATCCCGCAACACGCCAAGCGGCCAAACTGTCTGTTCATTCAGTATCGCAACGAACCGCAAATGGCGCGACAAACAGACAAACGAATTACAATCTCAGCCTGAATTCCATAATATCGTCGCATGGGCGCGTCTCGCTGAGACCTGTTCACAATACCTCAAAAAGGGCAGCCGCGTGTACCTGGAAGGTCGTCTGCAGACTCGCTCATGGGAAGACCAAACCGGGGTAAAAAAATATCGTACAGAAATTGTTGCTGACAATATGATCATGTTGGATCGCAAAGGCGATGCGCCCGCAACCGGCGGCATAGCAAAGAACCCTGCCCCAGACTCTGATTCAGGGGACGGCGCACAACCTGAACCGCCAAAGGAAGAAGAGGAAATCCAAGTTGAAGATATCCCATTCTAATTATGAAACCCACATCGAATCGTCCATACAATAAAACGTCCCAGCGTAATAATCCGCGCAATCCTCAGAAAACAACGCAGAGCGTCAATCTGCAATCCCTTATCGAATCGCAGATCGACATCGACTACAAAAATATCGATCTTTTGCGTCGCTTTACAACGGGCTACGCAAAGGTCGTCCCGCGTCGCCGCAGTGGCATCCAAATGCACCAACAACGCAAAATTGCTCAGGCAATCAAACGCGCGCGTTACATGGGACTTCTTCCCTACGAAAACCGCTAGACCAATATGTCATCAATGAATGATCTCAAAATAGGGAGCGTGCTTCTGTATGAAGATGAACCCTATACCGTACTCTCGACGCAACACGTACAGATGGGACGCGGAAGCGCCATTCTTCGTACAAAAATGAAGAACCTCATCACTGGTAATGTGCTCGAACGCACGTTTAAGCATGGCGATAAATTCGGCGACGCTGAACTGCTTCACGTCAAAGCGACCTACCTCTACAGTGACGACAGCAACGCATACTTCATGGACAGCGAAACATTCGACCAGTTCCCTATTGGTATCGATGTCATCGGTGATCGTACCAACTTTCTCAAAGAAGGACAGGAAGTGGACTCGCTACAGTTCAATGGCAAGGCGGTGAATATAGAACTTGCGGCAAAGGTGGAGCTTATTGTGACGGAGACGGTTGACGCCGTCCGCGGGGACAGCGCGCAGGGTAAGGTGACGAAGGATGCAACGCTAGAAAATGGCCACACTATTCGTGTGCCATTGTTCATCAAACAAGGTGACAAAATTCGCATCAACACCGACACAGGCGAATATGTCGAACGGGTAACTGAGTAATACGCGTAAGGCGCTTACGACATATGCATAGCGCAATCAATTACAAAAGAACCATCTTCCACGTCTGCGGGGGCATGTTTGGTATGTTGGTTGCGCTGACGTTTCCCTTCCCGGAAATCCTTGTCATTTCAAGCACCTTTTTTGGAATTGCGTTGATCATTGAAGTGATGCGCAATCGCAGCCTTTCTTTTCATGATGAATTCGTGAGTAAGTTCGGGATGCTCATGAAGCCGACCGAGCGGGGTACCGTACTCGGATTCACCTGGACCGTCGGCGCGACGTTGCTCCTCTCATTCTTGCAGGACTTCCGCCCAATGGCCGTTGGTATGCTTGTGTGGACCTTTGCAGACCCTATGGCGATGCTTGCAGGACGTTTGCTCCCGAACACAAGGCGTCTTGCCGAGGGAAAAACGCTTGAGGGAACGATTGCCTTCTTCCTCACTGCAACACTCGTTGCGGCATTATTCCTGATCACCGTAACAACAAAACATCCTGTCTACGTCATGGCGCCGGTCATTGGCGCTGCAGGAGCCTTTGTAGAACTCATCTCACGTCAAATCAAGATCGATGATAACTTCTCGATCCCACTTGTGGCAGGGCTTGTCACCTACTTCTTGGTGATCTAGCCTTCCTTCGGTTCGTCGGCCTTCGGGTTATCTTCCTTGGCGATGCTTTCTTTTACGGCGATGAGTACTCCCGCCCGAAGATTCTTCAATAACTCCTTGTTACCGCGCAAGGTATCTTTTGCTGCCTCGCGGCCAACGCCGAGCCGTTGTTCACCAAAGGAATAGGTATTCCCGTTCTTCTGAATCACGCCATACTGCACGCCTGTATCAAGCATATCGCCGGCAATGGAAATACCTTCATTATACATGATGTCGAATTCCGTACGCTTGAATGGTGCGGCAACTTTGTTCTTCACGACCTTTGCTTTCACGCGGTTCCCAATGATGCGTTCACCTTGCTTGATCTGTGCGGCGCGACGAACCTCGATACGAACAGAAGCATAGAACTTCAGTGCGGTACCGCCGGTGGTTGTTTCTGGATTCCCATAAAACACCCCTATCTTGAGACGTATTTGATTGATGAAAATCACAACAGTGCGCGATTTTGCAACAACACCTGCAAGTTTGCGCAGCGCCTGACTCATGAGTCGTGCTTGCAAACCGACATGATGATCTCCCATCTCGCCTTCGATCTCCGCCTTGGGCGTGAGTGCGGCAACAGAATCAACCACAATGACATCAAATGAATTCGAGCGTACGAGCGTTTCCAAAATCTCCAATGCCTGCTCCCCATTATCCGGCTGAGAGATATAGAGTGAATTGATATCCACGCCGATCTTCTTCGCATACTCTGGGTCCAGGGCATGTTCGGCATCAATGAATGCCGCGGTGCCTCCCAATTGCTGTGCGGACGAAACGATATGCTGCGCAAGGGTTGTCTTGCCTGATGCCTCTGGGCCATAAATCTCGGCAATGCGCCCGCGTGGCATCCCCATCACCCCAAGGGCAATATCAAGCGAGAGGCATTGTGTGGGGATAGTTTCCACCTCCATCTGTTTTGCCTCCCCCATTCGCATAATGGAACCTTCGCCAAAACGCTCCTGAATCTGCTGGATTGCAGCGAGTGCTTCGCTTTTTTCTTTGTTTACTTTCGATTTTGCAGTCATAAAATTCCTTTCGACCGCCACGTATATATGGGTCTTGCCTGAGTAGCTTACTATAGGCACTAGACCTATGCAAGTTAGGGCGCTAGCGCCTCCTCCACAAACACCAAACGCTGATCAACGGCAGTGGTGCTCCGCCCACGTTTTGCGGTAATGCGTATGGTATTCAATCCCTCACGAAGGTTTACGCGCTCACGGAATACCCCTTCGCGATCGACCGGAATCTCTTGGTCATTCACCCGAACCTCTGCCTCTGGTTCGCTTTTGCCTTCAACTAAGATACTCCGTTCCGTTGTTGTGATGTTATTTTGTGGACTACTCACCAGCAATTCCGGTGCCTGAAATACCTGCTGTAACTGCCAGACAAGATATGCCGCAACGGCTAATGTTGCAATGCTAAAAAGGACAATGCGCACAATGCGCGGGGAAAGAGAAAAACCTTCGCGCACTGCTTGTGGTGGAATGACCTCCCCCATGCCGCCTTCACGCGTACCCGCAACAATACTTCGTTCACGCTCGTACCATGTAAGAACGCGTTGTGTATCAACATGCAACGCTGGCGCAATTTTTCTAAGAAAATTTTTCACATACACATCCCCAGGAAGTGACGCATAATCACCAGCTTCGAGTGCTTTAAGGTGCTTCGCGGAAATGACAAGAGACGCCGCAAGCTGTTCCAGCGTTATTCCTTCTTCCTCTCGTAATTCACGAAGCCGTTCACCGAGTAACTTGCTCCCTTCTAATTTCCTCCGAGAGAATGTACTCATAGAATATTAGAGGTTCGCATGAGCCTGCCCGACGAAGCCCTGAGGCTGCTGAAGGGCAAAGGCGGGGTCATGATCGTGTCCAGTTCTCATACCGTTCTTTTTCATCCTCAACATCATCCTCAACTTCTTCTGTTGCTTCATTATCAACGGGCTCTTCTTCGCCATCATCTCCTTGGACATCTTCATTGTGGGTATCATCCTTTTCTACATCCTCATCATCTTCAGGTTCTTCTTCCTCAAAAGATTCACCAAACTCCTCATCTTCTAAATCACGCAAAACCTCTCTGGGCTTTGCACCATCGGCAGGACCAATAAACCCTTGCTCCTCAAGAATATCCAGAATGCGCGCAGCGCGCGCATAGCCGATAGAAAGCCTGCGCTGGAGCAGGGACGCAGACCCCTTGCCTGCCCGCAAAATCACCTGCTTTGCGTCTGCCAACATCGGATCTTCATCTTCATCATCACCAGAACCCATCACGCCATTCTTCATCATCGTATGCGGAGCCTGCGCTTTTTCAATAACATCCATGTCATAATCTGCATCTGCACCCTTGCGCAACGCTGCCGTCACGCGCTCAATTTCTTCTTCAGTCACCAATGCTCCCTGCAAGCGTTTTGGTTTTGAAAGCTCTGCAGTGACAAGAAGAAAATCACCCTTGCCCAGCAACTTCTCTGCGCCGGACATATCAAGAATGGTGCGCGAATCTATGCTTGAAGCAACATTAAAGGCCATACGCGCCGTAATATTCGCCTTGATAAGGCCTGTAATAACATTGACGCTTGGCCGCTGTGTGGCAACCACCAAATGAATGCCGACCGCACGCGCCATCTGCGCAAGACGGACGATCGCGCCTTCCACTTCGTTAGCGGCAACTACCATAAGATCAGCAAGCTCATCAATCACGACAACAATATACGGCATGTCATATCCCGCGGCACGAAAGCCGGCAATATTGCGCTTCTTTGCTTCAGAAAGATGAATATACCGACGATCCATTTCTGAAACCACCCAACGCAATGCATTAATTGTCTTGTTGCTTTCTGTAATGACCGGTGTGAGTAAATGAGGAACATTATTATAAAGAGAAAGCTCCACGCGCTTCGGATCCACCAGAATAAGTTTCAGATCATCGGGCGAATTGCGCTGTAAGAGATTGAGAATAACGGTATTAATCATGACGCTCTTTCCAGAACCTGTTGCGCCGGCAATCAAGAGATGCGGCAAAGAATCCAAATCGAGAACCCACGGGCTCCCTGCAACATCGCGGCCAACGGCCAGCGCGAGCTGTGATTTGTGCTTCCGTGATTCGTCAGTCTCCAATACGTCGCGCAAGGTAACCAATGCGCTTTGTTTATTTGGCACTTCAATACCAACCAGCGAACGTCCTGGAATAGGTGCCTCAATACGAATAGGATGCGCGGCCAAAGCAAGAGCGAGATCATTGGAAAGCGTTGTGATCTGCGAAACCTTCACGCCGACTGACGGCTTCAATGTATATTGTGTGACTGTCGGCCCTATAGAGACCTCGCCCAACTCTACCTCGATACCAAAATTCTGCAGTGTGTCCAAAATGATTGTCTTGTTGCGTTCAACATTGCCTGCCGCCGGCTGTTCAGTCGTACGATTCAAAAGATTCAATGGAAAAGCAATATGGCTGCTCGCCTTGCGCTTCTTAAGTGTGAGCGCCATGCGTCCTTGTTCTGGCTCATCATCTTCATGTTCTTCTACCGCAGCATCGGGTTCCGCATCATCAGGTTCATTTTCCTCGCCATCTTCCTCTTCCGTATCTTCAGCATCTTCATCGTCATCGCCTTGAAGATCACTCGGGTCTATGCGACGACGTTTAAAATCTGCTTCCTGCTCTTTGTCCATTACGCGTCGCGTACGGTAATCCTGCATCCGAATCTTCAGTTCACTCACTGCATCAGAAACAGATGCAAAAATACCCCACACGCGAGAACCATGCCCTGCAAGCTCGCGAAGCGTCGTATTAAAAAAGAGAAGAAGTGCAATCAAAAAGACAGCAACAAGCACCACCAATGAAGCCCAGGAGCCAAAAAGTGTCACTAATGGCCAAGCAAGAATATATCCTACTGCGCCACCGCCCTCTCCGCTTGCAATATCACCAAGAAGGTCAGCATCGAGAAAAATGGAAAGAAGCGCTGTAGAAGACAAAATGAAAAAAACCAGCCCGAGCCATGCGCGAACCGTCCATGGAAACTGCTCCTCCTTGTATACTGCGTACGCAATAAAAACCACAACAACGGGGAGTGCATACTGCCACCAACCAAAAGTTAACGAGGTAAAACCCTCAATGGCTTCGCCGATGTCGCCAGCAATGCCAAAAAAACTTAATATTGTGAGAACTGCAACGAGACCGAGTATCACGATGATGATGCCACGCCGGCTCTCCGGTGAAAGTTCCGGGCTGGCTTCCTCGCGTTCTTCCTCCTCGTCACGTCGTCTTCGAAGCGTGCGTCGTGCTGCCATACTCGTTCTATGGTACCACACGTAACGGTGCACTGGAATGCACCGTGGTGTGTATATTTTTATATCTCTTACGCCTTTTCAGGTGTGGAATCAGCTGCCTTTTCTGTTGCCTCTTCTGCTAGGGGTACAAGCTTTTCATCTTCAGCCATCATTTTTTGCGCCTTCTCCGCTTGCTCTGCTTGAAGAAGTGCTTCCTGAACGTGCGGGGCAAGAGGTTCATCTTCAATGACACGTTCTGGAAGAATGATTCTTTCAGGGTGAAGACCTGTACCGGCTGGAATCAACTTACCAATAATGACATTTTCCTTAAGGCCACGGAGGTCATCAACACGACCAGAGACCGCAGCATCAATGAGCACGCGTGCTGTTTCTTGGAATGATGCGGCAGAGAGGAAGCTTTCAACGGACAGCGATGATTTGGTGATACCAAGCAAAAGCTGCGTAAAGACGATCTCCTTCTTGCCTTCCTTCTTCAGGCGCTTGTTTTCTTCAATAACGCGAGCCTTCTCAAGCACTTCACCAGCAAGGAACGTTGAATCACCCGGATCTTCAACGCTGATACGTGAGAACATTTGACGCACAATGATCTCCAAATGCTTTGCATTCACTTTTTGACCCTGTGATGAATAGATGTAATGAATTTCCTTAATAATGTAGCGCGCAACAGCTTCTTGGCCTTTCAAACGATAGAGATCAAAAAGATTCACAGAACCCTCGGTGAGAAGATCGCCCGCATTGACGAGATCTCCGTTCTTTACGTAGAGCGAAAGCCCTGATGCTACTTCATATTCCTTGCCCATTCCTTCGGGATTGAGAATGATCATCTGTGGCTTGATTTCAATCGTGCCTGGTTCTTCAGAACGGAGCTTTTCAGTACCGCGGGCAGCCAAAACCTGCTTGGCCTTCACGGATTGTCCTGTTTCAACCTTCACCACCCATGCACCTTTTCCGGCAGAGCCGGATCCGGCTTCGCCGGATTTCTTGCCATCAGTAAGTGGATATTCCAATGGCTTCACCATAGGATCAAAAACGCGAAGCGTGTAACCATGCGGCTTTTCTTCTACAGTGACGCGGCCATTATTTTCTGCAAGGATTGCTGCGCGCTTCACTGGACGTGCTTCAAAGAGTTCTTCAACGCGTGGGAGACCCTGTGTAATATCCTGCCCAGCAACACCACCCGTGTGGAAGGTGCGCATGGTCAGCTGTGTTCCCGGTTCTCCGATAGATTGTGCCGCCATAATACCGATTGCAACACCACTCTCAACAAGACGATTGTTGGAAAGGTCTGCTCCATAACACGTGGCGCAAATACCACGTACGGCCTGACAGGTGAGTGTGGAGCGAATACGAAGTTCATCAAGATCAAGGTCTTCGATAATCGCCTCTTTTTCATCATCAATAAGTTCACCAGCCTTGATCAATGTCTTGCTGCCCTTTTTAATATCTTCCATAATCACGCGGCCCCAAGCGCGGGTCGCAACAGTTTCATCCATCCCTTGACTTTCTTCCTTTGTAAGCAAGAAACCGTCTTTATTCTTGCAATCCGCCTCGCGAACAACAACATCCTGAGCAACATCAATCAAACGACGGGTAAGGTACCCGGCACTTGCCGTACGGAGCGCGGTATCGGAAAGACCTTTACGGGCACCATGTGTTGAAATGAAATACTCCAATACATCAAAACCTTCTTTGAAGCTTCCTTTTACTGGAAGTTCAATGGTATCACCGCCTGGGTTCGTCACGAGTCCCTTCATACCCATCATCTGTGTGATCTGTCCCCATGAACCACGGGCACCAGAACCGATCATTGCATACACCGGACCATAACGATCAAGTGCCTTCTTGCTTGATTCTGTGACATCATCTTTTACCTTTGCCCAAATCTCAATGGTCTTTACATGGCGCTCTTCATCAGTGAGCAAACCCGCTTCATAATGATTACGCACTTCATCTACCTTCTTTTCTCCTTCAGCAAGTAATGCATCTTTATCTGCAGGAACAGGAAGATCCGCCATGCCCCACGATATGCCAGAAATAGTGAGGTAACGGAACGCGCGATTTTTGATGTTATCCAAGAGAAGAACGGTCTCTTCAAGACCATCGTTATTCAAACTGTCTGCAATAATCTGTGCGAGTGCTTTTTTATCAAGCGTCTTATTAAGAAATGCCGCCTTCTTTGGCATCAATTCCTGAAAAAGCAAACGGCCAGCGCATGTTTCAACGATCTTTCCTTTTAAGCGCACATTAATCTTGTCTTGCACGCCAATATGGCCGAGGCGATACGACATGACGGCTTCATCCGCATCAATAAATGATGCCCGCGGTTCCATGTTTTCTCGCATGTTTGTGAGATAGAAACAACCGAGCACAATATCCTGCGTTGGGGTTGCTACTGGCTTACCTGTTGCAGGCTTCAAAATATTTCGGCTTGAAACCATCAGGTTCTCCGCTTCCCATTTTGCCTGCTCGGTGAGCGGAACATGCACGGCCATCTGGTCACCATCAAAGTCTGCATTGAATGCTGCACATACCATTGGGTGAACCTGAATAGCCTTACCTTCAATCAGTACTGGCTGGAAAGCTTGAATACCGAGACGATGCAACGTTGGGGCGCGGTTCAAGAGAACGTGTGAGCCCTTGGTTACTTCTTCAAGAATATCCCACACGACATCATGACTTGCTTCAATAAAACGGCTTGCAGAACGAACGTTATGGACGTATTCGCGCTTGATGAGCTTGGAAATAACAAACGGACGGAAGAGCTCGAGCGCCATCTGCTTTGGCAAACCACACTGGTTCAATTTCAGGTGAGGTCCAATGACAATAACTGAGCGGCCACTGTAATCAACGCGCTTTCCAAGAAGATTCTGACGGAAGCGTCCCTGCTTCCCCTTCAGCATGTCGGCGATAGATTTGAGCATGCGCTTCTGGCCTGTACTCGCAGTAACCGTCTTGCCGTGTCGAGCACTATTATCAATAAGCGCGTCGACTGCTTCCTGCAACATGCGCTTTTCGTTACGCTGAATGACTTCCGGCGCATTCAGTTCAATAAGCCGCTTCAAGCGATTGTTGCGGTTGATGACGCGACGGTAAAGGTCATTAAGGTCAGATGTTGCAAAACGACCACCATCAAGCTGCACCATCGGGCGCAAATCTGGTGGAATCACCGGAACCGCAGTGGTGATCATCCATTCAGGACTGATCTTGTTGCGCAAAAGATTTTCCAAAAGTCGAATGCGGCGGTTCAGGCGCTTCTTCTTGTTCTCTGTGCTTTCTGCGGCCTCTTCGCGCAGCGCCTGCACGGTCTTTTCCATATCAACCTGCGCAAGTAATGCACGGATCGCTTCCGCGCCAATACTTGCCTCAAAGACATGACCATACTTGAGTGAAAGGTCTTGATACTGATTCTCAGTAAGAATAGAAAGTGGCGCCAAATCTTTGAGCTCACGCTTTGCTTCTGTTACCGCTTCCTCCAGTGTTGTAAGTTTTTCTTCCTTCAATCGCTCAAGACTTGCCAGCTCATCAATGAGTTGCTTCTCGAGTTTCTTCAATGTCACTTCACCATTTGTCTTCTGCTTCTCCGCCTCGTTGTGTTGGCGAAGTTCATTCGCCTCGCGCTGAAATTCATGCTGGAGCTGTTGATGCTTTTGCTCTGCTTCAGAATCAATTTGTGAAAGCGTATCTTTTCGGAGATTGTCATCAACCTTCGTAACAATAAAATTCGCAAAATAAATGACTTTTTCTAATTCTCCAACAGAGAGATCAAGTACCAAACCAATCTTTGACGGTACGCCGCGAAGGAACCAAATATGTGAAACCGGCGCAGAAAGGTCAATGTGACCCATGCGTTCACGACGAACAGATGCGCGCGTTACTTCAACGCCGCACTTATCACAAACGATCCCTTTATAACGGATGCGTTTGTACTTCCCGCAATAACATTCCCAATCCTTCGTTGGCCCAAAAATCTCTTCTGCAAAGAGGCCGCCTTTTTCTGGCTTCTGTGTTCGATAATTAATGGTCTCCGGTTTGGTGATCTCGCCGTGTGACCATTCGTGAATATCATCCGGAGAAGCAATCTTTAAACGAATTGCTTGAAAATCTGCCGGCTGTTGTTCCTGATGATTGTTCATGCTTTTCCCTCTCCGGCCTTACCGGACTTATCTTCCTTCTCGTCCCTTTTTGTTGGCTTCCGATGCATGGCATCTCTGCCTGGTCGATCATGTTTATCCTTCTTCTCTTTTGGTGCACCAATAAGCTCCACATCAAGCCCGAGTCCCTGCAATTCACGAACGAGAACGTAAAATGATTCCGGAATATTGAGACGCGTAATAGGTTCACCCTTAATGACGGCTTCATACGCCTTTGAACGGCCAATCACGTCGTCAGATTTAATGGTGAGAATTTCCTGCAATGTGTGTGCGGCGCCATAAGCCTCCAATGCCCACACTTCCATTTCTCCAAAACGCTGTCCGCCAAACTGTGCCTTACCTCCAAGCGGCTGCTGCGTGACCAAGGAATATGGGCCGATGGAGCGCTGATGGATCTTGTCTTCCACCATGTGATTGAGCTTCAGCATGTAGACCACGCCGACATTCACCTTCTGATCAAATGGCTCACCGGTGCGCCCATCAAGAAGAAGGGTCTTACCATCTTCTGAAAATCCTGCCTTCTTTAATTCCCGACGGATGATATCCTCATCCACGCCATCCAATGCCGGAGATGCTACCGTGTACCCAAGTGAATGCGCGGCCAAGCCAAGATGCGTTTCAAGAATCTGACCAAGGTTCATGCGGGATGCCACGCCAAGAGGATTCAAAATGATATCCACCGGCGTACCATCGGGGAGGAACGGGAGATCTTCTTGCGCGACGATGCGGGAAATAACGCCTTTGTTTCCATGCCGACCGGCCATCTTGTCACCAACCTGAATCTTACGCAGCTGCGCAATAGAAACCTGAATGGACTTCGTCACACCAGATGGGAGTTTATCACCGTTCTGGCGTGAGAAGATCTTAATATCCACGACCTTACCGTGTTCGCCATGTTCAAGATACAGCGAGCTATCCTTCACGTCTTTTGCCTTCTCGCCAAAAATCGCGCGGAGGAGCTTTTCTTCTGCTGAGAGTTCGGTTTCACCTTTTGGCGTGATCTTTCCGACGAGAATATCGCCGGACTTCACGCTGGCGCCAATACGAACAACGCCTTCTTCATCAAGATCTTTCAGTTTCTCTTCAGAAACATTCGGGATATCCCTGGTGACGGTCTCAGGACCAAGTTTGGTGTCTCGTACGTCGATCGTATATTCATCGATGTGGACGGAAGAGTAGCGGTCTTCTTTAACGAGATTCTCAGAAATGAGAATAGCGTCTTCGAAGTTTCCACCCTCCCAAGGCAAGAAGGCCACAAGAATGTTTTGACCGAGAGCGAGTTCACCGTTATCAGTCGCGGGACCGTCGGCAAGGACATCACCCTTTTTAACTTTTTGATTAATATCAACAATTGGTTGCTGGTTGATCGCGGTTGATGCGTTGGAACGAACGAACTTGCGCAACACATGCTTCTCTATTTTTCCGTCTGACCCAGTAATATGAATCTCTTGCCCATCCACGCGAGTAATCTCACCGTCCTGGCCGGCAATGGCGACGGCGCCGGAATCATATGCCGCACGACGTTCAACGCCCGTACCAACAACTGGCGCCTGCGGCTTCACGAGCGCCACGGCCTGACGTTGCATATTTGTTCCCATTAATGCGCGAACAGCATCATCATGTTCAAGGAAGGGAATAAGCGACGTTGTCACAGAAACAATCTGCTTTGGTGAAACGTCAATATAATCAACTTCCGTCACATCTGCCGTTGTTGGTTCGCCATGGCGTCGCACTTCAACGCGCTCTTTCAGTATGTAACCCTTTTCATCAACGGGCGTGGTTGCCGCAGTGGTAACAAATTTCTCTTCTGTAAATGCATCAAGGAATTCAATTTGGCCAGAAACGCGCGGCTTGATCTTTACCGTCTCAATGCGTGATGCGGCGATTTTCTTTGCAGCATCCGCCGTAATCTCTTCACCATCTTTAACGAGAACCGTCTCGCCATCCTTCACATCACCGCGTGCGATTTCGCCAATGAGATGCTCATCATTCTTTTTCAGCTCTCGAATGATTTTTACAAACGGCGTTTCAATGAAGCCATAGTCATTGATCTGCGCGTAGGAAGCCAAATGACCAACAAGCCCGATGTTCGGACCTTCTGGCGTGGCGATCGGGCAGATGCGTCCATAATGCGTGCGGTGCACATCGCGAACATCAAATCCTGCACGCTCACGAGAAAGACCACCGGGACCCATGGCGGAGAGGCGACGCTTGTGTTCGAGTTCTGCGAGCGGATTGGTCTGATCCATGAACTGTGAAAGTTGCGAGCTCATGAAGAACTCCTTGATTGAGCCAATGACCGGACGCGCGTTAATCAGCTGGTTCGGAGTAATCGTTGCAATATCTTGCGTGGACATGCGATCGCGCACAATGCGCTCCATGCGAGCAAGGCCAACACGGAACTTATTCTGCACGAGTTCGCCAATTGCTCTCACGCGACGGTTGCCAAGATGATCAATATCATCTGCGTCTGCCTGGCTGTTGTTGAGCTTGATGATCTCTTTCACAATCATCACCAAGTCTTCCTTCTGGAATACGCGGTGTTCTTTGTTGTTTGGCTTGTTGGTATTAAAACGAGAATTCAGCTTGTAGCGACCAACGCGTCCAAAATCATAACGGTCAAAACTGAAGAACATCTTATGAATGAGTTCGCGTGCATTCTCAGTTGTTGCGAGATCGCCTGGACGAATACGCTTGTATACTTCTTTTAATCCCTCTGCTTCAGAACGAGAAGGATCCTTTTCTATCGTCGCTTCGATATGACGTCGTTCTGGGTGGTTGTCAGTATCCTGAAAAAGTCCAAGGATCTCTTCATCACTCGTGTATCCAAATGCACGCATGAGTGCGGTCACAGGCACTTTACGTTTGCGATCGATCTTAACAGAGATCACATTATTCGCGTCGGTCTCCAGCTCAAGCCATGCACCGCGGTTTGGGATGATCTTTGCGCCATAGTATTTGCGGCCGCGTACGAATTCTGAAGTGAAGAATACACCGCTTGAACGGATCAATTGAGAAACAACGACGCGTTCAATACCATTAACAATAAACGTCCCGCGATCGGTCATCAGCGGGAAGTCTCCAAGATAAATTTCCTGTTCCTTGATTTCTCCGGTCTTCTTGTTCACCAAGCGAACCTGCACGCGCAATGGCGCTTCAAACGTTACGTTCTTTTCCTTCGCGGTAACCTCGTCAAACTTCGGATCGTCGAGATAGTAATCAACAAAATACAATTCAAGGTCGCGACCAATGAAGTCCTGAATGGGGGAAATCTCATCAAAAAGTTCCTTGAGGCCATCGCGGAAAAACCAGTCATATGACCGTTTCTGTATCTCTATAAGGTCCGGCAATGGGACCGCTTCATTGATAGTCGTAAAGAAACGACGTTCAGTCTTGTGTTCAGGCATACAAAGACACAGAGCCACCCTTCCCCGCGTTGGGCTGCTCGGGGTTACTTCTGTTTACTTGTGTACGAATGTAATAAAATTCGCTCGAAACCTCAATAAATGCAAGGAGGCGAATATGAATAGTTGCGGAAGCTACAAAACACTATACCTTCGTCAAGCCCTATGTGTCAAGTCAAGAACACTAAATCGAAATTTGGCAAGTATAGCCCAAAAAATAGCTTATATCAGCAAAATTACTAAAAGGACAAAAAGTGTGCCCTCACGCTTGCTGAAATCTTGTCCTCATGTTTTCCACACCTACGGCGCAAAATGCCCCATGGTGATAGAAAGACCGCCACGAAAACTTGGCGCATACGCATAATAAGAAAGAATGCGTTGCAGTGTTGTCTCATTTTTCTTCACAAACACAAACACGCCAGGTGCGCCATCTTTATACGTGCTGGTGAGTATTTCTGCCGTGTTATCAAAGCCATAAAGATCCCCTGCGGTAACGTTCGCGCCACCACGGAATCCCTCAGATGCGGCAAAGAAATTGCGTAAAAAAGTTCCTGTGGGGCTAAAGATCTTTACTTCTGCCGGGTAACCGCCTGTCGTGGGGCTCAAAATAATCTCTGGAATACCATCATCACCTATAATGTCTCCTGTAGTGATGGACATACCGCCGCGTCGTGTGGATGAATACGCAAAGAACTGCGCAGAAACACGTGCACCAGAACGAGAAAGGGTAAACACGCGTATGTGAGGGCCGCCACGATCCGCAGGCGCGACCACCACGGAATCACGTCCATCGTTATCAAAGTCTGCTGTAGTGAGATTCACGCCACCTCGAAAACCCTCATCATACGCCCAAAACTGGGCTTCCAACTTTCCGCGTCCATTAAACACCCGCACAACCGGTCCCCCGCCACTTGCGGGCGTCACAAGAATTTCATCCTTGCCATCACCATCCACATCACCTGTTGCAACGTTCACTCCGCCACGAAAAGTTTCTGGAAGCGCGAAGAATTGACCGAGCACAACGCCGCGTCTATTAAAAATGCGAATATGAGGACCGCCGCCGCGTCCCGGTGCAGTAATAATCTCATCATAGCCGTCACCATCCACATCACCTGTTGCAACGCTTACTCCGCCACGGAAGTTTGGATTGTATGCAAAGAACTGACCCGTGAGATTCCCAAGATAATCAAAGATGCGGACATGAGGGCCGCCACCAGCTCCGGCGCCAGCAACAACCTGTAATACTTTTTTCATGGTGAATGTTGTTGTTGCGGGAACAGGGTCGTCATTGCCAGCCTCATCAACAGCGCTCACGGCAAATGTATGTTCTCCGTTCGTAAGATCAGAAAAAATATGCTCCGTACGATTTGTATACAGCGTCCAGTTCCCATCATCAATCTTATAACGAAAACGAATATCCTTCTTGGCGGTGATATCATCGTTTCCTGACCATTGCATCACAACATTCCCTGTATAAAAAATGGAGACGTGTGAAGCGATGGCTGTATCCGGCGGATTGGGATCCTCAGGCCCTCCAACGGGATCCGCATTGATTTTTGGTGGCGGCACGCTATCGCACTGGCGCGCAATGAGTGATGACGGCGGGTTCACGTCACAAGATTTTGTGTCTGTACAAGTACGTATCTGTTCATTATTGAGACATTCAGACCAGTCGCCACAATTCCATTTTGGCGAACAAGAAATTTGTGGTGGAGTACAAACCTGTGCAAGCGCAGGCCGATTCATGATGGTCCCGCAATCATGAGCATCGGTGCAGGTGCGGGACTGCACTCCTGCAGTACTACACGTGCTCCATGTGCCACAACCCCAATCTTCCACGCATACCGTTGGCACGTCTGGCGCCACGGGGATCAACACTGCCGCCTCATTATTCTCAAGTGCAATGCTGGTAAGAATCGTACTATCCAATATTCCGTCCGCGCCCAAACGGCGATACTCCCCGCCAAGATCGTGAGTGGTACGCGAAGCAACTCCAAGATAACCCCCATATTCCCGATACTTCACCAGTACCAATGCATTGGAATATTGCCGAGCAAAAAGATGATAATTTCTTGTGGTGCCGCTGGTAATCTGACTTGGCGTGCTGGGATCAATGCCCGTTGCAAGTTCAAAGTGTTCTATGGTACCGCTATTGCCAAAGACATCCTGCTTCCCGAACGTATTGGCGATCGGCGTTCCGATGTCATAATCGATCGCTGGGATCCAAAGATAATCCTCAACCGGCCCTGTCGGCCAAAAATTCCCATCCTTGTTCCATCCCGTAAAATCGAGATAGGCAAAGGAGAGGTTCTTGTTGTTCACAAGATAAAAGTTCGCGAGAACGAACATCTGCGCCTTTGATGTGTTGACGGTAGATTCATTGACCCCTTTCAGATAGAACTTCTGCCCGGCAAGTGAATCACTCAACATCTTCTTGGTGTCTTGATAATCCGAATTATACGTCAGCGCGCGCGGAACGCCGCCGCTCGGCTGGTTCAAGTCATTCCATGTGAGCCATGCTTCAATTTCAACCGGGTTGTTCAGGCTCTGATACCCGGCATAAAAATATGGATGAAAATACCAGTAGAGTGCGCGGGCATTCGGGATGACCTGCTTTTCTTTTCCAAAATAATTCGAGACGTACGTTGCCATGTTCCGCTGCGCATCGAATGCCTCCTGAATGCGGGGGTGATTGCCATCCAATGGAATGCCGTAATACTCGACTGATTTGTCGAACGCCGAACCGCCCGGATAAAAATCCCCGTTGTCTGAAAGCACATTATCCGCCTCTGCGCCGCCAGACTCCATTGTGGTCGCAACTGCCTCATTGTTAAATGCGACCCAGTTCTGATTGCTGAATTTCACGTCTGACCATATCAATAACCAAGCATTCGGCGCTCTGGATTCTGCGCGGCTTGCTGCCGTTGCGGCAGGCGTACAGTTCGGTGAACACGATGCATTCCACCCCTTAAATGACTGACAGTTCCTAAAGTAATCGCATCGCGTACCGACATCATCACGAAAATGAATGATCAGATCCTGCGGATCACATGCCGGCGACTGCGCCGCACACCAACTCGTGACACTCCCTGCAAATTCGCTATCGGTAAATGCGCTATAATTCCGATAATTTCCCAGCGTCACCTGGGGATTCAAAGCCTTATATGCCGCCTTGAATGCAGTGTGAGAAAATACTTGGTCAAAATGAAGTGCTTTGAATGTGGTATCAACAAGCCCCGCATCATCATACCGAAGGTCATGCGTGTGTGTTTTGATATGCGGACGGAGCGTACAGGAACCATCGCCCCATACATAATACCCCGTAGGGCAGCCGCAGGAAGCACTGTCTTTGATAAGTATTCCATCTTCGCAATACCACGGACGATCTGCGGAATCGCCGGTGCGTTGCACAACGCATTGCCCATGAGCGGTACCATCACTGCACCCGACCGTTGCCGCTGCAAATGATGCCCCAAGTTCATCAACACTCAGCCCATCTGGCTGCAAATCAATAATTCCAGCAACAGAAAAAAGTGCTCCAAAAAATACAATAAAAAGAAGCACTCCCGTCGAAATCTGAACACCAAAACCAAGCCGCGCGGCAGTACTGGTCTGCTGCGCAATCCCGATGTGTACCTGTAATCTCTTATGTAGTGACTTTTTGATCATGAAGTAGTTCGCGGATCACGGTACGGTCATCCCACGGAACCTTTCTCCCTCCAGCAACAACCATTGCCTGCTCTGAACCCTTGCCGGTTACCAGAACAAGATCACCCAGCGCGGCCAATGAAAGTGCTTTGGCAATGCCTTCACGTCTATCAAGAATCAGGAAAAGATCCTTCCCTTCTATCTTACCAGCTTCCTGCGCTCCCTGCGATACGTCCTTGATAATCTGCATCGGATCATCATCATACGGATCCTCATTCGTCACAATGACCATTGCGGCATTCTCTGCTGCAAGCTTTCCCAAAATTGGCCGCCGAGATATATCGCGACCGCCGCCCGTTGAACCCAGCACATGCACAATACGCTTATAGGGAAGCTTCTTTAAGAAGACATACAGTTGTGTGAGTGATGCGGGTTCTGGGGCATAATCTACCATCACGGCAAAAGGCTTTTTCTGTACAAACTCAAAACGTCCGGGCACGCCTTCTATCTTTGCAATTGCGCGTATTCCTGTTTCAAGAGAAATGCCGAGTGGCTCAACTGCTGCGAGAGCCGCAAGTGCATTTTGCACGTTCACCTCACCAAGGAGTTTTAACGACGCGCGCTGTCCATTCACGGTGAACCTGCTCCCCTCAGCGAGCACAGCAACATCTTTTGCCGCAAACACAGCATCAAAACGCTCCCGCCCAAAAGCACCATGCCGTGTCTCATCAACAAAGCCAACATAATGCTCTGCCATAAAAGTACGGAAGAATGTTGCCTCAGGGTCGCCAATATTCACTACGCTCGTTTTTAAAATCTTTTTGCCGTTCAGCCTTTTCTTTTTTGTGTGCTTCAATGTGGCAAAGAGTTCTCCCTTCGCAGACCGATACGCCGCGTAAGATCCATGGGACTGAATATGCTCCGGCGTGAGATTCGTAAACACCGCGACATCGTATGCGATATGCGTATGACGATACTGCATGATGCCCTCTGATGATGTTTCAATCACGGCAATCTCACACATACGACGCACCATGTTATGCAACATCCGCTGCAAACCAAAACGGCCGAGCATTGTCATTTTGGTGTTGTTGAGCTTCTGCTCTTTGCCAACCTGAAACTCCACTGTTGACGTTACGCCGACGGTATAGCCCGCTTCCTCGCAAATACGCGCGATCAAATGCACAACCGTCGACTTGCCGTTTGTTCCTGTTACGCCAATCACAATGAGTCGGTCACCGGGAAATCGAAAAAGAAGCGCGGCCATCCACGCCATGATGCGGTGATACAGCTGCAACAACACGTGCGGCAGAAAACCTCTGAGCAGAGAACGCATACTAATAATTTTTAATGTCTTCTGTGTCGTCGTCCTCAATGACATTCACAGAATATGTCAGATTCTTGTTACGAACCAATTCGTGTTTACGATCCTTGAACTCAAACGGCGCAACGCCAAACATCTTTGCCTGAAAAAATAATCCTTCAACAAATTCTTTATCCGCATTGCGAAGGAACTCAATGGCATCTTCATCACCAACAACCTGGTGGACATTAATAAGAACGGGTCTTTTGATTGGTTTCATTAGTGAAATGTCCCCTCTGATTCCCCCACAAGTACCTGAAATGTATAATCCGGATTCGCTCGCAAACGATACGGCTCATCTTTATTGCCATGAAAAACAATTTCGCCAGCTTCGGCGGCTTGCGTAAACAACATACGGGAAACCATTTCATCTTTGTGCTTCAAAACTGCAATGCCTTCTGCGTCGCCTTCTGCTTTAAATCCATTGATATTCACAGGATGTGACATAGTATTGCGCTGTTGGATTGTACCAGAGCAGTCATGCTTTTTCAATAAGAAACGTGCCCGATCCTCCTCCTGGGGGATCGGGCACTGTGAACGAATCCGTTGGGCACGCCAGACTCAAAGTCCGGGAACGAACAAGGAAACGAGATCCCGATGCAGAGCGCTCAGAGACCCGGCACCATGCTGAACACGGAAGGCCGCCCGGTGCAGGCGCAGGTCCACTGAGAGGCATCATGCCCCTGCAGCGAGCCCATCACGCGCAGGAACGAGCGTGCAAGCGGTTCCTGGCGCGTTGCCATCACCGCAGCGACCTCATCGCCGCTCACCGCCTTCTGCCTTTCGGGGATGTCCGTGACCACGCAGACGCTCTGGTAGTGCACGTCCTCACCCTGACGGCAGAGCACGGCCTCAGGCGCCGTAGTCGGCATGCCGAGCAGATCCGCCCCAAAGACCCTGTCCAGTATGCGGACCTCGGCAGGCGTCTCGTAGCGATCCCGAACCGCAACGGCGAGCAGTCCGCCGTCCGTGATCCCCGGGTCCACTGCGAGCAGATGCCGGAGATGCGGACAGAAGAAATCGTTGCAGGGACGGAAGTACGCCAACGGATCATGATGCCCCGGCCGATCGAACGTCCACTTCCCCGCGGTGAGGTCGAAGAAGTCGTGCGGAGCGATGAGCGACCCGAGCTCCATGCCCGGGATTCGGGTGGCGATGCCGCCCGTTGCGGACGTCGCGAGAACGAAGTTCACACCCATCGTATCCAGCAGAGGGCGCATGTAGCGCTCGTGCTCGAGATCGGGCGGCGGGCAGTACGCACCGAATGCGTAATGCCGCTTCAGAAACACGAACTCAATGTCCCCGCACTGAACGATGCTGTAGCGCAGGACGTCATGGTACCTGGTGTCCATGGTGTGGTCGGTGACCTCACCAAACTCCCGGAACACGTCCTCCATCCCGGTACCTGCGATGACGGCGATCTTGGGAAAGGGCATGCGTATCCTCCTCAGTTGCGTCGCGCAATGCACGACAAAGAAAGAGCCTTCCTCCTCAAAAAGACGCCGTGAGCTTACGTATAATAGTGGTTGTTGTCAATACAAAAATGCCGAATAGTGTACGGCGTAGCGTCCCTCGACCACTGACCAGAGGCCAGCTAGTGGCTGATGGTGTCCCCAAGAGGAGTCGAACCTCTGTCTTAGCCTCCGGAGGGCTACGCTCTATCCACTGAGCTATGGGGACGCACCTTGTTGTCTCCATTCTGCACGAACTCACGGGCAGTATTCATGTCATCAGGATTCGAAAGATGAAGGCACGGTTCTGCAAGCTCCATAACCTTCACTTTCTTTTTTCCTGCAAGTATAGTAATGGCATCCGTAAGCTCGTATTCTCCGCGCTCGGATTCTTTTACCTGTTTGATTGTATCAAAAATTTCGGGGAGAAAACGATATAAACTCATATTCGCCAAATTCCCCGGAGGATTTTCTGATTTTTCCGCTATCTCCTGCAGCATATTGTTCTCTCCAAGAACCGCAATACCAAAATCCTTCGGGTGATCACTTGAAATGACACTCATAACATGTAACTCCTCATCAAAGTGTCGTATGCGCTGAAGATCAGATAAAGAATAGAGCTGGTCGCCTGCAAGTGCGATGAACGTCTCTCCTTTGGTTGCTGCTTCTGCCGCAAGAATTGCCATTGCCGTTCCATAATGATTCTCTGGTGTCACTGCATACTGATTAACCGTCTGTACCTCCAGCCCTGACGGTGTCTGCTGCAGCACGACATCAAACTGCTCGCGCATGTGTCCCGTTACTACCACCACGCGAGTGAATCCTGCGGCTGCAAGTCGTTCAAGTGCATACAGTAAAAAGGGCCTCCCTTCAACAGGGAGAAGTGGCTTTGGTGTTGTTGCCGTGAGCTCCTTCATCCGCGTGCCTCGTCCCGCAGCCATAATGACTGCGGTATCCACGGGAACGCCCTGCGTATTGTGCTGTTCCATACTTCAGATACAAATGTGGTGAACGTGGCGCCATATGATCCGCGCCTGACGCATCTTTCGGGCTAGAGTCTACCAGACCCGATGGTGTTTGAGAAGCGCACCGATCCGATATGCTGGATACAACAGATACCGGTACGGAAAATCCGAGCTGCGCGGCCAGGCAACGCGCGCACCGCCAAATCCTTCCTTAAAACGTGTAATGCCGGCCCAAGGGTGAACAGCACCTGCATCTGCTGGGGCGACACCGCGAAAATCATACCGCCGGTATCCATGTGCCTTTGCATACTGCAGCCCCTCCCAATGGAGAAGAAATGGCGCCATAACATTCTTATGCTCATCAGATGATGCGCCATGGGCATACGTCATGGTCGTACCAAAAAAAAGAGCAAGGCTAATTGCGACGGGCGTGCCTTCATAGCGGGCAACAAAAATCTTTAGGCTGCACTTTTCTGGTATGGGAGTGCCTGATTCCGCGAGAACAACGAACATCTTCTTAAAGTACTCCAATGGTTCACTCTGAATCTCATGCCGCGTGGCTGTTCGTTCAGTAAGGTCAAGAAAGGCTGCCAAGCCTTTATCGTTCGTCTCGTCAGCAACAACAACGCCCTTCTTTTGCGCGAGGCGAATGTTGTATCGCGTCTTCTGATGCATTGCCGCGAGTAATTCCTCTTCATTCTGCGTGACATCGACAACAACGGTATCCTGTGGTTGTGTTGCGGAAACAGGAAAGCCAGGTTCGATCATGTGTACCGGATCAACGCGAACAAAAAGACGTCCATCAGCGCGCTGTTGGAGTTCTTTGCGAAAATCCTGCCACTGCGCCATCTTCGCATCATCATGAAAAAGCGGGCCACGGGGAATATAAAAGTAACCCATACCGCGCGGCAGTGGCATGGTGATGATCTGTGCCTGAACGTTGCCGTTCGTAAGCCGTACGACGCTACGGCCAGTTGCTTCTTGAAATGTTCCCCATTCCCATGACTGCGTAAAAGGATCATGCGCTCCTGTAAGGAGTGCGCGATTCCATTCTTCTGCTGTGCCTTCCAAGAAACTCATGCAAGTTGTCGCAACGCTTCACGAATCTGCTCTGTGGTGTCTGCAACTTCATCAGGGACCTTGGCGAGTGCTTCGCGCGCTTCCTGTGCCCGGTACCCCAAGCCGATCAATGCTTCAAATGCGTCCGTGCGTTCCGGCGTCAAACTTTGTGCAAGTTCTTTGCCGCCGAACTTCTCCTTGAGTTCAACGATAATCCGCTCCGCAGTCTTCTTCCCGATGCCAGAAACTTTTGTGAGCATGCCTGTATCCGCAGAACGAACGGATTTTTGGATATCCTGCGCAGATGCCAATGACAGAATGCCAAGCGCCGTTTTTGGGCCAACGCCGCTCACGGTAATTAATGCAAGAAAAATTTCGCGTTCAAAAAGAGAAGCAAAGCCATAAAGCTCCATCGCGTTCTCACGGAGATGCGTATGCACAAAAAGGGCAATTGCTGCGCCTTTCCTCTTTCCCTGCTTCACGCGGGCACTCACTGCGAGTTCATAGCCAACGCCCTGCACATTCAGAATAAGAGTGCGTTCGGTAACTTCCTGCAGTGTGCCTTCAAGATAGCCAATCATCGTGCCTCCACCCTACCAATGTCAGAGAAAATTGAAAAGGCCTGCCCCCATTCTCCAGGTGGGGGTAGGCCTCGCTTGGCAAGATGATGCGCTATACCACGCATCTAGATTCGACCGAAGTCATCTTCGAAACGAACGACGTCGGCGAGCTGGGGCGTTGAAACCTCCAGCAAGATAGCGACGCCATCTCGCGCATGGACGCGGTGCACCGTTCCCGGCGCCAGAATGAACACATCGTCCTTGTAAAGAGTCATCTCCGTGAGTTCCTCCGGAGAGGGCCCCACGAAAACCTGCACGGGACCATTCAGCACCACCCAGGCCTCCTCCTTCTCGTCGTGGCGCTGAAGAGAAAACCGTGCTCCTCGGTTGATGACGAGGGTCTTGAGGGCGAATCCCTGTCCGAACACGATCCATTCCTCGCGACCCCAAGGCTTGATCACCCGGACGGTCTCCACTCGCCCAGTGAACCCCTCCGGAACCTGCAGCGCCATCGGATTGAACTGACCATCACGAACGACCCTCATACCGCGTACCCTCCTTCCTTGTGTTTGCGGTGCGCCCCACTTTACCAAAAAGAAGATTTTCGTCAATGGAAAATCCGACAGCACTCCTCCCTATGTACTGTTGGATTCGAGGGGGATGCCCCCTGTTGTACGAATGGACGGACGGACGACTCTTGATACGATCCGGTAGAGGGGGCATGGCAGCGGCTCCTAAAAGCCTGACCGCTCGCCGATATCGGCCGGCGACTTCATGGGGGACCCCGGCGAATCAAGTCCCGCGAGCTCCGGAACGTCGCGACAACTCTCTCGTTGTTCAAACAGATCCGCAAGCTCAAGAGAGGCGAGCAACATCGAGATCTTGGTCCCGATGATCCACACTACCCGAGGCGCGGGATTGCGTTTTTCGAGCTCGTCCATCAACGCGCCCATGCCGTCCACGATGCTATGGGTGGCAACCCGCAGGCCGCTCAGGTCGACGATGACGAGAGTGGCCTCCAGAGCAATGACCCCAGTCGCTCCGGACAGAACGGCGCTATCGCGAGAGGTGATACATATCCCTTCAGCCGTCACAAGATGGCCGCTCTGGCCTTCTCCGTAACCGAAGGGTTGGTGTTTCAGCTTCATGAATGCTCCTTCTTGTACGACGAGTACCACGCCTCAAACAAAGTCACGCATCGCACTCTCCCGTACGCTGCTCACGCGACTGCCACGTGAGGGCGACCGCCTCGTCCTCAACAATCTCGAAGACCTCGTCGAGGCCGAGAGTATGCAGCATGTGCATGAACCGACGCGATACACCGCAGAAGATGAGTGGCGTGTTCCGGTTCATGCAGTGCGCGTGGAGTGTGACGAGCTTGCCGACGAAGATCGAGTTGATAAGTGTGAGCTCGGCACAGTCCACGATGACGCGGTTCACGTCCCGTGTCACGTCCTTCACGCTACATACGAAGTCCTCGTGATCGCCATCGGACACAAAGGGTCCGAAAAGCTGCACAACGCGTGCGTGGACCCCGCCCGGTATGGGAAGGGTTCTGACGATGATGGTCATCGCAAACCTCCATGATCCCTTGCGGAATCGATGAGTGGCACGTTCCGCCCTTTGGATTTCAAAGAGCCAATCACCGTAACGTAAAGACTGGTGATTGTCAACGCGTTGTGCACTTTATGATGAAGCACTTGCCGGCCACGCATAAGTCCGCGAGGGACGAAGGCGAATCAATGAAAAGAGGGGGCCGTCCGGCTTTGCCGGACGGCCCCACACAGCATCACCTACTCCGCAACGCAGAGAAAGAGCTGTTGCGCTTCACGGGCAATCGCCCGCGTAGTCTCCTCCTCGCTCGAATGCAGGAAGATACGCGGCGTCACGAACGTAAGCGGCGAACTGGTCACAAGAGCAAGGCAAGAGAAACGCCCGCCGTCTGCGAGCAGATCCATAGGCAGCGCATTCACGGGTATCGTTGCGCGGTGATCGCGCGTTTGCCCGCCTTCGTAGTACGCCGCGATCCGGCGGTCGCCTTCGCCAAGGTCATACGCAAAGAACCAGCCCTCGTATGTTGCAAGCGTTTCCGCTCGTGAGCGCGAGAACCATGTGGTCTCTGCAAACCCCAGAACCGTCGCCGTCTTGAGTGCCCCGTTCCGGAACAGGGCAACGAGCATGCGAATCTCGTCCTCCGCTTCCACGGGAATCAGCAACGCTTCCGTGCCGTCACCATACGCCACGTGCCATGCGCGGTCGTACTCTACCAATCCCAGATTCTCGGAAAGTGGAAGCTGCCTCACGTCCGAGAGCAACGCGTGCTCGGCTCCCACAACAGAAGCCTCCAACAACATAGACTCCGGCGCAACAATATCCTCGGCGCATCCGCACATCACGAATACGCACGCCAGCATCAGCAGTTTCATCGTCTTTTCCTCCATACGAAAAAAAGCCCGCGCCACTGCACGAGCCACCAGAATTAAAAAAGGGCGGTACTTCCGCCACTGCACACAGGATACTCCGGAACGAAAAATGTGTCAAAAAAATGGAAACCCGAGAACAACCCTCTCTCTGTATTGAGATCAACAGTCGGGAAAACTCATTTCTTCATTCTTCTCTACTCCCAACAACCTACAACCTACCACCTATTTCCTGCTACAATGAATGAATATGGATTTCAAACTACACGCCGACTTCAAACCAACAGGTGACCAACCGCAGGCAATCCGCGGTTTGATTAATGGTGTAAAAAAGGGGGCGCGCGACCAAACGCTTCTCGGTGTGACCGGCTCAGGAAAAACCTTCACCATGGCGAACGTCATTGCAGAACTACAGCGTCCCACACTTATCATCTCCCACAACAAGACCCTCGCCGCGCAGCTTGCGAGCGAATTCCGGGAATTCTTCCCCAAAAGCGCCGTACACTACTTTGTCTCATACTACGACTACTACCAACCAGAAGCGTACGTCGCACGCAGTGACACCTTCATTGAAAAAGAAACGGACATCAATGAAGAGATCGAGCGTCTGCGCCATGCGGCAACACAGGCACTGCTGACGCGCAAAGATGTCATCATCGTTGCCTCTGTCTCCTGCATTTATGGTTTGGGTTCGCCAGCAAAGTATGGTGCACAACGGCTCACACTGCATGCGGGCCAGCGCGTTTCCCTGCGCGATGTGTTGAAGGACCTCACGCAAATACAATTCACACGCAATGACATTGATTTCACTCGCGGTTCCTTCCGCGTGAAAGGCGATGTACTCGATATCTTCCCGACCTTCGCGGACGAAGAAGTAATCCGCGTTGAATTCTACGGAGATGAAATCGACACCATCAGCACCATCAACGCCATCACGGGAAAAACCGTGCGTAAAGAAAAAGACGTGCAGGTCTTTCCCGCTTCGCTTTATATTGCAGAACAGAATGACATCCCAGACATGGTGAAAACGATCCGCAAGGAAATGGCCGCGCGCGTTGCCTGGTTCAAAAAAGCGGGCAAACTCATTGAGGCGCAACGCATTGAGGAACGCGTGAACTTTGATACGGAAATGCTCCTAGCAACAGGCTTCACCTCTGGCATTGAGAACTATTCGCGATACATGGATGGCCGCAAGCCAGGCGAAGCATCATACACGCTCATTAATTACTTCCAAGAAGCGGCAAAGGCAGCAACGGGTAACCCAAAAGATTTTCTCCTCTTTATTGATGAATCACACATGACCGTTCCGCAAATTGGTGCGATGCATGAGGGGGACAAAAGCCGTAAAGTAACTCTTGTAGATTATGGATTCCGCCTGCCCTCTGCGCTTGATAATCGTCCGCTGACCTTCAAAGAATTTCGCGAGCGCACCGGCCAGACGATCTATGTCTCGGCCACGCCGGGTCCATATGAAAAAAAAGTCTCCACAAAGACCGTGCAGCAACTCATTCGTCCTACGGGTCTTCTGGACCCCTCTATTGAGGTGAAGCCAACGGAACATCAGGTTGATGACTTAGTCGAACAGATTCAGGCGCGGCTCAAAAAGAAACAACGCGTGCTCGTCACCACACTCACAAAAAAGATGTCCGAGGATTTATCTGAATACATCGCCAATCTTGGAATCAAGGTCACATATCTTCATTCTGATATTGACACGCTTGATCGCATCGACATTTTGCGTGACCTGCGGCTTGGGAAGGTCGATGTTCTCATTGGCATCAACCTCCTGCGCGAGGGGCTCGACCTGCCGGAGGTTTCCCTTGTTGCGATCCTTGATGCCGATAAAGAAGGCTTCCTCCGTTCTGAGACGTCACTCGTGCAAACAATCGGTCGCGTGGCGCGCCATAGAGAAGGTCATGCTATTCTCTATGCAGACCGAATCACCGGAAGTATGAAACGCGCAATCGATGAGACAGAACGCCGGAGGGCATCACAACAAGCATATAATGATCAACACGGTATCACTCCCGCATCGATCAAGAAGGCAGTACGCGATGACCGCTTTGCCGGCAAAAAACATGAAGAAGCGGATGTGCTGCTTCCGAAGATAAAAGACATACCTCCGGAAGAACTCCCGCATATCACACATCAACTGGAAGAAAAAATGGAACTTGCCGCACAGAACCTGGATTTTGAAGAAGCCGCCAGATTGCGCGATCTTATCGCAAAACTTTCTCCAAAAAAAACCATACGCAGTAAACGAGGCAAGCGATGAAAACCGTACTCACCTTTGGCACCTTCGACCTCTTTCATGAAGGGCATAAAAAATATCTTGAACAAGCACGCGCATATGGCGACAAGCTTGTTGTTGTTGTGGCACGAGACGAAACGGTATTCGTTATGAAAGGTCATTATCCTGACGAACGCGAAGAGCAACGCATCAAGCGCGTTCTTGCCTCAGGGCTCGCTGATGAGGTGGTACTTGGCTCAAACCATGAATACTTCCAAATACTCGACCTCTACCCGCCGAATGTCGTGGTCCTGGGGTATGATCAATCAAATGAACTGACCGAGCAGCTTGAAGATGAACTTCAAAAACGCGGCATTGAAGCTGAGATTTTGCGCGCTGAACCATACAAGCCAGAACAATTCCATAGCTCCCTGCTACGAAAAAAGCCCCGGGAAAAATCCTAGGGCTTGCCTACACAGATCCTTAGTCTGTGAGGCGGAAAGAGCTAGCGGCGCTCTGCCGCAACCAGGTCGTCGTACATGCGCTGCCCGGCAGGCGTCGGATACCGGCCGGTGATGCAGCCTTCGCAGAAGCTTCTCGGATTCACACCGAGCTTCTTCAGCACGGCACGCTGCATTGCGACAGTTCCGTAGAACACGTCGTTCACGCCAAGATCTCGTGCCATCGCAGCCGTATCCACATGAACGCCCTGTTTGAGATATCGTCGTGCAGCGAGCTTGTCAAAGCTCTTGAGATCGATGCCGTAGTAGCAGGAGCCGATGACCGGCGGATAACCGAACACCAGACTCAAACCCGAAGGCACACCGTCTCTCTTGAGCATGGCCACAAGCTCCCTCATGGTCAGGCCGCGTACCTTGGAGTCATCCACGATGGTGGCATGCTTCCCGCGCATCCGCATCCTGCTGACCGCGTACTTCTCGCCTGCACTGCGCTTGCGGCGCCCGACGGACGTGATGAACGTTCTGCCGGTATGCATGCGCCGGATGCCGAACACAACAGGCACACCCAGCCCCTCTGCCACCCCTTCCGCAAGCGGAATGGATGAGTCGGGTACTGGGACGACCATCTCTGTGGCATACCCCTGCAATGCAAGCATGCTACCGATGCGCTCACCAAGGTAGAACCGAAACTCCTCCACGGAAACACCGAAGATTGTGGAAGAGACTCCGGCGAAGTAGTGGAGTTCAAACCCACACTGTGCAAGACGCACTGCCGGCTTCCCTGCAACCGTCAAGGCACCGCGGTCAGAAAGCTCCACGATCTCACCGGGACCGATCTCGCGCATGGTGTGAACGCCGATCTTCTCCAGAGCCCAGCTCTCACTGGCAACGGCATAGAAGACCTTTGCGTCTTCTCCGATGCCTTCACCCACCCATAGCGGACGGAAGCCGAACCGATCCCGGAACGCAAACAACCGCTTGCCGTCCATGATGATGGCAGAACAAGCGCCGTCATACGTCTCCAGGAATCGTTCAATGGCTCGCACCGGGAGCGACCCTTCGTTGGTACCGACGATGTGTTTGAGAATGGCCTCTGCTTCCGTACTGGAACGCCGGTACGGCACCCCTTCCTGCAGTTCCGCGAGTGACGGCGTATCACCGTTCTCAACGATCCACAGTCGGCGGCCGGGACGATCCGCATACGTCGGCTGCGCATCTTCATTGCCGTTGCCGCCGCTCGTCTGGTACCGTCCGTGCGCAATACAGCAGAACCCTTCCAGTTTCCGAACCACCTCGGGGTGATCCAGTGGCAAGCGCCCTTCTCCCTCGATGTAGGGATAGGTCCGGATGCCATTCCACACAACGGCTCCACGCGTATCGTCGCCTCGATTGCGGACCGCGCGCAGGGCGCGGATCGCAAGCCTCGCGGCCTCCACATGGCCCTGAACGCCAACGATTCCGCACATAGGCGTGCTTTCCTTTCTCCGCAAACGCGGAAATCCCCTGGACCGTATTGTCCAAAGAGCAACGCTCTCCCCACGATTGAGGAGTGCTTTACCTTATCACTCAGGTACCGGCAGCGTCAAAGTCTTGCGTGGATTTAAAGCTTGTGGTACCGTCTGTTTTGCTATGCCAATCAAAAAAGCATCAATCAAAGACCTCAAACAGTCAAAAGCACGACAGGATAAAAACCGTCGTGTGAAGACGAGTATCCGCCGCCAGATCAAGGAACTGCGCAGTGCGGCAAAAGAGCAGGACAAAAAAAAGGCCAGCGATATTCTTGCCAAAACAATTAAGGCAATGGATACGGCTGTGAGTAACGGTGTGCTTAAAAAAAACACCGCCGCGCGCAACATATCGCGCCTGACCAAACTCGTGAACGGTCTCAAAAAAATCTAAATAGCGAGTGGGATAAGGAGTCGTTCGAGTAATATCCGGGGATCCACCCGGCTGGTTTTCATTGTGTATTCAGCACCGAGAAGATTGTGATGGAGTGTAATGAGCGCCGCAAGTGAAAAACGGCTGCTTTGTTCTAATACCTTCCGCGCAACAAAAGGGTGCACGCCAAGATCGCGCACAAGGACATCGGCCGTGGGCCGCTCCATTGCCTTTGCGCCAAGTAACAGCCGAACATGCCGGCCGAGCATCGCAAAGAGATATGCAGGCGTCTCCCCGTTCGCAAAATGATCTTCAAGAATCGCAAGCGCGCGCTTGCCCCTTCCTTCGCCCAGTGCATCGGTAAGCGCAAATATGTTGACGTCAAGCTGCCCAACAGTCATCTCACCAACCATCTCTTCTGTAATGGGCGCCCCGGCAGCCCGGGCGGCAAGTTTATCAAGCTCATGTGCGAGCATCCACGTGTCATCTCCGCATGCTGCAAGTAAGCGTATCATCGCAGCTTCTTCACAGCTCGCATCGGCATCATCAAGGCGGCGCTTTGCCCAGATTTTACGTTCTCGCGGCGTGAAAGGGGGAAACGGTTCATGCTTCACGCTTTTGTTTTTGGTAAGCGCGGCAAGATATTTTGTGATACCTACGGGAATGCGGTCCTTTGTTTTTTCTGTCGTCAATTCCGGCTCAACAAGAAGCAACACGACTTCTTCTGGTAATGTCACATGCGCAAAAAATTCCGTAAGCTGCTTGAGCACTGCAGCCTTTGCCTTACTCGCGCGATCCAATACGATCATTCGGTTAGACGTAAAAAGCCCTGCCGTGCGCGTCTGGCCGATCACTTCATCTATTGTCGCTTCTGAACCAGAAAGCACGGCAATGTTATTCCCATGCTCGTCGTATTTTTTACGAAAGGCCTCAATAAGTTGGCGCTTTCTTTCAAAAACGCGGTAACTATCCGGACCGGTAAGTAACAGTATCATAGGGCTTGTATCTTGACATGCTGGCGTGCGTCTGTAAATGTTGCGGTAGATTCACCCGATCTTTCCACCCTGCGAGCTGGAGGGCTCTGCAATGCGCTACTGTCCATCATGTCAGCAGCCGCTCCCGGAAAGCGGCACATGCCAGACCCTAAAATGCCAACAGGCCACAGCCCTTGGCAAGGGTCAATGCTCTCTTTGCGACTCCGCACTCCACGAAGGCCACTGTCCCGCATGCGAACACGTATCGGCAGTAACAACGTCGCGCGTGTGCGCCACACACCACGTCCAGCTCGCGCCGGACGGAACCTGCCCCCACTGCGAAGGGGTCTGCCTCAGCGCACTGCTGGGGACAGCCTGAAAGGAATGACGATGGATTCTTTGCTCTTCTACCGCGGACGGCTTCTGTGCATCGAAGTGGACGAAAGTGGCATGCCGGAAGCGATCCCAATGGGATTCAACCCCGGTCAGCGCCTCCTCCGGCGTCGGAGGGCATCACGGCACCTCAAACCCTCTCGACTCGAGGAAGGACTCGCCATATCCACATTGGATGAGGAAACAACCGGACTCCTGGATCTCGCAGAAGGTCCGCCGATTGCTACGCCTCCTCCTCGCATGAAGTGACAGATCACAACCTCGTTCTCTCCGCACTCCGCGCCGACCCCTGGGCTTCTCCCTTGGGTCGGCGCTTCTTTTAATCCTCTTCTTTACTGAAAATGATGATCCGCCGAAGTCTACACTGTGAATAAACAGATTACAGTGGGCTCATCTCACCCCAATTCTTCCCCACCTCTGCATCCACAATGATCGGCACAGGGAGCTTCATCGCCTTCTCCATTTTTTCTTCAACAAAAGCCGCGACCTTCTTCACATCACCTTCTGGCACTTCAAGAACAAGTTCGTCATGCACCTGCAAAATCATGCGCGCCTTCTGAGAAACATTATGAAGCTCTGCATACACATCCACCATCGCCTTCTTCATGAGATCCGCAGCCGTACCCTGGAGCGGCATATTCACCGCCATGCGCTCTGCGGCGGAGCGGAGCATGCCATTGGAACTATCAATTTCCGGCAACGGCCTGCGACGCCCAAAAAGCGTCTCTGCATACTTGTTCCGCTTCGCGAATCGTTTTGCATCCTCCAGCCACTTTGCAAGCCCCGTGTACACGGCAAAGTACTGCTCAATGAAATCCCGCGCCTCATTCAGCGGAATACCCGCGCCCTTTGCGAGGCCGAACATTCCCTGTCCATAGAGCACGCCGAAGTTCACCGCCTTGGCAGCATAGCGCTGCTCTTTTGTGACCTCATCAAGCGGAACGTTCCACACGCGCGCTGCGGTTGCCGCATGAATATCTTCGCCCTTCTTAAAACTTTCCAACATCGCTGCATCCTGAGAAACCGCGGCCGCAAGACGCAATTCAATTTGTGAATAATCACAAGAAAGAAGGCGCATACCTTGCGGAGCAATAAAGGCATTACGAATCTCACGCCCAAGTTCCGTGCGCACCGGAATATTCTGCAAGTTTGGATTCTGGGAAGAAAGCCGCCCCGTTGCTGCCACGACCTGATTATAACTGGTGTGAATGCGTTTTGTTCGTTTGTGCACCAACTCGGGCAAGGCATCAAGATACGTGGAAACGAGCTTTGAAAGCTCCCGAAACTCCATGATCATATCAATGATCGGGTGCTTGCCTTGAAGCTTTTCAAGTTCACTTGCTCGCGTCGAAATGCCGGTCTTTGTATGCCCTAAACCGCTGATAGGAATCTGCATCTTTTGAAAAAGCACTTCCTGAAGCTGTGACGGCGAATTGATATTGAATTCCACGCCTGCTGCCGTATAAATATCCTGCTCAATCGCCTTGAGGCGCTTTGTGTGTTTTGCGGAGAGTTTTTTTAAAAAAGTTACATCAACATCCACACCGTTCCGTTCCATATGCGCAAGAACCAGAATCAGCGGCATTTCTATCTCATGAAAAAGTTTCATGAGTCCTTTTTCTTCCAGTTGCGGCGCGAACTTCTGATACAAACGGAAGGTGTAATCCGCATCTTCCGCCGCATACGGTCCAACCTTCTCAAGTGGCACATCTAGCATCGTGAGCTGATCCTTCCCCTTCTTGCCGATCAGATCTTCTATCGGTTGCATCTCATATCCGAATTCGCCGAAGACAAGAGTATCCAGCTTGTGCGACCGCGAACCGGGATTCAAAAGATATGAAGCGACCATGGTATCAAACGCAACGCCTTTCATGCTGCTGCAGTATCCGTACAGCACTTTAATATCAAACTTGAGGTTATGTCCGACCTTTTGGATTCGCTCATTCTCAAAAAATGCTTGCAATAATTTAAGCCAATTCGGGTGCTTACGCACGTGCACAAAATATGCTTCCCCGGCCTTCCATGCGAGGCTAATGCCGATAAGGTCTGCATCGATCGTTTCAAGGCTGTCTGTTTCGGTATCAATCGCCACGACCTTCTGCTTCATGAGCTCGCCATACATCTTCTGGAACGTTGCATCATCATCGACAAGAATGTAGTTGTGCGTGCCCGTACCCGGCTTTGCGCGCGGTGTCGCTGCTATTGCCGCTGCGTCACCGTTTGAACCGGGAAGCTGGCCAACCAAACTGCGGAACTCAAGCTCTTGCAAAAGGCTCACTACCTTCGCGCGGTCATATTCTGCAAGCTCCGCATCCTGCAGCGTGAAATCGATCTTCATGTCCGTAATGATCGTCGCGAGTTTGTATGACTCGAATGCATCCTTCTTGGAGTCAAGAAGCAGGCGCTGAACGCGCTCGGGGAACGATGCAAATTTTTTTGATTTTTTCTCAAGTGCATCATACATCTTCTCCACTGTGCCAAATGCGGCAAGCAGCTCCGTTGCTGTTTTATCACCAATACCTTTTACGCCCGGAATGTTATCTGAGCTATCACCCTTGAGCGCCTTATAATCAATGACCTGCTCAGGCTTAAAACCATATTTTTCAATGAACGCCTTGCCATCCATCACGGATGACTCCGTTGGGTGGCGACGTGCTTTAAAGATCGTGATCTTGGGATCAATCAACTGAAATGCATCCATGTCCGATGTGACGATAACCGTCTCGTCTGCAAGATGTCTCTTTGCTATCGTGCCGATGATGTCATCTGCCTCAAAGCCCTTCTGTTCAAGAATAGGAATATTGAGTGCCTCCACAAGTTCGCGTACGCGAGGGATCTGCTCAAACATATCGTCTGGCATCTTCTCGCGCGTGGATTTGTAATCCGCTGAAATAGCATCACGGAACGTCTCTCCCTCCACATCAAACGCCACCATAAGATACTGCGGTTTCAGTTCACGAATGACGCGGAACAGGATAGCGGCAAAACCATACACCGCATTCACCTGCTCGCCTTTTTTTGTGGTGAGCGGCGGAATAGCGTGGAATGCCTGATACATCAGGGCATGGCCGTCGATGATCGCAAGACGGGTCTTGGTTTTTTTTGC
Source organism: Patescibacteria group bacterium (assembly GCA_041671225.1). Lineage (GTDB taxonomy): Bacteria > Patescibacteriota > Patescibacteriia > JBAZBY01 > JBAZBY01 > JBAZBY01. The sequence goes on from JBAZBY010000001.1 coordinate 235,432, forward strand.
CATGACCTTATTGTACACGCACACGCGTGTCGACGGAAATCTATGCGGAGATGTTGCGCGCTCCGCGGCGGTGCAGCACAAAAAAGACGCCGCCGATGGCGAGCATGAGCGCGGAAAGCACCAATGCGAGCATGGTCGTTGGTTTAATGGTAAAGGGCTCCTCTGCATGGAGTTCTGTTGTCGTTGCGGCAACGGGTGCCGTCTCAGCAGGAGACGCCTCATCAGTTGCGGCAAGCACCGCGCCCTTCTGCTCTACGATGTCATCAATGCTGCGCGGAAGAAATTCGTCGTCCAGAAAGAATCCGGTCACGGTGATGCCATCCCCGACAAGAAGCGACGCGAGATCGATCCCCGTGCCGCTCTTCACGCGCACGGCAATTGGCCCGGCATCTGTGGCGAGCGTCATGAGCGTCCGCTGCTTCTTCTCCACCGTACCGCTCACGGTCTCCACGACAGACTCAGACGCCACTGCGTCACTCACCTCAACGCCGCCATCCCGCCCGAGATTCACCTTCACGCCACTCTGGTCCATGCCGATGACGCCGCGAACGGTCACCACATCATCAAGCGCAAGCTCCGGGAAACGATCCGTGCTGGAGTACACGCGCACCAATGCATCGCCCTCGGCAATGTACAGCGTGTGGCTTGCGATCTGGCCCGGCAAAGCAATCACCACGCCAGAAACGGCGACCTTCTCGTTACGGTCCAGAGATGCAAGGTCAGCAATGCGGCGTGAGGCAAAGCCGTCAGTCTCCGGCGTGATGGCAGCATCCTCCGTTTCCGCATCGATTTTCTCAGACTCCTCATTTTCTTCGCCGCTCCATTGCCAATGCGTGGATGCTCCATCGCGGAGAAATATCTGATCCTCCGGGGCCGTGCCGAACTCCACGCCGTTCACCTTCTTCCCGAAGGGATCAATGAGATGGACAACATCCCCGGTATTGTTGAGCATGATGCGGCTCTCTGTGCGCATGATGCGCAGCGTTGCGCCGGACTTCAGCGGGGTACTTGCTGCGAGCGTGAACGTCCTACTTCCATCACTCACGGACCATCCATAAAGGTCCACGGTCTTTGCGGCGAAATTCGTTATCTCAACATACTCGCCGGCAGTATCATCCCCCGGCGGATTCGGAAGCACGGCCGTCAACAGAACATGCGCTGACGTCATCGGTTCTTGGTTTTGGGATTGGGGTGCGGAGTCTTTTGGTGTTTTGTCGCTTGGTGAGGTATTCGTATTGCTGTTCGTGTTATCAGGCGGAGTTTCGCCGGACGGCGTCTCTCCATCATCTTGCGTAACCGGCGCATTGTTTTGCACAAAAACCTGAAGCGTCTGCGTTGCAGATGCGCGACCATCACTCACGGTGCAGGAAAGCAAAAATTCGCCTTCTCGTGCGAAGGTCCGTACAAACGTTGCTCCGGTGCCGGATGCAGAACCATCCACACTCCAGGAAATAGCCAGCACATCGTTATCCGCATCTGTGGCTTCTGCAGTAAAAGTTGCTGATGTGCCGACGATCACCTCATCCGGACCCACGCACGCCACATCCGGCGCTTGGTTGGAATTCTCTACCTTTGGCGTTGCAAAAAACCCTTCCACGTCCGCATTGGCGCTTGCTGTATGCCATGCCTCCGCCGTATCCCCCGGCAGGTCAACGCGATGCCTCTCCATGGATGCCCAATTGCTTCCGCTTGCATACTCACCGGCGAACGGAATGCCGATGCCTTCATCCGCAACATCCACCACTGCTCCACCCGCATCGTATAAGTGAAGCAGGAGCTTGGAATTTACGAGCGAGACGGCAGGATCCACCACATCCGGCTCCACCATAAGCGCGCTGTTTGCATCCCCGTTCGCATAATTCGCGATAAGGAAGAAGCCGTGCGCCGGAATGGTCTTTCCCGGCAATACGAGCATCTCCGTCTCCACGTCGTTGGAGAGCTTGGTGATGCGCCAACCGGAAAGATCGATGTCACTGTCCGTTGTATTGAGGAGCTCTATCCATTCATCCTGCGCGCTCGCAGGTGAACCCATCCACAGGAGTTCATTGATAATGACGTGAGAAGTTGTTGCCTGCGCAGGCAAAATCCAGACCAATAAAAACACCATCGCCACGAGAACAAGAATACGTACGTACATAAAACGATGGCCACCAGTGCCACCGTATGTTCCCCGTTTCGCCGGGAAGGGTCTCTCTTTATAAAGTTTTAGTGGCCCCCGAAAGGGCCACCAAAACAGGTCTCTACAGGCCAGTATAAAAAAACACCCTCGCGGTGTCAAGGGGGGAGTGAAGGCAGGTCAAGAGGAGTATTGGGGGCCCGCCAGAAATGGGGGCCCCGCAGGGGTATGAAGAAATGGCCACCGAGTCGCTAGGCGTTCAACGAACCGCACATCGCGAGGTAGGAATCCTCCTCGAACAGCGCCGAGATGGAATCCTCGTCACCGCGAATCGCCCGGATAGCAAGTGCAAGGAGCTTGGCGACGGTACAGACCTTGAACTTCTCAGGAAGTTCCTCCGGACGATGGAGATAGATGGTATCCGTCACCAGAATCTCGGTCAGTGCCGCACACTCGTCCAGACGCTTCACGGCATCGCCGATGAGCTTCGCATGCGTGACAACGACACGCACAGACAGCGCGCCGCGCTCAATCAACGCTTCAGCAGCCTTGATCAGCGAGCTTCCCGTAGCCGACTCGTCCTCCACGATGAAGCAGTGCCTGCCCTTCGGATCTCCCAGAACGCCACTGCTCGTGAGCGTGTCGCCTTCCCGTGCCTTGTGCACGATGATGAGCGGCGCGTCAAGACGCTTGGAGTACGAATTGATGATCTTGCCGCCGCCGATGTCCGCAGACGCGACCGAAAGCATGGGGAGTCCACGATTCCGAATCTCGCCAAGGAACACCGGACGAACGTAGAGGTGATCACAGCGCACTCCCGGGCCTGGGAAAGACTGCTCCTGGGCAGCGTGCAGATCGAGGAACACGAGACGGTCAACGCCAGCCGTTGCGGCGAGATCGATCATCAGTTTCGAGGTAACCGCGACGCGTGACGTGTCCTTGCGATCCATCCGTGTCCCGAGCAGGTACGGAATGACCGCAATGACGCTGCTCGCCGAAGCATCACGTGCCGCACGCGCGAGCATGAACAGCTCGCCAGCGTTATCCCAACTGGACTTCGGCGTCGCGTTCGTTGGTTGAATGAGTACCACATCGCGACCACGGACATTGTCCTCGAGCCGTGCGTATGGCTCGTTGTCCTTGAACGGCCTTACGTTTGCCGCGCCAAGCGTAACGCCGAGGTACCGACACACCTCTAACGCAAGTGGCCTGTTCGCAGTTCCCGTGAAGATGCGCAGATCTGCATGGTTTTTCAAGAGCGTCCCTCCTATGGAAACGAAACACCGGTACTAGAGCGCCCCCACCTTAACAGATACGCATGCATCGTCAACCGCCGCACCAATCGGAATGGTGATGGGCAGAAAAAATTGACCAAAAAGAGAAGGGTCCGTACACTGCAGGCATGCGTCTTACAAAAATACTCCACACGTGGTCCGGATTCCCGCAGTTCCTCCTCTAGTGAACACCGAGTGGGGAGTGATGCCGCATCAACCCTCACCGGGCTGATTTTTCATTTATTATCATCTCTAATTCCCATGAATACCCGCATTGCCATTGCCCTCACCATATACCTCACGGCGCTCATCGCCTCCAACACGCTCGGCATCAAACTCATGCCATTCATCTTCGGGACGCATCTTTCCATCGCCATCTTTGCCTTCCCCATCGTCTTTCTCATGACCGATGTCATCGGCGAAGTCTACGGGAAACAGACTGCACGCCTGTTTGTCCGCATGGGCCTTCTTACAACCGTCATCTTTCTGCTCTTGAACCTCCTTGCAAACATCATGCCGGCATCAAAGGAATTCACCCTCAACTCCTCCTATAACCAGATCTTCGGGCTCTCATTCCGCTTCGCCCTTGCATCATTTGCCGCTTTCCTTGTCGGCGAATTCCAGGATGTCTTCGCCTTCTTCGCGCTCCGTAAAATGTTCCACGGCCGGTGGTTCGGGATCCGCTCGATACTCTCCAACCTTTGGAGCCAGCTGCTGGATAGCGTGATCTGGTTCAGCATCGCATTCGCCGGCGTGTACTCCGTAAAAATCATTATTCTCACGCTGATCCCATGGTGGCTGTTCAAGGTGGGTATGGGAGTGCTTTACCTTCCTTTCAGCTATATCGGCATCAAGCTCCTGCGCCGCGGTGAGAAAATTGACCAGCAAACGAATTCGCGGTAGCGTCAACCATGTGCCGGGGTGGCGAAATTGGTACACGCGCCAGGTTTAGGACCTGGTGGCCGCAAGGCCTTGGAGGTTCGAGTCCTCTCCCCGGCACCACGCCTGCGCAAGAGCTACGGTAAACACTTTTCATGCCAGAGGCAGGGTATTTTTCGTTATTATATTTCCCAAACATAATTCAAAAGCAGACGCCCGTCGCACTTCGTAGTGGACGGGCGGTTGGAGGAGCTGTTGACTGTCGGGCGCGGGCGGGGTTCTGGCTCCCTAGAGTCGGAAAGCTTCCGGAAGCAAGTCGCGCAGACGGTAGATCCCGGACCCTGTCTTGCCGAGACTGATGATGACCTGAGAGTCATCATCCATGAACTCGGCCATCACCTGACGGCACGCCCCGCACGGCATGAGTGTACGTGGCTCGTTCGGGTCGCCGTTGATGCAGGCGCAGGCCAGCATCGCGATGCGCCGCTCGCCGGACGATATGGCCTTGAAGATAGCGACGCGTTCCGCGCAGATCGTGAGCCCAAGGCTCGCGTTCTCGACATTGCATCCCGTGTAGACGGTTCCGCTTTCCCCGACGGCCGCGGCGCCTACGGGAAAGTGCGAATAGGGCGAGTGCGTATTTTCCGCGGCCTGAATCGCAATGAGCAGAAGTTCTTTCGGGTCCATATGTCCTCCTTCAGCTGATAGTGACACCATGGGAACGGGAAGACCTTAGCACAAACTGATGAAAAAAAACAAGCTGCTGAAGCCGAGGGCATGTTTGAAAAATAATGAAGTTTCCGCTGTCCCGCTTAGGGCTTTCAAGGGCTTGTTTATGCGCATGCTACAATAGCACTATGAATTCCTGGAACATCCGTGGAGACCTCCATGTCCACGCACATCATACGAATTGCGACCACCACAAGCCGGGCGATCCGGTTGACTACCACGACGCCTTTTGCGGCCGTGGCGCTATAAGAGAAATGCGCGAATACCTCAAAAACGAAAATTTCTTCTACGCCGCAATCGTGAACCACGCCACAGACCCAAAAGAGCCTGTGCCGGTTTCTCCTGAATCAGAAGAAAAGATCGCACATCATATAAAATATGTTGCCGAAGCAAATGAAGAACGTACGCCGGATGCACCGTTGCTGCTCGCTGGCATTGAAGTGAGCGTCCTCCCCGACGGAGGTCTTGATGTCTCTCATGAAAAACTCTGCCAATTGGATATCAACATCCTCTCACGACACGCAGGGACTACATCATGGGATATTCCAAAAACCATTGCGGTACTGGAACCTCTTTTTGCAAAGCACCCCATCCACGTTCTGGGTCACCCGACACGGTATTCTCCCCCAGAAACACTCGTGGGGATTGAAAACCTGCTTGCACTCTGCAAAAAATATGAAGTAGCGTTTGAATTAAATGCCTATCATCCATTTGGCGTTGAACAGGTACAGCGCGTTTTGCAAAGTGAGGTGCTCATCACATTAGGCTCAGATATTCATCTCAACGCGCTCGGTGATCCAAAGAGTAAAAAATCCATACGCGACATCAAAGAGATCGTACAACTTCAAGATGCTGGTTTCCCAAAAAACCGCTTGATAAACACCTGGCCATTCCAAAAAGTAGATAAGTGGCTTCTCTCGCGTAAGAAAATGTGCAACGTGTGAACGCCCTGCGTCACACATCATAAGGGAAAACGCCGCAAACGATTGTATCATTCGTCTGCGGCGTCCTTGCGGTTCCAGGGTCTCCGGATCGTCCAGGCCTGTGGCAGATGCGGCGCCGGCGGGCGATGTTCTTCCGCCCACCGCCTCCATGCGGCAAGATCAGGCGCGCGGGGCTCACGCCGCGACGGCGTGGGGCTCACAATGCTCTGCCAAAGCGCATGCCGCGCCAGAATGACGGCAAACCGCGCATTCCATATCGCATGCTCCCGGCTATTGAGCTTTTCAAGCTCGGCAAGAAGCTGCCGACATGTTTGCCGCAGGAGCGCCATGCGGCACGGTATGCTCATCCCGCACTCCCGCGCATACTGCGCACGGAACTGCTCTGCCTGAGGGCCTGCAATCCATAACCCTGATTCCACAATAACGAGCTGTTCCAACTCACTCAGTACTGCACTGAGTGTATTCAGGGTTTTTTGCACGGTACAAACCCCCTTTCGTATTGGCATCCTGCGCGGGTTAACCTCCACGCGTCAAGTATAGCCATTGACAGCATGGCGCTTTTTGCGTTAGCGTGGGCGCACATTCAAGCGTATCCCTTGCTCTCCCGCACTTCCTGGAGGTACGACGATGATCTTTATGCATCCCAGTCCCGTGACCCCGCTTACACCGGGGAACATGAACGCGATGGGCCTCGAGCCCATCAACCCCGATCACGTGCGTGGCTTCCTTCCCACGGAACCCACGAACACCTTTCGTCCTCTATGCAGCGGCGTCGCGCACATCTCGTGCGACCCCAACGCTGGGCTGGACATGAGGCGCAGCATCGCCGCCGGCGAGACCTTCGCGGTCGAATCCGGGGACGTGATCTGTGTCGGGGACTTCAAAATCAAGGTCGCATGAGCGACGCGGACACACGCCCTTAACCCGCCGGCCCTACTTGTGAGGCCGGCGGCTCTTCCTTTTTATCCCTTATCGAACCGGAACAAACATGCACACTTCCCAAAATACAGCTCCATTTCACTCACCCACGCAATGAAAGGTGGAACTTCTTGTACTGCATGCTTGGGATTATCCGCGTCACGATGCGCAACAGAATAAAACCAACGAGAAGCACTATAGGCGCAGCTGCGCCAATTATCGCAAGGAAAAATCCTATAAGCGCCATGAGCGCATTCACAATATTGATCTGCATCCATGAACGAACAAACGTCGCATCTGTTCCTTTTGGCTTATATTCCTTTTGTGAACTCAAGAGCCAAAGATAATCAAGGATGCTAAGTACCGCGAATGCCACGAAGAAATACGCAATGCTATTGAGCTGTGTGACATAAATATAGAAGAAGAGGGAAAAAATGATGAAAATATCGAGAAAAACATCGATCTCGCGTTTTGGCGGAAACTTTTTCAATGATGGGCCGTAATCGATCCAATAATCAATGGTATCCAAATACGCAAAAATGAACGCGACATACTGCCACGCACCATGCAGCGCAGGCCACCATTGTAGACCGAGCCCCAAAATAACGCCCACCATCACATCAATGAACTTGAGGCTGAAATTTTGCATGCCTATAGTATAAAGATGCTACGCAAAATGCGCTATGGGGAGAAAAATTCGGATGATACGAACGACTATACCTTATCGAACCGGAACGTCCGCCATGCAAGGAAGAATGCAACGACGATCCAGCCGCCGATCACGGCGAACTCGAACGGGTACTGCATAAAGGTGTTCCCGTCGATTGCGATGCCGCGCAGGATCTTAAGCAGCGGCGTGAGCGGGAGAAAATCCACGATGCGTGCCACGATGTTCGGCAGCATGTCCGGCGAAAAGAACACGCCGGAGAGGAACATCATGGGCGTGGTAACGGCATTGGACATGGACCCGGCGGAATCCGCGCTCTTTGCAAGCCCGCCAACAAAGAATCCTAGCATCAAGAATGGCAGCGAACCGATGACGGTCGCCAGCACGAGCAGTCCCAAATTACCGAACAAATGGATGTGGAAAAACCCCATGCCGATGCCGAGGATCAATGCGATCTCCAGCAGCACGATGAAGATGCGGCCGCCGACCTCTGCGATAAGATATGTCTTTGCGGAAATAGGCGTTGCGCGGAGTCGCCGGAGGATCTTCCGCTCCTTTGCCTGCGCAACGGAGATGGCCACGCCGATCACGGACGCGAACATGATGCCCATGCCCAGAATGCCGGGCATCAGAAAATCAAGATACTTCGTTTCCTTGCCCACGATCCCTTCCGTCTCCAGCGCGTACAGTTGCGGCGTCTGCGTCTGTGCAAAGGTGAGCTGATCCAAAAATTGAGTCAAAACCGAGACCACAACGCCGCTCTGCTGATTCCCTTCATTGATGATGACGTGTATCACCAACGGCTCCCCGGCGACCGGAGCGGTTCCAAAGGACTGCGGCAGCGTCACAATGGCATCAAGCTTGCCTTCTTTGAGCAATGCCTTTGCATCATCGAATGTTACAACATCGGTGTTCCGCGTGAAGGCCTTCACCTCGGCAACCTGTTGTACGAATTGTTCCGATGCCTGGTTCTGCGCATCATCAAAGATCGCGAGCTTGAATTCCACGGGCTGATCGAACCGGAACAAGCCGAAGACCAACAGGAACATCGCGGGAAAGAACACGTTCCAGAACAATGCCTGCCGATCCCTCAGCATCATCTTGATATTCGCGGTGAAAAGTGAAAGTGTCGGGTTAGTCACGGAGTTCGCTTCCGGTTAATGAGAGGAACACGTCTTCCAAACTCGCACGATGCACTTCCAGTTCATGCAGCCGCATGCCCTTGCTTTCCGACCACTGCATGAGCGGCGGTATCACGATGGATGCATGAGAAATGTGCAGTTCGTAATGCTCGTTGGGTTTTGTTGCTTCAAGTACGCCGGCGATGCTCTTGAATTCTTCCGGGTCAATCGCAGTATCCAGGCGGAACGTGAGGCGTGCAGTGGATTCCAGGTTGTTGATCAAGTTGCGCGGCGTGTCCAGCGCGATGATCTTGCCGTGATCAATGACACCCACGCGGTTGCAGAGCTCCTGCGCTTCATCCATATAGTGCGTGGTGAGAATGATGGTCTTCCCTTCGGTGTTGATCTTGCGGATGAACTGCCAAAGATGTCGGCGCGCCTGCGGGTCCAAGCCCGTTGTGGGCTCATCAAGGAACACCACGTCCGGGTCGTTCACCAACGCGGCGGCAATGGAGAACCGATGCTGCTGCCCGCCGGACAATTCCTTCACCAGCGCTTTCTTCTTTTCCGTCAGGTCAACGATGTGCAGGAGTTCATCCGCATTGACCTTCTTCTTATAGAACGTTCCAAAAAGCTTGAGCGTCTCATCAAGATGCAGCTCGTTATAATATGAGGACGCCTGCAGTTCTATGCCGATGCGGTACTTCACCTTATTGGTATCTTTATGAGAATCAAATCCCAATACGGTGGTGTGGCCGCTCGTCGGTTTGTTCAGACCTTCAATGATCTCCAGCGTGGTGGTCTTGCCTGCGCCGTTGGGCCCGAGCAAGCCGAATATCTCGCCTTTTTCAACGACAAAGGAAACATCATCCACGGCGCGGAAGGTGCCTTTTGCCTTCCCCGGCAGCGGATATTCTTTGACGAGATTTTTTACTTCAATGACTGGCATAAAGCAAAAAAGAGTATAGAAGAAATAGAGAGAGTTGTCGAGGGTGACCCCGGCCGTTTCTTATAGAAACAAGCCTCGTCTCGCCGAAGGCGGACAGGTCTCCTTTTTTATGCGCGTGGATTGACACGCACCATCACATCGTCTACGATGCCCCCAATGAATACGCGAACGCATAATCAGAACCCACAGCCGACCAACGTTTCCCGTTGGCGGTAGCTTCGTGTATTCATAAAAAGAAAACGACGTTCACCAAACCCGCCAACGGCGGGTGTTTTTTTGTTCCTTTCAAGTATACAAACCTGAATCCGCCAAAGCCTTGCTGCGTGGCGCTCAGCGACATGAGCGGGGCGACGGCGAATCGTTCATTCCCAACACAGGAAAGGTACGGTGCATATGAAGAATCTCTGCATCATCGGCCCGGGCAACATCGGTTCCCGGATGATCACCAGGCTCATGGAGTCCGGATACCAAGGCACACTCACGGCATACGCCAGAAGGAACATGCACCCCATCGCCGGAGTCACAGTCAGCACGGATCTTGCACAGGCCATGGATGGCGCCGACGCGGTACTGGTCTGCGTGAAGCCCGGAGATGTGCCGGACGTGGCTGTGGCATGTGCGGACATGTTGGCGGAACGCGTTCTCATATCTGTGGCTGCGGGCATCACCACGACGCGGCTCGCGGAGCTGTTCCGGACGCAACACATCATCCGCGCCATGCCCAACACGCCGCTCTCGGTGGGCAAGGGTGTCACGGCATGGTATGCGCACAAGGAGTGCCCGGAGGATGCCGCGCTGTTCGCAAATGAGCTCTTCATGCACTTTGGCATGAGCCATCGCGTGGCAAAGGAGCCGCTGCTTGATGCGTGCACTGCGCTCTTCGGCAGCGGGCCGGCGTTCATCGTGTTCCTTATGGAAGCGGTTCATGCGCAGGCCATCCGTCACGGCATCGGTCATGATGATGCGCGCCTGCTGGTTCCGCAGCTCTTTGAGGGAACGCTCGCGTGGTTCGCTGCCAGCTCCAATGGCACGCGGCCGCCGCACTACGTGGAGCTCCGTGATGCAGTGACGTCGCCTGCAGGCACTACTGCGGAAGGGCTGTACATTCTTGAGAAGGGTGGCGTCCGTACTGCCATTGCAGACGCCATCCATGCCGCATACGAGCGCTGCAAGGAGCTCTCTTCCTGACCCCACGGCCGGACTGCACAACGAGGATCAACACAATGATCCTCCGCGTGCAGCCCGGCTGCTTTTTTTGAAGCATCGCTTCAAGAAGCGTTATGCGCGCTCCTTTTTGACAAGCCACATACCGCCTGCTAAGGTGGCGGTGGTTTTTGTACCCGCTCTCCTCTCCGCCAGGCACACGGTGCCGGAAAGAAAAAGCCATGCACATTCGCATCCTCCAATTCCTCCAGGCCATCACCGGGATGCTTGAGAACCCGGTGAAGGAAGCCTTTGAGCGCGGCGAGTTCCACGATGACTGCAGGGTCATCACGCTCGTCTGCGTGAACCCCACAACTGGTCACGTCTACGTGCACCCGCTCGTGAACCACGACGCAACCAGGCACATTATGCGCGGGGTCATCAAGGAGGGCATCAACCGCATCTACGATCGCCGCGAGATGCTCAACGGAATCAACCCGTCCAGTGCCATTGACCGCGCCGTGGTCCATGGCAACGGCGTCGCAACCTTCCGCTTCCAGGACCCGGACGAGGTAACCCCGAACCAGACGCTCTGGGTGTGCCTCATCGCGAACACCACGCAGGAGATGCAGAGCGACGCAGAGGCATACGACTGCGTGAATCGCCTGCTCCACGCCCTGCACCAGCAGGTACACTCGCAGCTGGCACCCGCTGCCTGACGATCAGGCGGTTATTCCGCATCACGATTCTGTGCTCGGGGCCCCCACTGTGGAGCCCCGAGCACAATTCTCCTAGTGTATGGGGAATCTTGACGTAATAGACCCTTTCCCGTATACTATTCCCACGCAGTGAATCCAGTGGATTTCCTGTGGAAAATCAAAAAGCTGAGCATTCAACACGTCTATGACTCAATTAACAAGTAACTTCACGCACGGCGGCTAATACCACACGCTTTCTGCTGTATTGTGGCCGCCGAAAAGGCGGTTTTTTGAACCTCCGACTCCCAATAGAAACCATTCATCCGCCTCTGGCGGATAGTCCCAACCTCCTCCCTAGATGTGTTTCCTCTCTCTATAAGAGATGCGTCATCTGCGGAGAAGCATGAACCGGATGAACCTCATGATCGTTGACAACTGAATAACTAGCAAAAAGAATTAAACGAAAGAATTCGTCGATGTCATGTATCGTCCGGTACATGATGTCACAAAAACGCTATCGTGTGTCTTCAAGACACGGTAGCGAGTAGAGCTTTACCGAAGTCAGTGAGTCCAACAAATTATGCTGTTGGATTCCTCACTGGAGCTTCGGTGAGACCAATAAAGCGTAGAGTGGATGCCTTGGTACTATGTGGCGATGAAGGACGTTGGAGCTTGCGAAAAGTCTCGGGGAGGTAGCAACCAACCTTTGATCCGGGAATGTCCGAATGGGGAAACCCTCTGCGAGTCATGTCGCAGAATGCAGCACTGAATACATAGGTGTTGTAAGCGCACCTCGCGAACTGAAACATCTAAGTAGCGAGAGGAAAAGAGAGAAACATTGCCTTCATCACAAGGCGGCTTCGGCCGTCATGTGATGACGGTTTCAATTCCCTTAGTAGCGGCGAGCGAACGGGGAAACTGTCTAAACTTCTACTGTTGCTTCCTTCGGGGAGTACGGGCCCTATGCCCTTATGCAGAAGAGGTGTTGTGAGATCAGAACATTCGAAACGTAGGGTTACGAGAGGTTGAATGTGGTTATGGGTGCTCTCGGGGTTTCCCGAGAGCGTTCATGACGCGTCGATAGCAGAACAGCCTGGAACGGCTGGCCATAGAAAGCGATCGCCTTGTATGCAAAATCGACACGCACACCTTGTTTTGATTCTCGAGTACCACGGGGCTCGTGAAACCCTGTGGGAATCCGGGACGACTATCGTCCCAAGACTAAATACACATAGTGACCGATAGTGAACCAGTACCGTGAGGGAAAGGTGAAAAGCACCCCGTTAAGGGGGATGAAAAAGTATCTGAAACCCTACGCTGACAAGCAGTCGGAGCCCCGATTTATCGGGGTCACGGCGTGCCTATTGAAGAATGAGCCAACGAGTTCGTATCTACTGCGTTGCTTAAGCGCGAAAAGCGCGAAGGCGTAGTGAAAGCGAGGGGTAACCCCCGTCTGTAGTAGAAACGAGACCCGAAACCGAGTGAGCTACCCATGGGCAGGGTGAAGCGTCTGTAAGAAGACGTGGAGGCCCGAACCGCAGAGCCGTACAACACTCTCGGATGACCTGTGGGTAGAGGAGAAATTCCAATCGAACTCGGCTATAGCTGGTTCTCCTCGAAACAGTTTTAGGACTGGCCCCGTTGCGTTCCCCTTGAGGGGTAGAGCACTGAATGGAGGCAGGTGGCTTCGGCCTACTGTCACCAACCAAACTCCGAATACTCAAGGATAAAAGCACGGGAGTTAGACGATGGGGTCTAAGCTCCGTTCGTCGAAAGGGAAACAGCCCAGACCGCAAGTTAAGGTCCCTAACTGACTTCTCAGTGTGAAGGTGGTGGCAAGACAGGAACAACTAGGAGGTTGGCTTAGAAGCAGCCATCCTTTAAAGAAAGCGTAACAGCTCACTAGTCCAGTCTCGCTGCGCCGAAAATGATCGGGACTCAAGAAGTCGACCGAATCTGCGGATACCATGTATTCTTCGGAATATATGGTGTGGTAGAGGAGCGTTCTGTATGCGCTGAAGTCGTTACCGTGAGGTGCGGTGGAGCGTACAGAAGTGAGAATGTTGGCATAAGTAGCATAAAGGCGGGTGAGAACCCCGCCCACCGAAAGCGCAAGGTTTCCTGGGCAACGCAAATCGACCCAGGGTTAGGCGGACCTAAGGCGAGGCCGAAAGGCGTAGTCGATGGTCAGCAGGTTAATATTCCTGCCCTCCTCGTAACGGGAAGGTGCTGACGCTTCACGGACATGTGAGCAAGGTTTGGTTACACTTGTTGCCGCCCGCAAGGGTGGCAGAAGGGGAAGCCGCAAGGCTGAACCGACTCATGTGAATGTGGAGCCTAGAAAAGGCACTAACTATCAACGTTACGTGGATCCGTACCGCAAACCGACACAGGTGCGCAGGCGTAAGTGTGCTAAGGTGGACGAGCGAACCATCGTTAAGGAACTCGGCAAAACAGTGTCCGTAACTTCGGAAGATGGACCGCCTTTTTAACTTCGGTTAAAAAGGCCACAGTAAAAGATCTCAAGCGACTGTTTACCAAAAACTTAGGTCCCTGCGAACCCGTAAGGGGATGTATAGGGGCTGATGCCTGGCCAGTGTCAGAACGTCAAGGTGAGGGGTGCAAGCCTCGATCCTAAGCGCTGATGAACGCCGGCGGTAACTATAACCGTCCTAAGGTAGCGAAATTCCTTGTCGTGTAAGTTACGACCTGCACGAATGGCATAACGACTTGAGAACTCTCTCAACGATGGACTCGGCGAAATTACAATACCGGTAAAGATGCCGGTTACGCGCAGCCGGACGAAAAGACCCCGTGAAGCTTTACTACAGCTTGGCATTGTTTACAGACGCACAGTATTCAGTATACGTGGGAGACTATGAAGCTTTGGCGTTAGCCGAAGTGGAGTCGCCAGTGAGATACCACGTTCCCTGTGTTTGTAGACTCACCTCGCACCCTGAATCGGGTACGAGAGACAGTGTCTGGTAGGTAGTTTGACTGGGGCGGTGGCCTCCTAAAAAGTAACGGAGGCGTTTACAAAGGTTGGCTAGGTCGGGATGGAAATCCGACCGATAGGGCAATGCCACAAGCCAGCTTTACTGCAAGGCCTACTAGCCGCGCAGTTGCGAAAGCAGAACATAGTGATCCGACCGTACGAGATAGGACGGCGGAAGCTCAACGGATAAAAGTTACTCCGGGGATAACAGGCTGATCGCGCCCAAGCGTCCACAGCGACGGCGCGGTTTGGCACCTTAACATTATCGGGGTGCTATGAGAGTAATCTCATACCAAAAAATCAGCTTATAACGGTGAACTCCTCCTCACTCCGTGGATAGCGAGTGAAAGGACGATACCGTGGGAAGTCTTCTTCGTCGCCATATGGCACGAAGGATGACCCCGTAACGACTGAACCGAAAGGTGAGGCTCTTCACAGTACAAAACTGAAGGGCAAAACGCTGACTCCTGCATACAAACTCCACGCTATGGCGAAAGCCTACGGCGGGACGCAGGAAGAAGATATAGTCTATCCCACGAGAAATCGTGGAACCAGATACGATGTCGGCTCGTCGCATCCTGGGGCTGAAGAAGGTCCCAAGGGTTTGGCTGTTCGCCAATTAAAGCGGCACGCGAGCTGGGTTCAGAACGTCGTGAGACAGTTTGGTCTCCTATCCGCTGCGCGCGTTGATTCTTGCGGGAATCCTTCTCTAGTACGAGAGGACCGAGAAGGACGAAGCTCTCGTGTACCGGTTGTCATACCAATGGCATTGCCGGGTAGCGACCTTTGGTCGGGATAAACGCTGAAAGCATCTAAGTGTGAAGCCCATCCCAAGATTAGGAATCGTTTAGTCACCTCAGAGACTATGAGGTTGATAGGCGGCAGGTGTACGCACCGTAAGGTGTTTAGCCAAGCCGTACTAACCAGACGAGGTCTCACCGAAGCTCTGGTGAGTTCATTCGGCATTTTTCTTTTGCTAGTACCGTTTCAGTTCAGTATTCTGGGTGTCACAAGTGAAGTGGATACACCCGATCCCATTTCGAACTCGGAAGTTAAGCACTCCAACGCCGATGATACTGCGGGGCAAACCGTTGGGAAAGTAGGCCGATGCCCGGAATACTGTACTGAAACAAAATAACGAAAGACGTCCTTGTGACGTCTTTTTGTGTATCGATAAACCATCGTCTCGCCCCGCAAAGCCCAAAGGGCGACATTTTTTTCTCTCGTCATGCTTCGAGGCTCCTTCGGAGCACCTCAGCATGACAGATACACAATGCCCCAATGGCCAATACAAAAATTTCCAAAGGGAATCAGGGGGTACTCGAGCGAGTATCCCCCTGAACAAAGCACCAGGCGTTGAGGCGTGTTATGCCTACCCCAAGACCAAGCTCGTACTCGCCTGCCAGACGAGCCGGCAGACTGCACTATCCCCGTCCCACTGCTCGGTGGTGATGGCCCCCTGCTGCTCAAAGAACTGGCGACGGATGAGCGCCGGGAGATTAACATCGTTCCTCCCGAAGACCACCTGCGGCTGGGCGTCCACCTCCGTCAGGATGGACCCGACGATCACCATACCCAGGGGCGCATAGATGAACATCGCGACCACGGGACCGGTTGCGTCAGGCGGCGGCACGAGCTTCATCGCCTCACACAGCTCCTCGAAACTATCGATCATCTTCTGTATCATGGGTTACCT
Source organism: Patescibacteria group bacterium (assembly GCA_041671225.1). GTDB lineage: Bacteria > Patescibacteriota > Patescibacteriia > JBAZBY01 > JBAZBY01 > JBAZBY01. The sequence goes on from JBAZBY010000001.1 coordinate 251,561, forward strand.
CTCTTGTGAAGGAAGGTGCGGGTGTTGCTTCAGCCTCGGCGTAGAAGTCGGCAGAAACTTATAACAAAACCAGCGCGGCGTCAATCCTTGCCCGCACATAGTTAAGTTGAGGGGTGCTTCGCGCAGGACAGCACCCCTCGCGGTTTCGTGGGGAGCCAAGATGCGCTACCCAGGTGCGAGACCAGGAAGCCGCGGACGCGGCTTCAGCTTCCCACCCAACCAGATGAGGTATTCAACGAGTTTGCGCATAACGCCTCCTCTGTGGATGGACGTCATAACCATACAACAAAAAACGCGGTTCGCGAATCCCATTACAAAGAGTACACTTGCTCCCTTGTTGCGGGTGTACGCGGACATACACACACCGCAACAATATATCGCATTGGGGCTTCCGCATAACTTCTCATCGTGCCGGAAGCCCCTCTTATTCTTCTTCCTATATAAAAATCGCGCCGCGGATCAATATAGACGTCAAAAGAAAGGGGCGTCAGGAAATTTTCCCCAAATACCTCTGCACGCCCTCCAGATTCCCGCCGGTAAAATATTCTTCTAAGGGCAGCCCCTCAAGCTTCACCCATTGCGCGTCCGTATGCTCATTGCTTATGCGCACATCTTTTGTATTTGTCTTCCCCTCAAACAAAAGATAAAACACATGAATATCCTTACCATCCTTGGTAACGCGGCCGGGAATGAGATGCCGTGCATAAGTAACCGGCTTCGGCTGCACAATAATATCACTAATATCGGTTTCTTCCTGCGCTTCCCGCTTCACAATCTCCAAAAGATCCGCGCCAAACTCATCGGTATTGATGCGCCCGCCGGGAAAATCCCAATAACCTTCATAGCTGCCGCCATCCACAACGCGGAGAATAAGCACCTTGCCATCAGAACTGCGCAGGATGAGTTTAAGTGAAATCTGATAGTAATCGCGCTGCGCCATGGAACACAGTATACCATTAAAAGAAACCGCGCCGCACACCTATAGAGAGGGGCGGCGCGTATGGGAACCTTGCGCGTGTGCGTCGTCATACGGGGTTGACCCGCGCATCGGGATTGTTCCAGTCCGGATCCCGGCTCCCTTCATCGTTGACGATGCCGTTCACCAAGCCGTCCACCCAGCTATACGGAAACGTGCGAGACCCGAGCCGGACCATGGCGGACGCAACCGCCGCACCAACAGGACTTATCCAACGAACATGCGTCCAGAGGCGGCCACAACCGTCAGTGACCGTCTGGCCCTCCTTCATTCCGAGGAAGGCTTCTTTGCTGATGGCCATTATGGCCTCCTCCTTACCGCCTCGTCACGACGAGGCTCCAGATGAGACAGTATCCGCCTTCGCGGGTACCATACCGGACCACGAACTTCTGGCTCATGCCGAGAAGCATGCGGATGCAGGGGCCGAGGAATACGACGTCAAATGCCGGCGGCGACTCGATGATGACAGCAACGTTGTCGTTCGGGTTGATGCGCTCGCCGAGGATCGTTCGTCCATCGGTCAGCGCGAGAGAAACGGAATGCATGCTGGCTGGATCCTCCAGACCGGCGGCAATCGCCATGTCGAGCTCTGCAAGCGTCAAAAGAACGGTCATGTACCCTCCCTTTCTGCCCTTGCAACACGCACAGGCAGCAACTGACCTTAGCGTGTTGCTGCTCATCCGTCAATATCTGCTATACTTCACGTCTATGAAACATTTTCTCCTTCAGCTCATAAAGCTCATTCTCGGCGCATTCCTCGTTGCAAGCCCCTGGCTTTTCAACGCATCGGACAATGCCGGTATCACCATCGCCAATATCGTGGTTGGCCTGCTCCTGATGTTCATGGCCTTTGCCAACTTCTGGAAACTCATGCGCAAAAAGCCGCTCGTGGGTGCGCGGGAAGAATAAAGCCAAGAGACAGAACGCTCGTGTGTGGTAAATGAAGCATCACCTCACATGCCATTTTTAGGCTAACAAAAAACACTATTCTTTGTGAAAAGCAAAGTGGAGGCATTTTTCCACTTTTTTTTGTGCGAATATTAGCAAAATAATGATAAATTTACATTGACGAAAATTATCATACTATGTATGATGATTTTGATTTCATGAGGAAGTGGGTGGTTCAACAACCTTTCACTTTTTCTAATACCTTATCGGTATTGTTCATTACCAAATGCTTCTTAAGCAAACTCTGTGTAGAAGTGCAATACGAATGGAGGGCGTATTGCTGCTTACATGCAGAACGGCTTAAGAAGCACCAGGCGCATGGCGCGCCAATCAACCAAACGAACACTCCAAGGGGAAGGGTTTACCATGCCGAGAAAGCACCTCGAAAGCATGCGGGGTCGTCATGTTGTTGTTCTCGGAGATGTCATCCTCGATGTCTTCACCACAGTGCGGAAGGAGCGTCCTAGCTCCGAACACCGCAAGGCCGACGGGGGGGAGGGATGGTGTCTCCAGCAGATCGGAGATTCGTCACGGATTCCTGGTGGCGCAGGCAATACCGCCCGCAACATCGCTTGCCTCGAAGGCAAGGTGACGCTCATCTCGGTGGTGGGCGTCGGTGATTCCGCTGAAACGCTCCAGAACATTCTGGAGTCCCATGGCATCACCGTGGGCCTTCTGAACGATCGGGAGCGTCGGACGTCGGCCAAGTTCCGCACGATCTTCGAGAACGGAGAATACGCCGCCGACGTGCTGAATCGGGATACTGTGGACACTCACGGAAATCCGGTTCCCATCACGGAAGCGACGGAACTCCGGGTCATTGAGCGCCTCGCCGAAACTCCGGGCAACACCGTGGTCATCACTGACAACGGGAGGGGATTCATCACCCCGGGATTGATCCGACAGGTCGTCCAGTTCTGCCAACACGAACGCCGGAAGCTCATCTACGACATCCGGCCGCGCGGGGAGAACTTCGACTTCTCGGGACTCACCGACGCCCACCTCATCACTCCCAACCGCAAGGAAGCGGCAGCACTCCTCGGTCTCCCCCCAATCAAGAACGGGACGGACTCTGTGGAGGCCTGCCGCCAACTGGCGCTCAGGTTCAACGCCAACGTCCTGCTCACGCAAGACGGCGACGGGATGATGCTCTACATCCGCGACAGTGGAGAGTACTTCCACTATCCTGCCATCGGGCAAAAGGTGGTGTGCGTCTCCGGAGCAGGAGACACCGTCACTGCGGTCGTCGCCCTCGCGACGGAAGCAGGGGCAACGCTCCCTGAAGCGGCCGAGTGGGCTTCCCACGGCGCCGCAATCGCCATCGCGAAGCACGGCACCGCAGTCGTCCAGTTCAACGAACTCGCCGCCGCAGTACTGGAAGGCGCGGATCAAATCGCGCCGGCCAGCCACGGTGGACACGCCGAAGCCATGCCGCACTGATGCATACTGCATCGGTGCACAGAACCATCTACCGCCGGGGTCCCCCTTTATGAGGGATCCCGGCGCAATTTCTATTAAACCAATTATCGTAAAAACGTCAGTGGCATTGACGCAAAACATGCATGTTGCTAAAGTGCAATGCTCATTTTGAGCATCCATCGAACCTTTCACCCCCACCGTAGCGAGGTATCCATGTCGCACAAAACTCCGAGTTCCCTTCTCAGTGCTGAAGTGCTTCGTGGGCTCCACTCGCTGTGGTCCCACGCACTCATGGCGCTCCTGCGTCGCGACACTATCGCGACGTCTACCATGAACGACACAGAACTCGCGCAGGAACTCCAGCGGGTTTCACGGCTCGCACTCGGCAGTGCCATCGCAGCTCCATACGGCTTCGTTATTCTCTCAGCCCCCTCCGGCGGAGGTAAGGGAACCATCGGCAAGGAACTGCAAACCCATGGCTTCTCTCGACTTCCAAGAGTAACGACGCGTGCACCGCGTCCGGGAGAGGTCGACGGAATCGACTACATCTTCCTATCGCGGAAGCGCTTCACGGCCCTTGCGGATGCGGGAGCATTCCTGCAAACCGCAGAAACGCATGAGGAACTCCGAGGAACGCTCCGGGAAGAATTCCGCCGTCTCGTTCGCTCTGAAAAACCCTTCTACGTTGAGGGGAGTCTGGGCGGGTACGAACAATTCCTCAGTCATGAGGAAGTCCGTGCGGCGCATCCACTGTCCGTGTTCCTGCTGCCTCCCTCATTCGATGTACTCGCACAACGTCTCGGTGCGCGCTCGGATGACGACATGACCCCGCGTGAATTCGAAGGCCGCCTCAACAAGGCCATCGAGCACCTCAGACGCGCCAACGACCTCCCCTATGACGTCTTCTACGTCAATGACATCATCCCTGATGTCACCGGGAGAATCCTGGCAGACTTCAACCCGCGGCGCTAAGACGGGCGTCGACGCATCGCACTACGCGCACCCCTCAGCTTCTGGGGGGTGCGTTTCACATACCTTAACTTTTCCCATACTACCTTTGTATTGCCCGCACGCCAAGTATGCGCAACTCCTTAAGTGCGGCCGCATGAAGCTTTGGATTTGCCGCAACAATACGATGCACATCCTGAGAAAACGCGGGAATCTCCTTGCCGCGGTGATCTGTTAACCGCCCACCAGCTTCCGTGATAACACGAGAGGCAGCGGCAATATCCAAAAAGGACGTGTCGCACGTCTCAATATCAAAATTACCACTCGCAACGCGCGTGAGATTCCATACAGTACCGCTGATGTAACGAATTTTTGATGAGGCTTTTGCAAAATGGGAAAAAATGCGTATTCCTTGACGCTCAAACTGCGGAGTGCGGGACCACCACTCACAACAAACAAAGGCCTTCTCAATGGTCTTTTTTGAACCAACGTGAATCTTCTTGCCGTTGCGCGTCGCTCCTTTATGAAACTCACCAACATACACTTCATTCGTGATGGGGTTTGAAATAACGCCAAGAATGACGCGCTTGCGATGCACAAGCGCAATGGAAACGCTCACGCATGGGATTTCGCGCGAGAAGTTTGTTGTCCCGTCAATCGGATCAATGACCCATGTATATTCACTCGTACCCTGATGTATTCCAGCCTCCTCGGAATGCACATTGTATGAGGGAAAATGTTTGCGGAGAATCTGCAGAATTCTTTTTTCTGATGCGAGATCGGTATCAGTCACCACATCCTTCGGATTACCATTCTTTGCCATCACTCGCTGAACCATTCCAAACTTGCTCCGGACGATTCTACTTGCGGCCTCCGCCGCCTGAAGTGCAATTGGAATTTCGCGCATAATGTTAGGGGTTAGTCTTTCTCAAAATCACTTATAATCGCACTCGCAGCGCGCGCTGCGGTATCGTTCACGTAATACGTATGATAAGGATAGTGCTGGGTCTTCTGTAAATGTGCAATGGCCATTGTGAGTCGTTCAATCATCTCCTCTTCTGTGATTGAGTCTGCGCGCCCTCGTAATCGCTCCTCAAGTACAATAAACGAAGGCGGCAAAAGGAAAACAGAAAGGTAGCGGGATGCTTTTACATCAGGATGTGCTAAAAATTCAAGATATGCTCCCGCGCTTCCCTCAATGTAAAACCTCTTCCCTTCCTGAATATATTTCTGAAAAAGCTCCCGTGAAGCCCCGCGAAATTCCCCATGTGTCGTTGCTGTCTGCAGGAACTTTCCATCCTCCTTCATTTTAAGAAACGTTTCCCGGTCTACAAAAATATAATCAACTCCGTCCACTTCTCCCGGGCGTGGTTCGCGAGTCGTCACCCTTGGCATGCGTATAAAATGTTGCTCACCAAGTAGCGCGCCAATGGTTCCCTTCCCGCCACCCGAGGGAGCAGACACGATAACAAACTGTCGCTGCCCTTGTTCTGGGGTCAATGCCTTCCGCGTAATCTGCTCCAAAATTTCCGGAGCTTCCTGAAGAAGCTTTTCATGTGGGGCATCGGGTATATGCACTCCAAGCTCCTTTGCCTTGCGCTTGAGAATTTCAACAAGTGTCTCATCCCACTGTTCGTGTAATGCGATGATCTCATCCTTGTGTTGCTCCCCGGAATGTGTGCTCATAATGATGTGTAGCAGAAAGCAGTGTATCATCTGCGCAGATGCCAAAGCAACATTGCAGAACAGGCACTTTCACGATACAGTGAGGTTGCATATGCCTGATTCCCGCCGACAACGCATCACCATCACCATTCGAGAGGATCTCCTCCCGCTCGTTGACGGGCTCGTTGACGGGCGCAAGATCCGCAACCGTTCACATGCCATTGAATCCGTTTTGGATAAAGAACTCAGTTCACGGGTAAAATCTGCGTTGGTTCTGGCTGGCGGAGAGGGCGTAAAAATGCGCCCCTTTACGTACGAAATGCCAAAAACCATGATTCCGCTCAATGGCAAGCCCATACTCGAATATGTTGTTTTACAACTGCAAGAAAACGGTTTCAAAAATATATCAATTGTGATCGGTAAGCTTGGTGAACAGATTGAAAAACATTTTGGAAATGGCGAAAAATTCGGTGTGCAGATCAACTATATAAAAGAAAAGGAGCCCAAAGGAACAGGCGCCGCAATTCGCCTTGCAAAGGGTCAGTTTGAGGGAACCTTTCTTGTGATGTATGGCGATGTGCTCATTAATATGAACCTCCGCGAGTTTGTGAACTTTCATCTCAAACACAGCGCTGTCGCTTCTGCTGCCGTCACCACGACGGATGATCCCACGGAATATGGCGCGCTACGCCTTCATGGTTCATACATAGTGGAATACAAAGAAAAACCAAAAAAAGGAAAAGGGCTTTCGCATATGGTGAGTGCAGGTGTCTACGTTATGGAGCCTGCTATTTTTGCTGAAATGGATGCACATACGAGAAGCCTGGAACGTGATATCTTCCCAAAACTCGTGCAAGAAAAAACACTTCTCGGGTATCCTTTTGACGGCGCGTGGTTCGATATTAGCACCCCAGAAAATTACGAACGGGCGCGAGAAGAGTGGAAATAATGAAATACGGCTATGGCCGGTCACGCCTGACGCTTTACCCCTTTGCCAAGTGCACGGGGATTTGCTTCAATGAGTGAATCATGAAAAGAAAAGAAGGCGCTCATGAATAACCCAAAGAGCGTTTTGCATTATACATACCATCAATGAATAGCACACTTCAGAAAATTGTCAGTGAGACGCTCCACGAGATCGATGCAAAGGGACTCATGAAACGGGAGAAGGAATTCACGTCACCCCAAGGTGCAGAAATTATTATCGATGGTAAAACGGTCATCAGTTTTTGTGCAAACAATTATCTTGGCCTCGCCAACGACCCTGTTGTAAAGAACGCTATCCGCGAATCATTGGATACCGTTGGATTCGGACTCTCCTCTGTGCGATTCATCGTGGGCACACAAGAACAGCATCGCGCGTTAGAAAAGGAACTTGCCGCGTTTGTAGGGCAGCCGGAAGTAATCCTTTATTCTTCATGCTTTGATGCGAACGGCGGTCTGTTTGAAACACTTCTCGGCCCTGATGACGCCATCATCTCCGATGCCCTGAATCATGCCAGCATCATCGACGGCACGCGGCTTTGCAAGGCAGAACGCCTCATCTACGCACACAGCGATATGGCGAATCTGGAAGAAAAACTCAAAAGTGCACAGGGCAAGCGTGTGCGCATGATCGCAACGGACGGCGTCTTCAGTATGGACGGCGAAATCGCAAAGCTCAAAGAAATTTGTGATCTCGCTGAACGTTATGATGCTGCGGTCATGGTGGATGACTCCCATGGAACCGGCCTCATCGGAGCAAGCGGCAAAGGCTCATTGGAAGTGACTGACACCATACACCGGATCGATATCCTCACTTCCACCCTTGGCAAAGCGCTTGGCGGCGCATCCGGCGGCTTCACCGCTGCGAGCCCTGATGTGGTGCACCTGCTCCGACAACGTTCCCGGCCGTATCTCTTTTCCAACTCCGTGGCGCCGCTTGTGGTTGCGGCAACACGCGCCGTACTCACAAACACCGTGCTGCTCCAAGAACGCCGGGAAATGCTCAAAAAGAATACGGAGATCTTCCGCGCAAGGATGACAGCACTCGGCTTCACTATTCCTCAAGGCGTGCACCCCATTGTCCCGGTGATGCTTGGTGATGCGCACATTGCACGCGCAATGGCAGAAGGGCTTCTTGAGCATGGAATCTTTGCCGTTGGCTTCTGGTATCCCGTGGTGCCGGAGGGCAAAGCGCGCATCCGCGTGCAGCTCTCGGCGCTCCATACGCCGAAACACATTGCACGCGCAGTAGCGGCATTTGAATCCGTCGGAAAACAATTACACATCATCTCATAAATCTATGTGCGGCATCATCGGATACACCGGGCCACAAAAAGCAATGCCCATCCTCTTGGACGGCTTACATCGCATGGAATATCGGGGATATGACTCAGCGGGTATTGCGATCACAGAACCGGAAAGCGTCTTTCTAAAAAAGAAAGCCGGCAAACTTGCCGTTCTCAAAGAATCGCTCGCAGGAATCGATCACGCGGGAACCACGGGCATCGGCCATATTCGTTGGGCAACGCATGGCGAACCGAATGATGCCAACGCGCACCCGCAAACTGACGCCGATCATGAAATTTTTGTTGTACATAACGGTATTATTGAAAACTCCAAAGAACTCCGCGCGCAGTTACAGGAATCCGGGCACGTCTTCACTTCGCAGACGGATACAGAAATATTTGCGCATCTCATCAAAGATGCATTAGGCGACAAACCGCTCGAACAGGCCGTGATAAAGGCTTTGCAACACGTACGCGGCGCGTATGGCATTGCTGTTATCAGGCGCAGCGAACCGGAAAAAATCGTCGCTGCACGTTTTGGCAGCCCTCTCCTGCTCGGGGTTGTCGGTGAAGGGGAATATATCGTTGCATCAGATGTCACGGCGATACTGCGTCATACGAGAAAAGTGGTGTACTTGGAAGACAACGACGTGGTCACTCTCACGCCGGAACGATACATCATCACGCGCCGAAGCGGGGAACAAGTTTCCCGCGACACAGAGCATATTGACTGGGATATTGACGCGGCAGAAAAAGGCAACCATCCGCACTTCATGAAGAAGGAGATCTTCGAACAGCCGGCAACCGTGCAAATCAGCATGCAGGGTCGCATGCTTCCGGACGAAGGCGCCGCGCGCTTGGGCGGACTCACGGAAGTGCGCGACAAGTTACGAGATATCAAGCGACTCTCCATCATCGCCTGCGGCACCGCATACCATGCGGGGCTCGTTGGTGAATACATGATAGAAGAATACGCGCGCATCCCGGTTGATGTGACGCACGCATCAGAATTCCGCTACCGCCAATTACTGCCGGATCAGGGTACCGCCTACCTCGCCATTAGCCAATCCGGAGAAACCGCTGATACCATTGCCGCGCTCAAAGAAACAGAACGCCAGGGCGGGCTCATGCTCGGGTTGGTCAATGTGGTGGGTTCAACGATTGCACGAGAAACACATGCCGGCGTATATAATCATATCGGACCAGAAATTGCCGTGGCTTCAACAAAAGCTTTCACCTCGCAATTGACAGTGCTGGCGTTGCTCTCGCTCCTCCTGGGGAGAGACCGCGAACTTTCCATTGCGCAAGGCCAGCGCATTGTGAAAGAACTTTCCTTGCTGCCGGAAAAGATCGAGACCATCCTCAAAAATGAGAGTAAAAAAATTCAGGACATCGCAACCGCCATCGCGGAGAGCAAGGGGATCCTCTATCTCGGCAGAAAATATAACTACCCCATTGCGCTTGAGGGCGCACTGAAAATGAAAGAGATCGCTTATATCCATGCGGAGGGCTACCCTGCGGGGGAAATGAAGCATGGCCCGCTTGCGCTGATCGATGAAACCTTTCCGACCGTTGCTATTATTCCGCAGGACAGCGTATATGAAAAAAACCTTTCCAACCTTGAAGAAATCCGCGCTCGCAAAGGACCAATCATCGCAATTGCCACGGAAGGCGATCGTCGTATCACAGAGATCGCTCAGCACGTCATCTTCGTCCCAAAGACGCTGGAAATGCTCACTCCCATCTTAAGCGTCATACCGCTGCAATTGCTGGCGTACGACGTGGGTGTGGCGCGCGGACGAGACATTGACCAACCGCGCAACCTTGCAAAAAGCGTTACCGTAGAATAATCCATGCCACAACACGCACTCTGTTTATTTGAAGACGATCAGGTCCACGGCCTGGAGCCGTTGCATTTCTTTCATGCGTCCTGGGATCTGCTTTGCGGAACGGGAACACTCGCGGAGCTCCTGCCAAAAGCCTACGACGCGGACAGCATTCTCTTTTCAGCGAGAAAAGAGCTGACTCCGCTCTATGCAGAGACACCATATCAACTCACCAATGAGCTCCCGGCAGGATCATATCTCTTCATCAATGGCAGGGTCATGGATCCGTGGAGTCTTGCCGACATGATCCCTCGTGATGGTGGCAAGATGCTCTATTATTCCGGTAACACACTTGTTGCCGCCCGTCTTGAAGTAAAAGAAACGATCTCCGAAGATCTTTATATGTTCCTTACCAGCCAACGCGGCAATATCCCCACGCAGGACGTTACCGTACCGCTCGCAGCACACCTCTGGGATTACATGAAAGAAAATGGCAATCGCGTGACGCGGGATGCTGCAAAGCAGCCAAGAAACAATAGCGGGATCGTGCATGCAACCGCGGTACAGGAAAACCCTTCACAGATCTTCATTGAAAAAGGGAGCATCATTGGCCCGCTTGTGGTGCTGGACGCAACAGAAGGCCCGATCATCATTGAATCCGGCGCCCGCATCGGCGCGCAGAGTGTGCTCTTGGGTCCTGTATACATCGGTCAGGATGTGATAGTAAACCCACATTCGCTCATCCGGAAAACAAGCATAGGCCGCACATGCAAAGTCGGCGGAGAGATCGCAGAAACCATCATGATGCCATTTTCCAATAAGCAGCATGACGGCCACCTTGGCGATGCCTATATCGGCTCATGGGTGAACCTTGGCGCAGGGACAACGAACAGCAACCTAAAAAACACCTATAGCACCGTTAACGTCGAAATCCACGGGAAAAAAATTGATACTGGGTTGCAATTCGCCGGCTGTTTTCTCGGAGATCATGTAAAGACCGGCATAGGAACATTGCTGCCCACGGGAACGGTCATTGGTCCGCTCACCAGTATCTTTGGCGGAGGCAGCGTGCCAAAAACACTCCCCGCACTCCGCTGGTTTGATGTCCACACCGGAAAAAATACCCCCTATGATATGGAAAAGGCTCTTGTCACCATAGAACACACCATGGCGAGGAGAAGCCAGACACTCACAGATGGTATTCGCAGCTATATCAGGACATTTGGGACATCTGAGGGTACAAAAAAATAAAGAGGAAGTGTCAGACATTTCTTGACAAATACCCTGCAGGGCGTAGGATAGCGGGGTGAATTACCAAACACTTATCCAACAATTCGGCCTTTCAGAAAAGACCGCACGAGTATACCTCGCGCTTCTTGAACGTGGACCATCTTCCATACGTCAGGTTGCGGAGGCATCAGGGATCAATCGCCAGACAACACATGAACTCCTCCGACAGCTAACAGATAAAGGTCTGGTGACCTTTTATCAGGAACGCTCGCGAGAAGCATTTCTTGCTGAAGACCCCTCAACGCTCATGCATATTGCGAACGAAGAAGTAAAAAAACTCGAACAATCGCGCGATGATCTTGCGCAGGCGCTCCCTCAATTAAAAGCACTCCGTGAACGTGCGCGTGGGCTTGCAACGGTACATTTTTACGCCAATCTCAAAGGCGTTCGCACCGTCCTTGAGGATGTGCTCGCAACCAGCGAACAAACAAAGAACCAACTCTACCGTGTCTACTCCTCGGCAATCATTGCACCATTCCTCTACGAAGCATATCCGAACTTCACAAAAGATCGCATTCATCGCAAGGTAAACGTCCGCGTAATGAGTCTTGGAGGTAAGGGGAAACCACGCGGGCTCGACGAACGCAAGCAGCTCACAGAAAACACCGCCTCGCCATCATATATTTTCATCTATGGCCCAAAAGTGGCCATGATTTCTCTTGATGAGCACCGACGCCCACGCACCGTTCTCATTGAAGACAGAGCAATCGCAGAATCGCTCGCGCTCATTTTTGATACCGAGTGGAAAAATCTCAAAGAATAAAGGTCACGCCTTAGGTGTCACCTCAAAAAAATACAACGGGTACGCGCCTATGCTCCGATGACGCGGTGTGCTTCTGCTATCAACATCTGCGCGCGCTTTTTTTCTGAAGCTTCAGCAATATAACGAATAATAGGTTCGGTGCCAGAAGGGCGTATGTGTATCCATTCGCCGTCTTTTGAAAAACGCACTCCGTCTTCAGTGTTTCTCGTGTACCCAGCAAAGGCAGTCGTAAGTGCATCAAGAAACGGCGCAATGGCAAAGCCTTCCGGCGCTGGTGTGCGCTCTTTGATCATCTCAAGCTGCGGAAGCTCCTGTGCCAATTGCGAAAGCGGTTTGCCAGTCTCTGTCATAAGGGCAAGGATCAATGCAACACCCAATGGTGCATCACGTCCCGCATGCACTTCCGGAAGAATCACTCCACCGTGTCCTTCTCCACCAATAGAAGCCTTTTCTGCTAACATGCGCCCAACCACATTTGCTTCACCAACCGGCGTACGAAACAACGGCACCTTGTAGTCAGCTGCTACCGCCTCGATCATCGCCGAGGTAGAAAGGTTCGTCACAACCGCGCCAGGGCGATGCGCGAGCACAAAGCGAGCAGCAAGTGCGAGCGTCATTTCCTCACCAAGTGGTGTACCATTTTCATCAAGTAATGCGAGTCGATCCACATCAGGATCAAACGCAAACCCCACATTATATGAACCACGCTGCATCTGTTCCTGCAGGGCTGTGAGATGTTCCGGTGTCGGTTCTGGATTATGTGGGAACGCACCCGTAGGCTCTTCATACAATATGTCAGCAGTACAACCGAGTTGTGCAAGCAATGTCTTGCCAATCGCACCCCCTGCGCCGTGTACCGCATCGAGGGCAACGCGAAATCCCTTCTGTTTGATAGCTTCTACGGGAAGGTAGGAAATCGCAAGAATATCTTGTATATGTACATCCAGCGCACCTTCTTGTTGTACTACCTCCCCACCACCAGGACTGCTGTGCTCAGTCTCCTCTTTAGCCAAAGCATGAAAACGTTTTCCTTCTTCAGCGGAAAGAAAAAGACCTTGGGCATTAAGCAGCTTCAGCGCATTCCATTCGGCAGGGTTATGGCTTGCACTAATAATAATGCCACCGACCGCCTGAAGATGCTTAACCATAATCTCAACCGTTGGCGTAGGAACAATCCCAATGTCATACACTTTTCTCCCTGCTGCAATAAGTTCTGCGCATACTGCCTCCTGTAACATGGGGCCGGACGTGCGTGAATCTCTACCAATAACAATAGTGCCCTCGGGAAGAAACGCCGAAAAAGTACGTGCATACATTGCAGCAATTTCAGGCGTTAATGTCTCACCAACAATACCGCGGATACCGGCAACACTGATCATGAGTCGTGACATGCAAATATATTTACTATTCTTGCTCGTAGTATACAGGAGAATGACAAACGTAGTAACCTTCTCCAACAACGCGGTATCACCTATACTGCCCATATGCGCATCATCACTGATCCACATATTCACTCACATTATTCCCGGGCGTGTTCAAGGGAGCTTACGCCAGAAAATTTGGCAACATGGGGAAAACGCAAGGGGATAGAGCTCATTGCAACAGGTGACTTTGTACATCCCGGTTGGCGCAAAGAGCTTGCGAGCACCCTGAAGGAAGAAGACGGCGGTTTTCTTGTTCATCACGCGCATCCAGAAATAAAATTCTTCCTCTCTGTGGAGCTCTCGGTTATATATAGTGAAGGCGGTGCAACGCGGAGGCTGCATATCGTGATCGCTATGCCAGACATGGCGACCGCGGAACGCCTCGCAAAGGCGCTCGCAGACCGCGGCATGAACATTACAGCAGACGGGCGACCTATTCTCGGCATGACCGCGCATGACCTCGCGGCGCTTGCACTAGAAACTTCTGCAAAGGCAATGATTATCCCGGCACACATCTGGACACCGTGGTTCGCGCTCTACGGCTCTAAATCCGGATACAACTCCATCACGGAATGCTTCCGCGATCTCACTCCGCACATCACTGCGGTGGAAACGGGCCTTTCTTCCGACCCGCCCATGAATTGGCGCATCGCCGAATTGGACGGCATAAGAATCGTTTCTTCATCTGACGCGCACTCGTGCGAGAACCTCGGACGCGAGGCAACCGTGCTGGAGTTGGAACACATGGACTATGCCTCGCTTTTTGCGGCGCTCAAAAAACCGAACGAAAAGAACCACATCATTGAGACGATCGAATTCTATCCGGAAGAAGGAAAGTACCATTACGACGGCCACAGGGACTGCGCCGTACGGCTCACGCCGAAAGAAACGCAGAAGCAGAAGGGGATCTGCAAAGTGTGCGGCAAGCCGCTAACGGTGGGGGTACTGGCGCGCGTGGAGGAACTTGCAGACCGTCCGGAAGGATACAAAGATGCAGACCGGCCGGAATACAAAACGCTCATTCCTCTGCAAGAGATCATTGCGAACAGCCTTGGCCTGAGAAAGCAGTCAAAGAAAGTGCAGGCGGAATATATGGCGCTCACTGATCAAAAAAATGAATTCGACCTGTTGGTATATGCGCCGGAAGATGAAGTGAAAGCGATCGCAAACCCGCTCATCGCAGAAGGCATCCGCAAGATGCGGGCGGGAGAAGTACATATCGCCCCCGGCTATGACGGCGTGTTCGGCACCATTGAACTATTCACCGAAGAAGAGCGCAAGGGGGCTGTGCAGCCACGCCTCTTGTGAGTTCTCAGTGCTTCTGCTATACACACAAAACGCGGAGAGGTGCCTGAGTGGTTGAAAGGGCCGCTCTCGAAAAGCGGTAGGCCTTCACGGGCCTCGTGAGTTCGAATCTCACCCTCTCCGCCAATTCATTTTTGATCACCGTATGATGAAGGCCGTCATTTACGACATGGATGATCTGATGGTTAACTCGAATCCGTTACACGCAAAGGCGTGGGAGTTGCTGTTAAAACGATATGGCCATAGTTTCAAAGAATTGCCAGAAAGCATGCGATCGCGATTTATCGGAATGCGTATCACGGACATCCTGAATGAAATTGCCCAATATTTTCACCTTGATGAAGATATAAATACCCTCTATAAGGCGCGCGCGGAGGTATTCCTCGAAATGGTAAAAAGGGAGCTGGACGCTATGCCCGGACTCATTGAATCCCTTACCCTTTTGAAGAAGCGATCATACCCGCTCGCGCTCGCTTCATCTGGAACCAGGGAATATATTCAGATCGTACTTACCCGCTTTCATATTGAAGACTACTTTGACGTCATTATATCCGGAGATGATGTCGTAAGGGGTAAGCCAGATCCGGAAACATACCGTATTGCCGCACAAAAACTCAAGATCGATCCATCACATTGTATTGTATTGGAAGATGCGACAAATGGGATCACCTCCGCAAAAGCAGCGGGCTGCAAGTGTATCGCCGTTCGAAACCCATATACCCCGCAACAGGATCTCTCACGTGCAGATGCAATCATTGACTCGTTACGAGTACTATCACCTACCACACTGGAGTCAATATAAGTTTATTGCGCAATCCACCGCGCCCCGCATCCATACTTCCCACCCTCTCCGCCAATAAAATATCAGATAAATAAACGCCTATGCTCGACATCAGCAAACTTCAAAAAGAAATCTTTGAAAACAAAGTGGCAAAAGGTTTTAATGTTACCGACGTTGGCTATGAATTCAGCTTAACCTATGGCGAGCTTGCGGAGGCCTTTGATGCATACCGCAAGAAGAAGCCGGACCTTGGCGAAGAGCTTGCAGATGTAGCGATTTACCTTCTCGGGCTTGCGGCAATGCTCAAGATCAATTTGGAAGATGAAATCGTGAAGAAGGTGGAGAAAAACAAAAAACGCGAATACAAAACGATCAACGGCGTCCGCATGCGAACGAAGGGGGCATAAGCGCCATATGGTGTGCATCGTTGATTGCGGGTCAGAATATATCGGGAAGCTCACAGAGCTCGTTTGCGGATTTGGCTATACATGCACAACCATTCCTGACACTGACATCGCCAATGCGGATATGTCGGGTTTTTCACATGTCATCATCTCTGGCGCTCCAACGATGCTCACGGAGATGGACACAAAAGAATATGTCAGCCGATTCTCCTTTATCAAAACTGCCCACATCCCGATCCTCGGCATCTGCAACGGCCATCAGGTGATGGGATTGCTCTTTGGCGCCACCATCTCGCGCGGGGATATGATCCACCGCATGGAGCCAATTTCCATTATTCAGAATGACCTGCTGTTTGCCGGCATCTCCGACAGGACGGCGTTCCAAGAAGAACACCGGGAATTCATCACATTGCCAGAGGGATTCACACTCCTTGCCAGCTCACCATCATGCAGCAACGAGGCTATGCGACATACCTCCAAACCCCTCTATGGCGTTCAATTCCATCCAGAGGCATCAGGACAACCAGGTAATACGGTGATCCGGAATTTCCTTACCACAACTGAATAGTCTCAGTAATGATTCACCATACTCCGCCGCCAAACTTCTCTCCCCGCTTCCATGTGGTGAGCTGTTTTGTGGAACATGAAGGAAAAATCCTCCTGCTGCTCCGTCAGCACGGAAAAAGCGCAGGAAATATTTGGGGCGCTCCGGGAGGAAAAATCGACGCGGGGGAAAAACCGAAACAAAGCATGCATCGCGAACTCAAGGAGGAAACCGGCATCATGATACCGCCGCAGGATTTTCAACACCGATACACCGTGTACGTCCGTTATCCTGACTACGATTTTGTTTACCATATCTTTCAGGCTCGCATTCCGCAAAAACCGGCCATTGCTATCCGTACCGAGGAACACCAAGAATACCAGTGGCTCACGCCACAAGATGCGCTCACGCTCTCCTTGGTGCCCGATGAAGATGCGTGCATACGTCTTATCTATCAATCAGAACATTAGAAGGTTACACGCGTAATAAATGGACGAAACGTCCATTTTTTGTTATAATGAACAATACTATGGAGGAAAACCAACCGCTCACGAGTGATAGTATCCAAGCAAAGGTCCTTGAGGGTGAAATAAACGAAGCGCAAGAACGGTTCATCACGGCAGTAGAAGAATCACAGAATATAAAGGAAGTCACGACAACATACGAGCAGATCCTTTTTGCGCTTGCAAAGCAATTGCGAGCAGATCTAGAAGAAATTGACCGTGAGCAAAGCGTCGATCTCAATGAAGACACCCTGAGTATTTTGGCTGCTGAAAAGCAAGAACGCATTGATGCATATAATAAAACTGTGGTTGCGCTTGCACAAACAGCTGATGACACCCTCCTTGCGCGCGGTCTAATAGAAAAATAGTGGTAAAGGAAGGGGTTAAAAAATATCTCAAAGAAAACGGCGGGCGCATTGCCCAGTCAGCTTTTGATGGATACGCCGGCTCTGGCACAGAGGGTTTAAAAGGCGCACTCGGCAAAGAAGCCGGTCATGCTGGTAATGCTGCGATGGGGGGTGCACGTGGTGCTATCCAAAAAAATGTAAGCGACTTCCAACGCGGTTCCGCAGAAAAACCTGGGGCAGAAAGAACGCGAAACATGATGAATCGATTGCGACGTGCGCGCATGCTCGCACAAACAGAAGGAGCAAATCGCTCACCAGAAACAAATACCTCTACTGCAACACAAAACACAACGCAAGCTGGTATGTCAGCGGCTTTTCGCAATAGGCAGGCAGCCGACAGTGAAAATTCAGAGCCAGATCAGGATGAAGACGAAGAAACAGAAAATGAAAACATCAAGCTCGCAGAAGAAACAGCGCAGCGCACGTATAAGGCAGGCAAGGCGATTGCATCAGGGAATGGGGTCAAGGCCATAGCAACTGCACTGAATGAATCGATTCGTCTAGGAAACACTCTTCGCAAACGAATACAAGCCGGGAGTCTTTTTGCGATGTTCATTGCACTCCTTTTTTCAGCTGCACTCGATATCATAGATATTGTTGGCCTGGGACTGAGCGGATTTGTCACTTTTCTCATTAAGGTATTCATTGGCCTTGTGCTCATGATGAGCATGAACGGAACAGGAAGATTCATGCGTAAAGTGGCCCTACGCTACGTCCTTATACCAATCATTCTTGAAATGATTCCATTGATAAATGTCTTACCAATTGAAACCTTCGCAACAGCCTGGGCAATGTCCGATTTTGAGAAACACCGGATGGAAACAAGAGAAAAACTCAAAAAAGTCGAAGAGGCGCAAAAGAAAATTCAATCACTTTATGGTAAAGTCATGAGTGAAGCGGCAAATGAAGAAAGCGAAGAACAGCTTCCTCAGGCGGCATAATCCTTCCTTCTATCAATTACCATCCATATTATCCCTATGAATAAGGTCCGCAAAGCAATCATCCCCGCAGCCGGATACGGCACGCGTTTTCTCCCCGCGACAAAGGCACAACCGAAGGAGATGTTGCCTATTGTTGATAAGCCGATTATTCAATACGTTGTTGAAGAATGTGTCGCCTCCGGTATTGAAGACATTATTATCGTCGGCGGATGGCACAAGCGTTCTATTGAAGATCACTTTGATGACCCATACGAACTTGAAAAGAAACTGGAGGAATCCGGAAAAACAAAGGAGCTCAAAATGGTCCGCGACATCGCGCGCATGGCAAACTTTGTCTACGTGCGCCAAAAGGGAGAACACTATGGCAACGGCGTACCGCTCCTGAATGTGGCGCATCTTGTGGGTGATGAGCCATTCGCGGTGATCTGGGGAGATGAATTTATTCATGCAACTCCTCCACGGCTCAAACAATGCATCTCCTTCTTCGAAAAGCAAAAAAATATCGGCGGCGTAATCTCCGCTATTCGCGTCAATGATGATGAAGTTTCGCGCTATGGCATTGCCGAAGGAAAGGAAGTGAAACCTGGACTCATAAAAATAAAGAGCATTATTGAGAAACCGCAGCCACATGAAACACCTTCGCGCCTTGCCGCGCATGGTGCCTATGTCTTCACTCCGGAACTCATCGATGAGTTAAAAAAGGTAAAGCCAGGGAAAGGAAACGAAATCTGGCTCGTTGATGCGATTACCGCGCTCGCAAAAAAGAAAGATGTGTATGCACTGGAAGTAAAAAACGCTACGTATTACGATACAGGTAACAAACTTTCCTTTATCAAAGCAAACATCGCCTTCGGACTTGAACACCCAGAAACCAAAAAAGGGTTGCGCGAATATCTGAAGGGTCTGAATCTATGAACAGTCGAAAACTTCTCATCATTGGTATCCTCATCGGGATAATCATCATCCCATTTATTATTTTTGCCGTTGGTGTGCTGCGGAGACCGCCACAGAGCCTTCCGAGCGTGACGCTATCAGTATGGATGGTTGAAGACGAAGAAGAAGCGCTTGCGCCAATCATGAATGCATATGCGAATGTGCACCGGAATGTGAAGTTTTCTGTAACCGTCCAACGCGCTGAAACATACAGCCAAGAACTCCGCGATGCGTGGGCAAAGGGTGCCGGACCGGACATCTTCACTATTCCTGCAACATGGGCAGGCCAGTATGAAGACTTTATAACGCCATTACCGGCGGTCATGCGTGTACCGTACTATGAAGACCGTAAGTTCCTCTGGAAGACGGATTCAGTCATTGAGTTCCGCAATGATGCCGGGCTCACGGTACGTAATGTGCAAGAACAATTTGTTGATGCCGTGGCAAAAATGGTTGTGCGGCAGGAAGAAATCTATGGCTTGCCGCTTGCTATGGACACGCTCGTTCTCTATTACAACAGAGACCTCCTCAACAGTGCACAGATCCCAACACCTGCGACAACGTGGCAGGGTCTTGTGAGCCAAATTGAACAAACACAGCAACTTTCTGTCATTGACCAAACCGGTGCGCTTATCCAAAGCGCCGTAGCGCTGGGCACCGCAGAAAACATCCCAAACGCAACTGATATCCTTGCGCTCCTCATGATGCAAAATGGAACGCTCATGACAGATGAAACGGAACGCACGATCACCTTCAACAAGACACTCAGCGAGGGCTTCAGCCCAGGAGCAGAAGCATCACGGTTTTATACGGACTTTGCGCGTATCGGAAAGTCCGCTTTTTCGTGGAATGATGATCAAGCAAATGCGCTTGATGCATTTATTAATGGTAATCTTGTATACTTCATTGGCTATGGCGCACATGCCGCTGAAATTGAAAGGCGAGCTGGTACGCTCAACTGGGGTATGAGTGAAATGCTGCACGTACACGATGATGGAACGGACAACTTCCAACAACGACAACGCTTACAAATAAATATGCCGAACTACTGGATGTGGTCTGTGGCAAAACAATCAGAAGAACCGGCACTTGCATGGAGCTTCATCCAATATGCAGCAAACGCAGGGCGCGTTCCTTCCTATCTTGAAAAAACAGGAAAGATCTCCGCACTTCGCACGGTGCTTGAACAACAGGTGAATGACCCGAATCTTTCTATTCTCGCGCGACAAGCACTTTCTGCCCGTCACTGGTATTATGGTGAAAACGCCGTACAAACAGAAACACTCCTTAAAGATTTTATTGATAACATTAATAAGGGAATCGACATACAGACCGCACTCACCACAACGGCAAAACAAATACAATTGACCTTTGAGCGTCGATGAAAAAATATCTACTCATTCTGAGCCTCTTTCTGACACTAGGGATCTTTGCCCCATCACCTGCCGCTGCGCAGATCCTTCCTGCATGTGACAAAACCATCTACATCGTAGCCCAGGGTGGCTGGGTGCAGGTCACAAAAGGAGCAGAGGAAATGAATCTCGGGTATTTTACGGGGAAAATCGAACTACCCGCAGTCTACCAACATGTAACGACTCCGGAGCGTTATACTGCGAATCCGCTTTTTTACGAAACAGAAGCCACAGCAAAAAATCCAAGTGTTACCACAAGCCGTCCATGCGGATTCAATGACTTCGTGCAGCTTTTTGTAAATCTCATTAACTGGGGATTGTCCATTCTCACGATTGTCGCGCTGTTCTTCTTTATCTGGGGTGGTTTCACGCTCCTGATCTCCGGAGGCAGATCAACGCACATTGAAGAAGGGAAAAAAATTCTTGAGGGAACAGTTATTGGTATCCTGGTAGTCCTTACGGCGTACGTTATGGTCAATTTTTATATCTCTGCGCTTATTGGTGATAACACAGCAAGCTTCCTGGGGACGACGGTCACCAATCCGCTTTCTCCTATTTCATGCGTTAAGACCTTTGAAGAAAAAAACGCGAGAGAAGCCCCGGGAGAAAGTTGTTCATCTTCAAGCACTTTGGGGTTTGGATGCACAGATGCGGGTAATGATGGACCGGTGCATGAGGCACAGCGCATCTTAAATGAAAAATGCTCAGGCATCTGCGGAACAGTGACCGGATGCTACGGCAATGAAACAGCACATTGCGTCCGTATGTTCCAGGCAGCGCAGGGTTTGAACCCAACCGGAAAAATCGACAGTGACACCTGGATTGCAATTCGCGACGCGAATAAAAAGGATTGCTTCACAGAAAAAACCATAGGGGAACCTCCCCAGCAGCGTACGATAAAAAACTCCTACGACAACCCTCTTGGGTATCCTGAGTATGAAAATGTATTCCCGCCAAATGTATTGGCCAACAAGCAGTTCGGGGGATGTATGACCGCAACGTCAGGGTATGCCTGTATTCCGGCACATGGACCAGAAGAATGCCCAACGCAGACATTTTATAGTACCGGCACTCCTGTAACTGTAGAATATGAATATAGTGCCACATCGTGCAGTTGGATCCCTGCGCCTTAACTTCCTTTTTTTGCACTGACCCATTACACTGTCCCTATGAAATACATCATCGTCATGACACTGCTTCTCATCATACCAATAGCTGTTTTTGCTCAAAGCGCGCCTTCGCCTACTATTCAAAATCCCATTTCATGTAATGACCTGCTCTGTGTTTTTCTGCAGGTTATTCGTCTTTTTCTTGGAGCGCTAGCTGCTTTTGCAACTTTTATGTTCACTTATGGGGGGTTTCTCTTCCTTTCATCCGGAGGCAACGAAGAGCGCGTTAAAAAAGGTAAAGATACCCTTGCATGGGCGGCCATCGGCATGGTTACCGTTCTTGGCAGTTGGGTCGTCATACGCTTCATTCTAGAAAGTACCACAGGCGCACTGATGTAGTTCGTGGACGTATTGCATTCAAAAGGTCGCAGCAATGCGGCTTTTTTGTTATATGGAAAGTGAGTTGACGAAAGAGTAGGAAATCGGTATGCTCAACTGAGGAAGAGGACATTTGGGAAATGCCCTTTGTGTCTTAACAAAATTAAGTAAGATATCTTATGAAAAAGCGCAACGTGTTATCCACAGTTGCTCTCGGGGTACTTGCCCTGGCGCTCGTGCCAACAATGGCATCAGCATCGGCTTTTTCAATTGAAGACATTGGTACTTCAATTGGACTCGGTACGGCTGACCTCAAGGACACCGTGGTCAATATCATACAGTGGATTCTCGGAATCCTCGCGCTACTCGCAGTCGTCTTCATTATCTGGGGCGGCTTTAAATGGCTTACCTCGAGTGGTGACGAAACTCGCATTGATTCCGCAAAGAAAACCATCTCTGCGGCAGTTATCGGTCTTATCATCATATTGCTCGCATGGGCAATTGTCATCTTCGTTGCCGGCACAACTGCAAACGTAACAACGTAGTCTTGTCGAGCTTTGAACGAAAGGGGGTGAAGGAAATTATGAAGTCACTACAACGAACAGGATTAGTTCTTGGTGTCCTGGCCCTGGCACTCGTACCGACAATGGCATCAGCATCGGCATTCTCAATCGAGGATATCGGTACCACCATTGGTCTTGGTACGGCTGACCTCAAGGACACCGTTGTGAACATTATTCAGTGGGTACTCGGTATTCTTGCACTTGTTGCTGTTGTTATGATCATCATTGGTGGATTCCAGTGGATGACCGCGGCTGGTTCTGAAGAGCGCATTGAAAAGGCAAAAAAGATTATCTCATCTGCAGTTATTGGTTTGATAATCGTATTGCTCGCATGGGCAATTGTCATCTTTGTTGCTGGTACCACTGCAAACGTCACAGTATAGTTTCTGTTACATCTACAAACCCCCCGCATAGCGGGGGGTTTTGTTTTGAATAAAATACTCCGGTATACTTCCTCGTACACATGAAGCAACGTGCTCTACAACTCGAAGCCTGGATTCATTCACTGCCAGATTGGCTGGCGTCCAAAACGCGCATCCTTCTCATCACAATGAGTGTAACAATTTTTGTGCTGCTCACAGGTGCCGTCATGATGAAATGGATGGCTCTTGACTACCCGGGCCTTGATCTTGCTATCTATAATCAAGTTTTCTGGAACACCGTGCATGGCGCGCCATTTCATCTCTCTATTCATCCACATCTCTACCTTGGTGACCACATGGAACTCTTCTTGGTACTCCTTGCGCCTTTCTACGCACTCTTTCAACATCCGATAACATTACTCGTCTTACAAAACATCGCCCTCGCAAGCTCTCTATTCCCCGCATATCTCCTCTTTAAACGACTACTGCCACGCTGGCTTGCTACGCTACTCGCGCTTGGCTTTCTTTTGACTCCTTTTCTTTGGAACACAGCACTGTATGAATTCCACGCAGTAAGTTTTGCGCTACCAATTTTGCTTTGGGCGCTCTTTGCATATGAAACACGACGTTATGTCTGGTTTTTGGTGTTGAGTATGCTCGCAATCACCGTCCGGGAGGATATTGCGCTTATTATCGCTGGCATTGGTATTGTTGCGATTATTGAACGGCGCTCAATCCGCTGGTTCTTACCACCAATGCTTCTTGGACTTATTTGGTTCGTGGTTGCCACGCAACTTTCTGGCATTATCAATCAATACGGACAATATAAATATCTCGTGTACTACGGGCACCTTGGTGACAGCTTTGGTGCTATTCTTCGCAACGTCTTCACAAACCCCGGGCCGTTCCTTACGTCACTGTTTGGACCGCAATCGTTGCTTTTTGTTCTTGGTCTTTTTTTGCCTGTATTATACGTCAGTCTTCTGCGGCCAAAATGGCTCATTCCATTACTCCCGACATTATTTGCATTTCTGCTTTCAAAGGAAACCGGTGAAATTGTATTGCGTATTCATTATCCGATTGCCATGTTGCCGTTTCTTTTTCTTGCGCTGCGTGACGTTCTGCGAGCGCTCTTTGATAAGCAGACGCCTGCGGGTCTACTACAAAAACTCCACCCATATCGTGGCCTCATCGTGGTGAGCCTGCTTGTGACATTTATGTACAGCCTTATTGTGATGTCGCCGGTAGTAGGTCTTGTGCGTGACCTTCCCGCTCAATTACGCAGTGAACGAACGCGTCTTTTTTCCGTACTGACAAAAAACACACCTGACGGCGGACGCGCAGCGGGGTATTCATTTCTTCCTGTATTGTCATCACATGAAACCGTTGTTGCAATGCATTACGTCTTTTCTGGCAAGCAACAATTCTCCGCAAAGCCATACGAACCGCCAATCGTCTCGTCAATACTTCTCGACACAAATGACGTGCTCTTCTATCACTCAACAAATGATGTTGCGGGTGAAAAATATCAAAACGGCCCTGAACGCATTGCAGCATATGTTGAAAAAAACGATCTGCATGTAGAAAGTGCATATGACGGCGTAGTGCAATGGACAAAAAGTCCTGAACCAGTCGCCGTGCTAACAGAAAAATACACCGCACTCCCAAAAACAGCAAAAACTGTCCAAGATACGAGTACGGCAACAGGAATACAGCTCCGCGGTTGGGAAACGCCTTCGGGTTCACTCGTCAGTGAAACACACAACATTCACGAAGAAGTGTTCCATACGCTGCCGCTAACCCTATACTGGGAACGGACGGGCGAGGTAAGTGAACAACGTTTCTTTACACTCCAACTCAAAGATGATTCCCGCATTCTCTTGGAACAGCGCTATACCATTGCATACGGCCTTGAGCCACCCTACACCTGGGAAAAAAGTTCTATCATGGGAACGCGGTGGGTATTTCTGTTACCAAAAACACTCCCAGCAGGGGCAACAATAACAATCATTGCAGAAAAACTCGAGAGTGACCTCACGCTCTCTAGTACAAATGGTATTGAAGCATTCATAAAAAACCGAGAAACAAACGCCCCCATCGAACTCGGTACACTTCAGATCCCCCCGGCTGCATCCACGGAATAAATCCGTGCCGCTGCATTTGCAAAGACCTCAGTAACGCCTGGGGTTGTTTCTGGTATATGTGCGTAAGAAAACTCCTCAACGCGAAGAATAATCCATTGAATATCTTCCTGTGCAAGAAATGCCGCGCGTATTTCTGGAGTATCTTCATCAAAGAAACGTTTCACGCGTACCACCTTCGTATCAAACGAAAGCGTCTCAACCGTATGCCCAATAAACGCGTGGCGACCCGTTTGTGCTGCGACAAAATTACCAGTGAGCGTCCCCGAAAGGAAACGATCCGTTGGTTCGCTCATATCTCTAAATGCCTCATACGCATCCCTCTCAGTAATGGGTCGATAAAAAATCTGCTCATAATTTGTGCGACCGATAATGAGTGAGAGATCCTGTCCAAGCACATACAGCGGGGAGAGACAAAAGAGGATCAGGCCGGCAACCCCCCATGAAATAAAAAGTGTACGCGGGCTGCGGTTTGGATTGCGTTTTTTCCACCAATCAACGAGCACAATAATTCCTGCAGTTGCAAGCATCGCAAGAGGAATAACAAGACCTTGCGATAGCCTACGATTAAAAAAAAGTGGCGCAAACAAGACAGCCATGTGCCCTGCTGCCCACCAAACAATGAACCGATAGCGAAAAGAACGCCGCAACCAATATGCGGCGCCGATCACTGCAAGTGGCAAAAGAAGGCCATAACTAAGAAGCGTAGGAATGACAGGGGGAATGAGATTGATATTTTGATCGGCACGCAGTTGGCTGAAGGTATCGGTAAGGGTTGCGATAATATGATAAGCCGCTGCAGGAGCTGCAATGATAAGTGGCAGCGCTAAAAGGAACAAACGGCGAATGGAAAGTCTCCGCAAGAAAAACTCTCCCGCAAGAGTCACGATCAAAATAAGACCGAGGGTCGGCACATGAAACGGATGAAACGCAAAAAGAAAAAAAAGGATCACGCCTGAAAAAATTGAATCCCGCCAGAAACCGCGCTCACATGCGCGAATCATCAGCCATAATGCACCGACAAGAAGACCAGTGCCGATAATGAAGTGTGGGGAATGTAGAATTGAAAAAAAAGTGAACGCCTCAGAAACCCAAAGATCCATGGGCCTGGTGTAGGGATCAATAAACGCGCTTGGCGCAAAAAGAATGGCAAATGCCCCAACGCCCGCGCCAAAAACAAGAAGCAGTGTTGCGATACGCTGCCCAACATATTCCTTGAAAAAGTACTGAGCAAACTTCCAAAGTAAAAATACCAATGCCGCACCACTCAGTAAACGAAGGATATGAAAGGTCCAAGCCACAGAAAGCTGCAATACGCCGCCAATACGCCCAAGAAACACCCAGAGCGGATTGACGATAATTGCATCGGTTGTTTCTGTGGTAAAAACATCGCGAAAAAGAAAAGCACCATCATGTGCTTGATTCAAATATCCGTAATACACGTTTATGTCGCCGACCGCAAAGGAATGAATGCCGGTAAAATATTCATCGTTTTCCGCCCGCAGCATACCACCAACAAAGGGTGCACTCGCATAGGCCACCACCACAACAAGCAACATAATCAAAAACATGCGTTGCGACATCATCGTCTCCTAAAAAATAACTCCATCAACATGCGCCCATATTCAGTGGCAATCGTGCCAGAGATTTTGCTCTTGCCATGTTCACGATCATGAAAAACAAATCCAATCTCGCGTGTTGTGAGGGGTCTCGCGCGCACTAATATTTCTAAAAGTATCTTATACCCGCGAGGCCTTAATCTTGAATGTACTCTTTCAAAAACCTCTCGCCGAAGCCCAAAATATCCGCTCATGGGATCCTTTTCTTTCACATTCAGGAGTATTTTTGCTACCCATGTCGCAAATGTACTCATCATCTGTCGTCTCAGTGGCCAACCTATCACGCCACCTTCTTCTATATACCGCGAACCAATAACAACATCCACGCCGGCGCGCAACTGAATGAGCATGGCTGGAAGAATAGCAGTGTCATGTGACAGATCCGCATCCATAACAATACAATAGGTGCCGCGCGCCTCAGACAATCCACGAATGACCGCGGTTGCAAGACCCATTTTTTTTGGCCTGCGAATAACTCGAACCGAATGTTTGCCGTTGTATGTTTCAGCAGCCTCTGGAGTGCCATCGGTCGACGCATCATCAACGAGCACTATCTCAATATCTCCCTCAATGGCATCAAGCATACCAAGAAGTGTGGTGATATTCTGGTATTCATTCAGTGTGGGGAGGATGATGCTTACTTCAGGCATGTGATTGTACGGATTCTTTCTCATAATAGAGAATGTACCCAACAATAACCATCTGCAAAAGAAAAGCAAGATGGCTATCATTAAAATACCGCGCCATAACCCAGATAAACGCAGTAAACACCGTTGAAAGTGACACCAACATCCATGCGCTTGAATGCTTTCGAATCACAAAGATCATTGCCACAAACAGTGGGAGTGCAACCGCTGCCTGAAGCAACCAAAAAGGATACACGTCCCGATCTCCCGCAATGATGCCCATTTCTAACAACACACGAGAAATGCCTACGCCGCTTATGGGGTACCCCGCCAGACCGCCCGCGGATGGAAAACGAAGAAGGTCATCAATGAGCGCACCCGCATTTATGAAAAGAAATGATCCATACAGAAGCAGCGGAGAGATAAGAAACGCTGCGAGTGCCTTGCAAAGAAAACGCCGATGAAAAAAGAATAGCGCAATAAGAAATGCAGGCACAAACAACACCGCAGATTGTTTGACCGTCACTGCAATACCAAGGAGAAAGAACGCCAGAACGATCCTCTTTTGATTCCAAAACACTGCCGCCCCGGTGAGTGCTGCTACAACGGCAATATCATTATACCCAGAAATATAGAACCAGAGAAAAACGGGGTTCAACCCAAAAAGAATCCATGCGCGTGCGCGATTCGCTTTTCGCACCCCGTAGGAAAGAATACCCAATGCAGCGGCAAAAAAGAACAGCTGCGCTATGCGCTGATCATAAAAAATATGCATCGTGCGCGCATACGCCGCAAATGGCAAAGAAGCAATGAGATACCCGGGTGGGTAGACATAATGCTCCCACGCGGGGTTTGGTAATGCTCCTTGTGAAAAAAAGTCACCATGCCGTCCAAAAGGAGTTTCTTGATAATTGGCACTATACGGATTCTCTCCATCCAAAAGAAATGTCAGCGCCGCCTCTGTTTGTACTGCACCGTCGTGCGTGCCGGCTGCAGGATCCCCCGCAGCAATACGAAGCCATGTCTGCTGAAAAACCGCCATAACCGGTATGGCAAGAATCAACATCAAGACAAACAATAACCTGGAGTGTGTGTGTGTTGATGCTGAAGGCATGCGCCGCTCTCGCGTCTCCCACAGTAACCACGCCACCAAAATCACCGCCGCAGGCAAAAACACGAGCCAGTCCATGGTGGATAGCTTAATAAGATATTCCGCAGGCGCGAGAATCGAAAAAATAAAAAAACTCCCGCCACTCACTGCGGCAAGCGGCAAGAGAAACCGATTCATAGACTCCTTTGTTCCGAAAAACGCGCGTCGTAAATCTTCGTGTCCTCATCCTCATAGACCAACGGAAAATCAGTTTCGCGCTGAATGAGACGATCCATGGCAGTGTGGTCCTTGGTCAAAAACACCCACGAAGCCTGCAAGTCATTGCGAATGACTTCAGAAGGATCCCCCTCAAAAGTCCCGGTGGTTATGGCCACCCAGTCCGCATGTTTTTCTTTATCTGCAAGATAGAAGAAGGTTGCATCTAATCCAGCGATATATCTCCCGTCAGGATTGTAGTAAAACAACATAGGGAACTCATCCCAATCACTGTGAAAAACAATATCCCCGGGTGCGCTGATCACCTTCAGTGCCTGCATACTGCGCTCGTATGTTGAAAGGCGAAAACCGCTCGTAAAGTCAGCCCGTTCGGTGATGATGTCGCGTATAAGAACTGTGGGAAACAAAATACCGATGACGGTCATGACCGCAACAAGGAACGCTCGCGCCATTCCTCCTTTCTTCCAAGAGGGAAGAAACGGCAGGTGCTTTGTCAATGCATCACGGCCTAAGGTGTCGGCAATTGCAAAGGCGGCAAAGGCCATACCGAGCGGCACATAATATTCCACATAGCGACGCGACTTCAGTGTAAAAAGAAAAAGGAACGCGGTCAGGAGAAAGAGTGCCCAGCTTTGCTTGGATTGTCGTTTCAGTGTCATGAAAAAAGCTGGCAACGCAATGACCAAAACAATGGTAAGAAGAATGGTATTGAGGAGAAGCTCTTTTGCGGCGTAAGGATACCATTCACCGCCCACACCAATTTCTTTTTGTGCATTCAGAACACCAATCTGCACAAACTGATCCCAGAGAAATCGTACATTCTCCGGAAAATAGGGATTCAATACGATACCAAACACAAAACCAATAAGTACCGCAAGGATAAGCTTTATGTGCAAATGCTGCTGAGAGCGAAAACGCAAATGGCGGCCCATGCCCGCAAACATCTTTCCGACCGCACCACGATGATCAGCACCCCGCGCGGTATTTACGATGATGCTCATGGTAAAAAAGAAAAGGAGTGCCACCCCAAGAAGAGGGAATCCGCCATGAATAAAGGTATACAAAAATGCGAAGAAAAAAAGCCATCGCGAGCGGAAGTGCATGAGCGCCCATAATGCAAGAAAAAATATAATGAGCGCAGGTGCGGTTGCTTTTGCAAGGCCGAGTCGAAAGGTAAACGGGTTAATGAGAAGCAGGGCAAATGAAAAAAGGAGTGGCCAGCGCACCGCGAACGACTTGAGAAAAAAATAGAAAACAAGAATAAACACCAATGCCAATACGACCGTGGCAATCTTAATACCAATAAGTGGATCAAACGCTGTTACAAAGGGGATAAGAAAAAGGTGGTACCCAAAGTGTTGGTCTGCAAACGCGTTTGCGAGTGTTGTGTGCGGAAGCCAGGGGAAATTCTGAACCAACCCGTCTGTTGCCATGCGCTGAGCAATGCCCGCATGGTAAAACGAATCTGGATCAGGAAAATAGAATGTCGCCTCATAAAAAAGAAAGAGTGCAACAGTGGCAATCACGAGAATGAGCGGCGCCATCCAGAACCACTCTCTGCGGATACTTTGTACGATGTGCTTCATAGGTCGCGTAATGTAACCCTTTTAGTATAGCAAAAAGACGCTTCTCCACAGGCATGGACTGGAGAAGCGTCTCCCTGCCCCAACGTACTATTTCTTAAGCTGCGCCTTGAAATAATCCACCCACGGCACGGTTGTTGGGTTCACACCGTGCTGCAAAGCAAGCCCAAGTGAAAAAGTTGAGGCCCACGCAAGGAGTTCTGCGGTGGCCAAAACAACATCTTTTGTATCAGACGCGACTGTTTCAACCTTGATATGGTTGCGCGTAAGCACCTCTTTTGTTACTGCCATACGCTTTTGGATCTTCGCTATATCGCCAGAAAAAGGAAGCATGAGCGCCAACATTGGCCGCTTGCTCACTGGGGGAAACTTCAATCCTTCTAAAAGATGGTGGTTGCTTTCGGGAATCTCATGCCAGTGCGCGGTCACTTTGCCTGTTTCATTACATTGATTCTGCAATGCATGCGCAACACCGGCAGCGCGAGGAGAACTAAAAATAAGCAACTCATGCTTTGCATACTTCTTTGCAACACCAAAAGGTCCCTTCTTTCTGTCTCGCATCCATGTGCGAATTTTTTTCCGTAAAAGCGGGGTCACCTTCTCTACTCTCCCTTTGGTAATAATGCTCATGCCCATGCCATGAAACAGTCCCAAGAGCGTCCCGAGCATCATGGGGAGTCCAAGACGAGGCTGACCAGAGGGGTTTGTCTCAACGGGTAATGCCACAAACGGTGTACGCTGCTTTTTTGCAAGACGTTCTAATGCATCACCCATAGCAATCGCAGCGGTCATGGCACCTTTTGCTTTTGCATCGGTAAGCGCAGAAACCGCTTCCTCTGTTCCTCCAGAATATGAAAGCACCACAACAAGTGTCGTACGGTCGACCCATGAGGGAAGAGTGTAATTGCGAACGCGCGTTGTGGGAACAGGAAGCCCAAAAACGGAATCAAAAATGTGCGCGGCAAGGTGAGAACCACCCATGCCGGCGAATACAACTGCTTTTGGTGTGCGTTTCATTTTTTTTGCTGCTGCCGCCCCGACACGAAATCCTTCCGTGAGTTGCTCCGGGTATGAGAGGATCGTTTCCTCAACAGAGATCGCTGCCTTTAAAAATGTTCTTGGCATGCGCTTATGCTATCGAACCTTTTGTATTTACACAAGAGGAAATCAATTCGCGTGTTGACGAAAGACCAAAAAATCAGTACACTCCTGATGCTGTGATGCGTTTTTCCTTTCGCGGAAGTCACAGAAAAAATATGTCCGGACATAGTAAGTGGTCTACAATCAAACGCCAGAAAGGTGCCGCGGATAATAAGCGCGGCAATCTTTTTACAAAACTTGCGCGCGTCATCACTCTTGCGGTTCAGGAGAGTGGCAAGGATCCAGAAATGAACTTTCGTTTGCGCATTGCGCTTGACCAGGCGCGTCAGGCAAACATGCCAAAGGATACCATTGAACGCGCTATCCAACGCGGAGCCGGTGAAGACAACGATGCGCCTATCCACCCTGTTCTGTATGAGGGTTTTAGCCCTGGTGGTATTGCTATTCTTATTGCAGGCGCAACAGACAACCCAAATCGCGCTGTTGCAGATGTGCGCCATGCGGTAACAAAAAGCGGCGGGCGCCTCGGTGAACAGGGTTCAGTGCAATGGATGTTTGAACAAGTTGGCTTTATTCGTATCTCAGCGGTTGAAGGAACAGAACGAGACGCCCTCGAATTGGCAGTGATCGACGCGGGCGCAGAAGACATACAAGAAGAAGACGGCACGCTTGATATCATAACGAATCCAGATAAACTCTCCGCGGTTCTTGCTGTGTTAAAAAAACAACACATTGAACCAAGGTCTGCAGAAATAACCTTTCTCCCAAGCAACCCGACAGAGGCAGATGACGCGGCGCGCGAAAAACTCGAAAAGCTAACCGATACCTTGCTTGATCTTGATGATGTTCAGCAAGTGTACGCTGCGGCATGATTATTCTTGGCATTGATCCGGGATATGGACGCACAGGGTATGCGGTACTCCGCGTTCGGGGTCCACAACGCATTGATCTTATAACCTATGGCTGCATAGAGACGGCAAAAACACTCGAACACCATAAACGCCTCACGCAACTTGATAAAGAAGTTCGAAACATTATCGTTCGCTACAAGCCGGACCTTCTCGCCATTGAAAAACTCTTCTTCGTAAAAAATGTCACAACAGCGCTCCGTGTTGGGGAAGCGAGGGGGGTTGTTCTCGCTGCTGTAGGCACATGGAAGATGCATGTTGTCGAATTTTCCCCTGCAGAAGTGAAACAAGCGGTCACTGGGTATGGCAACGCAACAAAAATGCAAATTCAAAGGATGACACAAAAACTTTTCAACCTCAAAAAAATGATAACGCCGGATGATGCAGCAGACGCCGTTGCTATTGCCTGGGCCGCATCATCGCAAAAACACGCTCTATGAGTCTCAATATTGCAACAATTGCATCTGAAGTTGCTCCATTCTCAAAATCTGGAGGCTTAGGCGATGTGACGCGTTCCTTGCCGAAGGCATTGAATACACTGGGGCATAACGTGATAACCATCACACCATTTTATCTTGAAACATCCCAGCAGGGCTTTCCGCGTCAAGAAATTGGAACAACAAGTTACACCATCCAAGGTAAAAAATACAACATTCGCTTCCTGCTTGCGCATGTGAACGCGCA
Organism: Patescibacteria group bacterium; assembly: GCA_041671225.1. Lineage (GTDB taxonomy): Bacteria > Patescibacteriota > Patescibacteriia > JBAZBY01 > JBAZBY01 > JBAZBY01. Next base: position 284,721 of record JBAZBY010000001.1, read on the forward strand.
GATGCCGATCGTATTTGTTCATTGCGAGGATCTTTTCTTTCGCCATCGCATGTATGGCTTCCCGGATGACAACCTACGATTTTATATCTTCAGTCTTGCGGCATTTGAGGCAATGCGTCAATTGAAGTTTCGTCCTGATGTATTGCATTGCCACGATTGGCACGCTGGTCTTATGCCAAACCTTCTCGTAAAAAAATTTGCAAAGGAAGGCCTCTTCAAAAAAACACGTACACTCTTTACTATTCACAACCTGCTTTTCCAGATGCAAGGTGATTGGTGGAGTGTTGCCCCAAAAAACCATGACCGCGGAAATGGATTGCCTCCGACAACCGCTGATCAACTCAAGCGCGTGAATTTCACACGGCGGGGCATTATCTTTGCTGACGTCATCAATACCGTCTCAGAGCGCTACGCATGGGAAATTCTTACGCCAGAATTTGGCCAGGGTCTAGAGCATAAACTGCAGCAGCGTAAAGATGATGTCTACGGCATTATTAATGGCATTGATTACACCGTCTATAACCCGGTATATGATGAGAATATCTGGTATAAATACGATTGGAATGCTTTGGACAAAAAAAGAAAAAACAAATACAAACTACAAAAACTTCTGAAGCTAGAACCAAATACCGATATCCCAATGCTTGGCGTGGTGCATCGTCTCACGGAACAAAAAGGATTCCATTTAATCCAAAAATTACTTCCCGTGCTCATGAAAATTCCGCTGCAGATCGTTATTGTGGGGAGCGGAAGTAAAGACATGGTGCGCGACTTCAAAAAATGGGCGAAGAAATACCCAAGGCGTATCGCCATTGTTTCTCCATTTACCGAAGAAACCGGCTCGCGCGTTTATGCAGGATCAGATATCTTCCTCATGCCTTCTCGCTATGAGCCGTGCGGCATCTCACAACTCATCAGCCTTCGTTATGGTTCTGTTCCTATTGTGCATGAAACAGGTGGTCTTTCTGATACCATCACCAACTACAACCCAAAAACAGGTCGTGGAAATGGCTTTGTTTTCTCCACCTACATGCCAGAAAACTTCCTTGTTTCTATTGTTCGTGCGCTGGAAACATTCAAATACCCGCGTGTGTGGGAAAACCTCACATGGCAGGCAATGCGCACCTCATTCTCTTGGGAACTCCCCGCAAAAAAGTACGTTCAATTATATCGCCTCGCACTGAAAGATGACAAAAAGAAGCGATGAAGCTTACCTGGGCAAACTTTTTTCACATCTACCAGCCACCGGACTGGGATCCAAAAATCATACGAAAGGTCTCGCGTGAAAGCTATGAGCCATTTTTTGCTTTTTTGATCGAAAACGATCACGTCCGTGTCACGCTCAACATGACGGGCTCGCTGCTCGTTCAGCTTTTGCAGCACAACATCACGGAACCTCTTGGGCTCCTCAAGCGTCTCCTGATGCGTGGACAAATACAAATTACCGGTACGCCAAAGTACCACCCCCTTGCGCCACTCCTGCCTTTTCATCATGTGCGGCGACAAATAACCCAACACCATGACCTGCTCCGTGAATACTTCAACATGCAACTACCGCTTGCTGGATTCTACCCGCCAGAGATGGCTATTTCACCTGATCTTCTCACGCATATCGCCAGAGAAGGATTTACGTGGGTTATCACTGATGATTTCCTTATCCCAAAAGGACAAACACTGCGCCCACAGGATGGCGCCATATTTGAACATACCAACTTGCGCATCGTTTTCCGAAATCATGTGGTTTCTGATTACCTTGGTTTTTTTGGTAAGCCAGGGGAAACAGGCAAACATCTTCAAGAGGTTATTACAAAAGAAACAGGACAAGACACATTAATCCTCACAGCGATGGACGGTGAAAATCTTGGTCATCATCGCCCAGAGTCTCTGCCGATGTGGAAAACGCTGGTCAGCGACCAAGGAATAGAAACCATTACTGTCTCCGAATATCTTGAACGACAACAGAGCGTAACGGAACTTATTCCGGCAAGTGGTTCCTGGTCAACCCTCCCTGAAGATATCGAGCGTCATATTGCCTTTCCGCTCTGGAAGGATCCCGAAAATCCCATCCATATGTTGCAATGGCGCCTTACGGATGCAGTGCTCGCCGTGGCAGACCGTTGTGCGGAAAATGATCATGCAACCTTTGATGCGATCGACCGCGCAGTCATCTCTGACCAATATTGGTGGGCAAGCGCAAAACCGTGGTGGGATCGCGATCTTGTCATCCGACTTGCAGATCGAATGGCGGATTCTGTTGAACGCTTAGACCTCAATGCAGCAGAACGCGAAGAAATCCGCGAGACGGTTCGTGAGATACACTCAATGGCCAATGAGTGGCAAGAAAAAGGTATTGCCCAAAAACACCGAGCTGCATTCCTTGCAAAGGAGAGTGGAGTCCGGTATTTTGGTGGAGAACGTATTACAAACACCTGGGGATCCCAGGAACACTAAGCTGCTTTTCATATGTTGTGGGCAAACTTCCTTCACTTCTATCAACCACCGACTCAAAAAGCATTTTGGGTTATTAAAATCGCCAACGAAAGTTATCGTGTTCTTGTGCGTCGTTTCAAAGAAAACCCGAAGGCGCGGGCAACGATCAATATCAATGCCGGCCTTACTGAGCTCTTTATAGAGCATGGCTGTGAGGATGTTGTTGCCGGCCTCCGCGAGCTCGCTGAACGTGGGCAAATCGAATTCACTGCAAGCGCAAAATATCATCCGTTCCTGCCGTTAATGCCGGAAGAAGAGATACGGCGTCAAATTGAACTCAATACAGAAACAAACAAAAAATACTTTGGCGATGCATACTCCCCAAAAGGATTCTTCCCGCCAGAGATGGGATACAATCGTACCGTCGCGGATGTTGTACATAACATGGGTTTCAAATGGCTCATTATCGATGAACTGGCAATGAGTGGAAAAATGGACGAACTGAAGGGCGACACGGTCTACACGCTTAAAGGGGCAGAAGATTTTTCCATTTTCTTCCGTGACCGTAACACGAGCTTCCGTATTCTTTCTGCTGAAGTCGGCGTGAGTATCTTCTCCAAAGGCCAACTCCTCGCTTTGCTTGGAGATCGCGTGAATACCAATGAGTACATGATCACGGCAATGGATGGAGAAACATTCGGCCATCACCGCCCCGGGCTTGATGATTTACTTTTTGAACTCTACGAGGCAAAAGAGCTTGAATCTGTGACGATCTCAGAAATAAACGACCGCATAACAAAGCGCAAACCAGTAGACCCGCGTCCCTCAAGTTGGGCGCTGATGAAGAAGGATCTTGAACGCGATACTCCGTATTCACGTTGGAATGACTCAGAAAATGAAATCCACCAGATGCAATGGGAGCTCACTGAAATGGCGATTGCTGCCGTGCATAATCTCTCTCCTGATGATGCTGGCTTCCCAAAAATCCGCATGGCATTGGATCGTTCGCTCCACTCAGATCAATACTGGTGGGCAAGTGCATCACCATGGTGGAGTATTGAAATGATGGAAGCGGGCGCAAAGGAGTTAAAGGATGTAGTGTACGCGAGTCCCGCATCAACGGAAAAACAAAGAATGCGCGCACTAGAACTCTACCAAGGCATCGTCTTTACGGCGTTCGAATGGCAACGCGCTGGTAAGGTAGATGAAATGGTAAAAGATGCAGATGAAGATGTAACGCAACGCATTACAAAGGAACTGCCGCATATTCCAAAGGAAGAATTTGATAGCATGGTCAAAAATCTTGACAGACAAATGCTGACCGCGGCAAAGAACAAAGAATACGAACGCGCAGCGCAACTTCGTGACCGTATCAGTGAACTTGAGGGTAAACGAGAAGAAATTACCGGAATCAAAACATGAAAGAAAGAAAATATCCCGTCCCCGCGTCGGCACAAAAACTGATCGATCGCATTGTTGCCCGTGAAAATCTTACTATCATACAGGTTTTTCGTACCGGTCCTCGTTTTTACGTAGCCGAAGTGCTTTACAATAAAAAGCGCGCCCTTCTTAAGGTATGTATCCATACGAAATCGGATGACTACTGGACGAATCTCAAGTTTGGAAAGGAAGTGCTTTTTCTCCAATATCTTAAAAAATCCAAACACCCCGGCAGCCGCTCACTTGCTCCGCATATTTATGCTGGAGGAACTGGTTCACGTTCATGGTACATCCGCGAATATATAACCGGAACGCAATACAATATCCGGCAAGGCAATATACGTTTTAGGGATACGTTCTTCACAACAAAAAACAGAAAAGATATTGTCGCCTCTTTTCAGGACTTGCAAAGCATTCGGTCATCGCACCTTCCACAAACATTCAGGAAGCTGCTTGGTCGCTACGATACCATTGAGCAGGAAGAAAAATTACTCGCGCCGTATTGGGCGCGTATTGCCGGCTTCATTCACGACCCAAAAGCAAAGCGGGATCTCCCGCGAATGCTTGCCGAACAAAGTGTTGTGTATGACCATACGCCAAGCGTTCTCTCCCACCAAGAGCCCTATGCGAGTCACTTTATTCGTACGGGCAACAAACTGCGTCTTATTGATTGGGAAAATATTAACTGGACAAACCCGGTTCATGATCTCTCAAAACTCTGGATGCGGGCAGCAAAACATCCCCGTTGGCAAGAAGCAATAAAAAAGGATGCACAACGAATCACAAAGCCGCTTCTTGGTGACCATTTTGATGCGGTGTGGGAAACATCGCTCCTAATAAAAAGCCTGTTCAATGTGGTTAGCTTCCCGTATTATAAAGACCAGGCGGACTTTCGCCCGCTTCACGCAGTTTCACAGCGCATGATAAAAGAACGGCTTCATGTGTGGCGTCATAAGCGTGCATCCTCATGAATAAACCAAATATACTCTTTGTCAGTGCAGAACTTACGCCGGTCGCAAAGGTCGGCGGTCTTGCTGATGTTGCCGCGGCACTCCCAAAAGCACTCAACCGCACTGGACTTGCTGATGCGCGTCTTGTACTTCCATTCTACGATGTTATCCGTGAAACGGATCCGGCCGTTACCGTCGTACTAGAGGATCTTGTTGTCCCTACGCCACAAAAAAAAGAGCATGTGCGCGTTCTGCTCGCGGATATTGCCGGAAATAACGTGTATCTTCTGGATCATGAACGTTTTGCGCACGGCGGCGTGTATATGCAGAAGGAGCAAAAACAAGACCCTTTTGCAGAGACAAGTCGTTTTGTCTTCTTTTCTCAAGTCATTACGCGCCTTATGATGACGCTTCCGGACTTTATGCCTGATGTACTCCACTGTCATGACTGGCACACGGGCCTTGTGCCGGCGCTCGCAAAACACTCGCTTGGCGACAACTGCCCGGCTACGGTCTTTACGATTCATAATCTTGCAATGCAAGGACGATGGAACCGCGAGGAACTCCTTGCAGCGCTTGGACTTGAGGTGGATGCGATAGAAACCTTCTCCCGCACTGACACGCACGGTAATCTCTCCATTATTGAACAGGGCATTTTGAATGCCGATATCGTGAACACCGTCAGTAAAACCTACGCAAAAGAAATTCTCACCGAAGAATACGGCGCTGGTTTAGAAAAAACACTGCAAGAACGAAAAAGTGACCTCTACGGAATAGTCAATGGTATTGATGTTGAACACTTTAATCCAGCATCAGACACTGCCCTCGCTGCAATGTATACAGCGGATAATGTAACGACAGAAAAACTGAAAAACAAAGTGGCGTTGCAGAAAGAATTGGGCCTCACAGAAAACCCATCGATACCGCTCTTTGGATTTGTGAGTCGCCTCACGGATCAAAAAGGAATGGAACTCATTCTTAAAGCGCTTCCCCCGCTTCTTGAAGCCGGGAGAACGCAGTTGGTTATTCTCGGAACAGGGGACCCGACAATTGAAGCGGCAACGACTGCGCTAGGAAAAAAATACTCGAGTGCCGCCGGTATTAAGATCATGTTTGATGCAGCGCTTGCGCAGCGCGTCTATGCGGGATCTGATTTCTTCCTTATGCCATCAAAATTTGAGCCTTGCGGCCTTGGGCAACAAATCGCGCTCCGCTATGGTGCGGTGCCTATCGCTCGTTCAACAGGTGGCTTGGTAGACACCGTTCCAGATTACACAGAAAATAGCACACTGGGAGTTGGTTTTCGTTTTGATGCATTCACAAGTGAAGCCCTTACAGAGGCTCTTGAAAGGGCAATAGCGCTCTTTACGGAATGGCCTGAGGTATTCCATGAGCTGCAAAAACGCGGCATGAAGCAGGACCTTTCTTGGAACCGTTCTGCACCGGAATATGCTACACTATATGCGAAAGCACTAACCAAACGGGGGTAATGGCTAAAAAACTTACACATTCAGAAATCCGGCAGAGTTACGTACACAACCGGATGGTCATTATTGCGCCAAAGCGTGGCGCGCGGCCCCATAACCTCGCAGACAAACCAGAAAAACCTGCGCCACAACTCCCTCGAGACGCGAAGGATCCTTTTTCTCCTGAAAATCTTAAGAATGTTAAGGCTCTCCTGACGCTTAAGGGACCCGTAAAGCCGTGGACGGTGAAAGTGATCAAAAACATCTTCCCCGCAGTGTCATTAGACAATGATGATGCATATGGCACGCAGGAAGTGGTGGTTGAAACACCGGATAACTATGTAGACCTTGAAGAGCTCTCCGTTGAGCATATCGATACTGTTCTTGAAGCATACCAAAAACGCACCAAGGTGCTTGCTCAAAATAATCGCCTCCAATATATACTCATCTTTAAAAATGAAGGTGGACGGGCCGGATCATCCATAGAGCACTCACACTCACAAATTTTTTCATCTGGTTTTGTCCCGCCGCATGTATTAGAAAAACTTCGTCGGGCAGAGGAATACAAAATCCACCACGGCATCTCATATTACATGGACCTGCTTAAGCGTGAAAAAAACGGTCCGCGTTGGGTCATGGAAGAAGATGGCATTGCCGCACTGACGCCATACGCTTCGTACTACAATTATGAAGTCTGGATCATGCCGACGCGTCCGGTGGACAACATTACCCAGCTCACCAATAAGGAACGTAGGGCAATGGCCAATATCATTAAAAAACTTTTGCATAAAATTGACGGGCTGGGACTACCATATAACTTCTACCTCCACCAGGTTGTAAAATACGACCAAGAGCATTTGTACATCCGTCTTGCGCCCCGCAAGGCGATATGGGCCGGCGTGGAACTTGGCACGCGACTTATTATCAACAGTGTCCCCCCTGAAGAAGCTGCCGCATTCTACCGCGAAACACCAAAGAAAAACCGTCTCACAAAAAAGCAACCAAAACACAGCCGTTGACGCCTTGAACCCTGAGCGCTATCCTGTGTGAGGGGAAAAAGAATCACTACTAGGAACAAGCTGTGGGGAAGACGAATCACAACATCTTGAATCTGTCTCATAGACCGCGCCCGGCGTTCACCGTCGGGTATTTTGTATGACAAAACCCGCAACCACATCGCGTTTTCTCGGAAGAAGCATCATCTCTATGCGCAATCTTGATGCCAAGGATATTGGCATCGTCTTGAAGCACTCAAAGGCGATGATACAAGGAAAACACAAAGGTCTCTTTGAGGGGAAAATCCTCGGAAGTATGTTCTTTGAACCCTCGACACGCACAAGGCTTTCATTTGAATCGGCAATGGAACGGCTCGGGGGAAAGGTCATTACTGCCGCAGAAGCAGGTGTAACATCTTCAACAAAAGGAGAGACGCTTTCGGACAGTATCAAGGTTATTTCACGTTACTGCGATATCATCGCCATGCGTCATCCATATGAAGGTGCAGCGCGTCTTGCCGCTGATGCTGCAAAAATTCCGATCCTTAATGGTGGGGATGGAGCAAATCAACACCCGACGCAAACATTACTCGATCTCTTTTCAATTCAAGAAACACAAAAAAAGATTGACGGTCTTTCCATCGCAATGGTTGGAGATCTTAAATATGGCCGTACCATACACTCACTTGCGCAAGGACTCTCCCTGTTTAAAGTGCGAATGTTCTTTGTTGCTCCGGATATACTGCAAATGCCGAAAGAATTGCTTGCGGAACTGAAAGCCAAAGGGGTGCGCTATTCATTACACGAAAAATTAGAACCCATCATCCCAAAGGTGGATATCCTTTACGATACCCGCATCCAAAAAGAACGTTTCCCGGATCCGCTCGAATACGAAAAAGTGAAGAATATCTATCAGATTGTGCCGGAGATGCTCGCCCGCGCAAAAAAGAATATGCGCCTTATGCACCCGCTGCCACGCGTTACAGAAATACACCCAAGTGTTGATGCAACGCCGTACGCATATTACTTTCAGCAGGCTGAAAATGGCGTGTATGTGCGTCAAGCACTCATTGCCCTTACTCTTGGCTTACTACCGTCATGAAAGCCTATAAAGTCTACGCCCTCAAAGACGGAACCGTCATCGACCACATTCCGCGATGGAAGGGCATGATTATCCTTGAGCTGCTTGGATTCAACGAACAAAAACAATTCGTCACACTTGGTATTGGCCTCAAGAGCAAGCGCGCCGGGTGGAAAGATGTGGTGAAGATTGAACACCGCGAAATCTCAGCCGAGGACGCACAAAAAATCGCGCTCATCGCTCCGGAGGCAACGCTGAATATCATTCGCAACCATGTTGTTCACAAAAAGATACAACTCAGCGTACCCGATGAAGTAAACGATATCGTTGAATGCAAGAATCCAAAATGCATCACAAACAACGAGCTGGTAGCAACGCGTTTCCTAAAAATCGCTGACAAGCCGCTTGCGCTGCGCTGCTACTACTGCGAACGCGTCTTCACTGATAACGATATTACTCTCCGCTAACATGGCAAAGCTTTCCTGTGAGATCAGTGGCATTGCCCTCCGCAACCCCCTGATTCTCGCATCAGGTATTCTGGGGGTCACAAAAGCCTCACTTGGTTTTGTGGTGCGCAATGGTGCGGGAGCGGTAACGATCAAATCCATCAGCTACGAAGAACGCGAAGGGCATCCTGGGCCAAACATGATCATGTATGAAGGGGGGATGATAAACGCAGTCGGGTATTCAAACCCCGGCGTTCTCAATGCTGCAAAAGAATTCACCGATCTCTCTTCTGTTGGCGCACCTGTCATTGCGAGCATTATCGGGACGGAAGCTGATGATTTTGTGCGTGTGGCAGAACAACTTTTGCCTGGTGATTTTGCCGCTGTTGAATTGCCGCTTTCCTGCCCACACACTCCGGGATATGGCACCATGGCAGGCCAGCAAACACCCGAGGCAACGAGCAAGATCACCAAGGCGGTCAAAGCAGTCACCGACCTGCCGATATGGGTCAAGCTTTCCCCGATGTCGGAATCCATTGGGGAAGTTGCGAAGGCCGCTGAAGATGCGGGGGCATCCGCGCTCACCGCGGTAAACACCATGGGGCCTGGGATGATCATTGATCCGGCAACATGCAAGCCCGTCATGGGTTTTGGCAGGGGTGGGGTTTCTGGGGCTGCCCTGCGACCCATCGCGATACAAACTGTTTTTGATGTCTATCGTGCAGTAAAGATCCCGATTGTTGGTACGGGAGGTGTTGAGACGGGACGGCACGCCATAGAGATGCTCCTCGCAGGCGCAAGCGCTTTGGGAGTAGGAACAGCCGTGCTGACGCGTGGCGTGGACGCATTCCAAAAAATTGCAGATGAACTTTCTGAGCTTATGGATGAATACGGATACACATCAATAAAGGATATTATTGGAAAAGCACATGAAGCGGTATGACCAACCAAAAACCCTAAAGATCGCGGAGATACGTGATGAAGGTCGCAATCTCAAAACATTCTTTTTTGCGCACCCTATTGAATCACAACCGGGGCAATTCATTATGCTTTGGATTCCGGGAGTAAACCTAAAGCCGTTTGGCGTTGCATATCATGAACCAGAGCGATTTGGCATAACCGTTTCAATGGTCGGACCTACCACAGAGGCGCTTTTCAAAAAAAAGAAAGGAGACTGGCTGGGATTCACGGGGCCATATGGAACTTCCTTTCAGCCAAATAATGCACAGCATCTCGTTTTGGTTGGGGGTGGGTATGGGGCGGCAATACTCGCGCCGCTTGCGGATAAGGCAGCAGCTGAAGGCGCTACTGTTGATTTTATCGTTGGTGCGCATGAAGGAGACCGTATTCTCTATGAACAACGATATGCAAAGTCTTCGGTGAACTTTTATGTAACCACCAACGATGGGAGTCGCGGTGAAAAGGGACGCGCCACGAACATATTGGAACGCCTGGTGGATGCGGGAGGCGTCGACTACATCACTACATGTGGTCCAGAGCGCATGCTCCACGCAATAGCAACATTTGCAGAAGAAAAAAACATTCGTTGCGAGGTAAGCGTTGAACGCTATATGAAGTGCGGCTTTGGAGTATGCGGTGCTTGCGCGCTTGATGGAACAGGAGAACGCGTTTGTGTCGAAGGGACGGTCTTCCCCGCAAAACGCGCTTTGGCGTTTTCAGAATTCGGGCAATACCATCGCGCAAGATCGGGCAAAAAAATAGGCCTCTAATAATGATCATCTCCGGCGCAACACACTGGAAGACAGGCATGCAGGTTGATCTTTTTATTCATGACGGCCGCATTGTAGAAAAACAAACCAACAACACAACCGAGGAAACACTCGATGCGCGGGGCTTGATTGCCTTTCCTGGGTTCATCGACGCACATGTACACTTGCGAGAACCCGGCAATAGTGAAAAGGAAACTTGGACAACCGGTACGCGCGCGGCTGCGCGGGGTGGCTACACCGCTGTCTTTGATATGCCAAACACAAATCCTCCGCTTACCAGCAAAACACTCCTGGAAGAAAAACGTATTCTATCGCGGCACTCCCTGGTGAACTACGGCCTTCACTTTGCACTCACTGCCGAAAATCTCAGTGAACTGGAGCGCATAAAACCGCGCTCAGTGAAAATCTTCCTTGGCAGATCAACCGGCAACCTCTTTGTGGATGATGCATTATTGCAAAAAGCGTTCGAACGCCTCCCAGGGACGCTTTTTCTCTTCCATGCTGAAGCAGAAGCCTGCCTAAAGCGCTTTGAGGGGCAGTACGCGGGCGCTGACGACCCGGCAATACATTCTGCCATCCGAGACCGCTCATGCGCGCTTGAGGCCATAGAGCGCGTGCTAGAGCTCCTACGCAAACACCCACGTCCTGTCTATTTTTGTCATATCTCCACCAAAGAAGAGGTGGCGCTCATAAAAAAAGCGAAGGCTGACGGCTTACCGGTGTATGCTGAAGTCACCCCGCATCATGTATTTCTGGACGAAAGTGCCTATGCGACGCTGGGAACCCTCGCAAAGGTGAACCCTCCACTCCGCACCGCAGAGGATCGTGCGGCATTACTTGAGGCAATAAACGACGGCACTATTGATGTGCTTGGAACAGACCATGCACCGCATCTTCTTCAGGAAAAAAAGCTGCCATACCCAGAAGCGCCTGCCGGCATGCCGGGGTTAGAAACCGCAGCAGCACTGCTTTTTCATGCGGCAAAGAATGATTTGATCACCCACGAAATTATTGGTCGGATTATGAGTGCCCGCCCCGCAGAAATACTTGGCTTACGGCAAAAGGGTGACATATCCGTGGGGAAGGATGCCGACATCACGCTCGTTGACCCGTCACTCTCTCAACGTGTTTGCCATGAGGATCTGCAAACAAAATGCCGCTGGAGCCCGTGGCATGGCATAACGCTCACTGGTTGGCCGGTAACGACTATCGTGGCCGGTGTCATCGTTTTTCACAAAGGAACATTTTATCCACATCAAGGAAAGGAGCTTTACTATGCATGAATACCAAAAGCAATTCATCAATTTTCTCGTAGAAAGTGATGCGCTCCAATTTGGAGAGTTCACGCTCAAGAGTGGCCGCGTTTCACCATACTTTATCAACACGGGAAAGTTTGATACCGGCAAAACGATCGGCAAGCTTGGATACTTCTACGCCGCCGCTATCAATGAACAATGCGGCAGCGAGGTGGACGCGATCTTTGGGCCAGCATACAAAGGCATACCACTCGCGGTTGCTGCGGCAACTGCGTTACACGCAAATTTTGAACAGAACGTCGGCTATGTTTTTGACCGCAAAGAGACGAAAGAGCACGGCGACAAAGGCGCGACAGTCGGTTACGCATTGCAGGATGGCAGTCGCGTCGTAATTGTTGATGATGTCTTCACAACAGGCGCCACAAAAGAAGAAGCGGTGATGCTTCTTAAGGGTGTTGCACGGGTAGAAATCAAAGCCTTAGTCATTGCGGTGGACCGCAAAGAGCGGGGCAAAAATGGTGAAAACGCTATTGCGGAGTTTGCATCTGCCTTTGGCATACCGGTCATCTCAATTGTAACCATTCATGACATTGTGGAGCATCTCAAGGATCATGTCGTTGATGATTCCACTGCTCAAAAAATAACTGCCTACCTTTCAGAGCACGGTATAACATAATATCGTATGACGTACACGCAAAAAGCAGAAAAAACAATGAACCCCGCGGCAAAAAAGCTGCTGTTGCTCATGGAAGAAAAACGAACGAATCTCTGTGTTGCGGCAGACATGACAACACGTGCAGAGTTGCTTACCCTCGCAGAAGCCGTGGGTCCGTATATTGTTATGCTCAAAACACACATAGATATTATCGAAGATTTCTCGTCAGATCTCCTGGTGCACCTTCGCACACTCGCAAAACAACATCACTTCATGCTCTTTGAGGATAGGAAGTTTGCGGACATCGGAAACACGCTCAAACTGCAATATGCAAAAGGCGTCCACCGCATTGTTGAGTGGGCGGACTTTGTGAATGCACATGCCCTCCCTGGGCCTGGTGTGATCGAAGCACTCAAAGAAACCGCAGCAGCATCCGGAGAAGAGCGCGGCTTAATTCTTCTCGCCCAGATGACGCCCAAAGGGAATCTCTTCACCGAGGAATACACAAAACAAACCGTGGAATTCGCTGCGGCATACCCGGATTTTGTCATCGGATTCATTGCCAACGGGGGAGATGTTACAAAACTTGCGCAACTTGCGGCAATCGCATCGCCAGAACACATCCTTTTCGCTCCAGGGGTGAAGATTGGTGGAGGGGGCGACCGTTTGGGTCAGCAATACACCACGCCCGCAGACGTCATTGCTGCAGGAGCGGACATTATTATTTCTGGCCGAGGCGTCTACACATCAAAAAACCCCGCACAAGCCGCGCGTGAATATCGCGAAGCTGGGTGGAACGCATATCATGCACGCACATGAGTACCCTAAAAAACATTGAAGTAGAGCTAATGTTTCCACTCAACGATGTGAACATCCTTCAAGAAAAACTCGATGCTATTGCGAAAAAAGAGAAACACAATGAATACCAAAAAGATACATACTACAACCCACCTCATCGGAACTTCTTGGATGAAAACCCAGTGAACGAGTGGCTGCGCATACGAGAAACAAAAAAGGGTGTGTCAATCAATTATAAAAACTTTCACGCCGCAGTCGGAGAAAAAGTGATTTCATGTGATGAATATGAAACCAGTGTTGGGGATGCCGAGTCGCTAAAAAAGATTTTCCTGTCTCTCGCCTTCAAAGAATTAATCGTTGTTGAAAAATCCAGGAGCACATGGCTCTATAAAAAAACAGAAATAGCAATTGACCATGTCACTGGTCTTTATGACACAATCGAACTTGAGGCAAAGGGACAGTTTTCTTCAATTGAAGATGCCAAGAAGCATTTATATGCTGTCCTCGCTGAACTTGGAGCACGTGTTGGTGAACAAGATTATAAAGGTTACCCCTACCTTCTCCTCGAAAAAAAGAGGCTTTTATAAATACATCATTTATTCCCATTCAAATGAAACATCTTCTCTCCCTCAAAGAACAATCAGCCGACGAACTCCGCGCAATTCTTGAGCTTGCGATGAAAATCAAGGCAGATCCAACGCGTTATGCAAATGCCTTGAAAAACGAAACTATGGTCATGCTCTTCCAAAAGACCTCAACGCGCACGCGTCTTTCTTTTGAGGCGGGAATGACAGAACTCGGCGGACACGCCATCTTCTTAGACAGCAGAACATCACAGCTTTCCCTCACGGACTTTCGGGATGAAATTCAAGCAATCATGCGCTACTGCGCTGTCTTAATGTTCCGACCAAAAAAACATGCCGATGCGGCAACCGCCGCCTCTTTCAATGCGGTACCGGTTATTGACGCTTGTTCAGAAAAATACCACCCCTGCCAGGCGCTCGCTGATCTCCTCACGATGGCAGAAAAAGCCGGCGGGTTGGAGCACATCAAAAAGATCGCGTGGCTGGGCCCGGAGAATAATGTAAGTAATACATTGAAACTCGCCTGCGCAAAGCTTGGCATCATGGTTGCAGTCGCGTCGCCAGAAAAAGATCCGAATGGGGAGGATGCCGAGCTCGATGCAACGGCAGACGCAACAGGAAACACGATATATACCAAGAACGTAGATGAAGCGCTCGCTGGCGCGCAATTCATTCACACTGACACATGGATGAATATGGAATATTTTGGCGAGGATGGAAAAGTGAAACCAGAATTCCAAGACGAATATGAACGTCGCAAAAAACTCTACGCACCATACCAGGTGAATGCCGCGTTGGTAGAACAACACGCGCCAGACGCAAAAATCATGCACTGCATGCCGTGCCATGTTGGGTATGAAATCTCCCGAGATGCGATTGATCACCCCAACAGCGTCATCTTTGACCAGGCAGAAAACCGTCTGCATGCGCAGAAAGGCATTATTCTTTGGTTACTCGGGAAGGACTAGCTACTGTATTCGCGCGAAGTGCCGTTTGCCAACCTGAAGCACATCACCTTTTTTTAGGGTAATCTTTTTCTTCCAATCTTTTATTGCTTTATCGCCCACTTTTACCGCGCCTTGTTCAACTAGACGCTGTGCTTCGCTTTTTGATTTGGCAAACCCTGCGGTGACTATAAGATCGCGCACATCCATGGACTTCTTTGTTTTTATTTCACTCATCTCTGCGGGCTGTCCTTTTTTTGTAAACACGCGCTCAAAATGTTCTGCCGCTGCCTTTGCATTCTTCTCGTGGTGGTATGTTTTCACAATTTCATAGGCAAGCGCCGCTTTTGCGTTGCGTGGGTTGCCGCCTTTCTTGAGATCCGAGGCAATTTCGTCAATTTCTTTTTTTGTCTTGCGCGTCACGAGCGTGAAATATGTCAAAATCTGCTCATCGGCTATGGACATGACTTTTCCATACATATCCTCCGGCGCATCGTCAAAACCAATGTGGTTACCAAGACTTTGACTCATTTTACGTACGCCGTCTGTGCCCACAAGAAGCGGCATGATCATGAGATCTTGCGGCGCTTGTCTTTCCTGCTGCTGCAACTCGCGCCCCATAAGCTCATTAAATGTCTGGTCGCTCCCAATAACCGTCGCGTCGCTCTTGAGTTCAACAGAATCCCATCCTTGTAGAAGGGGATAGGCTAATTCATGAAGGCGCACTTCCTTGCCTTCTTTTATACGCTCTTGAAACATATCGCGCTCCATCATGCGCGAGGTTGTGGTGCGGCTCATGAGCTGCAAGAGGTCCTCTGCGCGCATCGTGTCATACCACTCACCATTCTCGCGCAACTCAACAAGCGAGGTGTCCAGAATCTTCCCAAGTTGGCGTTTATATGAAACGGCAGCTTCAAGCACCTCGTGTTTTGAACGCATCGCGCGCGTTTCGCTCTTATCAGTAGGATCGCCAAACCGCCCGGTAAAACTCCCGATGAGAAAAACGATCGTATGCCCCATCTCCTGAAGGATGCGAAGCTTTTCATACACCACTGCATAACCAAGATGCAGGTCTTGTGTTGTGGGGTCCACTCCATGCTTAATACGGAGCTTCTTCTTGCCTTTTAGCTTCGCTTCAAACTTTGCGCGCACAATGACATCTTGGACGCCGAGGAAAAGTCGTTCAAATGCTGAGTCGTTTTTCATCGCTATTTCTCTGGTAAATTCGCTTGTCCACCGAAGTCCAAAGGTCGAAGGTGGGATTGAAAATATACCATACTTTCAGTACACTTGAAACAAATATGGCACAAAAGCATTATGTTATTGGCGTGGATGTCGGCGGCACGAAGATTGCCGCCGGTGTTGTATCGCCAACAGGAAAGATTCTCTATTCTGTGCGCGTGGCAACGGAACAACGACGCTCCGCAAAGCGCGTGCGCGACAATATCTTTGAAGCAATAGCATCGTGTGTTGAGGAATATAAACCCTCAGCGATTGGCATAGGTATTACTGGTCCTGTGAATGCTTCACAAGGTGTTTCTCTCTTTAGCCCAAACCTTCCAGGCGACTGGAAGAATATCCCCCTTGGCACATTAATACACAAACGCTTCCATGTTCCGACATTTATTGATAACGATGCTAATGCCATTGGCCTTGCAGAGATGCTCTGGGGAAAGGCACGACACATGCCGAGCGCGTTGATGATCACTTTGGGGACGGGTATCGGGGGAGTCTATCTTCTTAATGATTGTATTGTGCATGGAAAAACTGGCGGGGGGTCTGAGTTGGGACACATAACAATTAGCCAACAAAAAATACGTTGCAGTTGTGGGCAGTATGGCCATTTTGAATCTTTTGTTTCTGGCCCCGCACTTATTCGTTATTACCAACAACGAACGGGTAAAAAGGGAACGACGTATGATATTGTCGCAGAAGCGCGTCGTGGAAAGCGAGATGCGCGCGCTGCCATCGAGGAGATGCGCACCTATCTTGGTATTGGTCTTGCGAGTCTTATGCATGCGTTTAGCCCGCACATTATTGTACTTGGTGGTGGGTTAGCAAACATTCCTTTTCTTACGCGCGATCTTCAAGGTCTTGTACGCCCCCACCTTATGTCATCAATTGCTTTTGGGAAGATTAAAATCGTAAAATCTTCCATTCAACATACTGCAGGAATTCTTGGAGGCGCTGCCTTGACAATGAATACAAAAACCCCATAATAGGGTCTCTCTTGCCATGCCTATACCTCAATTACGACCAACAAAGAAGCACTTCCAGCGTGGCTGGCGCGATCCCAATACACGTGGGACGCGGCCACCCTCCCGTTTTATCCCAAAGCGCGTTCGCTCTTTGTGGAATAAGTTCTTCTCCCGCAAGGGATGGAAATCATATATCCTCCCCGGCATGCTTGCCCTGGCGGTGTTGTTTGGTTTCTTTTTGATTGGTGCATACGCGTGGATCGGGCGCGAACTCCCTGACCCTGATCGTATCGCTGATCGCGATGTTGCCGAATCAACAAAGATCTATGCACGGGATGAAAAGACCTTACTCTACGAAATCCATGGCGAAGAAAAACGCACGATTATTTCGCTTGATGAAATCACCTCGGATATGCGCTGGGCCACCATTGCAATCGAGGATCAAGATTTTTATCAACATGGTGGTTTTGATGTGAATGGTCTTATCCGCTCGGTTTTCAAAAATATATTCACAGGATCAAGGGTGGGGGGCTCGACCATCACTCAACAATTAGTGAAAAACGCTATTCTTTCCCCGGAAAAAACCTACACGCGTAAGTTTAAAGAGCTCATTCTCTCGTTTCAAATTGAGCGCCGCTTCTCTAAGGATGAAATATTACAACTGTACTTCAACGAAATCCCCTACGGCGCAAACGCATACGGCGTTGAAGCCGCTGCACTCACATATTTTGGTATCTCCGCAAAAGACCTCACGCTTGCCCAATCGGCAATACTCGCTGCTCTTCCGCAGGCACCATCATATTATTCTCCTTTTGGCAACAACACTGATGCGCTTCTTGGGCGCGCACATCACATTATTGATCGCATGCTTGAGGAAGGGTTTATCAGTGACGAAAACGCCATCAAAGCAAAAGAGGAGGATGTGCTTGCACAAATTGAACCAAGAAAGGATACCATCCGCGCCCCTCATTTTGTTATTTGGGTGCGTGAGAAACTCGCGGAAGAATATGGTGATGCAGTCTTGGAGCGGGGCGGTCTGCGCGTGACAACAACGCTTGACGCAAGGATGCAAGAAGCAATGGAAAGTGCTGTTGCAGAATATGCAGAACGAAACGCAACAAACTACAATGCAAACAATGCCGCTGCGGTCGGAATCGATCCACGGACTGGCCAAGTGCTCGCAATGGTCGGCTCCAAAGATTATTTTGATACTGAAAATGATGGCAATGTTAATGTCGCGCTGCGAACGCGCAATCCCGGCTCCTCTTTTAAGCCGTTTGTCTATGCAGCAGCATTTGCGCGCGGCTATACGCCAGAAACCACACTTTTTGATCTTGTCACAAACTTCGGTGCCGATGGCTCTGGTAAGATATACGAACCAAAAAACTATGACCTTTCAGAGCATGGTCCGATTTCTATGCGTCAGGCACTTGCGGGTTCATTGAACATCCCAGCTGTAAAGGCGCTCTATCTTGCAGGGATTCCAAACACGCTCGATCTCGCGGAGCGCGCGGGCTACACAACGCTCGGTGATCGTGATAATTATGGGCTCGCATTGGCACTCGGTGGGGGAGGGGTTCAGCTCCTTGAGCATGTATCCGCATTTTCTTCTTTTATCAATGATGGAGGTCGCCAGCCGGTACAAACCATTCTCAAAATAGAAGACCCGAAAGGGAAGATCCTTAAAGAATACACAGAACAAGAGAATATCGAGGTGATGAGTAAAGAGGTCGCACACACGGTTGCCTCAATTTTATCGGACAATAATGCACGCGCGTTTATCTTTGGGGGAAGCAATCATCTCACCCTGGGTGGTCGCCCGGTTGGCGCAAAAACAGGCACCACAAATGACTTCCGTGATGCGTGGACCATCGGCTTTACCCCGTCTCTTGCTGCCGGTGTATGGGTCGGCAACAATGATAATTCAGAGATGGGACGCGGCGCTGACGGATCCATTGTGGCTGCGCCCATCTGGAACAGCTTTATGCGCACCGCGCTCGAGGGAACGGATTTTGAATCATTCCCTTCTCCGCCGCGCACCCCGGATAATCTGAAGCCGATCCTCTCGGGGAGTATTTCTGGCGCAGAGCCGGTAAAAGTGGACACAGTGACAAAAAAACGCATACCGGAAGCATGCCTGAATGATTGGCCAGAGAATTTTGTTTCCACCATTGAAGTGAGCGAGGCACACACCATCCTTTACTACGTTAATAAAGAGGATCCCCGTGGTGATCCACCGAGCGATCCCGCAAAAGACCCACAATACAATAGGTGGGAAGAACCAGTGCGCGCATGGGCGGAAAAGAACGGTTATGTGGCCACTCTCCCAGACGAGGAATCCTGCGACCTGCGCTCAAGCGATGCAGTGCCACAAATCGACATCACCTCACCAAAGAAAAATACCACTCTTGAACCAGGTGATATTGATGTGAATGCCACTATCTCAACACAACACGGAATCAAATCCGTATCACTCTATCTTGATGATGTTGTTGTAGATGAACAAAAGCCAAAAATACAAAAAGATTCTACCCTCAAGGTCGTCTTATCATTTGATGCATCAAAAACACCTTCCGGATTCCACACGCTTCGTGTTGAGGGAAATGACATTTATGATAATGTGGCGTCCTCAAGCGTTTTAATAAATATTCTTGACGCAAGCGGCGTCGCACTCTACTTTACCTCACCACAAAATGACATCACTGTTGATGCCGCTGACTTTCCATTTTCTGTTAGTGGATTTGCTTCTGCACCTAACACAATTGAAAAAGTTGAACTCCTCTACCGCGTGGCGGGTAAGGACACCATCCTCGCAACCGCTCTCGCACCAAAGAAAAACGACCTTACGTTGGTTTGGAAAACAAAGCCCACGTCTGATGGGGACCTCTTTTTGAAAATCACAACAAAAGAAGGAGTATCACTCTCCGACTTCATCACTGTCACGGTCAAGTGATCCGAGACGATAGCTAAATCGGCGAATGTCTTCTTTTGGGTGTTTTTCTTGTACTTTTTTTAGAATCAAATCCGCATACAGGCGAAACTCCTGCGCTGCAGCCTGATTTTTTGTACACATAAAAATAACCCCGTGCTTATAACTTATGGGGCGCACGTTCTGTATAATGATCTTTGGAGTGTTTGTTGAAATCACCTCCGCGCAGCTTTCGAGGATCATATTTGCAATATAATGATCATCAAGCCCATGTCGCTGTAATGATCTCCCAATGAGGTCCTTGAGGTCTTCGAGCATGCTACTGGCGAATTGGCATGACAAGATACCGATAATCCCCTTTGTCTGATTCCGTAAAAAGCCCCGGATTCTTTTGGTCGTTTGCAAGAAGGGTTATTGTGTCACTCTGAAAATTTGTTAAACCGTCAAGAAGGTAACGGTAATTAAAAACTAACTCAACGCCCCGCCCTGTCATTTCGCTTTCGATTTCTCCCGACTGTTCACCTACTTGTGTGTTTGCCGCGCGGAATAAGATTTTCTTGCTTTCTGGATTCAATTCAATCGTGAGGTCATTGATTCCTGGTTTAACAAAAAGACTTGCTGCCTTCACATTGTTTAAAAACTCCTGCCTTCCAAATGTTGCTGTTGTGGTACTTTCTTGCGGAATAATCTGCTGGTAGTCTGGGTATTGTCCTTCGATAACGCGACTAACAAGCTCAAGGTCGTCCACAACAATACCAAACTGATTTTCCTCAAGAAATATTTCAACCATCTCGCTTGTGTCGCCAAGAATCCGCAATATCTCTGAGAGTGTTTTTACGGGTAATATTGTTTTGTGTACGACATCCTTCCCTTCATCCAAAACCACGCGCCGCTCTGCGAGCCTATAGCTATCCGTTGCGGCTACAGTGAGAATGCCATTTTCAAAAACAAAATATATGCCAGATATCTCTGGGCGAGATTCATCGTTTGCAGCCGCAAAGATCGTTTGTTGTAATGCTTCCCGAAGCACCCCGGCTTTTATAGCAACCCGTTTTTCTTTGTTAATATTTGGAATAACTGGGAATTCATCGGCGGGAATACCCTTGATGATGCTTTCGTGTTTTCCTGCAGCAATATGCAGTGCGCCGTCTACAACCTCAATATCAACCTGTTCTTTGGGAAGTAAATTAATAAATTCCAAAAAGACACGCCCTTGGATGGTGTATGTTCCTTCGCGTTCAACCTTTGCTCTGATTTTTTTTGTTATACCAACTTCGAGGTTTGTCGATGCGAGCGTTACAGATCCTTGTTCTGCGCGGAGAAGAATATTACTCAGAATTGGCAACGATAAATTTTTCCCCGTGAGGTGTCCCACGGCGTTTACCCCCCGAACAAGATTTTCCTGCGTACATGATAACTTCATAAGGATATATATACTAATAGTGATAATAGAGGGAAGAAAATCTGTGGGTAAACATTTTCTCTTCTTTGTTTTCAGTACTTTTTCAGTGTTTGTGGTGTGGAGATCTTCATGAGAACTCTGTTCTTATTTGGCGTATAACCAGACGGATATCCCCATTTTCTGCCGCACTCTTTTTTGTGCACTTTTTATGAAGAGTTTATACACGACCTTCCTAACATACTTATACTCACCAAAGCCACATACTTACACACACAACATACACACCTATGCGTAGAGCCGTTGCAGAATAAGTTCTACATCGCTGCGAATTTTTTCGTCGGAATTAAGAGCGTTGGTTATTTTTGAATATGCGTGCATGGCCGTTGTGTGGTCGCGACCACCAAGTTCTTGTCCAATAGCAGGGAATGAACTCTTTAATTCTTCTCGCAGTATATACATACCAATCTGTCTTGGCACCACAAGACCCTTTTTTCTGCTTTGCCCAATAAGGTCTTCACGAGCAACATCAAAAAAACTACATATTTCCTGAATGATCTGTTTTGGCGTGAGTGAACGACGCCTTGAACCATGGATAGTTCCCTCGAGAATTTGTTTTGTTCCCTCAAGAGAGGGTTCCGCGTTATGAATCTGATGATGAGCAACGACGCGGTTTAATGCACCTTCAAGTTCGCGTATATTGGATTGAATGTTTTCTCCTATGTAAGAAATAACTTCATCAGGAAGCAGTAAACCGCGCTCCTTTACCTTAGAACGGAGAATAGCAATACGCGTTTCAAGATCTGGGAGTGAAATATCCGCAATCATTCCCCACTCAAAGCGCGAAAGGAGGCGATGTTCCAAGGAAGTAATGGATTTTGGTGGACGGTCAGAGCTTATAACGATCTGTTTGTTTTCTTGGTGGAGCGCATTAAATGTGTGGAAGAATTCTTCTTGCGTGCGTTCGCGTCCAGAAAGGAATTGGATATCATCAATCAGTAAAACATCGGCTGTTCGATAGAGGGCTTTGAATTTTTCACCCCTTCCACTTGAAATTCCCTGAATAAAGTCATTTGTGAATTTTTCACTCGTAACATACACCACCTTTGCCCCAGGACGCATTTCGAGAACCCTATTTCCAATGGCTTGCATAAGGTGAGTCTTTCCAAGACCCGTTCCTCCATAAAGGAAAAGGGGGTTGTAGGCCATACCGGGCTTTTCTGCCGCTGCCTGCGCCGCTGCCTGCGCTAATTCATTACCTTTTCCAACAACATATGCATCAAATGTGTATTGTGCATTAAGGCCGGTGTATTTACGGGCGGCATCTGAACCACTCTCCGTTGCTGCGTCTACAGCCTTAACAACAATATCACCAGCAGGACGTGCCTGTTGTTTTATATTTTGTAATACCTGATAACGGATTTCTTGAACAGATCCATTAGAAATACGATCCAGCACTTTCTGGATTGAAGGATGGTATTTATTCTCCAACCACGTTTTTGTGAATGTGTTTGGAACACCTACGGTGATACGTCCTTCCTCAAAGGCCGTAATCGCTGTATTTTTGAACCATGTGGTGAAATTTGCCTTAGAAATGGTGAGTTCAAGCTCCCCCAAGGCGGCTTCCCACAACTGGTCATTAGTCATAGTTTAGCCAAAAACTAAGCTCTTTTCCTTTCCGCTAAAGGACTATAGCACAAACAAAACCCTTTAAAAATAGGCACAAAAACAAATTTTGTGGAGAGCCTGGGGATTACATGGGGATAAGGGGGATAAGTTATTACGCGTCCATTGACCCCGGTTCCGCTCTTCTGTTAGACTTCCGAAGCATCAGCGACCCATTTCCATGCCAAAACGAACGTACCAACCAAAAAAGCGACGCCGTGCTCGACGCCATGGCTATCTGAAGCGATCACGCACGACCGCAGGAAAGCGCGTGCTTGCAAGTCGCCGACGGAAGAAACGCGCACGCGTTTCAGTTTAGCCTATGCTTCCGCGCGCTCAGCGCATAACACAGCCAGGGGAGTTTCGACAACTCTACCGTTCTGGGAAGCGCGCAGGTTCATCATTGGTGACGATATATTTTCTCAAAGGTGAGAAAAAAACTCGCGCGGGGTTCGTTGTGAGCACAAAGGTGGCAAAGCAAAGCGTACACCGTAACCGCATGAAAAGGGTATTACGTGAGACATTTCGGGATGCAATAAAAGAAATGCCCACAGGTGATTATGCTATTGTTGTGAAGCCACGCGCACATGGACAAACAAGCAGTGTACTGCGCGAAGATTTTATTCGCATTCTCCAATCCATACAGAAAAGATTTTCTTCATGAAACGCACTCTCATTTTTCTCATCACGCTGTATCAACACACATTGTCGCCGGACCATGGTTTTGGTCGTGTGCTCGCGCCATATGCTGGGTGCCGTTTTCAGCCGACATGTTCGATGTATGCAAAAGATGCCATAAACCATTATGGTGTTTGGCAAGGGATACTATTAAGCATTAAACGTATCGGTCGCTGCCACCCGTTCACTCGTGGTGGGTATGACCCCATTCCAAAGGAAGCACACCATGGTTGAACTTTTTAATACGATTATTTATGAGCCGCTCTTTAATGCATTGATTTGGCTCTATAACACTCTTCCTTTTCAGGATTTGGGTGTTGCGATAATTCTTTTAACGATAGCAATTAAACTTCTACTCTACCGGCCAACATATTCTTCCATTAAGGCGCAACGTGAACTGCAGGAAATTCAACCTAAACTTGATGCGCTTCGCGCAAAGTATAAAAACGAAAAAGAAAAACTTTCCCAAGAGCTCATTAAGTTCTACAAACACAACAAAGTAAACCCTTTTTCTTCTTGTCTTCCATTACTTATTCAACTACCCATACTTTTTGCGCTTTATAGGGTATTTTTTGCGGGGATTCAATCAGATTCGGGAACGGGATTATTGGTGCAAGAACAAATTGACCACCTCTATCCTTCACTGCGGGCAATCTATGAAAGCACACCGATTCACGCAACCTTTTTTGGGCTCATTGACCTTGCAAAGAACCATAATATTATCCTTGCGCTTCTCGCGGGGGGCTTTCAGTTCTTGCAATCTCGCATGCTTATTGCAAAAAGGCCGCCAAATATTGAAGGCGCAAAAGATGAGAACATGGCCGCACAGGTTAGTCGCTCCACCGCATATCTTTTTCCAGTGATCACTGTTTTCTTTGGGTATAATTTTCCTGCGGGGTTGGCGCTGTATTGGGTTGTGAGTACAATGTTTACCGTTGGGCAACAATACCTTATTTTCAAACAGCTCGACAAAAAGAAGAACGAAGAGCCCAAAGACCCTAATACTCCCATTGACGTTGAGGCCAAAGCATAAGACGTATGGCGGTCATCGACAAAAAACATCTTTTTTCACTGCCGGTAGAAACCGTTTCAGGAACACAACTTGGGAAGATCGTTGATATTGAGATCGATGTTGATACGCATGTTGTTCGCTGCTATTGTATTCGACGGCATGGTTTATCAAATCCACTCGCAGGAAGGACTAATACACTTCAAATACACCCACGCCAAGTACAAGCACTCACCGCTGAAAAGATGGTGGTAGATGATGCATCAATCCCCGTTGGGAGCAGCGTGGCCACCGAGGCTCCATCCGCAAGCGCCTAGATTATTTCTTGAGCAACGTCAGCATACGCTGACGTTGTTTTGCAAATACCCAGAAGCGGAGATTCTCCTTCCCCCTATCAATGAGAATGTATTCAATGTTTTTTGGAGTGATACCCGCTACCCGCTCTGGCCACTCTATGATTGTCGCAGTATCTGGTCGACCCCAGGTATCAATAACATCAGTTGCGAGCAACTCCTCTGGTTTTTCTAGACGGTATGCGTCTATATGCACCACAGAACGAATGCGTTTGTGTTTTGTTGTGTATGATTTTGCGAGCGTAAATGTTGGACTCGTTACAGGTGATTGCACGCCAAGCGCATGAAGCAAACCCCGCACAAACACGGTTTTTCCGGCACCCAGCGCGCCCTGTAATCCAATAACCTCACCTCCCTGCAATGTGCGCGACATGCGAGCTCCAAGAATCTCCGTTTCTTCGGGGGAATGGGTTGTGATGTGTGACATAGGGAGAAAAGCGTTGACAGGGTACCCCTGCTTGGATATACTAGCGCATTACCTTTATGAACGAAAAGGAGTATACAAACGCAATACGAGAACTGGAGCAGAGCGACCGCATCGGTATCATTCTCCCAGAGAGTCCCAGTACAGACGCCATCGGTGCTGGAATAGGACTCTATCTTTTTTTGGAAAAGCGCGGCAAGCGCCCGCGTGTTATTGCACCCAAATTTGAACTGCCAAAGAATCACGCTTTTCTTCCGAGGGCGGATGTTATTTCTTCACACCTTGGCGGTGCAGAGGAATATCTTATCCAACTTGATGTAAGTAAAACGCAAGTTGATAC
Organism: Patescibacteria group bacterium; assembly: GCA_041671225.1. Lineage (GTDB taxonomy): Bacteria > Patescibacteriota > Patescibacteriia > JBAZBY01 > JBAZBY01 > JBAZBY01. The sequence continues at coordinate 310,491 of JBAZBY010000001.1, forward strand.
ATTATCGTATGATGTTGAGGGGAATAAGCTCAATATACGCATTAAACCAAAGAGTGGTAGTTTTCGCGAGCAGGATGTTCAGCACAAAGGATCTCAGTATAGTTTTGACACCATCATTACCTTAGATGCGGCAAACCTTGAATCATTGGGGAGTATCTTTGAGGAACACCCCAGCCTTTTTTATGGAACGCCACTTATTGTGTTTGGGCATGATCCAGAGAATGAACATTTTGGCCAGATAAATCTTGTGGATATTTCGGCAACAAGTATTTCAGAGATTGTTTATGAGCTTATCAATCGCTGGGAAGAAAAATTACTCGACGAGCACATCGCCACCAACCTTCTTACTGGCATTATTACGAAAACAAAGATTTTTCGTTCCTCGCAAGTGACCCCTCGCTCGCTTGCCATTGCATCATTACTTGTTGAGCAGGGGGCACGACGCGCAGATATTGTAAAACATCTTTATCAGACAAAAACGATCCCCATGTTGAAGCTTTGGGGACGAGCACTTGCGCGCCTCCAAGAAGATTCACGGGGCTGGTTTGTTTGGACGGTGCTTACAAAAGGAGATTTTGAAAAGACCGGTGCAAAAGAGGAGGATATTTCCGGAGTGATTGATGAGCTTATTGTGAACACGCCAAAAGCAAAAGTGGTCGCCATTGTGTATGAATCAACAAGCGGAGTACAGGGTATTATTGCCAGCCACAAACAGATTAATAATACCGAACTTCTCGCACCTTTTGACCCCAAAGGTACGGGGGGTTTCACTCACGTGCGCTTTTTAGTAAAAGACGTTCGCGAGGCGGAAAAAACACTGCGCGAGCGGGTTACCACAGAACTTCAGCAACTTTTTAGCAGCGGGGAATAAATTATATATAAGAGGGGCGCGGTATGGTATACTGCACGCGTTATGGAAGATGAACAACAACGCGGCCATCTTGATATATCCTCGGATGATACCGAGCAGCGTTTTCAGGAAAAAATGGGCGCTATTGATATCAAACAAAAAGAACAACTCGTTGCCTTGCACGCGGATGAGCTCGGCATGTCCTATATCAATCTTCTGAACTTTCCCATTGAGCAGGAGACGCTCGTGCTTGTGCCAGAAACACTTGCCCGGGATCTTGAGATAATGCCGTTTTTGTATAGCGGAAAGGAAATCCGTATTGGCGTGGTTGACCCAAGAAAGCCAGGCCTCGAAAAAGCACTTGAGGATATAAAGATACAAAATCGAGGGAATGTGCAGACGTATCTCATTTCTCCACATTCTTTTGCGCATGCCATAAAGAATTATGAGCGCCTGCCAAAACGAAAAAAAGTTATCCGCGGCGTTGAGATTTCTTCGGAGAATATAACAAAGTATCGTACCAAAGTTCCATTACAGGATTTTGCTCTACGACTTCAAAATGCGCCAATTACAGAAATATTCACCATCATTCTTGCTGGAGCCATTGATGTGCGCGCATCAGACATACACATCGAACCAGGAGAGGGCGATGCGCAGATTCGTTATCGTATTGATGGTGTGTTGAAGGACGTGGCAACATTACCAAAAGAACTTTGGCCGCGCGTGCTTTCACGCCTGAAGCTGCTTGCCAAACTCAAATTGAATATTTCTAGCCGCCCTCAAGATGGCCGCATAACGCTTTTTCTTGATAGCGATACCCTTGATGTTCGTGTTTCCACACTACCAACACAATATGGAGAAACCATCGTGATGCGTATTCTTCTTAGTTCTGCGGCGCAACTCGACCTGGAAGATCTTGGACTCAGAGGGGATACTTTTGAACGACTCAAAAAGCAAATACATCGCCCGAACGGATTACTGGTAACAACAGGGCCAACTGGTTCGGGTAAAACAACCACTCTGTATGCGGCGCTGAATCGTATCAATACACATGAAACAAAGATTGTGACCCTTGAGGATCCAATTGAATATAAGCTGGGAGATATTTCACAGAGTCAGGTGGATCCCTCAAAAGATTATACGTTTGCAAAAGGATTGCGCTCCATTCTTCGTCAGGATCCGGATGTCATCATGGTTGGAGAAATTCGGGATTTAGAAACAGCTGAGATTGCCATTCAAGCGACGCTCACGGGCCACCTTGTCCTTTCGACCATTCACACAAATAGCGCCGCTGCAGGTATCCCGCGATTTATCGCCATGGGCGTGAAGCCTTTTTTGCTTGCCCCTGCTTTAAACAGCATCATGTCTCAACGTCTTGTCCGCCGTGTGTGTCAGGAGTGCAAAGAGGAGGCGCCGCTCTCAATAGAAGATCTTCGTCGCGTGGAAGAAATTTTCAAGAATCTTCCAGACAATGTGGTGGGGTATTCTATTTCACCCAAGACACCAGAACCGAAGTTTTATAAAGGTAAGGGATGTGATGTGTGCGGTGGGTCTGGCTACAAGGGGCGTATTGGTATTTATGAATTGCTTGAGATGAATGAAGAGATTGAGGAGATGGTGAGTGATGGCCACGTTGCAGAATCTCGCATTCATAAAAGCGCCGTCGCACACGGGATGATCACCATGGTGCAGGATGGGCTCCTCAAAGCGCTTGAAGGAATTACCACTATTGAAGAAGTGTTCCGCGTGGCTGCTGAAGATTAAGGAGCGTCGGAGTATGGAGGTTTTTAGGAAAATAGCGATTTTAATTCCTCAGCAGTTTGTGTGTACTGCCCCTGTTTTGCTTTCAGTTCAGCAACAATCTCTTTAGGGGCACGTTCAACAAACGTCTTATTTTGTAGTTGCCCAGCAATACGGTCAAGTTGCCTTTGGATATTTTCCAGCTCTTTTTGTATGCGTGATTGATCAATTGTTGTACCAAAGTTGCCGTAAATATTCGTTGGTTCGAGTAGGCGATCATTCTTCGTTTTACTACCCGTGCGCCATTCAAGTTTTGCGAGTCGTTGCAAAATATCTGCCATATCGCTAGAGCTATCCCCCGAACTAACCACAAAGGAGAGAGGGACGCTTTCTGGGAGGCCAGCATACTTTTTGTAGCGCCGTAATACGGTGATGGTTTTTACAAGCGATGCAAATTGATTTTCTGATGCAAGATCGCGTTTTTTTACCTTTGGCCATTCCGCGATAATGAGTTGTTTTGGTTCTTGGAGCTCCTTTGGCAAATAGTGCCAGATTGTTTCAGTAACAAATGGCATGTAGGGGTGGAGGAGCTTGAGCGATGTCACAAGCACTTCACGAAGCAGCGCAGGGTTCGGCTGGAATTTTTCGATTTCTAGGTACCAATCTGCAAATTCATGCCAAACAAATTCATAGAGCATGTCTCCGGCGCGACCGAATTGCAAAATATCCATTGCGGTCGTTGTTGTTTCAATAATTTCCTGCAAGCGCGAGAATAGCGCCTTTTCTGGCACAGTATTCAGGGTGAGTGTGTCTTTTGGGGATGCCGCAATTTTTGGGATGCTGTATCGCGCGATGTTCCAAAGTTTATTGACGAAGTTGCGGTAGCCGCGGATCTTCTCCTCGTAGACCTGTTGGTCCTGCCCGGGGGTGGTGCCGAGCGCGAGGGCGAGCCGCACGGCATCCGCGCCATAGCGCTCGATCATGGCAAGCGGATCGATGCCGTTGCCAAGTGACTTGGACATCTTGCGGTTCTGCCGGTCCCGCAGCAGGCCGGAGAGATACACAGTTTCAAACGGTTTATTATCAAGGCAAAAGCTCGTCATGAGCAGCATGCGCGCCACCCAGAAGAAGAGGATGTCGTATGCGGTCTCCATGACGGTGGTGGGGTGAAAGCGCTTCAAGTCCGCGGTGTTCTTTGGCCAGCCGAGCGTGGAGAATGTCCAGAGCGCACTTGAGAACCAGGTGTCCAGCACATCGGGGTCCTTCTTCCAACCGGCACCCTTAGGCGCTTTCTCACCGACGTATATTTCCACTGCTTCGTCCGGAAGTGTTGCCACGAAGCGATAATCATATATCCATGCCGTGGTATTCTCGGTCACATGACGATTTGGGTTCAAGCGCTGGAAGGCCGCAAGTAATTCCGCGGTGGTGTGATATTTGTTGCCGTGTTTTACATCCGGCAGCACGATGCTTTTAACGGTTTTTTTGATGGCCGCCTCAATGATTGCATAGCCGAAGATCTTTTCCGTTGTACTGTTCTTGAATGCCACGATGTCACCTTTGTGCAGCTTGTGATCGCGGATTCGGTACGTGCGTGTTTTTCCGCGGAAGACCTCTGGGGCAATGTCACCATCCCAGCCCATGTGAAGGATTTTTTTTTCTTTGTACCATACCGGGATTGCATGCCCGTACCAGATCTGGCGCGAGATGTTCCAATCATGCAGATTCTCCATCCAGTGGAAGTATGTCTTTTTGAAGCGCTCCGGGAGGATCTGTACACTGTCGCCTTGTACGAGCTTCAGCGCTTGCGCTTTGAGGCTCGGGTGTTTTTTTCCATTCTTCACATACGGTTTGTCCACGGCAACGAACCACTGTTTTGAGGGCAGCGGTTCAATGGGAGTGTTGCAGCGGTAGCAAAGAGAAAGGTTGTGCTGCAATGACTCCTCTTTTTTAATGAGCTTCTTGTCCCGAAGCTCTTCAACGAGTTTCTCTCTGGCGTCTCGCGCGGAGAGACCGGCATACGCTCCTGCCGCGTCGGTCATGCGGCCGTCTTCGCCGATCACGGTGATGAAGGGCAATCCCTCCCGCTGTGCGATCGCTTCATCGGTCTGGGAATGGGCAGGGGTGACACCAAGCGCACCGGTACCGTATTCCATATCCACGCCGCGGTCGGCCACAACTTTTATCTCTCGCTTCACGCCGCCGAGGGATATGGCGAATGTTTTTCCGATATATTTTTTATATCGCGCGTCCTTTGGGTTCACTGCCACGCCGGTGTCGCCGAGTTTGGTCTCCGGACGCGTGGTGGCGATTGCGAACGGAAAATTCTTGTCATAGCGAAAAGTGTACAGTGTCGCTTGCTCGTCCCGATACGTCACCTCGTCATCTGCAAGGGTAGAGCCGCAGTGTGGGCACCAGTTGACCACGCGATGGCCGCGATAGATGAGCCCGGCGTTGTACATATCTGTGAAGGCGCGTGCAACCGCTTTGGAAAGCTCCGGAGACAGCGTGAACTGCTCTCGTGACCAATCACACGATGCACCCATTGCGCGGATCTGGTTGCGGATGGTCCCTTTTGATTCCTCAACGTACCGCTCCACGCGCTTCAAAAATGCTTCGCGGCCGATGTCCTGCCGGGTCGTACCTTCTTGCGCGAGCAACTGTTCCACCTTTGCATTCGTGGCAATGGCCGCATGGTCCGTGCCCGGAACCCACAGCGTATCTTTGCCGTTCATGCGGTGGAAGCGTACCAAAATGTCCTCCACGGTGATGCGCGCCGCATGGCCCAAGTGCAGTACGCCTGTTGCGTTTGGCGGCGGCATGGAAATGACGAATCGACCCACCTTTTTTCTCTTCACGAGGTTCGGCAGATTGTCAGGATTAAAATACCCTGCCTTGGGTTTTGCCGTTTCCCAGGCTTTTTCGATACCCTTTTCTTTACTGTGGTCGTAATTCTTTTCCATGCTTGTTATAACCTACCATCTACAACCTACGCCCTACAACCTTTCTCATACCAATTCCCAATTGGGATCCGCAAACAGGCGCTTGGAATTTTTTCCGCCATGCGGCGTAAGCGCGACCCGCTTTCGGCGAGGCTCGCCAAGGGCGGCAGCTGCAGCAATCATTGCTGCGTTGTCTGTGGCAAATTCAAGCTTCGGTTGGAAGTATTTTGCAGAGGTTTCCTTCTTGACCGCAGCTTCAAGTTCCTTGCGGAGCCTTTTGTTTGCCGCAACACCTCCACCAATTAATACGCTTTTTGCCTTGTACTTTTTTGCTGCGCGAACGGTTTTTTTGACCAACACATCAACAACCGCTTGTTCAAAACTCGCCGCAAGATCCTTTTTGTAGTGCATATTCTTTTTCCACCCCGGCTTTTTATCCGTGGCATAGAGCACTGCGGTTTTTAAACCTGAGAATGAAAAAGAAAAATCATCACGATCCAACATGGGCCGCGGGAGCTTTATTGCTTCAACATTTCCCTGAGCAGCGAGTTTGGAGATTTGTGGCCCACCAGGGTATGGGAGTCCCATATGCTTTGCCACTTTATCAAATGCCTCACCTGCCGCGTCATCAACCGTGCGGCCAAGGAGGCGGTACTTTCCAAAACCCGTCATTAAAATAAGCTCCGTGTGTCCACCAGAGACCGTAAGTACTACTGCGGGGAAGGGAATTTTCGGAACAGTTTTTCCTTTATTGGGGATCCAGTTTGCTACGATATGCCCTTCCATGTGGTTCATGGGGAGGAAGGCGGCATGATGGAACCCAGCAAGCATTTTTGCCGTCTCTACGCCCACCATGAGCGCAGGAGAAAGACCAGGACCGGCTGTAACCGCAAAGATATCAATATCCTTTAGGGTGGCTTTGGATTGCGTGAGCGCTTCTTCGATCACTGGCGCAAGTGTCATCGCATGTTCGCGTGCTGCAACTTCTGGCACCACGCCGCCCGTTTTGCGGTGAATATCCACTTGCGAGGCAACAACATGACTTTTCAAATCAAACATGCCTTTGCTTGCTCGAGCGATTGCAACAGCAGTTTCATCACATGATGTCTCTATGGCGAGTATCCACGTTCCGGATTTTTTGACACGAGTCCGCCTCTGGCGGTCGAGTATGGTTTTCATAGGAGCATTGTAGCAGAAGGTTGACAAAAACGTACATTTTGCTATGGTGTTTTGTCCTTCTGCAGTGGAACCATACAACTCAACGGAGCGCATGCAGGCATGCGCACTCTCTGAAGGAGAATCCCATGCGTTTCGTATCCCTTCTCGTGCTCGTTGTCCTGGCGTTGTGTGCGCAGTCCGCTGATGCCGGAATGGTGGCCAATACCAAATTGGCTGTTCACGAAACAGCGCCGGTTTCGCCCGACTCCAGTTGGCAGGTTGCGGCGTGGATGCTTCTACCAGACATGGACAGCAACCCGACTACGATGGTTGCAGTTGTTGGGCCCCGCTACCAGGCGAAGACCTGGTGGCTCGAGTTCAACCTCGGCGCTTTCGTTGCCGATCAGCATGCTCGCGGCGTCATCGACATTCGTGCCGCGTTCAGTGGGTGGGATCCGCTCTTCACGTGTGCCAATGTGCAAAGTACGCCAGAACTCGGCTCCTGGTATTTCTACGCCGATCTGGATCGGAAACTTCCCTACGGTCGCATCGGCATTGAGACCGAGGATCGCCTCCCTCAAGGGAAAGACGATTACAGCGCGGGCGTGCACGTGGTCCTTCCCTTTAAAGGAATGTGCATGTATGTCGCATACCAGCGGCACTTCCTCAGGCGGGGCGACGAGCAACTATGGATTCGGGCAATCCTCCTGACTCCATGACATGTTTTCTGGCCTTGGTTCTTGCCCGGGTAACCTCTGATGAGGCCCCGGGCGTTTTTTATATTCCTTGCCCTCGCGACGTAGCTCGCGTATTATAAGGGTATGAATACTCGTGGTCTTATTTATACCCTTAGTTTCGCTGTTGTTGTTGTTGCCGGGTTATTGTATTCGTTGTGGGCAGATCCATTTGGCCTTCTCAATAAGAATGAGAATGCGAACACTGCTGTGAATCTGAACACGAATACCTCAACGTTTACCGAAGACGGCATTCAGGCGTTTACTTCTGCCGAAGAGTTTCGGTCCTATCTCGCAAGCGCCCCAAGCACATCAACAACATATTCTCTTGCCGCGCCGCGCGCCGCGCTTGATGGCGATTTTGTCGTTGAAGATATCGGGACCACTGTTGGTTTAGGAACGAGTGAGCTTGCCGCACCAGATACACAGACCGTTGAGCGCGTTTCCGAAACGAATGTTCAAGTGCAAGGCATTGATGAGCCGGACATTGTGAAGACTGATGGTACCACCTTGTTCCTCTCGCAGGAGGATTATTTTTCCCAACCGTTTTTTGGGTTTGAGCGTCAGGTTGCGCCTCTTGAGGGCGACGCCATTGCTCCGGAATTCGCCAGGATTGCTGAAACGAAATCCGTGACCGTATTCCCCATTGAGGATCTCGAAGAAGCAGGCAGCGTTGAGGATGCCGGCGATCTTCTCCTCATCGGCAGTAACCTCATGGTGCTGAAGCAGACCGGCATCACCGCATACGATGTTTCTGACCCGACAACATTTGAAAAACAATGGACGCTTGAATACGATAATGGACAATATCTCGAAACAGCACGCATGTTTGATGGGAAGCTCTATCTTATAACGCGTCAGTATGTGGACAGGATAACGCCATGCCCCCTTGAGCCATTCATACTTGATGGGGAAGCATTTGTTGTTCCCTGCGATACTATTTTTCATCCCGTGACCCCTGTGACCGTTGATGCCACCTATACCGCAGCGATTATCGATCCGGCAACGGGTGCTGTTCAGGAGAGTATTTCGTTCGTGGGGGAGCAGAGTTCGAGCACGATCTATATGTCACCGAATGCTCTGTATGTTTTTTTCACCCAGTATCAGAGCCAGGCGAACCTTCTTCTGGACTTTGTGCTCGGAGAAGGCGCTTCGGTCTTCCCGCAGTCCGTACGAACAGACCTCGAGCGGGTGCAAGGGTATGATATTAGTGATCAGGCAAAAGAGATTGAGTTCTCATTGATCCTTGAGGACTATTTTACATCACTCACCCCGGAAGAAGAGGCAACGTTGCAGAATACCTATCAGGATCTTTTTGAAGCGTATCTTGAAAAGCGAGCACGCGAATTTGTTACCAGTGGCATTGTGAAGATCTCTCTCGATTCATTCACCGTGGCAGGAACCGGTGAGGTGCCTGGCTATCTTTTGAACCAATTTTCTGTTGATGAATACAATGGCAATCTTCGTGTTGCAACAACAAGTGATGCAAACCTTGGCGGAGCGAGCGTGAATGATGTTTATATTTTAGATAAGGACTTAAAGACCATAGGCTCCGTACTTGATCTTGGCGTTGGTGAACGAATCTACAGCGCACGATTCATTGGCGACAAGGGGTATGTTGTGACATTCCGGCAAATCGATCCATTCTACGTGCTTGATCTTTCTATACCGACCGATCCAAAAAAAACCGGGGAGTTAAAAATTCCTGGATTTTCATCCTATCTTGATCCGCTAACGGAGAATCTTGTTCTTGGCGTGGGAGAAGCAAGCGGTCAGACGAAGCTCTCTCTTTTTAATGTTGCAGATCCAGAAAACCCCATTGAGGCGGCCAATTTTAATCTTGATGCATATTGGTCAGGCGTCAGCGAGTCACATCACGCATTCCTCCACGATGCAACATTTTCGGCATTCTTTCTTCCCGCGGGCGAGGATGGATATATCTTCTCATACACAGACGATGGCCTCACCCTGGAGAAGGTTGTTGAGGATGTAGGCGCACAACGCGCGATCTATGTGAATGAGAACTTGTATGTTGTTGGCAGTTCCAAAATTGTGGTTCTGGATGAGAAGACGTGGGAAGAAGTAGCGTCTCTTTCGCTGTAACCTTATTGCCGGGTTGATTTTCTCGACCATTGGCACCCTTGTTGCCATACCGATTCTGTACAATCTGTTCCACAAATCAAAGCGGAAGGTGCTTTTGTTTATGCTACAATGGCGCAATGGACTTTCTTTTGCTCTCAGTAATTTTTTTTGCATCGGGCGTCTTGGCGTTGGCGTATTATCATTTTGTTCCATCCGCAGATGCGCTGCGCAGACGCCTTCCCAATAAAGTAAGCCCGGCAGCGTTATTACTTACCGCCGTACTCGCCGGCGCATTGTGGTATTTGTTTTCCAACTATGCCGGATTTTCACGGTATTACATTTTATTTGCATTACTGTTTGCGCTCCTTATCTTTGAAACGGTTTTTTTGCTGCTCATCCGCTGGGTACGGTCCGATACGCTATTAGTCACCGTTAGTCTTGTTTCTGCCGGTGGGATTTTTGCCGTGGAGATTGCAGCACCCTCATTCGTATTACTGAACAGCATTGTTATTATTGCAACCTTTGGCGCGGCAACGCTGCTCGTACGTCTGAACATGCTGCGCACGTGGATGTTTCACGCGTTAGCAATACTTTGGACGTTCTATGACATCTGGCTCGTGCGCGAGGTGCTCCCGCGCGTCTTCAAGCCCAGCGAACCCACGGCAGAACCGCGCTACTTTTTCTTTCCCGTGATCACCGCCGGCCGCCTTTCTCTTGGCAGCGGGGATGTCATGTTTCTGGTTCTCATGGCGCTCGTGCTCTTCCGCGAGTACGGCAAGACCGCCGCGTTCACGCTTGTGGTCGCAGAAACAGCGGGTCTTTTGGCAACCGGCTTATTTCTCCCGGAGGACGGATTCCAGATCCCATTCCTGGTGGTGATGACGCCGATTTTCTTTTTGGTGTATGGCGTGGCGTGGTGGCAGCGACGCAGAATTACTTCCCGCTCTTCCCCGCGGCTATAGCCCTCGGCCTTTGGCCTACGGACAAGGCCTTACGGGCGAGGTGACCAGCTATAGTTTTTTCAAATCAGCAATAAGTTGTGTGTTGTTTGTATAGTGAATGGCCATCATACCAGCAGATGACGCCGCCGAGAGATTTTTTTGTTTATCATCAACATAACAAACGTGCCCTGGCTGCTCATTTATTTTTTCCGATACGATGCGGTAGAGCTCCGGATCCGTTTTCTTTTTACCAATCCGCAAGGCTGAATATATATTGAGAAATAGATGGCCAATATGTTTTTGGACTGCCGGATCATCCTGAATGACTTTTGATGAGAGGATATGCACCGTCCAGGCGTCTTGGTGTGATTCAAGATATGTAATGAGCTCATCATTAAAGGTAAAGTAGTCCGTAAAGACAAAATTGGGTTTTTCTTTTACCTCGGCGTAACGTTTATTGAGACCCCCGGTGTATGTGGTGTCTTTTGGGAAAAGTAGTGTTCTGGAGAAATCAAAGATGATAGCGTTTAGTTTCATAGGACTATTTTCCTGACTTTTTTCCGCTCTTGAGTTTATTAAGTGTTTCCCTGCGTGCGATTGCGGGGAGGTCGTTCTCGTATTTCTCCACGAAGGTTCGCACGGCCGGTGCATGATAGTGGATGAGTGCTCGCAGAATCCATGAGACTGCTTTTGTCATAATAACGTCGCGTTCGTGCATGGTTTTGCGCACAAAACTGAACGCGAGATTTTTCCAACGCGGACTCTTATTATAGCGCACGACCCACGTAAGCGCGACAATAGCAACGCGCCGCGCCCAGATGTTCTTGGAAGCGATGAGTTTTTTGAGATAGTGCTCTCCGCGTGCAGGATCAGCAAGCACCCACGTACCCAAAGGCACACCACAGATGTTGTCAGAGACCGCCCAGTTGTCGATACGCGCGATCCATCGGTTCCATTGTGCCTCGGTGATGCTTGGGATGACGCGGACGTTCTGTGCAAGGACGTAGCTTGCGATCAAACGCTCATCAAATGAAGGTGCGCAGTACAACGCGTTCACGAGCGAAAGAACCTCGCGCGCTGAAGCCTGCTGATGCTCCCGCGTCCACTGGCGTGCAATGCTTCTTTGTGCAGGCGTGGATGCGCCATACATCCTGAGCTTCGTGTGGTTGAAGTAATAGCGGATCGGTTCGCACTTTTTTGGATCGCCGCGCAGTGTGAGTTCGCGGCGGATATCGGCGAGGGTCATAGGTTCATCATATCAGACGCATACATGGTATGTCAGTGGCTCTGAAACGGAAAATTCCGTATAGTACGGAGTATCCATGAGCATTTTCCAATCATTCAATACCCCGCACCATCGCACGTCCTTGCTCTTGTTTGGTGCAGGCATTGTGGTTGCCGTGCTCTTTCTTCTTATTCCCGGGCTTCATGATACGCTCTTGCGCATCGATCGCCTGGGATACCTGGGAATGTTCATTGCCGGTATTCTGTATTCCAGCGCGTTCACGTCCGCAACCGCCACCGTGCTGCTCACGCAGGACGCGGTGTCTTTGAACCCTATTTTTGTGGGGTTGATCGGCGCACTCGGCGCGATGAGTTATGACGCGGCAGTGTTTCTTTCCGCCCGGGAAGGCTCCCATCACGGACGGATGTTCCAGCTCATGGAGCAGATCCGTTTGCATTTCCACATACCCAGCCATGTTTCATTGATGGTCGGCGGGCTCATCCTTGCCTCGCCGCTCCCGGACGAACTTGCTGCGGGTTTTCTGGGCGCGATGAGCGGCAGGATCGTTCCGTTCCTTGTTCTCTCTTTTGCCTGTAATGCCATCGGGATCATGCTGCTCAGCCTTTTGTGAACCCCAGAGCTGTTTGCGGTTTTATTCTTGCCGCGAATAGAGCCCGATGAGCTGCGCATCAGCAATAACATGCGGGGCAATACGCTCCGCGTAGTTTTCTTTTGTGAGTTTCTCAATGGATTCGGTATCCAAGGCGTAGATTTTGAAGAAGTAGTTATGTTCTCCTGATGGCGGGCATGGTCCTCCCCAAGATGTTTTGCCGAAAGTGTTTTCAATTTCCATGCCCGGCACAGGGACACCTTCGGGGATCTCGGTCACTGTTGGTGGAATATCTTTTATGATCCAATGAATAAAGTCTCCGCCTGGCGCATCTGGATCTACCACCACAAGCACGTAGCTTTTGGTTTCTGTTGGTGTATCTCCCCAATGGAGTTGCGGGGCACCCCCTTCGCCATCGCAGGTGTACTTTGATGGGATGCGTTGGCCATCTTCAAAACTTTGACTCGCAAGAAACATAATGTTGTTGGTTATAGAATCTTCTACCCGAACGTATCTATCATAGCAAACATTCCCTGTCTGCTTACAGGCGGATGACACTGGGGTTGGCGAGCCCTTCTTTGCGCGGTTTACGGATTGGGATGCATCACAATCATCACACGGCGGCCGTTTGCTGGGTCGCCGTTGTTCCAATCGTGAACGGCATTCATAAGCACGTCAGGATCATAGCGGTATTCATGTCCTTTGCGCGTGCCAGGGTCGTTGGTGATGATTTCTGTTTCGGTCCAACCCTTCACGACAAGTGCGTGGTAGAGCGGACCGCTACCAGTGAAGTTTGGGTTGCCAAGCTCACGTCCAGCGGCAAGGAGTAACACTGGCCTGCCCTGTGCCACTTCGCGCTTCACATCATTCATCGTGATGTCATAAACAACAGCAACATTCGTGTAACCGTAGTATTCTCGGATCATCGTTGCTGTGTCCTCTGCGTTGGTACTTTTGTAATCACCAAAGCGTTCGTTTTCAAAATCAACCAGCGCAAGCAGTTCAGCATCTGCGTCCTGCGCATTGGCAAATGGTTTGTTCTCATAGAACCGGTGGATCATAAGCAGTGACGCTTCTTCACATGTATCTTCATGCACTTCATCCCAGTTGGCAGATGGCGCTTGCGAGGTGAACGGCACATCCAGGTTCATGGTCGCCGGAATCGTTACGGGCGCAGTTTCTGCTGCCTCTTCACCAAGCACGTCGCCTTCCTGGGTATTCGGAAGGGTATCCAGTGGCTGTTGTTCCTGTATTGCGTCATAGGTAACCGCTTCTGGAACGGCTTCTTCGCCCAGACTATCCAGTGTGTCACGAATCGGTCCACGGAAAGAAAACGCGGTAATGCCGAGTGCAAAAATAACGAGGCTTGCGATAAAGAATTTTTTCATGAGATATATAAAAGTGGACTGCGTAGACTATCGTAGAATAGTCATTTTGTCAACCCTTAACGCCCTGGCAGGAACCGGCGCAGTACCGCCATATTTTCGTTTTTCATGGCGAATCCAGTGATGAGATAGACGATGGCACCCGTAGGAATCCCAAGGATCATCGTGGCTATAGCGCCACTGTTCGGGTATTCGATATTTGCCAATGCCGTGCCACGCATAAAGGACGTCAGCAGTCCCATCATTACTGCCATGATCAGGGTTCCAAGAAGTGTTTTCCCCATAGCACGCTTCATGATACTGAGATTGAGCTGTGGTATGCGTGAATGGAGGATACCGTAGAGAAGGCAAACTTGCACCGCACTCGCGATGGCAAAACCGAGCGGCAAGCCTGCCACGCCCATGGAGCGCACGAGAAACATGCCCGTACCAATATTTATCACGCCCATGACGATAGAAACGACCACGGGCGTTTTGGTATCCAGCTGCGCGTAGAACGCGCGGGTGAAGAGGTGTACGAGGCTTTCGAACGGCACCACGAGGCAGAATGCGCCAAGCGCAAAGGCGGTTTTTTGCACATCCTCTGCTGTAAAGTCGCCAGTACCGAGCAATACCTGCACAATCTCCCTGCGTAATAAGAAGATGCCAACGCTTGCCGGTAGTACAAAGAAAAAGATTCGCGAGGACGTTTGTTGGATATTTTCTGTGAAGCTTTTCCAATCCTTCTTCGCGAACATTTCAGAAAGCGTGGGGAAGACAGCCGTTGCCAAGGCAATACCAAAGAGGCTCACCGGCAAGCTCTGGAGGTTGCGGGAGAACGAGAAGATGGCAATACTGCCCGCTGCGAGAGTTGAGGCGATCGCCGTCCATGCCCAGAGGTTTGCTTGCCAGGCAACGAGCCCGATCATTCTTGGGATCATCAGCCCAACAATTTTACGAATGGCCGGCTGGAACACATCCAGTATCGGCATGTACCGGAACGGTGTGTGGATCAGTTCAAACACACGGATAAGCAGGTGCAGGAGAGCACCAAAGAGCGTGCCGAGCACCGCGGCGTAGATCCCGATCGCGTCCGCAAAGAAAAACGTGCCGGCAACAATGCCAATATTGTAAAACACTGGCGAGAAAGCATAGCCCACGAAGCGCTTCATGGAAACAAGAATGGACCCCAATGCGTTGGAAAGCATGAAGAGCATGGGGGAGAGCAACATCAGGCGCGAGAGTTGTACCGCGAGCGCGGTTTGTTCCGCGTCAAAACCTGGCGCAATGAGCTGCATGAGCCACGGCATGAGCACGAACGCGATGGCCGCAAGCACGAGCATGAGCAATGCCGCGAGGTTCAAGATGGTGCTAGCAAGACGGAATGCTTTCTCCGGTTTTTCCCGCGCAGCAATGTCCGCAAGTACGGGCATGAGCACGGCTAGCGACACGCCAGCGAACAAGAGGTTCGCAATGAGGTCTGGGATCAAAAAAGCGCTGTTGTATGCGTCCAGCGTTTCACCTGCGCCAAAGTTTCCGGCAAAGAGCCTGTCACGCCAGAGCCCGAGTAGGTAGCTCAAAAATGACGCAGCGCTCAGGACGAGCGCGCCGCTGGTGATGGATTGTTTCTTGAGGAACATGCGCGTATTATCTCACGACCACGCCAGCGTTACCAAAGATGCCCCAGTCACTTTCAAACCGCGCGCGCGACCAGTAAATTTGTCCGGCAACCGGGTCGTTGATGATGATTTGCGAAGGGTTGTCTTTGCTGCCCATATACCCGATGGCCGTGCGTGCATGTTCGCCCTTCCATGCATAGATACTTTTTCCTTCAGGCGTGCTCCAGGAATCTTCATACCCACTGCCGTAAATGCCCCACACCACCACGGGGTTGCCTTGTGCGAGTTCTTGTGTCAGTTGTGTAATGTTCCAGCCCGTGAAGGCCTCAGATGACCCGCGCCAGTGCTTTGCCGCTTTTGCGATCGGGTCCCAATACACGCCATAGCCTGTGGTGTTTTGTCTGCCGGCAATGTTGCCCACATACGCAAGGTATGGGTCGCCCCAGGTGCTGCCGCTGTGCGGCGTGGAATCATATCCCACGATGTTCATAATATCGGTTTCAGAAACGGACACGCCTTTGCCCGCCAGCGCCATTTTCAGTGCTGCTGCTTCACAAGAAAGGGATTGGTCTTGGAAGTCTATTGCAATGGGAATTTTGTACACCTCTGGCTCGGTGGCAAAGCGCACACTGTTATCATTTGCCAACGGTTGACCATGCACGCTCGTGACGCCTGCAGCCATATGTGCGGTATATGTGACGTTCCGCGTGAGCGCAGGAGAGGGTTGGTATCGGAGTGTATTGCCGTCCCATGAGAAGGCCCCTGGTGCAGACGGTTTAATGGAAAAATGTGATTCTGCGGACGCATGGTCCACGTCCTGGTCAAACGTAAAAGTGATGGTATTGTTCACGCCCACGCCGCTATTGCCGTCTTGCGGCGATGTACGCGTTATTCTTGCAGCACCAATAGTGGTAAAGGAATATACCACGTCTTCTTCCAAAGATCCGCCTACTGCTGTCTCTGCGCCTTTGCTTACTGTGGCATCATATGCCGTTGCATACGCAAGGTTTTTTGTTGGCGCAAAGTTCAGTGTCGTACCGTCATCGGAGAGCGTTGTTTCACCCGCAATATCCGGCGTTATGGAAAAATGTTTCTCCACAGACGCTGCATCCATTGCTGTGCTGAAAATGATAACAATAGCACTGTCCACATGCGCCTGATCGCCATTCGGTTTTACGCTTTTAATGTTCGGAGGTGGGGCGGTGGCGAAGTCCACACGTGAGACTTCTTTTGGGTCTTCCCGGTGCACCACTTCATTCGTCTCAATGTGCCGCACCACGCCTGCGCGGAACGCCGTCAGCGTGTATTCAGTTCCTTGTGCCAGTGGTTTTTTGAACGCGAGCGTGTATGCATCACCCGCTTCATTCATGGTTGTGGTGAATGTCACATCCGGCTGCATGGCAAAGGTGAATTCTGCAATGTCCGGGTTCGGGATGTTTAAGGAAACCGTAACCGTGGTTTCTGGGGAGATGTCTTTTGCCCCGTCTTCTGGCGTGATGCTGGCAATATCTGGCAAGGGCTGCGTGGTAAAGCGGTACGCTGTCTCATACACATTTCCTATATGCGCCGCGCTTTGGATGTTGGCAAGTCTTACCGTGTATTCTGTTTCCGGTGCAAGCGTATGCTGCGGCACAAAGCGCACTGCGCGGAACAGGTGCTTGCCGTACACTGGTTTTTCATAGACCCATACGCCCTCTACATCTGGCGTCATGCTGGGTATGAGTATTTTGCGATCTACCGGCCTAGAGAAGGTGAAGAAAATGTCTGGTGTGAGTTCCACCTGTGCACCATTTTCCGTGGAGGCCATACGTACCTGTGGCGTGAAAAGAAAATCAATTTGCCATGCGAATACAAAAACGAGCACCGCAATAAGTGCGGCTGGGATGAGAAATACTTTGCGATGGAGAAACGCAGGGAGCTTCATATATATTTTTATTTTACAACACTATTATAGCACGAAAGAAGGGATGTTTGTCATCCTAAAACGGATCATTTACGAGGTCCTAGTTTTCCGTCGTGTGCTGGGCTTTACTGTTTGTGGTATGCGATGTATGTATTGAGGACGGAGAAACGGTTATTCGCGCTGCTTCCCTGCATCGTGTCATAGCCGGCTGGGTAGTGCGCCTGGAAGCCGTGCCCAAAGAGAAGGGTGGTGTCGGTGATCTGGTAGATGTCAAAAATGGTCTCGCCAAGGTCTAGGTTAAACAGATTGATCTGGCCAGCTTGAGGGATGGTGTACTGGTAGTCGGTCACCGTGGTATCCCCGGCGCCGCAGGTGTGATCATAACTTGCCCATCGGGTATGTGTGGCCGTGCCGTCAGTCTGGATGACAAATTGATGTCGCTCCGACCAGGCGCTTCCTTCATCCGGCACCAGGCAATCAGAAATCCACGTACCAGCCAAGGTATTATTAGTAGCAACACTAGTGTTCGTTCCCTCGTTCGTATTGGCGTTGCCCGCAATGCCGCTGTTGGTGTTCGTGTTTTTGGCAACACCTTCTCCGGCGGCGGTGATGGCATTTTCCAATTGTGGGCTCATCTCATCATTTTCTCCATCAGAGAAGGAGCGCCAGGTCAGCCATACACCTGCGGCGGCTGCTAGCACAACAACCACGACAATAATCGTCGCCACAGGGGAAAGTCCTTGGGCGTTTTTTTCTTCGTTTCTCATATTGGTTGAATAAATTATTCCTCTACGTAACTATAGCATATCCTTGTGTATTTTGGCGGTGTTCCCCCTTTTCTGCGTACACTACTTTTTATCGCAAAACCTTACTCTGTAATGTGTGCAAGTACTTTTTTATTAATATCTTCCAAAGAGTTCAACACGAGGTCGGCCAGGGAAAGGTCTTGCGTTGGGCATCTTTGCGTTATCTGAATATAATATTGTAACGTGGTTGTACCCAGTCACGTGGACCGCTGCGAACGTACTGTTTGCTCTATTGTTGATTGTGCGGCGTAAGGCTATGAAGGATATGCATTTGGAGTAGGTCGGTATTTTGGCAAAGACAAAATCGAGCCATCCACGAGGCCCGGGCGTTTGAGTAAGTGATTGGGTTTTTAGAATCCGTACGTATCCAAAAACTCTCCGATGTATTCATTTGCCTGGGCTATCGCTTCTGGTGAGCGGCGGTAATTATGCTCGGCATCGAGCTCGCGTAATTCTTTTGGTGCTGCGGAAGTAGCGTATGCCGCGTGTACCTTTTCCGGTTTCACGATTGTATCCTTGGTACCAAAAAGAAAGAGTTTTGGTTTGGTGCAGGTTGCAAGTGCATCACGCACGTTATACTGTGCAGCATCTTTGAAGTAGCTCATAGGCAGATCAAAGCGCTTTTGATGTTCCGTATCATTTGGTGGTGTGTCTCGGTATGAGACCTCTACCTCGTTTTCTTGCCGACCTTCGCCCTTTTTACTCCCACCGGTGTTGGACATCATGGCGATGAAGTGGGTGACGAGCGGATTGCGTGTACCCACGAGCATGGCCATCGTGCCGCCGCGGCTGTGGCCAAGCAACAACGTTGGTTTGTTTCCGAAGTATACGATGAGTTCATTGATGGCCGCGAGATAATTCGTCATGGTGTACAACTCGATGCCGCCCGGGCTTTCCCACGTGCCCGGCGGGTCAAAAGAAAGCGCAAAGAATCCTCGGTGCGCCAAGAAGTCCACGTGACTTCGCATGTGTGGGTAGTCTTTGGTATCCAGCCGTCCGGGGAGCACCAGCGCAAGTTTTTCTGCATCAGGGTCGCCCAGTGTGTAGACAGCGAGTGCGTGGTGTGGAGTTTGGATGATGTTCATGTATGGAGTATAACATTAGGATACACATGGGACGCAAAGCAACCCGAGTGAGCGGGGAGGGACTGGTAGCCTCAAGGGGAATGTCGCGTTGCCCCGCGTCTAGCGGGGCTCCTTGTCCTGGGCAGCGCAGAACACTGCGCAGTCTCGTGTTCTGCGATCGCTCGACTGCGCCGCGCCTGCGGCAAGCGGCTTGTCTCGCTTCTGCCCGTTCGATTCCATTTCAAATAACCAAAGCCCTGCCGACCACTGCGTGGCCGTCATGACTTTGGTAGCCTCAAGGGGAATCGAACCCCTATTACCAGGATGAAAACCTGGCGTCCTAACCATTAGACGATGAGGCCACGCATTTGTAACAGGGCAGAGCGTATCATTTGAAAGAGCCCGCGTCAACCTTCACCGTTGACACTATACCTGGCGAGTGCTAGGTTGCAGCCATGGTACAACAAATGAACATCACTATTTGGAACACGACCCGTCTTGCCGGGTAGTGTGTTGTTGTACGCATAAAGAACACGAAGCACTCCCCGACAACGGGGATATTTTTTTATGGCTTATTTTGTTTTTCAGAATCGTTGCACGGAACGTTGGCGAAAAGCTCTCTGATCGCAGTTCTTCTTTTATTCTTCATTATCATTCCAATGACACACATTCATCACAACACATCACTTCCGGACACTGAGGGAAACTTTGGACTCTACGGCGGACAACACGTTCCGCCACCGCTCATTCCGGTACTGCAGGACGTTGCAACGGCATATAAGGAGGCACAGAACGATCCTGCGTTCAGACAGGAGTATGAACTGCTTCTGCGTGATTATGTCGGCAGGCCGTCCCCGTTGTACTTTGCACGCCGGCTCACCGAACATCTTGGAGGCGCGCGGATCTATCTGAAGCGCGAAGACCTGAACCATACCGGCGCACATAAAATAAACCACACGCTTGGCGAAGCGCTTCTTGCAAAGCGCATGGGCAAGAAGAAACTTCTCGCGGAAACCGGTGCCGGGCAGCACGGCGTTGCGCTTGCAACTGCAGCCGCACTTGTGGGGCTTGAATGTGAGATTCACATGGGTGAAATTGACGTCGCGAAGCAGAAGCCGAATGTCGTACGCATGCAACTCCTTGGTGCAAAGGTCGTGACGGTTACCGCGGGAGGCCGCAGCCTTAAAGAGGCGGTGGATAGTGCCTTTGCAACCTACGTGCAAGAGGCAGACACGACATTCTTCGGCATCGGCTCGGTGGTTGGACCGCACCCATACCCTATGATGGTTCGCGACTTTCAGGCCGTGGTGGGCCGTGAAGCGCGCACGCAGATTCTTGCGCAGGAGGGCAAGCTTCCGGACTGCCTTATTGCCTGCGTCGGTGGTGGATCAAACGCCATCGGTTTGTTCACGGCATTTTTGGACGACGACGTAAAAATTGTGGGCGTTGAACCGAGCGGCAAAAGCTTCAAACCGGGCGAGCACGCTGCAACGCTCACGCTCGGGAAGCCTGGCGTCATTCATGGCATGTTCACGTATCTGTTGCAGGACAGCGCAGGGAACCCGTCACCGGTGCACTCCATCGCGTCCGGGCTTGATTACCCGGGCGTCGGTCCGCAGCATGCATACCTGAAGGATGCACAACGTGTTGAATATGTGACAGCGAGCGACACAGAGGCGCTTTCCGCATTCCAGACGCTCGCAACACTGGAAGGTATCCTTCCTGCGTTGGAAAGCAGCCATGCAATTGCTGAGGCGATAAAGCGTGCGCCGCATATGCCGCAGTCATCGAGCATCATCGTGAACCTGTCTGGTCGGGGTGACAAGGACATCGACTTCGTTACAGAGCGACTCGTTTCATAACCGGCATGCCACCGGGCGCCGCAGCTGGTGTCCGGTGGCTTTTGCCGAACCGTTGTGTCAAGGAATTCCCCAGGGCATCGCCGCATGCTATGCTTCGCGTGTTATGAAGCTTCTCGACCGCTACACACATTTTTCTTTTGATCTGGACGGGACACTAGTGCATACTATTCCGGAGTATCGTTTTTTTGTTGTCCCAAAGGTCGTGGAAGAACTTGGCGGGCGTATCATTGAAAACAGGGACGTCGATCGCTTTTGGTTTGAAAGCGGACGAGATCGCATCATCAAGCAGCGGTTTGGTATTGACCCGGAAAAGTTCTGGGATTGCTTCCACAAGCATGACAACCCAGAAGAGCGCGCGCGTCACACATTTGCATATGATGATGCCGTGCCGACACTGGATGCACTGCGTGCTGCTGGCAAAGCGGTATCGATCATCACCGGCGCACCGCATTATGTGGCTTCATTAGAAATGGAGAAGCTCACCGATGCCCCGTATGATTATTTTTTTTCGGTGTATGATAGCGGCTTTCCTGCAAAACCTCATCCAGGAAGTATGCAGGTCGCGTTACAAAAAATAGGGAAAACGCAGGAGGAAACCGTCTATATTGGTAATAGCAATGAGGATGTGTATTATGCGCAGAATGCCGAAGTGGGGTTTATCTTTCTTGAGCGCAAAGAGCATGAAGTTGCCTTTACCGGAAATCTCGTTGCACATATTCATTCTTTGAATGCTCTCCTGACAGAGAATATATAGCCAGTCTTAGCGACGCTCTTATTCGCGTACGGGTTAATATTATGGTATAGTGTGCATGAGGAATATGGCAAAAACGAAGGAAAAGAATACAGAAGTCGAAGAGGAGCATTTGGATCCGGTCTTTAATCCTGCAACCGGAGCTGTTGAATTGGTGGAAAAGGCAGCTGATCAAGACACGCAGGATGAGTGGCTTGATGAAAGCTATGAAGGACAGCTCGCTGTTGATGTGTATCAAGCTGGAGAGGAAATCGTGATCAAATCCACCATTGCGGGCGTCCGGGCGCAGGATATCGATGTGGACGTGAATAATGACATGGTCACTATTAAGGGTATTCGGCACGAAGAAACGGAACAAGACAGCGAGTACTTTTATCGGGAGTGTTATTGGGGAGGTTTTTCACGCTCCATCATTCTCCCCGTGGATGTGCGTCAGGATAATGTGAAGGCAACGCTCAAGAGCGGCGTACTGACCGTTCGATTGATGGTTTCAAAACCGCAACAGGTGAATGTTGAAGAAATAGAAGACGAAGATAAGTAGCATTCTATCGTATGCCGGAGAAAACGGCGCAAAAGCCCGGCAGAGCCGGGTCCGGCTCTGCCGGAAAGACTACCCAGGGGAAACAGGGCCGATTTAGTAAAAACGAGCCTCGCCCAGAGGCGGGCCGCTTTCTGCAACTTGCAGTGTCGGGCTATGCCAAGGTGCTTGGTTTAGGAGTGCTCTTGCTTATTGCAGGCGTCCTTGCTGGCATTGCAACGCTTACGCATGTGTATGCGCAGCGGGTGTACCCGGGCGTGGTGCTGGGCGCTATGGATACGGCTGGTAAAACAGCAGATGAGCTACACACAGAGCTCACAAAATATTCTGATGCGCTCGCAACGCGTGGCGTGACGTTTATGTATGGCGACAATACCGTTGCGCTTTCTCCAGTGGTACTTCCAGAAGGTGGTACGGATTTTGCATATGAAATGTTTGGAATTGACGTTGATGCATCGGTCGCAGAGGCGCTGGCGGTTGGGCGTACTGGTTCAGTGCTTGGGCAACGGATCGCGCTTGCCGACGCCGTGCTGACAAAAGAAGAGCTTCCTTTACACTATTCCTTTGACCGCGAGTCGCTGATGAATATTTTGAGACAGGAATTCAGTGACGTATTGGTGCCAGCACAGGATGCTGAGTTTCGCTTGGATGACGAAGGCACTCTTTTTGTATTGCCAAATGTTGATGGCATAACCCTGAGTTTTGATACTGCGCTTGCAACATTGGAGGCAGCCCTTGCCGACGGGCGAGTCCCAGAGCCGTTCATACTCACGCAAGAGATTGCACGAGCAACCGCGAAGGAGCAAGATTTGCTTGGCGCAGTTGCCGCTGTGCAGGAAGTGTTGGATCAAGGCACCATTGTTCTTACTGGTCCAGATGAAAAACGATGGGAATATGCGCCAGCACAGTATGCGCCGTTTATGAGCGTGGGGACGCAGGGTGAGCTGATACTGAATCGTCGTACCGCAAAAACAGCGCTTGATGTGATCGGCAATGAGGTGGTTATTGAGCCGAAGAACGGCAAGTTCGAGCGGCAGGGCGATAAGGTTATTGAGTTTCAGGTAGCAGATAACGGCCGCAAGTTAAATATGGACGCGACGCAGGATGTGCTTGCGACGCTTCTTCTTACCAAGCAGAAGGAAGGGGCGATCGTTTTGGAAACGCTTGAGCCGGAGGTGACCTCTGAGGAAATCACCACACTCGGCCTCGCGGATCTTATTGGCGTTGGGCATTCCAACTTTGCCGGTTCACCAACAAACCGGCGCCACAATATTGCCGTGGGTGCCGCAGCAGTCCATGGCTCGCTCATTGCACCAGGAGAAGAGTTCTCCTTAGTCAAGACGCTCGGTCGTATTGATGGTACCACTGGTTATCGGCAGGAACTGGTCATTAAGGGTAACAAAACCATTCCTGAATATGGCGGGGGCTTATGCCAGATCGGCACCACCACATTCCGTGGCGCGCTTGCATCAGGCCTACCCATTACCGCGAGGACGAATCATTCATACGCAGTGAGTTATTATAATGACGAGAATGGTCTTCCTGGAACAGATGCAACGATCTACGACCCCGCGCCTGACTTCCGCTTCATGAATGACACCGGACACTACGTACTCATTCAAACACGCATCGATGGGAATAACCTCTATTTTGAATATTGGGGTACGGACGATGGCCGCGTTGTGCAGCAGACAAAACCAGTTGTCTTTGGACGCGTGGCGCCGCCGCCAACAAAATATATTGAAACAACTGACCTCGCGCCCGGCCAGGAGAAGTGCACCGAGAGCGCGCATGCTGGCATCAACGCGCAGTTCACCTATACCGTGACCTATCCAGACGGCGAAGTGAAGGAAGAAGTTTTTACGAGCCATTACCGGCCGTGGCAGGCGGTGTGTCTTCGCGGTGTTGCACCAGAAGATAAAATAGAGACACCGGAAGAAAGTACGCCATAACAAAACACCCCCGCAGTGCGGGGGTGTTCTTCGTTTGCTCTATAACAATCTGCGCTCAAGAAGACGAGAGGAGGGCGATGAGAAGGAGGGGGGACCTGCTCAAACCAAACTTTCGTCTCCATGCTTGTCGTGAGCGCAGGTTGTTATAGATCACCTGTTCCTTTTCCAGGCGGAACCAAGCACACTATCACAGGAATGGTCACTTGTCAAGGCTAGTGCCGCAGTGTAGCATAAAAAGGCCGTAAATATTAGAAAAATCAGCAAATCCTATGCAGATAACCGTCGCAAAGCGACCGGGGACAGTAGGCCTCGCCTTGAGTCTTTTTCTCAATGAAAAGCCCGCAACGCACCCATTGTGGAAGAATCTTTCTCCTGCAGCGCGCAAATGTATTGCGGACGTTATAAAAAAGAAAGGCTTTTCTGGCGCATTTGGTGAGATAAAAATAGTGGAGGCAGGAAGTGGAAAAATACAACAGGTGTTGCTCCTTGGGCTTGGGAAGAAAAGTGCGTACCACCATCGCCGCATGGCGCGTGGCATGCAGCTTCTCATCAAAACAGCGCGTGATCAAAAAATACATGAACTTTCTTTTGCGCCAACGCCGATGCAGATTGGTGACTGGGAAGTGGAACGAAACACAGAAGCGCTTGGCGTTGCCGTCTACATGGCAAACTATGCCTTTGATCTCCATAAGAAGGCGCCGGCTGGCGGCCATCATAGAGTAAAAAAAGTGGAGTTTGTCGTTGAGGCAGAACAGAGCGCAGAAGTTCGGCGCGGCCTTGCAAGCGCAAAGGTGATTGGAGAAGCAATGAACGAAGAGCGCGATCTCGCCAACACGCCGGGCGGCACCATGACGCCAAAACTTCTTGTTGCCGCGGCAAAGAACATGCTCGCTGGGTTGCCAGTGAAGATGACCGTTCTTGGTGAAAAGGATATGGAGAAGAAGGGCATGGGAGCTGTGTTGAGCGTGGGCAAGGGCTCCCGCGAGGAATCCCAGTTTCTTATTATGGAATACCTGCCGCTTAAAAATGAGCGGCCACTTGTGTTTGCTGGCAAGGGCGTGACCTTTGATTCCGGTGGACTCAACCTCAAACCAGAGCAGGGTATCACGGATATGCATCATGACATGGCTGGAGCAGGAGCAGTGATTGCGGCAATCAAGTCAATTGCGGCACTGAAGGTGCAACGTAATGTTGTTGGGCTGTGTCCAATGGTTGAAAACATGCCAGGCGGATCAGGGTATCGGCCGGGGGACATCATCACATCGCTTTCTGGCAAGACAATTGAAATCGCAAACACCGATGCTGAAGGCCGTGTGATCCTTGCGGATGCGCTCACATTCGCAAAAGAATATAACCCCCTTTTTGTGGTTGATGTTGCAACGCTGACAGGTGCGGTGATTGTGGCCCTCGGAAAACGACTTATTGCCGGGCTTTCACCAAACGAAGGATTAGCATTGAACATTCGTACCTTCTCAGAGCCTTCTGGTGATTATGTGTGGCCTCTGCCTCTTTGGGAGGAATTTGAAGATGATATTAAGGGAACATTTGCTGACGTCAGCAATATGGGCAAGGTTCGCGGTGCAGGCGGCGTGATCACGGCGGCAATGTTTCTCAAGCAATTCGCGGAAGGCTATGAATGGCTTCACCTTGATATTGCGTCAACAATGGTCGCCACAGAGGGTCAACACTTAAGTCCCGGCGCAACCGGCACTGGTGTGCGATTTCTCGTTGATATTGCGCGTCGTTTTGAAGAATTAGCACCATATTTGAAGAAAGCATGAAGAAGGATCCGGACGTTCTTGGGAGCACCGATAAAGAGGAAGAAGAACTTCTTACCGTGAAGCTGCGCCCGCAGCGCATGGATGAATACGTTGGACAAGAGGGTATTAAAGAGAATCTCCGAATTTTTGTTGAAGCAGCAAAACAGCGCAATGAACCTTTGGATCATGTTTTACTCCATGGCGCTCCCGGGCTTGGCAAAACGACACTCGCGCACATTATTGCTGGTGAGCGAGGTTCTGCGCTCCGCATCACGAGCGGCCCTGCGCTGGAGCGTGCTGGTGATCTTGCCGCGATTCTCAGCAACCTTGAAGAAGGCGACGTACTGTTTATTGATGAGATTCACCGTCTTTCCAAGACCGTTGAAGAAGTATTGTATCCGGCAATGGAGGAGTATCAAATTGATATGGTCGTGGGCAAAGGCCCAAGTGCGCGCACCATACGGATGGATTTGCCGAAGTTCACCATTATTGGTGCGACAACACGCGTACATCTCCTTTCCTCGCCGCTTCGCGACCGCTTTGGGACCACTTTCCGCCTGGACTATTATTCTGACGAGGAGATTGCAAAGATCATCTCACGTTCAGCAAGCATCCTTGGAATCAAAGTGTTTGAGAATGCAGAAGCGTCCATTGCCCGGCGGTCTCGCCGCACTCCGCGCGTTGCGAACAGACTCTTAAAGCGCGTACGCGACTTTGCAGAGGTGGAGGGTGAAGGTACCATTACCCCGGGCATTACTGAGATCGCGTTGAACAATCTCCGCATTGATTCCCTTGGACTTGAGCACGCAGACCGCGAGATTCTCCTCACGATCATAGAAAAATTTCGTGGCGGTCCCGTGGGCCTTTCGACGCTTGCGGCTTCAACTGCGGAGGATCTGGATACCATATCAGATATTTATGAACCATTTTTGATGCAGGTTGGCTTGCTCCAACGCACTCCACGCGGTCGCATCGCAACGCCCGCAGCGTACAAGCATTTGGAAATTCCATTGCCAGCGGATTACACATTATTTTCAACATGATCATCCCTCTCTTTATACCTATTGTCCTTACTTTTCTTTTTGCGGCTGCCATAGCTGTGATTTCGGGATTTCAGATGTATCATGTGTATTCTTTTGGAGTGTGGGATAAGACCAACATCGGCGTCGCCGCCATTTTTCTTATTTTCAGTGTTACCCTCATCGCTGTGATGATTATGTTGATTGTGGCAACAGATTGGTCACAGCCCATCACGCAAATGACTTTGCCATTTTTTTCACAGTCCAATGCTCAATAAGATCCTTCCAAGGCCATTTACAGACGAAAAGCCGGTTCTCCTTCTCCGACGCCATTGGTTCGTGCTGACACAGCATATTGCACAAGCAATACTCCTATTGCTCGTACCGTTTCTCGTGCTCGCACTTCTCAATATTCTTGACGTACATCTAGCTATTGAGTTGGGCGATCCGTTGTTTGCGATTATTGTTATGTTCATCATCATTTATTCTGGTATCATTCTTCTTTTTCTCTTCACGTCATGGCTGGATTATTCGCTTGATATTTGGCTTGTAACAAATTATCGCATTGTCAGTGTGGAGCAAATGGGGCTTTTTAATCGCACTATCTCTGAGTATCGCCTGGATCGCATGCAAGATATCACAAGCGAGGTGAAAGGCTTCATAAAAACAATGGTGCAATTCGGGGATGTGAGAATCCAAACCGCCAGCGAACAACAGCAATTTATCTTGAAGGATATTCCGGATCCAAATGCGGTGACGCGGCGAATCATCGAATTGCAAAATGACGCGCTTTTACGTTCGATGCATGATACGCAGGATGGTCTTTCAGGTGGGCAGCGCATACGGCCAATTCCCAAGCAAACGGATACGCAAAATCCCGCTCAGAAAAATTAAGGAGAGCGGAATTCTGCGCGAAAGAGCGCGGTTAATTATTAGCGTTCATCACAAAAACCTCATTTCGGCTCCGAGTCGCGGTTTTTGGCTGCGGCTTGCGGCTCCGACTCGACGGAGCATTTACTCCGACTCGTCGTCCGCCGCTTCGCCTCGCCAGGAAAACCACGTCTCTCGCCAAGAAAGCAGGTTTTGTAATGAACGCTAGTAGAGCTTCATGAGCTCCGTATCTTTGTAATAGTAAGAAAGAATTTTTTCTGCGCTCCAGCCTTCCTCGTATGCAAAATGCAGCGCACCGAGGGCAGACATGCCAACGCCGTGACCAAAGAGCGGTTTGTCAGTGCAGTATGGGTCAGGGACGCTTTGCAGCCATGGGTACGGGCCGCCGTACCATACTTCTTCCCACGCACGCGTGCGGCCATCAGAATGAGAGAAGTATGGCGTGATGACGGGCACGCCTTCATAGGAAACAACGAGTCCGCGTGTTGCTTGTACAGACTTTGCGATATCACCTGCGCGGAGTTCCCATTCGTAACCACGATATACCTGGTCATACGTTGTGTGGACATGAAAACCACGACCGCCATGCTTTGTGCTCTCGAGAGTGCTATTGAGAAATTGCACGCCACGGTTGTAATGGTAATAAGCATAACTTCGGGAGGCGATCGCAAGCGATTTAAGGTACTCCATGGGATTTCCGTTTGAGGTCTCTGCAATACCCGCAAGGTAGTGTTCCATTGGGAGTTCATTAATGACCCAATACTTGCTATCCTTTGTGCTCCAACGTACTTCTATGACGCCGCGAAAGGTATTGTCATTAAGCGCAGTGTTCCAGCCCGGCCGGTTTTCATAACTCAAAACAGATATCACGCCATTATTCGTTGCCACCATGCGCACCGTCTCTTTTGTTGTTGTTGTTTTTTTATCAATACTAACAGTGAGTTCTTGACCACGAGGTTCGAGAGTTATTTTTGCATCTGCAGCGGCTTGCATGAATTTTTTCTTTCCAATATATACATCAGTTGCCGAGGATCCCGCAACAACAATAGGATCAAGAGTACTGGTAAGGCCGACGCGGATCTTTGGGTCACCTATTGCCTCGATGTCGATCTTTGGGTCACCCACCTGGAAGGAGTATGTTGCGTTGCCTCCCTCGATCCATGCGTAGTCTTCTGCAACAAGACCAAAAGACTCCGTGTAGAGGCCTTCTGTTTCTGGCGCGAGCACGGCAAAGCGGAACGTACCCGTTTCTCCTGGTGCGACGCTTGGTTCCATAAGGCGCGTCGGGCGGTATGAATGTTCATTCCAGAACTCATGCCGAAACGCCGAGTTACGGCCAGCAGGGTCAGTGACATTCATGGCAACAAACCGATTTCCGTTTCGTGTCCAGGTCTTTGTGCCGGTATTTTGGAATTGAAGTTCCAGCGTCATTGCCTTGCCCGGATCAATCTGTACAACCCTGGTCGTACTTGAAAGCTTTTTCGCTTTGTATGGATTATTGACCACCATGGTGAATGTTACTTCACCACCAGATATCCATTCCAAATTCTCTGCGACCAACGCAAAGGATTCTGTATATCGGCCCGGTGCGTCTGGCGCGAGCACGGCAAAGCGGAACGTACCCGTTTCTCCTGGTGCTACGCTTGGTTCCATAAGGCGTGTTGGACGATAAGCGTATTCACGCCAAAATGAGTGGCGGAATTGTGAAGTACGCCCAGCAGGTTCGGCGACATTCAAGGCAACAAAATGTTCACCGGCATTCTGCCAGGTTGCGGTTCCGGTATTTTTGAATTTCACCTCAAGAGTGAATGCGCGTCCAGGTTCAAGTCGAACAACTTCTGCTGTTTGGCTCTTTAATGATGCTGCATACGTGGATGTCTTTGCAGAAGCGAGCCATGCATCGACAATTGGCTGCTCCTCGCTTGTCAGCTGAATGGAGCGACTATGATTTGGGGGCAGCAGGATATCGCTGGATTCTTCACTATCCCGTGCAGGAGCAACAACAGGTACTTCCTGTGCCTGTACCTTGTTTTCTTGGTAGTGTATTTCTACACGCTGCATGGCAAAAGCAGTTACGGCAACAATGACCACGGCAAAACCGAGTACACAGAATGTACTGATGATATTATGAGAGAGACCCTCGGTCGTAGACCTACGGGTGAGACCTGTTTTGGTAGCTTTTTGGGGCGTAGGATGCCCTAAGGCAAGAGCAAGTTTCATAAGCAACGTCAAGAAACAAAGAGAGAGAACCCAGATACAAAATGCCCCCCGCTAGGCCAGTGGCCTACGGAGGCAAAATTGTCGATTCTCTCAGACACGCTGGTTCGCGTATCTAGGTATCATGATAGCATATGAAACGGCTTCATGTCAATGGAGAACGTTGCGAGGGTGGAACTGCGATGCTACTATGGAGAGCGCTTTTATGTCATTCACCCGGGCGGTCGCCCACAATACAATTGTCCAGACCATAGGTAAAGCAATTTCCACATTATTAGGATTGATTACCTTTGCTTTACTCGCGCGTTATCTTGGGCAGGAAGGGTATGGTCATTATTATACGGTTTTGTCTTATCTTGGGTTTTTCTCCGTTCTTGCGGATTTTGGACTGTACATTATTGTTGCTCGCGAGCTTGGGAGAAAGGAAAAACCGGAGGGCGAGATTCTTGGGAATCTTCTCGCATTGCGGTTGGTGCTCGCCTTTATTATTCTGAGTATCGGCATTGTTCTTTCACTATTCTTTCCATACCCTGGCGTTGTGAAGATAAGTATTCTTGTGGGAGCAGCGAACTTTCTTTTTATCGCGGTCATACAATTATTGGTTGGGTTGTTTCAGGCGCACCTTAACACGTTCTGGGTTGTGTTCGGTGAGATCATCGGGCGCTTGGTGGTTATCGGTCTTGTGTTACTCATTATTTCGAACGCAGGTGCACTCCCCTGGATCATTGCCGCTGTGGTACTGGGAAGTTTTTCCAATTTTGTGATTATGCTTCTTGCCACGCGTCGTTTTGTGCGCCTTTCGCTTAAATTCGATATGGTGTACTGGCGGTATATTCTACGGGAAACATTCCCCATCGCGGTATCCGTTATTCTTAATCTTATTTATTTCCGTCTCGACACGATATTACTTTCCATCTTTCAACCTGCTTCTGAAGTCGGGTTGTATGGCGCAGCGTATAAGATTTTAGAAATTCTGGTCACATTCCCCAATATGTTTATTGGGCTGATACTCCCGGTGCTCTCGTATTGGGCATTGCATGATACTGATCGCTTCCGCCGTATCTTTCAGCGAGCGTTTGACCTCTTAATTGCAGGAGGACTCCCATTGGTTATTGGCGGTTTGTGGCTCGCGGAGCCGATTATTGTTCTCATCTCCGGTCAAGAATTCGCCGCAGCAGCGCCAGTGTTTCAACTCCTCCTTTTTGCCGTCTTTTCATTGTTTTTGGGCTCACTTTCTGGGCATGCCATTGTGGCTATTGGCAAGCAACGGGTGATGGTTTGGGTGTATCTCTGTATTGCAGTACTTGGTATTGGTGTGTATTTGCTATTAATTCCGATATTTTCGTTTTATGGTGCGGCGTTTGGTACCATTCTTACAGAGACGCTGAGTATGAGCGTTGGGTACTTCATCATTTTGCGTAACAAACGTTTTACACTCAACATTTGGGGCGTAGGGAGAGCGCTGCTTGCAAGCGCGTGTATGTCACTTGTGCTCTGGGCATTGCATCCGTATGGTCTCTTTATTAATCTTATTGCTGGCGGGTTCGTGTATGTTGGTGCACTCCTTGCGTTTGGAGGGATTCGACGTGATGAATTACTTGAAATAGTTCGTGGAAGAAAAAAGGAGACTGAAGCATGAAGTGTTCTGTTGTTATTCCAACACTGAATCGCCCGGAGGCGGTCACGGGACTTGTCGAACAGATATTACGACAAGATTTTCATGATAAGGAGATTATTATTGTTGACCAAAGTCCAGAGGTGAATATCGATTTGGAAAGACTTGATGCAACACGTAATGATGTCCGTTATCTCCGTCGAGAGAAGCCCTCAACAACAGCAGCGCGCAATATGGGATGGAAGACCGCGCAGGGAGAGATTATTGTTTTTTTTGATGATGATACGGATCTTCTTGATGCGCATGTGCTGTCTCAACACATCAAAAATTATGAGAATGAGAATATTGGTGGAGTTGGTGGGCGCGTAAAGGATGATCAGGCCCTGAACAAAATTGATGGAGGTCCCGTATGCGCAGTAACATGGACTGGAGTGATCCATCCCAATGCCGATTCGGATATGCGGCAGCCTATTTCAGCGCCGCGTGGGGGGAATATGTCCTTCAGGCGAAAGGTTATAGAAGAGGTTGGTGGCTTTGATGAACGCTTTCGTGGCAACGCAATGCGCGAGGAAACAGATTTTTCATTACGCGTTGTTCGCGCGGGACACATCATTATGTTTGACCCACTTGCCGCCGTTGCGCACCGCACCCTTCTTTATGGTGGGTCACGCGATAAAGATCGTATTTCTTGGTATGAGGATTTCTTTTTTAATGAAACGCTCTTTTTTGTGAAACATTTTCCCTTAACATTGTTTCCTCTGCTATTATTGCGCAAGACGCGACCGATTATTGCGTGCATGGTGTATTATGGAAAGGGGAGACCCCGCGCACTTCGCGCGCCTTGGAAAGGAATTACCCACGGATGGAAAGCAGCCAGAATACCACTACAAAAAGATTAATTCCATCACCACTTCTTCTTGTGTTGTTTGGTGGTATTTTTGCAGTGTTGACTGGTGCAGGGGCTGCCCTGTTTGGGTTTATCGGCGCGCTACTGGGAATTGCCGTCTCTCTTGGTATTTTTTTGGCGCTCGCGGTGTTCAAAAATCCATGGCTCGGCGTTCTTCTTGTTACGCTTACCATTCCTTTTGAGCGTTTTGGATCCCTTGAAGTGGCAGGGCTTACATTGCGCCTTTCTCAAGTGTTTGGTGCATTGACCGTGGTGGCATTTATTGCAGCCGTGCTGGTTGCCCGCCGTGTGCGCTTGCAGCCTCATCCAGGAGCCGTGCCAATCATTCTTTTTCTTGTCGTTACGCTGCTTTCTTTACTCATGGCCGAAAATCTCATGCGTGGCGTGATGGTCTTTCTTTTTGTATTCTTCACCGTTCTCGTGCATTTTCTGATTTCGAGCCTCGTGACAACCAAAGAACGCCTGCAGCGAATCATTAAGACGCTACTGATCATCACAGGAGTTATCGCGGTATTTGGCCTCTTTCAGTTTTTTGGGGATGTCATTGGTTTGCCCACAAGTATCACTGGTTTGCGTGATCTCTACACCAGCGATGTATTTGGTTTTCCACGCGTACAATCTACGTTTCTTGAACCGCTCTACTTTGCGAACTTCCTCCTCATCCCCATCGGCCTTTTGCTTTCATATTTATTTTCTCCACAGCGCGTGATGCGACCACTCTTTCTCTTTCTTTTACTTGGCCTTGCAGTATTAAATCTTGTGCTTACGCTTTCTCGCGGGGGATACATTGGGTTGTTTATAACGGCGTTGGTCGTTGTTGTGTATTCTTTTCGCAAAGTATTCACCCCGAGCAGAATATTGTTTGGCGCATTGCTGATCATTATTATTGGGTATGCCTTCACTCAGATTTTTGCTTTTACCGGACAAGAAGACATATTTCTCGGTCGTTTTGTGACGCAGGCGACAGATATTTTTTCTGGCGCATCCTTTTTTGATAGGGCTGATACTTTTTCACAAGCGCTGGATCTCTTTAAACAACACCCATGGCTTGGAGTTGGCATAGGGAATTTTGGTCCGGCCATTGCAGCACACCCGTTGCAGCAACCAGAGGGTGGTTGGCTTATTGTGAATAATGAATTTTTGGAGATTCTTGCTGAAACGGGCATTCTGGGGTTCACTGCATTCGTTGCTTTTCTCTCAGTACTCTTTTTTCGTTCCCTAAGGCTGCTGCGTGCAGCTCAAGATTCCTTCACAAAAAGGACGCTCATTGGTCTTTTTGCAGCTTTTCTTGGCGTCCTTGCGCAGTACCAGACATTCTCTATTCTTTTCATCATGCATATTTGGTTTCTTTTTGGTCTCTTAGTGGCCGTGCAAAATCTTGTAGAGAAGGAGACGCGCAATGTTTGAAGGCATCACCATTGCTGTTTTTGCCCTGCTTTTTCTTTACCTTGTTTGGGAAAGGCTCGAGTGGGCAATCACACTGACGCTTATATTATTGCCGGCCTATCAGCTGCGTTTTCAGCTATGGTTTGTGCCTATGACCATGCTCGAAGTTATGTTGTTGCTGGTATTTTTTGGGTGGGCACTTAAATGTTTATATGAAAGACGCAGTTTTTCATCTCTTCGTTTTCCAGGAAAGTGGCCGGTGGTACTCTTTCTTCTCGCAGGAGTTGTTGCGGTAGTTATTTCACCTGATACGCGTCAAGCACTCGGACTTTGGAAAGCCTATCTTCTTGAACCGATCATGTTTTATGTTGTACTTGTGAACACCATGAAGACTGAGCAGCAGCTTCGCATGCTTCTTTTTGGGTTTGGCGTGGCAATACTTGCCATTGGTTATGTTGTGGTTCTTCAGATGCTCGACATCGTGCAAATTCCAAACAACTATGGCGTAGAGTCACCTCGGCGCGCAACATCATTCTTTGCATTTCCGACTGCAGTGGGCAAGTTTGTTGGTCCGCTTGTTGGACTTTTTCTCGGGCTACTCTTTATGAGCGCAAAGGACTCTCTGCGCACGCTGCTGCGGACCAAAGGGTTCCTGGTTGGTGTTATCCTTTTTGGACTTTTTGGTTTAGTGTTCTCGGTTACACGCGGTGCACTGCTTGGGGTTTTTGTGAGTATGATGTTCGTTGCATTTTTTTCTCCATGGAAGAAGGTGCTTTGGATCACAATAAGCACGGTACTATTTGTGGCGCTGTGTATTCCACAAACACGACAAAATATCGTGGGCGTATTTGAAACAACAGACACATCAACCGATGTTCATCTGATCATGTGGAAAGGCGCGTGGCGTATTATTCAGGATCACCCTATAGCAGGGACAGGTCTTGCGAGTTTTCCTATTGTGTATGATGACTATCGCGACATTGCACATATAGAATTTTTTCCCAATCCGGATCACCTCATTCTCACGCTATGGATAGAGATGGGACTCGCAGGGTTGCTGCTTTTTGCCTGGCTCATGGTGCGATATTTCACTGCTGGCGTGCGCCTTCTTCGTACAAATAGACCCCTTGCCGTAGGGCTCATGGCGGCCATGATTGTTCTTCTTGTTCATGGCTTTCTCGATACACCATACTTCAAGAATGATCTTGCCGTTATCTTTTGGGCACTATTTGCAATGGTGCATATAAGATTCGCTCGGGGAGTAGTAAAGAAATAAATACAAAAACTCCTCGCAGGATCCTTGGCGAGGAGTTTATGGAGCGCTTAACGCTTCTTGCGACGTGCCTTGCGCTTCGCTGGTTTCTTTTTTGCTACCTTTCGCTTGGTCGTGCGCTTCTTTGCTACCTTTCGCTTTTTCACTACCTTCTTTGCCTTCGCTTTTTTTTTGCGTGCCATGTGTTATCACACCCCCTTTCGTTTTTTCAAAACGTTTTCAAAACGTTTTGACATTTGATTATGAAAATCAATTAAAGTATAGAACAAAAGTTATACACAGTACAAGAAGAGAAAATATATTTACACACACTATGCACGATATTTGTTTCTTTGAGAAAGAAGAACAACAACAAATGATGTATCAAGTAGCACAATTGCGATTGGGTAGAGTAGCGTGGTAAAGGTTTTTGTTTCTATAGCAATAATACCAAGGAGCAGCGCAAAGGAATCAAGCGCAAAGGTTATTGCCATGTCATCATATGGCTTATAAAAGCCCTTACGCAGCGTGGGGAGAAAACCAAAAATATCCGCTAATGTCACAAGCAACACGGCGGTCAATGGGTTGTTGGTTATTTGCCAGCCTATGAGAGCACTTATACCACCAAGAAAACTTATCCAGTCAAAAAGAGATAAGGATACGTTTTGTTTTTTGAGGCTGTAGAGACCAATGGTAGTGCAGCTTAGCGCAATTGCACCCGTTGCAATGGCTCCGATACCGGCTCCGCCTGCAATCTGAGCAGCAAATGCGATTGCATTTAATAGCCCCCAGATAAGCCATGAAAGGGGATGTGGTTTTGTGGTTCCGCGACGAATGCCCTGAAAATAAAAAACAAA
Organism: Patescibacteria group bacterium; assembly: GCA_041671225.1. Lineage (GTDB taxonomy): Bacteria > Patescibacteriota > Patescibacteriia > JBAZBY01 > JBAZBY01 > JBAZBY01. The sequence goes on from JBAZBY010000001.1 coordinate 346,536, forward strand.
ACTTATCGCAATCAGTATTGGCGCGATGTATCCAAGGAGGGTGATCCAGTACATATGCAGAGTGTAACTTTTTTCTATCAATAAAACAACGAACAACGTTCGCAATACTCCCCATCTCAAATACTTTTGGTGGACCCTACCGGGCTCGAACCGGTCACCTCCGCGTTGCAAACGCGGCGCTCTACCAAATGAGCTAAGGGCCCATCAAAAGTTTTCGATTATGGCGTAGTCTCTCCACTGAAGAGTCCGAACAGCGGTCCTATGGTCGCATTTAAGATTCCTTCCCAAAAACCAAATAAGGCAAGGAATGCTCCAATGATAATAGCAATACCAAGCATGTTGTAAAAGAATCGGGAACCACCGTATTCAACGAATTTTCTCTCAGCAAAATCGACGCGGCCGAACGCGGCCAGTATTGTATCTGTTTTGATGACCATGAAAGCGCCAATAACGATGACGACAAGAGAAATGAGATATTTCATTTCTTCAGTATAGCAGATGTGCTTCCAATGCCACCATTTTCTACTATCTGAGCCCGTATCAGCTCGCCTACGCTTTTTATGAAGCTTGGAGCTTTGTCGGGGTAGCCGTCTTTCACTCGGGCGGAAGCTCTGGTGGGCGAAATAGGATTCGAACCTATGACCTCCTCGGTGTAAACGAGGCGCTCTAACCAGCTGAGCTATTCGCCCTGGTGGGCGAGAGAGGACTCGAACCTCCAACCCCATTATGGGGACTAGCCCCTCAAGCTAGCGCGTATACCAATTCCGCCACTCGCCCGTATATGAGCTTAGTTTGTGATTTTAAGACGCCGCGCCTTTGCTTCGCGCAGGTGATAGAGGGTTGCCTGCCGTGTCTTGGAATTCTTTCTTACTTCAATTTTTTCGATGAGCGGAGATGCAAGCGGAAAAATCTTTTCAACACCGATACCTTCAGAAATTTTACGAACAGTAATAGTGCCATTAATGCCCGCGCCATGCTTTGCAGTGAGGATGATGCCTTCAAAAATCTGAATACGTTCCTTTTCACCCTCTTGAATACGCAGGTGAACACGAACAGTCTGTCCGGCACGGAGTTTTGGATGTTTTGGCTTTGCAGATTTTTTCTCCTGAGCATCAACAACATCGTTGACTTTGTCACCCTTTTCGTCAGAGGAAGATTCCTTTATTGGAGCCTCATCCTGTGGTGTTTTTTCTTTCATTTCGTCCTTGGTTGTTTCTTCGTTTGTCATACAAAAATATCGTCAAAAGCTAAATCACACTACCGTACATCCTTTTTCCTGTCAACTCTTTTGCTTCCCCTTACTAAGGAGTGCCATAAGGCGTGAGAATGCTTCCGGAAGCGGGGAGGTGTATGGGCCCATAAGAGTGCCAAAGAAAGGAAATGATAGCTCCACAGCATGTAAATACAGTCGTTCTGCGGGGATGCCACTTATTCCCTTTGGGTGGTACACCATATCTCCAATCACAGGGTGCCCCAAGGCATAGAAGTGGACGCGGATCTGGTGAGATCGCCCCGTGATGATATGGATAGACGCTTGCGTTGCGTGTGTGAATACGCGCATGACCTCGTAGTGTGTTTCTGCGCTCCGCGCTTCAGGGTCATTTTCTGGCACCGCGGCCATGCGGCCCGTTGTTTTGGAGCGTCGTATGTGGAAGGTGATAACCCCACTTTCTTTTTGTATAACACCATGGAGTAAGGCTATGTATGTTTTTTTTACGCGACGCTCGTGGAATGCGGCGTGTAATTCATCAAAACCCTCCTGCGTCTTTGCAACAACGAGCAAGCCTGATACTTCACGGTCAAGGCGGTGTACGATACCAGGACGCGTTGCAGTGCCAACATGGGCGCTTTCTGGCACATGTTCTGCGAGCCAATCGAGCAGTGTTTTTTCGTTCGTGCCTTTTGCGGGGTGTACGAGTACGCCAGTGGGTTTTTCTATCACTGCGAAGTGTTCGTCGTTATGGACTAAGCGAATATCTTTGAAGTGCGGTGGCGTTGTTGGTGGAACCGGAGCATTTTCTTGGATCGTGATTATTTCTCCCCCTTTAAGAAAGTGATGCGGAGGCACTGGTTTTTCATCAACCGTTATTTCACCACGCGCAATGGTTCTTTGTAATTGCGTACGACTTCCTACAAAACCCTGAGCGACCAAAAAGCGATCCAGCCGTTCGCCCCTTGCTGATTCCGGAACATTAATGCTTTGCATGGTGCGTGCCTTTTTCCTTTACAAACGCACGTGCGTCGCCTGGCGTTGTCAGTTCGCCGTTAAGTTGTTTTGCGCGGAGTTCAGCGAGCAGCACACCCAACTGTTCCCCTGGCTGCATACCAAAATCACGCATGATCTCTTTGCCAGAAATGAGAAAAAGAGGCTTACCTTTTTTGTATGCACGCCGTTCAATATTCTGTAGTCGTTCCTCGAGCGTCATGAATTCTTTGCGGTGTATCGCACGTTTTTTTGGATCACCCGCCTCCCAGTTTGCGAGCAATAATCGCTTGAGCACCTTTCCTTGTTCTGGCTGTGCTAAAAAGTATGCATCAAGTGTTTGATCAGTGATGGTGCTGAGCGCACCGCGGGAAAGCACCATATGATGTGCAATAGCCGCAAGCATAGGAGTTCGTCTTGCGCCACCCTGCGCAAGCTGTAGTCGCTCCCAAATAACCTGTGCAAGGTCTGCACTTCTTTCAGCATGTCGATGGAAGGTAACGATTGTTTTTCCGCCTACCTTGCGCGCCTGACGTGTTTTTTTCTTTCCAATGTCGTGCAGAAGTATTGCCCAAAGTACCGTGGGATCCTTTTCAGGACCACCAAAGATTTTGCAATATTTTTTGTCTCGCGTTGCCTCAAGTGCAAGATGTGTGTGCGACCATGCATCTCCATCATATGCCTCCTTTATTTCATGCAATGCCATAAGTTCTGGGAAGAGAATTTTCCCGATGCCCGTTTCATTGAGGAGTTCAAGAAGCAGCGATGGGTGCGCAACGAGCGCCTTGGTAAGCTCTTGTGCAATCATTTCTTTTGGTATCACGCGTTCGCTGAGCTTCAGAGAGAGGGTTTTAAGGGCTTTGCGCGTATCAGTTGCGATGGTGGCATCAAGCTCACAGGTGAACCGAATGGCGCGTAGCATGCGCGTATAGTCTTCAGAGAAGCGCTCTGTGGGGTCTCCCACTGTTTGAATAATGCGTTCAGCAATATCCTTTTGGCCTTCAAATGGATCAATAAGTTTTTTAGAAATGAGATCCAGCGCCATTGCGTTGATGGTAAAATCACGCCGACCGAGGTCTTCCTCAATAGGGAGCGTTTCATCAAAGCGAACACGGAATCCTGTGCGAGAACCAGGTTCTGCTGAGCGTTCCGTACGGGGGAGTGCGATATCAATCGGACTATGCTCGCCATTTGCTAAAAATTTGATGGTGCCAAAATCTCCAACCGCATTCACCGTGCCATGTTTTGAGAGGAACGCCCCGAGTTTTTTGTATGAGATTCCTGTGACGACCACATCAATATCCGCGAGTGCTTTGCCGCGCAAAAGGTCGCGAACGGCACCGCCGACAAGATAGACGTGCGTTCCTTGTTCGACGGCGAGTTGTATGAGAATACGTACCGCAGTATGTCGCAGTAGTTTCTTTGGAAGTGTAGTAAGTGGCATACGGCCAAAGTGTAGCAGGATTGACGCCTTTTCGCATCTGACGCGCGATGGTACAGTAAGCATATATGATTATAAGAGATAGCAGCAATCTGCAGGAATTCATCGGAGGTGATCAGACGATTTTGTGCGAGTTTTTCAATGCCAACACCGAAAAACTTCCGCTTCGCTATAGTCTTGCGCATGCCATTGTGAAGCCCGGCAATCGTTCTACGCGCCACCGCATGAAAACCTCGGAGGTGTATTACATACTTAGCGGAACCGGGCGCATACACATTGATAATGAGGTAGCTGTTGTTCACGAAGGGCAGGCGGTGATCGTTCCTCCCAGGGCAACGCAATGGGTTGAGAATACCGGTACGGATGATCTGGAATTCCTTTGCATCGTTGATCCCGCATGGAAGCAGGAGGATGAAGAGATTTTGTAGCTCTCCCGTCGGTACATCTTGCTTTTTTGAGGATGTTGCGTATACTGAGCCGTGTTTCTTATGTGATTTTTTGAGACCCTTAAGGGGCCCCCGCAAACGGGGTGCGCAGGCCGAGTAGGCGCGAACGAGTGTAGCGAGTGAGCGCCGTGAAGCGAGGTCGAGCACACGTTTGTGGGGTAGAAGGAGAATGCGAGGTTGAGGGCGGAGTCCCGCTCGGCGGGACGAAGGCCGAAACTCGCATTGGACGTGGGCGGTTAGCTCAGTTGGTTAGAGCGCTACCTTGACATGGTAGAGGTCAGAGGTTCGAATCCTCTATCGCCCACCAGAAAAACACACGCCCCATGAGCAGGGGCGTTCTGTTTTGTAGTAGATCTTGGTCGGTCCGCCTGGACTCGAACCAGGAACCGGTCGGATATAAGCCGACTGCTCTAACCGATTGAGCTACGGACCGTTTTTGTGCGCACCGAGCATAACAAAGACCGTCTTTGTGGGCAAGTCAGGGTCGCAGGCTCCGCGACGACTAGAGTTTTGTATTGCGCGATGCGGCTTCCTTTGAAGGTACCCAGCCGCGTTCAGCCATGAAGCGAGTGAGCTTTGAAAAGCTTTTCCCCTCAATGAGACGCAGAAATAACAGCGTCCATGAGGAGAATTGGAATGTTGCGAGCAATGCGCCGATAAAGACAACAATATATGTGAGTATAAGGGTTCCGGTGAAGGTGAATGGAAGACCAAGGAACGAAAGTATGACAATAACAAGGAAACTAAGCACAAAATTTATAAGGAAGAGCAGGAGGGCCATTTCTAGACTTACGAGCCAGTTCTTGAAAAAGAGTTTCCATGCAGCTATGAATGCCTCACGTGCCTTCATGTCTTGAATGACAATAAAAGATGCGGCGAATTTTGTTATAAAAGAGAAGATAATACTTACGGGCACGAGCATAATAAACGCAATCAAACTGAGCGTGACTGCGTAGCTGAGCGAGTTCGTGTTGAGAAAAAGTATTGCAAGCGGAATACCGGGAATGAGTATTATGCCCCAAAGGATTATTTTTGCGTATACATTCACAATAAAGATGCGCCAGAAGTAATGGTGTCCATTCCAGAAGAGATCAAGGAAGTTTACGGACTTCTTTTTTTCGTGACGTGCTGCGGCAGATATAATTGCTGCCTGAGATACGGTAACAATCCAAATAATAAGGAGCAGTACAGCAAGAATGGCCAGCGCAAGTAAAAACGCTGTAAAGAGGTTTTCTGAGATGTATGAACTTATATTTTCCCAGCCAGTCGCAAGCGTGCCATTTTCTTTGAAGCCAGAGAGGCGTTCCAGATTTTTTTGCATGTCCCCAACGGTGTTGAGGTTGCGGGCGAGAATGTCGTATTCTTCGCCGTTTGCCGTGAAGGAAGCGAAGATACCAAAGAACCAAAGGTACTTGTACCTCAAGGTTATTTCGATTGCCTTATGTATTATGCTTCGATAGAAACCTTGCATACCCCCTATATAGTGACTTTAGTGTACCCAAACTGCACGTAAGCTGCAACTCATGCCTTGGGCGGAGCACTGGTTGTGGTAGTGTCTTTTATGGTTGACTCTTTTTTTACTTCTGGTTCTTTCCCCTCAAATATGCCCTCAAAGGCTTCTTTTTCAAGTGTCTCGTGTTTGATAAGTGTATTGGCAATAGTGTCCAGCATTTTTCGCTGGCCGGTGATGACTTTTGTAGCCTGCATTTTTGCATCATGAATGAGCGCATCTACTTCTGCATCAATTACCTGCGCAATTTTTTCTGAGTAGTTGCGCTGTTCGTGAATTTCTCTACCGAGGAAGACCATTTCCTCCGTATTGCCAAAGACGCGCGGACCGAGTTTTTCGCTCATACCAAATTGTGTGACAAGTTTACGCGCAAGTTTCGTGGCTTGCTGCAGATCGTTCGATGGCCCCGTGGTGATGTCACCAAATACTTCTTGTTCCGCAACCCAACCACCAAGCATAACAGCGAGTTCTGCTTTGAATTCTTTTTTCTGTTTGAGGCTCTTGTCTGATGTCGGAAGCTTCATGGTGTATCCGCCAGCCATGCCGCGGGAGATGATAGAAACTTTACGTACAGGGTCTGCGCCAGGCGTTTCATGTGCAACAAGCGCATGACCAGCCTCATGGTATGCCGTAATCTTTTTTTCTTCCTTGCTATAGTGGCGGCTTTTGCGTTCTGGTCCGAGGAGTACCTTTTCGATTGCCTCGAGCAATTCGGCTCGTTCGACGTGCTGTTTATTGCGGCGCGCAGTAAGAATGGCAGCTTCATTGAGGAGGTTTGAGAGATCTGCACCAGAGAAGCCCGGAGTACGCTCAGCAACTTCTTGCAGGTCATCAGTATTTGTGAGCGGCTTGCCCTTTGCGTGTACGTTAAGAATCTCGCGACGAGCATCAATATCAGGCATGTCGACGGTTACGCGGCGGTCAAAGCGTCCTGGCCGGAGCAAGGCAGGATCCAGAATATCTGGGCGGTTTGTTGCAGCAATGACAATAACGTTTGTGTCAGTATCAAAACCATCCATCTCAACAAGAATTTGGTTTAGGGTTTGTTCGCGTTCGTCATGGCTTCCACCAAGACCAGCGCCCCGTTGCCGACCAACGGCATCAATTTCATCGATAAAGATAATGCATGGTGCTGATTTTTTTGCTCGATTAAAGAGGTCACGAACACGACTCGCGCCAACACCGACGAACATCTCAACAAATTCAGAACCAGAGATACTAAAGAATGGCACGCTTGCTTCACCTGCAACTGCCTTTGCCATAAGCGTTTTTCCCGTTCCCGGTGCGCCAATAAGGAGCACGCCCTTTGGGATTCTGGCGCCAACAGCAGTGAACTTGCGGGGGTTCTTAAGAAAGTCCACAACTTCACGGAGTTCTTCTTTTGCTTCTTTTGCACCCGCAACATCATGGAAGGTCGTATTTGGCCGTTTCACTTGCTGTTGATCCTTTGCCTTGCTTTGACCAAATGACATTGCTCGGTTGTTTTGCCCTTGTACCTGCCGGAAGATAAACCAGAAGATGAATGCAATAAAGAGGAATGGGAGACCAAACGAAAGTAACGGACCGACCCATGAAAGCGTGGTGGTATCCTTTACTTCAATAATAACGCTGTTGAGCTGCTCTGGAGAGAGACCATAGGTAATGGCGAGCTCTGCAAACGAAACAATAGGTTCTTTGGTTGATTCTCGCTCTGTGCCGTCCTTGAGCGTGACAGTGAGCTTGTCGCCATCGACGAAGATTTTTTCAACTTCATTATTTGTAATATGTTCCATGACGTCATTGATCGGCACAACCTCTGGTTCTGCCAGTGGGGACGTGAAAAGCGACATCGCTCCCGCGATGACGAGGAAGAGAACAAGAAAGAGAATAGCGTTGCGGACGACTCTATTCATTTTCATCTGTGGGCTCCTTTTTTTCTTCACGCTTCGTTTCTTCTGCGTCATCTTTTTTAACCGGAGCATCTTCAGCCTTTACTTCTTCCGTGTCCTTTTTCGCCTTTGCAGCAGCCTTTGTGGCATTTTCAGGAGTATGTTCTGTTTCGCTGGACGGTTTCTCCTTCAGGGAGAGACCAAGACGGTGTTGCGCTGGTTCAATGGAGACGACACGGAATTTTACTTCATCACCCTCTTTGAGTACCTCGCTGGGGTGGTGAATGATTTTGTCAGAAAGTTCAGAAATGTGCGCGAGTCCGTGAATATCTTTGTCGAGTTCAACAAACGCACCAAACGCATTGAGTTTCAGAACGGTACCCTTCACCTTTGAGCCGAGAGGGTATTGCTTCTCGACATCTTTCCAGGGGTCATCCATAAGACGCTTCATAGAAAGTGAGATCTTTGTACCTTCAATAGCAATGATCTGTGCCTTCACGGTCTGCCCAACATGCACAATATCACGCGGGTCTTCAATGCGCTGCCACGCAAGTTCTGAGATATGAATGAGACCTTCAAGGTTTTCACCAAATTCGAAGAAGGCGCCAAAATGAACCACACCAGTGATTTTGCCTTCCACCACATCGCCAACTTTGTAGGTTTCAAGCATCTTCTTCTGCTCGTTTTCCCATGCGGCGCGTTCAGAAACGATCAGTTTTTCTTCTTGCTCATCGAGGTCGATAACGCGAACTTTGAATTCCTGGCCGATGAAGCTTTTCAGTTTTTCGAGGATCTTATTTTTGTCTCCGCCATCAACGCGCGGGTAATGTTCTGGAATCAATTGTGAAACAGGAAGGAAGCCGTCAATGCGTCCAACACGAACCATGAGTCCGCCGCGGTTTGCGTCTGTAATTGGTGCGTCAATGACCTTTGCATTTTTTTTGAGCTCTTCGAGGTTACTCCATGCTTTGAGGTGACCAGCGGCGCGGAAGGAAAGCTCCATAACTCCCTGCTCGTTTTCCATCTCCATCACCGTGGTAAAGACTTCATGCCCGACAGTGAGTTCTGAATATTCACCACTTTCATCAAAAAGTTCGTAGCCACGGACAATGCCGGTGGTAATACCGGCGACATCAATCACTACTTCATTTTTCCCAATCGCAAGAACGCGCCCTGCAACCAGGTCGCCAACTTTTGGAAACTGGAATTCCGCCCCTTCTTTTTCGAGCAGCTCGCCCATTGCTGAGGATTGCTCGGCGGTCTTTGTGTCTGTCATGTAAGAATAGAGAACTATTATCCCTCCTTGGCTTGCCAAGGAAAGACCTGCCGGTGCTTTTTACCCTTTATATATAGGGTCAGCCGACTGGTTAAGAATTTAAGCCATTTGAGTATAGGGAAGGGTCCTAAAAATTGCAACCCCAGCACCACTATGATGATGTGCTGGGAAGATCCTGCGGGTAAACGCGTATTCTGGTAAGATATGAGTATATGGCACTTCGTGAACGATTAACTCCACAACGCCGGCCGACTTATTCAAGTCGGGTGAATATTAAGGATGTGAAGGCACTCGCTGAGCGTTCCGTGAAGCATCTTTACGGGAATCGGAAGCTGACAAATGAGGAGTGGCGTCAGTATGTTCGCGAGAATCCAGAGCTGCAGTCGGAGGTATTTAGGAGGATTGGCTTGGGGCATAATTATGGCAGTGGGACCATAGAGGGCGCTCGCGCGAAGCGTATTATAAAAGTGATCGGGGAGACCGTGCGGAATTCGCAAAAGACAGCCGTAGCTTCCCGTGCAAAGAAAGATCTTTTTCAGGCAAAGAAGCTTGAGCAACAAGCCGCACACATAGAGCAAGAGGCACAACAGATGGAAGCCCCTACGATGGCAGCAAGGAAGCTACGTGAAGCAGAGAAGCTACAAAGTGAAGCAGCGGAATTACACAGTGCCGCAGAGCAAGAACAAGCAAAAATGAAAGTACGCATGTCCCTTGAGGCGAGGGAGGAGACTTTTAAAAAACCAAAAGCGACGCTTTCATCACTCAGAAAGATGCGCGTTAATGAACTCACGCCAAAAGGACCTTCAAAAGCAGACATCGCACAAAAAGAAAACACACTCGCGTTGCGGCGGCGCATGCGTTTGTATGATAATACAAGAGATGCTATCTATGCACGCTTTGGCAAGAAGGGCGGCGGCGTAACCTCTATTAATGACAACGACAACGAAATTGTTGATTTTCATAAAGAAGCAAGGACGACAAGTACAGATTACCAATCCATCCCAACATCTGTTTCTGAGGTGGCAAAAAACGCGCATGCGCCTTTGGCGTCTGCTTCTGAGGTGCAGAAAGAAGTTGCAGAAGACGCTCCAAATCCAGGAGTGGGCGGAGAGAATGAGGATGAAAATACTCTTGATGACGACCTGCCATTGGCAGCGTAAATGCGCTTGAAAAGCAGGGCGTAACATGGTACGATGCGTAGTGCAATCGGGGGCTTTGTGGTTGCTTGAATACCCCATTTTTACACGGTATGTACATCACCTGGCACGGCCAGTCTGCAATAAAAATTCAAACAGAAACCGGCACGGTTTTTATCGATCCGCAGAATAGTGCGTCAGGAATCAAACCAACACGCATCACAACGGATTTGCTTCTTATTGGCGATCCTGATGCGCCAAAAGGGGGTAATGCTGAGACGACTTTTGTCGTTGATCACCCAGGGGAATATGAATCCAAGGGTGTTTTTGTCTACAGTGTAGAAACAACACCGGAACAGATGGTGAGCGGGAAGCGCGGTATGATTTTTCTTGTACAAGCAGAGGATCTCCGCGTTGCGCATCTTGGTTTTTTGAAGGCACCGCTGACCGATGTTCAGAAAGAACTTTTAGATGAGGCAGACGTTCTGATCATTCCCGTCGGTGGCAATGCCGTTTGTACGCCAAAACTTGCTGCGGACATTGTGAGTGAAATGGAACCCCGCATTATTCTTCCCATCCATTATAAAATTGCAGGCAGCAAAGAGAAGTTGGATGATGTGCAGCCCTTCTTGAAGGAGATCGGGGTAAAGGAAGAGCGCATGGAGAAGTTACGTATTAAGAAAAAAGATTTGCCGCAAGAAGATGCGCAACTCGTTCTTTTGGATGTTTATGGCAAGCATTGATGGCATTCAGCGACCCGCGGATAGCGAGGTTCGCCTTGGCAAAGCCGGGCGACCAGTGCGGCGCCGCGTGGCTCCAAAGCAACCAGTAGCCAAAAAGGTACGCACACAAAAAACAGCGCCAACACGTGAACCGCAGTATACCGAAATAAAAGTACAGCAGCGCAAGCAGACACTTTATATTTTTGTTGCCGTTGCATTTCTTGGCGTTATTGGTCTCTGGTATCTCGGCGTACAGCGTACGTTTTCAGAGAGCGGTACTGATGGCGGCTTCTTCAGTGGCATTATCGCGCAGATTCAGAATGTCTTTTCTGGTGTTGGTGAAGATTTGAAAGACATAACGGTAAACGCAGACACAATAACCAATAGTGAAGTAGAGCGTTTGGAAGCGGAAGTGTTTCCTGACATCCCCACGTTGAACGATTAGTATATGGCAAAGAAAAAAGTTTTAGCAAAAAAATCCAGCAAGCCAGCACCAAAGCAATCACCACAACCTCAGCAGGAGGAAGAGCAGCAGCTGGTTGCGAAGGCAAAAGATAGCGCCATTGGCGTTATTGAGCCACGACGCATTGTTGAAGAAATGCAGGAGTCATACTTGGACTATGCCATGTCTGTCATTGTTTCGCGCGCGCTTCCGGATGTTCGTGACGGCTTGAAACCAGTGCACCGTCGCGTGCTCTATGCAATGTGGTCTCTTGGTCTGCGTTCAGGTGCAAAGTTCCGAAAATCCGCGACCGTCGTTGGAGAAGTGCTTGGTAAATATCATCCCCACAGTGATACGGCGGTATATGACACGCTTGTGCGTCTTGCACAGGATTTTTCACTGCGCTATCCATTGGTGAACGGCCAGGGAAACTTTGGGTCCATTGATGGTGATACCGCTGCCGCAATGCGGTATACAGAATCCAAACTGCAACGCATTGCAGACGAGATCCTTTTTGATATTGAGAAAGAGACCGTTCCCTTTGTGCCAAACTATGACGGCGCGCATAAAGAGCCGACGGTCTTCCCTGCAAAACTTCCAAACCTGCTGCTTAATGGTTCCACGGGTATTGCCGTTGGTATGGCAACGAATATCCCGCCGCACAACCTTAATGAAGTAGTGGATGGCACAATACACCTTATTGACCATCCAACTGCGACCGTTGAGGATCTTATGGAATTTGTGAAGGGTCCGGACTTCCCAACGGGGGGTGCTATCTTTGACCGCAAAGAAATTGCACAGGCTTACGGCACGGGTAAGGGTTCTATTGTGACCCGCGGGAAGGCTGAAATTGTTGAGAAGAAGGACGGTCAGTTCCAGATCATCATTTCCGAGATCCCATACATGGTGAACAAGTCTCGTTTGATCGAGAAGATGGCTGACTTGGTTCGCGAGAAACGCTTAGAGGGTATTCGGGACATTCGCGATGGCTCTGACCGCAATGGCATTCACGTGGTGATCGATTTGAAGAAGGATAGTTATCCAAAGAAGGTTTTGAATCGTCTGTATCAGACCACGCAGCTGCAAGAAACATTCCACGTGAATATGCTCGCGTTGGTTGATGGCATTCAGCCGCGTATTTTGAACCTCAAGATGATTCTTGAGGAATATATTAAGCATCGTGAGGATGTTGTTCGGAAGCGCACGGCGTATGATCTTGGCGTGGCCAAAGAACGCGCCCACATTCTTGAAGGTCTGAAGAAGGCACTGGATAATATTGACGCGGTTATCAAGCTTATTAAGGCGTCGAAGGATAAAGAGGTTGCGAAGGTGGCGCTGATGAAGCGGTTCAAGTTTTCTGAACGGCAGACCATTGCTATTCTTGAAATGCGCCTTCAACAGCTCGCAAACCTTGAGCGAAAGAAGATCGAAGATGAATTGAAAGAAAAGAAGATACTTATCAAAGAACTGGAAACACTCCTCGCATCACGCAAGATGATCTTGAATGTTATTAAAGATGAACTGAAGGAGTTAAAGGAGAAGCACGGCGACGAGCGCCGCACGGAAGTATTTGTGAATCCTATTGGCAAGTTCACCCAAGAAGATCTGATCCCGAACGAGCCGTGTGTCATCATTACTACCCGCGATGGTTATATCAAGCGCATGCCGGAGGACACCTTTAAGTCACAGGGCCGGGGCGGTAAGGGTGTTATTGGTCTTACAACAAAAGAGGAAGACCAAGTGGATCATATGTTTGCCGCGAATACGCATGCGGATTTGCTCTTCTTCACCACGCGCGGTCGTGTATTCCAACTCAAGGCATATGATGTGCCATTGGCAGGGCGCCAGGCAAAGGGGCAAGCATTGGTGAACTTCCTCCAGCTTACGGGAGAAGAAAAGGTAACGGTGATCCTCTCGCTTGAAGAAATGGAGCAGGCAAAGGATATTCAATTTTTTGTGATGGTCACCAGCAAGGGGACCATCAAACGCGTGAAGCTCGAAGATTTTAAGAATGTACGCCGTTCCGGACTCATCGCTATCAAACTCAAAGACGGCGATTATCTAAAATGGGTGAAGCCGTCAGGCGGGAAGGATCATATTCTTCTTGCCGCAACGAATGGTCAGTCGATTCGCTTCCCAGAAGGTCAAATCCGCGTGATGGGTCGCTCTGCTGCAGGAGTACGCGGCATTCGATTGAAAGATTCTGCATCTGTTGCGGGCATGGCGATCATTGCTGGAGGAAAAACAGAACAAGGAGAACAACTGCTCGTCATTATGGATAATGGATACGGCAAGCGCACGCCGCTCGCGCAGTATCGTGTGCAGGGTCGCGGTGGTTCTGGTATTAAAGCGGCGAATGTCAGTACGAAGACAGGCTCTATCACCTCTGCTTTTACAGTGAATGCAAAGCGAGCGGGTGAGGATATCATCGTCATCTCAGATAAAGGCCAGGTCATCCGTATGCCGCTGAAGAGCGTTTCTGTGCTGGGTCGTGCCACACAGGGCGTGCGTATTATGCGTTTTAGTGAAGCAAAAGACTCAGTTTCGAGCGTGACCTTTGTGGAAGCGGTCGTTTCTGAGAGTTCTGCAAGCTAGGCCTTGCAAAACAAAGCCTTTTCCCGTACACTGCCCGTTGCATTTGAAAAGCTATGAGTGTTCCAAAAAAGCGACAATCAAAATCAAGGACAGCTCGCCGCCGCAATAATATTCGGGCTAGCCGTGTGCAGCTTGTGGCGTGCACACATTGCCAGCAGCCTCGGGCGCCACACCGCGTTTGTACGAATTGCGGGTATTACCGTGGCCGTAAGGTTGTTGATGTGAGTAAGCGCGCAAAACGCATCAAGAAACCGGGCGAAGAGTCATAACCCAACGTACGCTTCACCATGTCCAATCGTCACCTCGCGCGAACCATTGCCATGCAGACCCTCTTTGAATGGGACTTCCGTGGTCAGCACGAGGACGCAAGAGCAATGACCCAGGCCAACCTGGATGATTTTGCACCGGATTTTACCGACGCGCCGTTCACCCTTGGTCTTATTGATGGCGTTCTTGAACATCAAAAGGATATCGATACGACCATCACGAAATACGCACCGGAATGGCCGTTGGATCAGATCACGATTGTTGATCGTAATATCCTCCGTATCGGAGTGTTTGAACTCAAATTTAATGCTGACATTCCTCCAAAGGTTGCCATCAATGAAGCCATTGAACTTGCCAAGTCATTTGGCGGGGAATCATCAGGTAAGTTCGTGAATGGCGTTCTTGGTGCCATTTTCCGTGACATGCAAGAAGATGCCGAGGGCGTTCCTGCACAAGCTCCTTCCAAGCAAGAATAATTAAACTTTCCGCGCGCGCGACGAATCCGTGTGAATACTCGCACTGATCCGTTGCAAGCGTGGCATATATATGCCACAAGACTATACATCCCTTGAGGAGCGCATCGGCGCACACTTCAAGAATACTGACCTGCTCACGCAGGCCTTTGTTCATCGTTCATATTTGAACGAAAATCCAACATTCGCCCTCGGCCACAATGAACGGCTCGAATTTTTGGGTGATGCCGTTCTTGAACTGGTTGTGACCGAGTATCTTTATAATCATTATGACAACTCAGAAGGCGAGCTTACGAACTGGCGCGCGGCACTGGTGAATGCCACCATGCTGGCTCGCGTTGCAGAAGAGATGGATATGGAACCATTTCTCCTTCTTTCTCGCGGCGAGTCGCGTGACGGCAGTTCCAAGGCGCGACAGTCCATTCTTGCCAACACCGTTGAGTCGGTTATTGGTGCGTTGTATTTGGATCAGGGTTATGAACCATGCAGGCATTTTATTAGCATAGCCATTCTGAAGCATCTGGATGAGATTCTCGATAAGAAGCTCTATCGCGATCCTAAATCGAGCCTCCAAGAAGAAGCGCAGGCACGCATGGGCGCCACGCCTGCGTATCGCGTGCTCGATGAAACTGGCCCAGACCATAAACGCACCTTTGTTATTGGTGTCTATATTGGGGAACAACTTGTCGCAAAAGGGCACGGCACTTCAAAACAGGAAGCGCAGGTTGCCGCTGCAGAGGGTGCATTGAAGGAAAAAGGCTGGTAAGCTAAAGCCATGGAGCTTGCAAACCCTTTACTCTTCTGGGTTACCCTCGTCATCGTTACCGCTGGATTCGTGGGCATCTTTTTTCCTTTGGTTCCAAACATCCCGTTGATATGGCTGGGGATTCTTCTTTATGCGGCAATTTCTGGATTTGAGGAAGTAACAAATGAGTTTATTCTCTTCATTTCGTTCCTTGCGCTCATCACCATTTTTCTTGATTTTATTTCAGCCCGATGGGGCGTGCGAAAGTTCACGGCAAGTGGGAATGCTGTCATTGGCGCGGTACTTGGCGGGGTTATTGGTTCACTGTTTGGTCAACTCTGGGCGTTTTTTATGGGCCCATTGCTGGGTGCCGTACTCTTTCAACTTTTTACGGGACATGACACGATCTGGTCTATCCGCGGCGATCGTTTTCATATCATTGGGTTTATGGGAGGCAGCGTCATGAAGCTGGTGATTGCCATCACAATGATCGGCATGTTTCTTTGGGTGGTTCTTGTTTAAGTTGCCCTCCACAACAAGCTGAAAACATGATACCCTTCCCGTGCTTCCGCTCACGCGCGGGTTTTCGTATGCGCTATAGATATGTATCTCGAGAAATTTGAACTACGCGGCTTCAAGTCCTTCGCTGACCCGGTAACATTGACGTTTACCCCGGGCATTACGGCTATTGTGGGGCCTAACGGTTCTGGAAAATCAAACGTTTCAGACGCTATCCGTTGGGTGCTCGGTGAGCAGTCCATGAAGCTTCTGCGCGGGAAACGATCTGAGGATGTTATTTTTTCTGGCTCAGACCGCAAGAGCCAGCTTGGCATGGCGGAGGTCTCCATGACCATCAACAACAGCGACGGCAAGATGCCCGTTGATCACAGCGAAGTGACCATCACGCGTCGTGTGTACCGTTCTGGCGAGGGCGAGTATCTTCTGAATAAAAAAACGGCAAAGCTGCAGGACATGCTCATGCTTTTTGCCAAGGCCCACTTTGGACAGAAATCGTATTCAGTTGTTGGTCAGGGGATGATTGACGCGATTCTTGTTGCCACACCCACTGAGCGCAAGAATTTTTTTGATGAAGCAGCCGGCGTGCGACAGTATCAGATGAAGCGAGAACAAACCATTCGTCGTCTTGATGAGACGCGGGAAAACCTTGGGAAGGCAGAAATGCTGATGGGTGAGATTGAACCGCATTTGCGCTCACTCACGCGTCAGGTGAGGCGCCTAGAGCGCCGTGGAGAGGTAGAAGGTGAGCTACATGATATTCAGAGTGCATATTACGCGCGCCGTTATTGGCTTATTAAGCAGGAGGAAAGTACCTTTACCCAGAAGTGTGATGCGCATGAGCAGGAACTTGGCGGCGTGAAGCAGCGGGTCGATGAGACACAAAAAGCACTTGAGCAACTGGAAAAAGAACAAGGACGCGAGGAGCGTTTTCAAAGATTGCAGCAGGAGTATTCAGCCATGCTTGAGCAGAAGAATCGCCTCCTTCGCGAATCAGCAGAACTCAAGGGGCGTCTTGATGCGGATGCGATCAGCAAGGGAGACTTGCCTGTCGTGTGGCTTAAGAAGCGCAAGGAAGAATTGGAAAATGACCTTACGCGCTATGAGGAACAGCAGGAGCAGCTTCGCGGCAAAGCAACAAAGCTCGCACAGGAGCAGAAATCAACGGATCGTGAACTTAACGGAGTACGCGATGCGTTTAGCAAAGCAACCAGTGCATTTGATGCTATGAGGAATATATTGGAGCAGCTCGATGCTCCAGAGATGATTGTGAAAGAAGCGGAGCGCCTTGCCGGTGACCATGCCGCGTTTGTGCAAGAAGCAGAAAAAACTGAATCCCTTGAGAAATTAAAGAGTCTCTTGAAGGATGCAAGCGTTGTGCAGAAGAAGCTCACTGCCTTTGCAGAAAAGCTCGTGCGTTATACGGCGTCGGACCCACGCACCTTTTTGGACTTGCACGAGTCTATTCAGAAGACGCTCACGCGTCGCGCAGAATTAGAGCAGCGATCTGTTATGCAGGAGCAGGAGCAGGCAGGCATTGAGCGCGAATCATCCATGCAGGAACAGTTCATGAGCGGGATTCGTGAGGAACTTGAGCGTGTGCGAAAAGAGTTGAAGCGAGCAGATACCAGCGATAAAAAGGAAGCAGGCGATGCAACGAGTGAGGAACTCTCTGAGATTGAAGAAAAAATCACAGAACTGAACACCCGCCTTACGGTGCTCCGTACGACTATTGCCGAGTTTAATACACAAGAAGAAGGAAAACGCGAAGAGCTCTTTCGGCTGCAGAAGGGTTTTCGCGATGAGCAGCAAGAACTCAACAACATTACACAAAAACTCAATGCGGTGCGCGTGGAATTGGCAAAGATTCAAGCACATCGCGAAGATTTAGAACGTGAACTGCGAGGTGAACTTCCCGAAGCACGCACCACTGAAGTATTTGAAGCAAAGGAGCCAAAAGAGGTAGACATTGCGGCGAGCGAGCGTGAAATTGAAAGACTCAAACATCAACTGGAGCTTATTGGGGGTATTGATGAGGGCGTGCAGGAAGAATATTCTGAGACGAATGAACGCTTTGAAAAACTTTCTGTACAGACAGAGGATCTCATTAAAGCTATTGCGGATTTAGAGAAAGCCATCGCAGAGTTAGATATAACCATCAAGCGCGAGTTCATGCGCAGCTTTGAGAAGATTAATAAAGAGTTTGGTAAATATTTCAAAGGCCTGTTTGAAGGAGGTCGCGCTGAGCTTGTGCTTATTAAGGAAGAGCCGCGCGAAGAGAGTGATGATGCAGATGAGGACGACGACGAAGATGACGATGCAAGTGAGGACGACGTGTTACCCGAGAAGAAGCCAAGCGGTGAAAAGGTAGTGACCGGCGTGGACATTCGCGCAGTTCCGCCTGGCAAGCGTGTTTCCACCATCAATATGCTTTCTGGTGGGGAGCGCGCGCTTACCTCCATTGCGTTACTCTCAGCTATCATCGCAACCAACCCTTCACCATTTGTCTTTTTGGATGAAGTGGATGCCGCGCTTGATGAAGCAAACTCCCAGCGCTTTGCACGCATTCTCAAGGATCTTGCGAGCAAGACGCAGTTCATTGCGGTGACGCATAACCGTGCGACGATGGAGCAGGCAGACATTCTCTACGGCGTAACCATGGGGAACGACAGCGTATCAAAGATCCTCTCCGTGAAGATGGAAGAGGTAGATAAGGTTATTGCGTCACAGGGCAACCGGCGATAGCATTGAGTCATTATATTATTTAAGGGACAGCGTAGTACCGCCTCCCTATTTTTTGTGTGTTATACTGGTAGCGCTTAAAAATAATGATTTTGTATGGAATATACGCCACGTCAAAAAGCTGTTCTCGCTAACAATAAGACGAAAATGGCATGGTATGCGATTCTCGGCTTTGAAGTACTAGGGATAGTGTTTTCTATTATTGCGTTGGTATATTCCATTAACGCGAGCGCGACGATTTTTGAAGCATCGTCAGTGGCCGGCCTTATCACGCTCGGAAGTTTTACACTAAGCTTTCTCATTGTCTTGTGGATACTTTGGGGTATATGGAAACTTGAACGATGGGTGCAGGTGGTACTTTGGATTTTTGCCGTTTTTGCCCTGTTGACGTTTAATCTTATTAATTTGGTTATTGCTGTTATTGTTGTACTAGCGTATCGTTGGATTTTGAAAAAAATTGATGTCGCGTCAACGCCAAAGGCAAACATTCCGGACGCGTCCAAATAAAAAGGCGGACCCGAGCGCATTGTAGGCATAGCGCTCAGGTCCTCGACAGGCATCAGGTAGAGGGCAAGCTCGCCCATGTTGCGCCGGTTAGGAGGGCGCTCGGTGGGTGGGCTACGCATCCTGGATGCTGTCGTGAGAACATCCTAGCGGACTCTCCGCAAGGCAGCAAGTAAAAACCAAAAACCGCCCTTGCGGGCGGCCTTGGTTTTTGAAGTTGAAAGAACTCTATTCCCCGTCCGAAGCCCGTGAGGGCGAAGGCGGGGGAGAAGTCCCGTAGGACTATTTAGAGGATAGCGTCTTTCGCGGCCTTTGCCAAGCGGAATTTCAGAACCACTTTTGCTGGGATCTGAATCTGCTCACCCGTTGCTGGGTTGCGACCCATGCGAGCTGCGCGGTTCTTCTTCACCATTTTTCCCAATCCTGGGATGGTGAATTCACCATTTGCCTTTGTTTCCGCATATGCGGTTTCGACGAGCATGTCGATGAACTCTTGAACCTCTTTTTTGCTCTTTCCGGACTTTTCCGAAAGATGATTCATGAGTTGGCTTTTTGTCATTCCTGCCATACGTCTATAAAAATTAATTAGTGAACGTTTTTCCTACGAAATCTTAGCAAATACGCGAAAAATGCGCCAGCCCGTTATATTTTTAGTTATCAACACCACCTAGATGTTGATTCGGGTGGTATGTATTTCCAAAAGAGGCGACTGTTTGTGAGGTCTTTTTGTTTTTTATTTTTTGAATCGAAGAAAGGATTTTATGGGAAGAAGAAGGAGTGTGCCCATCAGTGAAAGTGCCGTTGTCATCATAATAAGCGCAGGAAAACCAATAGTAATGGCAATATACCCGCCAATAGCGGAAAAAGCAGCACTGGAGAGATCCGTGAGGGTAAAATAAACACCCCACTCCGTCCCTTCCTTATGTGTATCAATATGGCGGGTAAAGATTGCCATGTATGAAGGAAATGTCATAGCAGTGGCTAGTCCATAGAAGAATTGCACAATATAGAGATGCAGTGGTGTGGTGATCATGAGGTAGGCGAGTGGGAGGAGTGCCGTAATTATGGAAAAAGTAAGCATCACATAAAAATCATCCTTTTCGCCACGAATTTTGTCGATAAACATTGCGACCGGAATTTGACCAAGGCTTTTTGTGAGGAGGTAGATTGCGGCAGCAATACCAGCGACTGCTGCGTTACCGCCTACAATAAAATCTTCAATGAACAGCGCAAAAATAGGCCCGAGCAGGCCGCCGGCGCCCACGATAATAATATCCGAGGCGATCAAAAATTGGATCACCGCATTAATATCACGGAAGAGGTAGTGCTTAACAGGGATACTGCGTTTCATACGAGTGTTTAGTGTACGTCGATACCCGTTGTCACACGGAGCACTTCTTCGATACTTGTCATGCCAGCCATCGCCTTTGCAATACCGTCCTGGCGCAGTGTGAGCATGCCTTTTTCTTTTGCGTATTGAAGCATTTCCTGCCCAGGACTGCCCGCGATAATCATGTTACGGATATTTTTGTCTACTTTAAAGAGTTCAAAAAGACCGCTGCGTCCGCTATACCCGCCGCCTTCAGCGCGTGTCGCATCTGGTGATGGACGGTAGAGTTGTACTGGTTTTCCCGCTGGTAAACCAAGCTCTTTCACAATTTCATCAGGCGCGTCATAGCTTTCTTTTGTTTCATCATCCAGTACCCGCACAAGCCGTTGTGCCATCACGCCGATCGTTGCGGAGGCGATGAGCACCCGTTCGATTCCCATATCAACAAGCCGCGTTATCGCACCGACGGCATCGTTGGTGTGGATAGTAGTGAGCACAAGGTGGCCCGTGAGTGCTGCGCGGATGGCAATCTCTGCGGTATCACGATCGCGAATTTCACCAACAAGAATAATGTCCGGATCCTGTCGCAGCAGAGAGCGAAGGCCATTTGCAAATGAGATATCGCCACCGGCTTGCGTCTGGCGGATCATGGGGAGCTGGTATTCTACGGGGTCTTCTAATGTGACGATGGTTTTGTCCGGGCTGTTGATGGCATTGAGCGTTGCGTAGAGTGAGGTTGTCTTACCAGAACCGTTTGGTCCAGAAACAAAAAGAATGCCATATGGCTGATGGATAAGCTTTTCCCATTCTTCCAATTGATCCTGCGCAAAGCCGAGGTACTCAAGCCCCATGAGCACGCGTGATTTATCCAGCAGGCGGAGCACCATGTTCTCGCCATAGATGGTAGGGAACGTTGAAACGCGCACGTCGTATTGCTTGCCATCAAGCGAGGTATTAAAGCGGCCATCCTGCGGCTTGCGGCTTTCCGCAATATCAAGACCAGCCATCACCTTAAAGCGTGAGAGTAATGGAGAATGCATTGAGATTTCATGTGTTTCTAGCTCCCGCATGACACCATCAACGCGAAGACGAATTCGAAGAATTTTATCTTCCGGTTCCAGATGAATATCTGATGCCGCGTTGAGTGCGGCGAGGCGCAGGAGGTCGGTCGCTGTCTGGATGATGACCCCCTCTTGAGATTCGATTTTTTCCTTACGTACCATAGCCTTTATTCTACGGGTTTCAGTAAGAATTGACAACGGAATCTTGCTCTGGTACACTCCGCCATGCGCTTGAAATGGGAGCGCGCTCGAAATACTAAGAATTACTGCGACATATGTTGCGAATCCGCTTTGCCAGACACGGCAAGAAAAACCATGCAACGTACCGGATCATTGTTTCCGAACGTTCCTGGGATACAAAGGGGCGATACATAGAGTTACTAGGGCATCTTGACCCTCATACCAAACCGAAGACGGTTGTGCTTAAAGAAGACCGTTTAAAGTATTGGCTTTCTATGGGTGCACAGCCTTCCTTAACGGTGCATAATCTTCTTATTGAGCAGAAGATTATGGATGGCAAAAAAATACCAACCGGTTATGCGAAGAAGAAGAAAACAGAAGGCGAAGAAGCTGAGGCTCCTGCAGCAGCCATAAAAGAGAAGCCGGCAGTAGAAGAGAAGAAAGAAGAGCCTGCTGAAGCAAAGATCGAAGAGAAGCCTGAAGAGAAAAAGGAATAAATTGACAGGCCTCACGCCCATTCTTATAGTAGAAGTGTTCCTGCGGGGACTGGAGTATATGTCGGCCAGTATCCAGCAGTACCTTACATAATCAGAATCTTAAAGAAAATCTGCTATGGCAGAACAGTACGATGACCAACAGTTCGTCGAGTACGTCGTCAAGGCGCTCGTTGACCGCCCGGATGATGTTTCTAGCGAACGCAAAGTCGATGAAATGGGAGTGCTCATCACACTCAAGGTAAACCCAGAAGATCTGGGTCAGGTGATTGGCCGTTCAGGCCAGACCGCCAAAGCGCTCCGCACACTGCTCCGCGTTGTTGGCGCAAAGAATCACGCACGCGTGAATCTCAAGATCTACGAACCGGAAGGCTATCGCAAAGAGGATAAAGCCCCGCGACGCGAAGGATTCCGCGATGACCGAAGAGATGATCGAAGAGACGACCGCCGCGACGACCGTTCCAGCGCTCCGCGCCAGGAGATGGAAGCGCCGGAGTCAGTGGTTGACGACCTCAAACTCTAACCCGCCTACGCCCAGCGGCTTCGGCAGGCAAGTAGTGCAATAATTAAACTCCGCCTCGCAAGGGGCGGGGTTTTGGTTTATGGTACACTGTTTATTATGAGGATCGATATCATCACCATCTTCCCAGATTTCTTTGACCAATTCCTTGAGGAAAGCATTTTGGCGCGTGCGCTCAAGAAGAAGCTCATCTCCATCCGCGTATGGGATCTGCGTCTGTTCACAGAGGACAAGCACCGCACCGTGGACGACCGTCCATACAGCGGCGGGCCAGGCATGCTCATGAAGGTGGATGTGCTGGTGCGTGCGCTTCGCGAGGTTGTCGGCAGTACAAAGACCATTGGCGTCAAAGGAACGCGTGTGTTGTTTATGGACGCGGGCGGGGAGCAGTTCACACAGAAGACTGCAGTGCAATTTTCCAAATTGGATCGCTTGGTATTGCTCTGCGGCCGGTATGAAGGCGTGGATGCGCGGGTGATGGACTATGTTGATGGCCGCGTTTCCATCGGGCCATATGTGTTGAATGGCGGCGAAGTCGCGGCCATGGCCGTTGTGGAAGCAAGCATGCGTCTGCTTCCGGGAGTGCTGGGGCATGAAGATTCCGCAAAGGATGAATCACACAGTGAAGAAGGTGTGCTGGAATATCCGCAGTACACGCGACCGGAGGAATTTGAGGGGAAGAAGGTGCCGGAGATATTGCTTTCCGGCGACCATGCAAAGATCGCCGCGTGGCGGAAGCAACAAAAGCGGAAACGCACATGAAGCTCTTCGGGAAAACGATTGGCAAAGGGGAAGTTGGCCTCGTTATCGGCCTTGGGCTTGTTATTGTTTATATAGTCGTTGTGGGAAATTTGCCCGGACTTCGTTCTTGGATTGCAGATCTTTTTGCGAACGCAGAACATTGGAGCCCGGCATATGCATATTGGAGCGCGTTTCTTGTTGCCGGGCTTTCCAATTCCACCATCATCTTCCCATTTCCATACACCGCATATCTCATCCTTTTGGGGAGCGTCGGTTTTAACCCCTGGGCGCTCGGGATTTTTGCGGGGCTCGGCGCTGCACTTGGGGAGATTACCGCTTACTTCACTGGCCGGTTCGGCCGTGCGCTGCTGAATGATGAGAAGAAAAAAAATCTCGCTTTTCTCCGCGAACTCATCGCGCAGAAACATTGGCGTGTGGCCCTTTTTCTTTTCCTTCTCGGATGTACCCCAATTCCAGATGATATTTTTCTGATCCCGCTTGGGCTCCTCAAGTACCCATTTTGGCGCGCGATATGGCCCATGGCGCTTGGGAAGGTTGTGCTCACATATATCTTTGCGGCAACCGGGAGTGCTGCGGGGACGGGCTTGCAGGATGTTGCGGCAGGGGAAGAGAGCATATGGCTGCAGGTCGCGTCCCTTGTTGGTGTCGTGGTGGTTCTATACTTTGTCAGTAAGATCAACTGGGATACGTTCGTGCATAGATTTTTTGGGAAGAAGGCGGAGAAATAGTTTAAGGGAAAACAAAAAAGCAGGTTTTTGATGAGAACCTGCCATGATACGGGAAAACTATTTTTCGAACCAAACCCCGTGTCTATCCCGGGAAATTTTGACCGCGATCGCCGTTAGAAGAAGAATAAATACTATTGATGTTTCTGAGAACAAAAATCCAAATATTTGCGCCATATACAGAGTTGCGCTTAATAAGAGGATGATGAGGGATAGCACTTGGTATTTTTTGCGAAAATGACGCTCAATGATCGATACATGGCCGTATTGGTAGAACATCAGTCCGGCTAGTGTGATGATGATCGTCATTGTGCGGAGGAAGACGTCGCCGGTGATGACATTGATGACCAATGGGATCGCCACGATAAGGAAATAGACCCCAAAATACTCACTGAAGATATCTCCCGTGACCATGCTCCGTTGGAATCCCTTTTCACTATTATTGGAAATATCGATTGCGGCGTTCGTATATATGAGAGTGGAAAAAAGGAACCCGAAGATGCTCACAATAAGAAAGGCGATAGGAACCCGCACCGTTTGGTCAAAATTCTGGAAGGAAGTGAGAAGAAGGCCAGTAAAAAAAACCGTTACGGCGGTCATGAATGACGTAAAAGAGACGTTCGTCTGTACGTGAGTTTGGAAATTTTCGAGGTTGATTTTTTTCTTAAACATATTTATTTACTATCTCCTTATAGAATCATGGAAATAACATCATACGTCAAGTTGATGGGATTTCATTGAGGACGATTTGGATGAAAAAAAAGCGGCCTCGTCTGACGAATCAGACGAGGCCGGTTAGGGCGGGCGGGGGCAGCGCATGCTGACCTCCCTATAAAGGAACGACGAGCGCGATCCGGGCGAAGGAGCTTCCTTCGCGCGTTTTTCCGAGAAAGCTATAGAGCGTTCCTCGGGAAGTGGCGTACGAGAGTACTCCGCCGATCATGCGGGTGTCTGTACCGGTCTGGAGTATGCCTTCCACCTGCGCGCCGATCCCGACCATCGGGATGATGCCGTTCATCACTACATAGGTGCGGTAGGTGAACGTGGGTTTGGCGTCCGGGCTGAACGCTGCGAGATTCCAGCTTTGGCAGTCCCACGTGCTGTCCGTATAGATGAGAAATACCTCTGGCAGGACACTCCAAGTCTGGATTTCACCGCCAACGTAGTTCACCGCGGCCAAGGGCTGCACCAGTAGGTTGCCGAGCGCGAAGGTGGGGCCGATTTCAAGCCCTGCCCAGCCAGCCGTGGAAGTGATGGCGTTGAGGTTCCATCCATCCTTCTCATGAAACAGCCAGGTGGTGTATTCGCCATCATGTTCCACACGCAGGATGTTGATTTCCTCGGCATTGGCGAACGAGGGGGCCACAAGAGAAACGAGAACGAGCAGAAGCGCGAACGTGCGGGTCATGGTGACCTGTCTTTCTCAGGCCAGAGGCCTGTGTAGGTTTTCGACGAACGATCAGCTTACTTCCCACCACAATCTCTCAACAAGTGAGAGACTTTGGCGGGAGTAGGAATGTTCGGGGGGCAACATTCCTACTTGAAGAGCGGAGAGAAAGAGCGGGTCAGAGGGAGGGCTCAGGAGCGACAGGACTGTCATTTGCTTCGACGAGCCAGAGGCCGTCGATATGGGTGACGTCGGGTGGGTGACATCGATAGTTGGAGGGACTCCCCCCGGGGCTCCATTCAATGGAGTAGAAGCCCCTTGGCTCCGGGCGCAGGATGTTCACCGATGCGTATACCTTTTCACCGGGGTTGTACGCCAACCTGAATGCTTCCAGCCACGCCTGCTGATAGTCGGGCGTGACGTACCCTGCAAGTGCTTCACGCACCGCAGGGACGGACATCAGGAACCCGATGTCCACGAGCCGGAAGGCCTTTTTCCCTTCGAGCTCATCCCATCCATCAAGAACGAACACTTCTCCAACTTTCGGAAAAGGTAGCATGATGCACTCCTTATCTGGCGCTAGGCGCCGGTTTTGACTTGTGACAGAGCGGTTTTTGCAGTGTTAGGTCTCTTTGGTCTTTTAGCCTAACTGGGTATCCTACCATAAATAGAACAAGTTGTCAATATACCTGACAATAGGAAATCCATACTAAGTACGAAAATACTACAATATATTGAATATTGTTGAATCCTAGAATATTCTGCTACAATTCTTGACACTTTTCCTCTTTCGGCGTACACTGCATATATGGATATTCAGGAAGCATTGACCGAACTCAACCTCACTCCCCGCGAGGCACAGATATACCTCGCATTATTGGAAATGGGGCAAGCAACGCCTCTGAAATTGTCCACCAGGACCGGGCTCAAGCGGCCAACCGTATATTTGGATCTGGAATCACTGCGCAGGAAGAAACTTGCCGGGTTGGCATTCCAAGGGAAGAAGTCGGTTTATGTGCCGGAGTCTCCCACAACGCTGGTGCGCCTCATGGAGGAACAGGAGCGTAAGGCAAAGGAGATCCTTCCGTTGCTCAAGGCCCTGGAGAACAAAGGCGGCAAAAAGCCGCAGATCCGGTATTTTGACCAGTCGGACGACATTGCGCGCGTATGGGACACGGAACTCTTCCGCGCAAAGGAAGTCGCCTTCATAACCAGTCTTACCAAGCTGGAGGCGCAGTATCCTGTTGTGACCGACGGTACGGACAAGCTCATCACCGCAGGACGGTTCACGAAGTACCGCGAGATCCTCACGCCAACAAAAGAAGACCGCGCGTATGCAGCAAAACCGCACCCCGTCGAGCGCGGCATGCGCATCGCGCCTGCGGATTTTGATTACCACACGGACATCGAGCTCTGGGAGGACAACGTCGGGTTGTATTCCATTGACGGTCGGTATCTGTTGGTGATCACGGATGCGAGCATTGTGAAATCATTCCGCGCACTGTTTGAGCAGCTTTGGAAGGTTTCTACGGTGCCAAAGAAATCGTGATACACTACACATATGAGCGAAGAAAAGGATTTAACCCTCAAACAAGCCCAAGCAGCGGTGAAGGCCTTTGCCGAGCGGAACGGCTGGGAAGACAAGCCGAATATAGACAAACTGGATCACCTCCACGAGGAGCTGGTGGAAATTTCTCAGCACATCCGCTATAAGAGCGAGCAGGAGCGCGAGGATTTTGTGCGTCAGAACAAAGACCTTTTCACCGAAGAGATTGCTGATTTGCTGTTTGGCGTGTGCCGCGTGGCAAATCAGTTTGGCGTGGACTTGGAAGAAGGATTTGCCATGGTGCAAGAAAAGATTTTGAAGAAGTACGGCAAGGGGAAGGAGAACAACATCGCATGGAAAAAGAAAACGCAATGAAATCGCAATTTCACTTCACCCTTGGTACCCTCCTCGCATTTGCTGGCGGTCTCTTACTTCTCACCTTTGGGTTATTTCTTCTATGGCTGGTAGCAGACGATGACCGTTACATTTGGGCTATCAATGGTCCGGGATTTTTTGCACAGATTGGAGGAGTGCAGTGGTCGCTCTTTGGTTTTATTGCTCCAGTTCTTGGCCTTGGACTTATCATAACTTCACTTATGATGGCACATTCAGCATCAAAGAAATGATGAATGCGCAGATCGCTTACTTTGCAGGAGGATGTTTTTGGGGGATAGAGGAAGCCTTCCGTCACTTACCTGGTGTTGTTGATGCAGAATCCGGATATATAGGTGGGCATACGGAGAACCCGAGTTATGAAGATGTCTGCTCGCATACCACGGGCCATGCAGAGACGGTGAAGGTGACGTATGACCCGGAGAACATATCATACGAGGAACTCCTGCGCGTCTTTTTTGACATTCACAATCCCACGCACGTGAACCGCCAGGGACAGGATGTGGGCGATCAGTACCGCACGGAGATCTTTTATGCGGATGATACACAGAAGGCTGCGGCAGAAAAAGCCAAAACAGTGCTGGAGCAATCAGGGAAGCATGACAAACCCATTGCCACGGCCATCACCAAAGCGCCCGTGTTTTACCGCGCAGAGGAATATCATCAGCATTATTTGGAAAAGAATCCTGGTGCGCCGTGTCACGTACCAAGTAAGTATGTGCAGCATCGGTAGTATGATTCCTATTCGCAACAAGGGCATTGCCACACATCTCATAGAATTCCACGCATCGGATGGCATTAAGCTTTCCGGTCTGCTGTACCTGCCAAAGCAAAAGACGAGCACAGTGGTGATTTCATTACATGGAACCGGCGGCGGGTCAGTGTTCTATGCGACGGATCGCACGAATACGATGGGTGCGGCATTTGCAGAACGTGGTGTGGCATTTTTACCATTCAACAACCGGGGCGCAGGGCTCATCCAGCCGCATAAGCAACGCATCGGAAACAAGACAAAAAGAGTTTACTATGGAAGCGGATTGGAGCTCATTAAGGATGCAGTGTTGGATATTGATGGTGCAGTCGCCTATGCGCGCTCGCTTGGATATACGCGTATTTTTCTTGCTGGCGCTTCCACCGGTGCGAACAAGATCTGCGTGTACCATGCCTCGTCCATAGGCCTACGGCCGAGGGCAAAGAGCCCGCGGAATCGCGTGACCGGCTATATACTGCTCGGCGGCGGGGATGACACTGGCCTGCTCTATACTGATCTTGGCAAGCGGAAGTTTTACAAATTATTGGACGAAGTAAAAAAGAAGGTGAAAGCAGGACACGGCGATGAAGTGGTTCCGTTCACCACTGGCGTGCCAAAGTACATGACGTGGCAGGCATTGTATGACATGGCGAATCCGGACGGGTTATATAACTGCTTCCCATTCCGCGAGGCGATGCGTGGCGAGCCAAAGTCCAGAAAGCCCCTGTTCCACCTGCTCAAAAAGATCACCAAGCCGAGCCTGGTGCTGTATGGCAGTGAGGATGAATATTGCTATGGTGATGTTCCGCGCGTTGTGGAATTGTTAAAAGATGCTGTGAGGGGAAAGAAGCATTTTACGTTTATGGTGCTGCAAGGTGCTGATCACAGCTACCACAAGAAAGAGAAGCAACTCACCCGCATGATGCATGCGTGGATGCATCGCGTGTGATACAGTAGCCATATGGAACGTAAGCATGCAACATAATAGTAAGCAAATTTATGGCCATGGAAAAGAAGATCCAATATAAGTTCCCCATAGAAGATGTTGTGGTGCTTGAGCAACGCCTTCAAGACAAGGGGATTACCTTAACCGATCCCGTTGCGCACGAGTATACATATTATGAACTCCCGAAAGCAGGGGGTGCATTCACCGTGCTCCGATTGAAGGTGTCGCAGGGCAAAGCAGCAGTTGATATGAAGATACGCAACGATGCGAATGGCGAATGGCAACACTTTGAATGCGCGGTTGACGATGCAGTACAGGTAGATGCGATCCTTACGAACATCGGGTGCAAGAAGATCGTGACGTTCCACAAGACACGACGGACGAACATCGGCGACGTGCTTCGTTTGGATCTTGATTCCACACCGGAAGCGGGTACGTTCCTTGAAGTGAAATTCTCCGCAGAGAAGCAGCACGAAGCAGAGGAACAGTTGCGCGCGGTCGGCATTGATCCTGGTACGCACGACAAGAGGAGTGTGCTTGAGATTTATATGATGAAGAAGGGCAGTAGATAATGGAACGCGACCCTTCGAGGCCCGCTTCGCGGGCGCCTCAGGGTGACAAACGCCTGTCATGCTGAGGTGCGAGTTCCGGGCTTTGCCGGGACGAGCCTCGAAGCATAACGCATAGCTTTATGGAAAAAGAAGTCACAATTCCCACCCCCAAGACCAACAAGGTCATTTTTGGGAGTCTATGCGGAAGCGTGAAGTACTAGAGTTTCAACAAAAAAGAGGGGGGGCCGTTTCTCTGACGACCCCGGGTTGCATTTGACTCACTTTTTGTCGAGGCTACAGATCGATGTGATCCATGATGTATGCCCCGATTATTCCTCTCACTGCCAACCGACACTGCTTCAGGAAGTCCCTGAAGCTGATGCATCCAAGGAACGACATGGGGCGGCCTCCTGTGCTCGGTGTTTTCGTACAGCACCCATCCATAGTGAACAGAAGATGATAGCGCAGTAAGAGGCTCTTGTCAATCCTTGGATGATATGCGGGATTGAAGTAAGGTTGGCTTCCCTTGGTTTTGTTTTACGTTCCCGCAGTGTTATATCAGTATGCTACACTGCATCTATGGAACGTGAACTCTCCATCCCAATCCCAAAAACAAAGATGCGCATTTACGGAAAGTTGCGCGGGAATTTGAATAAGCCGTTGATCATTCTTGTGCATGGTTTACATTCGAGCACGCACAGTCATCGGTATTACAATGCAGAGCGATATTTTAACGCAAGGGGGTATGCGACGTTTACGATTCGGTTATGTGGGAGCAAGAGCGAACAACGGAAGTTGCATCATACGACACTGAAGATAAACGCAGAGGATTTGGATACAGCAGTGAGATACTTCAAGAAACAAGGCGTCAAAAGAATCGCAGTGGTTGGCAGTAGTTATAGCGGTCCATCCATACTTCTCAGCGACACAGCAAAATTTTTTGCAATTATTCTTCTGGATCCGTCATATAAGCTTTCATTTCTTACGCAGTATCATACTCGATTTGTAAAAGAATTGAACGCATATCTTCTTCGTGGCTCAGATGACTACGTGATCGGGAAGAAGATGGTTGAGGAATCAGAGAATCTTGATTGGGATTCTTTGACAAGTGATCTTACAACGCCGTTACTTTTACTCATGGCGAGTAATGGTGCGCTTGATGCGGGAGGGCGGCAATATCTCAAAGAAGCAAAGGGACCAAAAAAGCTCATCACTATTTCACGCTCTGATCATGGGTTTAACCGTGAGGGGAATGCAGAACGCGTGTATGCGGAGAGTGCAAAGTGGCTAAAGAAATACATATGAAGGATCTAGGAGAAAAGGCACTCTGCATTTTTTACACGCCAGACAAGCGTATTTTGTTGCAGGATAGGCGCGACAGAAGCAAGGTCGGTGAGGAGTGGGGATTCTTTGGTGGGAGCATTGAAGAAGGAGAAACACCGGAACAAGCGATGCTGCGCGAGATGCAGGAGGAGCTTGCATTTACCCCAACGGAATACACGTATATCGGTTTGTATCCGCACACCATTCCGGACTACGGATTTTTTACTGGCCATCTTTTCTTACACCAATGCCAAATGTTGGTGTAGAGGCATTCACACAGCATGAAGGTCAGGGTATGGAATTATTTTCGGTCGCAGATGCTTGGAAACTCAAAATGGTTCCGGGCGATGCAAATGAGTTAGGGATTATTGAAGCCGCGCTGAAGAAGATATAAGAAGTCAGCCGATCTTAATAATTTTACACAAGCTCTTGACAAAGAGCCGATTTTGGTATAGGTTGTGATGCTCTTTGTACTGCACATATGGCTTTGGGGGTGCCGCACGGGCATACGCGTCAAAGTGAAATGTGAGTAGAAGAGCCGGAGGTTCATTCCATGTTGCGGTTGTTGCGCTTTACGACCAACGTGCCCGTTGGGGACATTTGGCTCCCCAACCTCGAGTCTTATGTCGCGAAGCTCGAGGAGTCCCCGGAGAAGATGGGCACGTTTGCGTGCCATCTCCTGGTGCGGGAGGGAACGAAGGCCACGCTCGAGGAGATAGCTGACCAAACGGTCAGTACGCTCCAGAAGCGCTTGGAACCCTTCAACGAGAGGATTCAGGTAACGCCGAGCCGGCTGGTGCATGTCAGCCCTGTGGCTGCCGATCTCTGGATGCAGGTCTCCATCCCCCCTGAGGATGAGGACGCTGCTCCGGCCGACGCCGGCGCCCCGCCCCCGAGCGGCACCTAGTAGCCGCACGCACATCTCACGTTCGGGCCGGAACCACCTTTTAGGGGGTTCCGGCCATCGTTTTTGTTTAGAAAAATCAGCAGTATGGTAGCGGAGGACTTTGTCTACCTCCTCTTCTTGACACCCCACAGGCGAAAATGTATACTACTCCCTGTTGATAATCTATTAAAAACCTGCGCGTCCGCCCATTTGGGCGAGATACGGCAGGCGGTAAGGAGACCAGTCCACTATCGGGCAAACATACCTCTACCATTCCGTACCTTAATCCCCGCATTGCGGGGGAGAAAAGACAGTAATTCCTCATCAAGTAATCATTGGGACTTACTGTTTTTTCTTCGCTCGAAAACGCGCAGACACGATCACGCGCGTTGAGCTCGAGAGAGAAATATGTGCATTGAAAAGTGAAATCGTGATAGGAACGACTATTCCGTCGATTCCAGATTGTCCATCGTGGTCCGCCTTCGCTTCGCTTTGCGAAGCTATGGCGAGATAGTACGGACAATCGAAACATTAATGAGAGTTTGATCCTGGCTCAGGATGAACGCTGGCGGCGTGTTTTAGGCATGCAAGTCGAACGGGCACTTCGGTGTCCGTGGCAAACGGGTGCGTAACACATTGGTAACCTACCTCGAAGACGGGAACAACCTTGGGAAACTGAGGATAATTCCCGATACCTCTACTGCTCGCAGGAGCAGTAGGGAAACGGTTTACTACTTTGAGAGGGACCTATGGCTTATCAGCTTGTTGGTGAGGTAATGGCTCACCAAGGCTATGACGAGTAGCGGGTGTGAAAGCACGACCCGCCTCACTGGGACTGAGACACTGCCCAGACTCCTACGGGAGGCTGCAGTCGAGAATATTCCCCAATGGACGAAAGTCTGAGGGAGCGACGCCGCGTGATGGAAGACGCTCTTCGGAGTGTAAACATCTTTTCTTAGGGAACAAAGCAATTGAGTGTACCTGAGGAATAAGGGGCTGCTAACTTCGTGCCAGCAGCAGCGGTAATACGAAGGCCCCGAGCGTTATCCGGATTTATTGGGCGTAAAGCGTTCAAAGGTGGTTTTGTGTGTCACTGGTTAAATCTCACGGCTCAACCGTGGGACCGCTCGTGAAACTGCAAGACTTGAGAATGGGAGAGGTATGCGGAACTACCGGTGTAGTAGTAAAATGCGTTAATATCGGTAGGAACACCAATGGCGAAAGCAGCATACTGGAACATTTCTGACACTAAAGAACGAAAGCGTGGGTAGCGAATGGGATTAGATACCCCAGTAGTCCACGCCGTAAACGATGATCACTAGGTATTGGGAGTCTCGACCCTCCCAGTATCGTTAGCTAACGCGTTAAGTGATCCGCCTGGGGAGTACGGCCGCAAGGCTAAAACTCAAAGGAATTGACGGGAGCCCGCACAAGCGGTGGAGCATGTGGTTTAATTCGACAATAAGCGAGGAACCTTACCAAGGTTTGAAATCTAGCTGCATATCTTTGGAAACGAAGATAGCCTTCGAGGGTGCTAGACAGGTGATGCATGGCTGTCGTCAGCTCGTGGCGTGAGCTGTTCGGTTAAGTCCGGAAACGAGCGCAACCCCCATGAAGTGTTACATATTCACTTCAGACCGCTGCCTTGAAGGCAGAGGAAGGAGGGGACGACGTCAAGTCAGCATGTCCCTTTGATACCTTGGGCGACACACGTGCTACAATGGTCAGGACAACGGGCATAGCCAAACCGTAAGGTGGAGCGAATCCCATCAAACCTGATCTCAGTTCGGATTGGGGTCTGCAACTCGACCCCATGAAGTTGGAATCGCTAGTAAACGCGTATCAGCCACGGCGCGTTGAATACGTTCTCGGGCTTTGTACACACCGCCCGTCAAGCCAAGAGAGTCGGAAATACCCGAAGCGCCAAATTTATTTGGTTCTAAGGTAGGTCCGATGATAGGGGCTAAGTCGTAACAAGGCATCGGTAGCGGAAGCTGTCGATGGATCACCTCCTTTCTAGGGAGTCTCACGTCTCGCAAGAGATTGTGGACGCTTCAGCTCACGCGGTGTGAGTGGAGCATCTGACCTAGGAGGTCGGGCGTTGTGCAGTATCATACGATACTGACAACGTTTCAGCATTCATAAATTTTATTTATGAAGGACACGAATCAAATCTATGGTCCGACGGAATAATTGTTTCCTATCACGGTTTTACTCTTCAATGAGATAAAGCCCTCGTAAGAGGGTTTTATTGTTGATCGAAAGTAACCATAGCGTCCCGCCCCGCAAAGTCCTGAGGTTGCCGAAGGACGACGCGGGGTCACGGTTTTACTTCTCAATGACGATTGTCCTGCGAGAGCAGGATTTTTCGTGTATATAATTTGTACCTCGTCTCGCCTCGCCGAAGCCCAAAGGGTGAAGGCGGATTACGGTTTTACTTCTCAATATCGAGAATCCCTCGCAAGAGGGATTTTTGTTATACTATGGATGGTCTCATTTCCTGGAGGTACACATGACCATGCTACTGAGCGATATCTGGGCACGTGTCCAGAATACGCTGCTCCTTGTCGCCATGTATTGCGCGGAATTTCTTCTCGTCGCGCTCATCGCCTTTATCGGCTACGGGTTGACCCGTCACTGGGCGGTCGCGTTTACTGGCGGGGTCGCCACGTACTGGTTGATCGGATATCTGAGCGATGCACAGGGTCTGTTCCTGAATTCAGTGCCTTGGACGTGGGAGAAGAACACTCGCAGGGCGTGGATCTGGCCGTACTACGAGTGCAGAACGTTCTTTCGCTAGCGAGCAAGGCTCGCCTCGCTCCCACCGCGCCTCCATTATTTCTTCGGGGACGGACAACAATGCATCACGCATCTGCTGCCCGTCCCCGCCCACCCTCCCCCGCTGGGGATTTTTTGTTTATCCTTGACACAACACTTTTTTTGTAGTAGCCTTGCACGTTCCTTCACACCTATAACCCAAACCCGGAAAGGAGTGCGTGATGAACGACGAGGAACGCATAGCGATTAAAACCGCTAGCTATCATGACAATAGGCACGCCTACCGGGAGTTTCTTCTCGGCAATCGTGCAGAACGCGCCCTTTATGATGGCAAAACGGTTCTGGATCTTGGCTGCGGAATGCCGTGGCGTGCTCGTGCAGTTCGCGATGCTGGTATTCCTAGCACCGTGATCTCACTCGACCATCGGTGGCTGAATCTCTCTATCGGCCGGCGCCTTCCTGGAAGGGTGCTTGCTGAGGCCTCGGCGCTCCCATTTTCTGAAGCGACCTTCGATCTCGTATTCAGCCGTGGTGCACCGCCGTGCCTTGTTTGGACCGCTGAGGAATGCGAAGCGCAGTTTGCGGAACTGCTTCGTGTATTGAAACCGGACGGCTTCGCGATCATTCAGGCTCTGCTTGGCTTCATCGATCGGGAGTGTACCGATCAATGGCTGAGTGAGGGTTCTTCACGCAAGTCCGGCTATCGCTTCAATGACCCCAACAACCGTCGAGAGATCCTCGAGCGCTCGAATGCCTGGGTGCAGGAGCGGTTCAGTGCGGAGTATATCCGTGTTTTTCAACCGCATGCACCGAGGTGCCTCTCATGGAACTTCGGCGTCTGGATCCTTCGTAAGTAGCCCGTACCACCCTGGAGGAGTGGTGCGGGTTTTCTCATATCCTTTTTTCTTGACAGTACAACCCGAAGCAGATACCGTATCACCATTCGAAGGGTCGCACATTCCACCACGCTCATGCACGCATCACAGAAGGGAGAAGACAGTGCCAGCGAAACGTACGCCTCGCCGAAGCTTTCAGCTCCTTATCTGGAGACGTGAGGATGCTCTTGCCTGGAGGGAGCTTCCCGCGTCATCGTTGCACAAGGCCGTTGATATTGCACAGGCTCATGCCGCGCGGCACTTCCGGCGTTATCCGTTTATGCCGGTGCGCTGGACAGTTTTTCTTCTCACAGGGAAGAAAGCAGCGAAGGATGTTGCCCGCGGGATCGTACGCGCGCCTGTCCGCAAGGGAAGGCCGACGCGCGATTTTTCCGTTCGCGTTGAGACGCTCATTTACAGCCAGGATATCATGCCCCCGCGGACATGATGTCGCAGCGCGACTCGTTTGCAGGTTCACTGATGCGCGTGCAAGGGGTTCTCGCACGCGTTCTGCTCGTCGGGATAGACACACAGGAGGTGCATGTTGGTTACTCTGCTGAATCTCCACATGGAAGCTTCTGGGCTTTCATGCCTGCGCTCGATCGAGGTGGAGGGTCCGCGTACTGTTGCGGAGCTTGCGCTCGCGGCGCAGCGTTCGGTTGAGGAGCGGTTTGGGGATATCCTGACTCCGGGTTCCAGGGTTTCCTGGCGGATCCACGCACTGGACTGTCCGGACGGCACGTGCCTCGGGTGTGGCATGTCGGACTTCGGCAAGGGCCAGCGCTGCAGGCACACGTTCTACCCCGCGGCCGCCTGAAGGCACGTGGAGGAAGGAGGGGCACATGAAGAAGCTGTGTGAGGATGGGGAAGTTGTCGTCGAGGTTCGCAGCGAAGGCGGGAAGGGCCATGGGTTTCTCCTTCTTCTGAGCAAGAGGATGGGTCGTGGCAATTCCTGCAATCTCGCTGAGCATGTCGCGTGGATCATCGACAACATGCCCCGTTGGAAGACGAAGAGCTACGTGGTATGGACCATGCGCACCTCGATCGGTGGTATTCTCATCAGCGGGAAGCGGCATGTCCGCCGGAGCCCCAAGGGCAAGGTGCGTGTCACGCACAACGTCACCTCCCCGGGCGGCGGGAGCAAGCTCGGTCTCACGCCGAAGAAGCCGCTCATTTCTTGCGTCGGCAGGCAGGATCTCATCGATCCAAAGCTCTTCATCGAGCGGCGCTTGCGCCGACTGAGGGGAAACCGCTAAGCGGGAGGGAAAAGTTCTTGGGGAGGTCCGGCATTGCCAGGCCTCCCTCATTTATTATATGGGGTTATTTTGTGTATATTGACTTTTTTGACTACATATGGTATACTATAATGTTCGGCTACAAGAGCGTCTTGTGGGCATGAACGTGGTTTGGACCTTGAAAACTCAAAAACATGGGAGGTAAAAGACCATGTTGTACTGGATGCGGTTTTTGTCGCTCTCACTCGCCTTCGGTTCAATCGGTCTCACCGCGTCGAACATGCCCATCTGGGCGTGTCTCGCCGCCGTTTTGGCACTTACCCTCACCGTGGACCAGTTCTGGTTCGCGGTTCGCAAGGAAGGATTTTTCTTCACAATGTTCGGCCCTCGCGAGATGTGGAGACTCATCTGTGAGTCCGGACGCTTCAGCTTGCGCGGCTTCCATCTTCTCTCGGCCACTGCGCATGTTTCTCTCGTGGTGTGTGTTGCTGGGATCACCATCCTCAACACACTGCCCCCCGCGTTCTCCATGGTCGAACCCCTCGTTCGGCCGTGGGTTGAGAAGTCACCCTTCATCGCCGGCCTCTTCTAAAGAGCGCTGGGAAAGGAAAGAACGATGAACATCCTGCAGATTCGTGAATTACTCCGTGTGAACCTCACCTACATCACCATCATGCGGGCCGAGGTTCGCATGTTCGATTGGCAGGGGATCCTCTCCTGCCTTCTGGGCTGGTTCGCTCTGGTAAAGTGCCAGACTGCGAACGACGCCTGGGGCCTCCTCGGGGTCGCTGCTTTCCTTCTCATGCTGCGGGCGCTCTTCTCGCTCGCCGAGAAGTTCGACATCCTCGAGTACACCCGCGACCAGACACAGGAGGTTATCACTAGCCTGAAGGAAGCAGAGGGATTCAAGCCCTCTTTGTCCCTTTGGACGTCCGTACTCCCCTACGAGATGAAGGGGAACATACTCACGAGTAAGGCGAGACATAACTCCGACCTTGCTTTCTACATCATCTCCGCCTTGGCCACACTCTGGGCCAGCTATGAGGGCATCTCCTGGTTTGTCTGGTACGTGTTTTGAGCCATCCCCTCTGAGACTGTGCCGCCATTCGCACCTTCCGCCGCTCTTACGAGGGACGGACAACAGCGCATCCTGCGTCTGCTGTCCGTCCCCACTCACCTTCCCGTATCACATCGGGAATTTTTTTTATAAAAAAGGAGGATCCCATATTCTGACGGATGTAATCCTATTGCTGTGGTTCAAGCGATCAGCGCTTGCGCCACACGTGGCTTTCTGGTACATTTCCGCTGTTCTGCATCGGAACGATGCCTTTTTCAGTCAGTCAGCAGAATATTTGGGCGATTAGCTCAGGTGGTTAGAGCGCAGCACTGATAATGCTGAGGTCCCAGGTTCGAGTCCTGGATCGCCCACCATCGGTCGATGATGTATAAGACTTTAAGGGGTCCCCGCAAACGGGGTGCGCAGGGCGAGTAGCTGCTCACGAGTGTAGCGAGTGAGCAGCGTGAAGCGAGCCCGAGCACACGTTTGTGGGGTAGAGCGAGGATTCGCGCGAAAGCTGAAGTGAGCGAGATTATGAGCTCATGGAAGCTGTAGCGCGAAACGACGCGCCGCGGTAGCTCAGTGGTAGAGCGCGGGCCTGAAGAGCCCGGCGTCGACAGTTCGATTCTGTCCCGCGGCACCAGAGAGTCCATCACATATGTGGTGGGCTGTTTGGTGTGCTCACAATATGACAACTGTCTCTGATAATCCGCCGTAGCCTCCGGGCGAAGGCGGATGTTCCGCGGCACCAAAATATCACCATTCGTGGTGGTTTTTTGGTATCATATGTCTATGGATAAAAAGAAACTCACTGCACTCGTTACTCGCCGCCTTGCAAAAGAATACCCAGAGGTTCATGTAACACTCGATCGGCATACGCCATTCCAACTCGTCGTTTCTGTTATCCTTTCTGCACAGGCAACAGACAAAAAGGTGAACGAGGTAATGGCTCCGCACTACAAGACGTACAAAACCGCAAGGGATTTTGCAGCGCTCACGCAAAAGCAGCTTGAGCAGATGGTACGGCCACTCGGGTTTTATCACATGAAAGCTCGCGCGGTTCGCGAAACAGCGTTGCGCGTGTGCGATACGTATGATAACCGTGTACCGCTGGATTTTGATGCATTATTGACACTGCGGGGGATTGCACGCAAAAGTGCAAATGTGATTTATGGCGAACTTACTGGTACAGTGAAAGGAGTGGTCGTGGATACGCACGTCACGCGACTCGCGCATCGCTTGGGACTTTCAAAGAAGAAAAATGCCGTGCAGATAGAGCGTGATCTCATGAACATTGTTCCTGAGAAGGACTGGCGCATGTTTCCGCATTATCTGGTGTGGCATGGCCGCGCGGTGTGCAAGGCGCAGCGCCCTGCATGCGACGCGTGCTCCCTTAATACTTTTTGCCCGTCAGCATTTCAATTGAAACCATGGAAAAAAAAGAACCCCGCGAAGCGGAATCCGACTCTGCCGGGGAACAAGGCTATCAAAAGATAAGTCGCTGGAAGCAGTTTCAGCAGTACCAAAAAGCACAAGAGCGAGTGCTCCGTACGCTCAACCTCACAGAAGCTCTTGCTCTTCTTTCGCTTCTCGTTTTTCCGCCGGCTGCATGGTATGGACTTGCACCTCTTGCTGTCATTCTTTGGATCGTTTCCCTCTTTGGCGGTGAGAGTTTTGCGCGGCAGGTTGAAGAGCGTTTTCCGGAGGATAAAGAAATTCGCGCAGCAACACAGGACGCCGACGCGCGCAGCATGGATCCATCCCGCTGGGGGGAATTCTTACAAACAATGAACGGCCGCCTGTTTGCGTTCGCCCTTCTGCAAGCAGCAGCTATCCTTTATCTGCTGTTTTCCCGCTAGCGCTTTTGTCCGGCGATTGCTTCTCTACGCGTTCTGCAAGCTTTGCGAGCCGCGTGGTAACAAAGACAATGACGACAGTGA
Source organism: Patescibacteria group bacterium (assembly GCA_041671225.1). GTDB lineage: Bacteria > Patescibacteriota > Patescibacteriia > JBAZBY01 > JBAZBY01 > JBAZBY01. The sequence continues at coordinate 386,162 of JBAZBY010000001.1, forward strand.
TGACCACTGCGTAGCCGAAGAGTGAAATGATATTTCCCGCTTCGCCAAAGATCTGCTTAAAAAGCGCTTGGATGGCATTGTTCCACGCAAGCGCTGCAACAAGACCGAACCCGCTCGTGGCGAGCTGGATCATGGTTTTGACGTATTCGCGTCCGAGCATAGAGGAGAAGTTAATGGGTAATGAAGTATAGGTGATGGAGTGGCCACAGGGTATGATAGCAAGTTTTTTCATTATTCTCTATGATGAGCCACAAGGAAAAAGCCCGGTGCGCGCCATGCAACACCGGGCTCAAGGAACTCTACTAGACATTGCGGCCTCCCCCCCATCCGCGCGCGTTGCGCAGACAGGTACCGCTGGTGCAGGAACGAGATGCAGTTACCGAAGAATCACAATCCGGTCTCTGTCCGCCGGCCGGCCGTTGAAGGTCAGCAGGAGGAAGTAGACACCGGACCCGAGAGAATCAGGCACTTGGATGTTCTCGGCGTTGTAGCCGGAGAGCGTCCGTCCTTCGAATCCGAAGTCCGGCACCATCCGACCACGGACGTCGAACATCCGTAGACTTGCTTCGACTCCCTCTGGTGGCGCGCCGACTTCCACAAACAGCTGTTCACCCGGACGGACCGGACGTTGGCTGGCAGGGAAGACAGCGAGGGGTGTGGGAACCCCGGGCGGATCGTCGCCGACGCCGGTGACGTCGCCGCCAGGCTCGAAGAGCAGACCGCCCTTGAATGAGGACGCGGGCTTCTGCGCGTAGACTACCTGGCCCGTGAACTCACCACTGGTTCGCTGCGCACTCCATGTATACGACTGGTTCTCCGCGGACGACGAGACGTCCTCGAACGTCGAGGAGATGCTCATGAACACCCTCTCCGCGTCCGTGCCGTACAAGTACACGAAGTTCGTCGCCATACTGGGTTCTTCCACGTAGCTGATCGGCAGGAACTGTAAGTGCGCCATTCCGGAGGCCGTTGCGTTGGCCGGGTCGGATGACATCCAGGTTCCTTCCCAGTTGTTCCAGATGCCGGTTTCACAGTGCCCCACCGTGCCACCCCCGTTGTCGAAGGTGCGGGTGATGGTACCAGTGCCCACCGGTAGTTGGATCGTCGCGGCGACGTTGATACCCGACACGAAACACGTGGGGATGTTGAGGGAGCGCATGTATGCGCAGAGCGCCTTGGACATTGACGTGCAGTTGCCGCCATACGTCCGCACCTTTGCCATACCGCGCTGCTCAACGCCCACGTATCCCGTCACCATGTTGGTGAGCGGATTATCGCGTGCATGTACCGCGAACGCCGTGAGATCTGGGATCTCTGGGATACTGGTCGTGTAGGACGTGTAGTACGCACCCGGTTCAGGGATGTAGTCATCATCCACACCGTTGAGCGTCTGTCCACGCGTTCCACGTGCCGTCCAGCGGATCTCGAACGTCTGCGGAAACACGAAGCTCGTGTTCCGGAGATCAAATCCCACCAGCTCCCACTGTTGGGAAAAGTCCTCACTGTAGCCAGCGATCGGACTGTAGGTGTAGTTGATCGAACTCACGGAACAAAAGCTGTCCCACTCGTCCGGAAAGTCTAGACGCGGCCGTAGAACGTAGACCCAGAGGGAGGAGAGGTTGCTCGAGGAGAATCCCGAGATGGTAACCACTACCTTCCGCTCAATAGTCCAGTTCATAGACTGCGAAGAACTTCCGTAGTCGTGGTAGGTTGTGGCACTGCTGGCCTGCGGAAGCAGGAGCAGCACCAGCAGAGCCACGAGCAGGATGCGCCCGCGCATGGCTACTGCCCTCCCGTCGTAATCTCACAGATCTCCGTCTGGTTGACCGTGTCCCAGATGATGCCGACCGCGAAGTCGAGCATCGTCGTGATGACAGGGTCGCCATTGGCGGTGATTGCAAGCGTTCGGACAGGCTGTCCTTCCTGGAACGGCGAGGTAAGCGGCGCCTTAACCGGCGACGCGGACGCGGTCTGCATCAGCGTACTGGCCAGTGCCGTGACCTGGGCGTGGTCTGCTCCGGTGAGCAGAACATACCCGTTGCCATTCATGGAGATCTTCTTGTTTTCGCGGACGGACTTGTAGTCCTGGGTGAGCGGGATCGAGAATATGAGGATCGGCTTGAGCTGCACCGGATGCGGTACACTCATGTCTTCTCCCGTACTCTCATCCACACTGCCACCCGCAGCCGGCATAGTGACGGTGAACAGGTCGCCCTGCTTGCCGTTCATGACGGTATTGTCCGCGCATAGCGCGATGACGATGCCTCCGTTCATGGACTCCGCAGCGAGCGGTTCCATGACAGCGAACATCGGTGCCGGGCCAGAGATCGGCCGCGACATTTCGGGTGAGCCTGCCCCCATCGTGACGAGGAACAGGGCCGCCATCAGGCTAACGCGTTTCATGGCGTTGTCCTTTCTCACGCGTTGCGTGGGGTTGTTAACGGGTGACCTTCTTCCAGTCCTTGGCCTTGATGCCTCCCCACGTCGTCGGCTCCGCAGGCGGAGGGGGCGGAGGGGGCGGAGGGTTGGGGCCCAGGAAGAGCGAGTCCACAGGAGCGTCCGTTGACATCGTGGTATTCAGGCCGGTGATGTTGTGATCCATAGGCTGCGGCGCCAGCGTGATCGGCTGGGTTGCAGCCTGGCTCGCGGTGTCGTCGTTCGTCGGCGCAAGCACCGAATCGGTGCCGCAACCAGCAAACAACGCCACGCATACGAGCGCGGCGAGGGTGAGTAGTTGGAACCGTTTCACGGGTTCACCTCTTTCTTGTCCTTGCACGAGTTGTCAAGGATCTTCTGCGGTAAACCTCCCCCGCGTTTGGGGAAGGGCTTTTCCCGGATTCGGATGTATTCCGAGACCCTGAAAAGCACCTAACCTAATCATAAACCCGCCCAGACGTCAAGGCCAGGACCGGATATGTCATTGCGAGCCTAATTCTGCGAAGGTGTGGCAATCTTGTGGTATACAGAAGGGCGAGATAACAAGAGTACCGCGACCTCTCCTTCAGCAGACGCAGGGCAGGGTTCTCAATGATAAATTGTTATTCTCCAACTATGCCGTCAGTTGCCTCCAGGCATTGGATCAAGTTCGGTGTCAGCGTCCAGCCGCATTCGCCTGATGGCTGGCGTTCGCACGTGGCGTCTTGGTAGCAGGCATATTCCTGTTTGTACACACAGTCGGTGATGATTTCCTCATCACTACAGACTTGCCCACTGCAGCCGGTTTTGATACACGGTGCCAGCGTGGTTTCGGTTATGGGGGGTGTTTCCTCGGTTTTGAGATTATTTTCCCATATCCACCACGCGCCCCATACAACAAAAATGAGGCCAAGAATAATGAGGCATTTTGTACACCATCGTTTCATATAGAGGGAGTATAGCAGTTATGGATACTTGACAAAATTAGTATTTGTGCTTTAATAAGTGGTTATTCTGGTAGCATGTTCTTTATTATTCGTTGGTAGCGGATATGGCATGCGTATACACGCGTGCTTTATCTGCTACTGACGCTCCAACGCGGAGTTATGCAGCGGACGGTGGTCGCGTACCGATAGAGAAACGCGGCACAACCTCTCGGAGGTGGATGATGCACGTCAGTATTTCTTGGATAATCCCAACGGAGGTTTACTACCCAGAACTGATAGGCCACGTCGAATGCCATCTGCGACCCTATGTGGAAGTGGTCGCGGCGATGCTTCCCCAAAAAGGGTGGGGCGGCATCACATTCAGCGTTGAAAAATGGTCGGACGCACGTGGAGCTCTCAATTGGGTTCGCCACAACCTCGAGAAGTACTGGATGGCCGGGTCGTTCAGCATCTCGATTGAAGGGGTGGCCCTTGAGGGATACCTTGAGAATGTCTTAGACGAGCGGGATCGATACAAGATGGCCATTGCCGCGGCGATCCGCGTGATCAAGGGATCACGTTTTCAGGTTCCCAGCTCCGCTCTCAAGAAGGTCCGAAAGGACCTCGAGGCGGCTCTCTAGCAGGTTAAGACCCGGGCGCGCTCTGTCATGCAAGACCTCCAATTGCATACACGAGCGCCCCGGGCTGCTTTTTTATATACAAAAAACTAGCGCAGCACTGTGCGCCCGTACACGTTTTATTCTAGCCCTGCGCGTTCAGCTCCCGCTCCGCGCGGTCTGCGAGTTCCAGCAGCGTTCCGGTTTCTTCCAGAGAGAAGTTGCGCGGCTTGGTGTCTTTCACGCAAAAGACGCCGACCGGGAGATGCTGTTTTTCATCATGCAGTGCAACACCGGCATAAAAACGGATGTGTGGCGGTCCGGTCACCATCGGGTTATCGGAAAAGGTCGGATCCTTCTTTGTATCCTCCACGATGAAGACTTTTTTGTCTGACACCAATGCATGCCCGCAGAATGATGAAGAGCGTGGACCTTCCCAACTCTCTAGCCCGATGCAGGATTTGAACCATTCGCGGTCTTTGTCGATGATGGAGATGGTCGAGATGGGCACATGCAGGCGCTGGATTGCTTCGCGCGTGAGCCTGTCGAATCGTTCATCAGGCGGCGTATCCAAGATTTCCAAAGCGCGCACCACGGCAAGGCGCTCGTTTTCATTTTCTGGTATTGGCGCGTTTTTCATATCCTTCCTTGTTATACTCGTATGATACGAAAAACGGTGTGCATTGTCTATAAAGTCTCCTCTACAACCTATTCAATAAACCCGCCGGCTTGGAGTTCCCAAAGTTTTTTGTACAGGCCGTCTTTTTGTGCGAGAAGCCCGTCATGCGTTCCTTCTTCTTTGATGCTGCCATGATCCACAACGATGATGCGATCCATTTTATTGATGGTTGAAAGGCGATGCGCAATCACGATGGTGGTCTTGCCTTCCATAAGCCGCGCGAGTGCGTCTTGGATAAGCGCTTCAACATGTGAATCGAGCGAGCTTGTTGCTTCATCGAGCACAAGAATAGGAGCATCCTTGAGAATCGCGCGGGCGATAGCAACCCGCTGGCGCTCTCCTCCGGAAAGTTTGATGCCGCGTTCGCCGACGTAGGTTTCATAGCCGTCCGGAAGCTGGGAGATGAACTCATCACAATGCGCTGCCTGCGCGGCCGCGAGCACTTCTTCATTTGTTGCTTCTGGCTTGCCATAGCGAATATTCTCCTTGAGCGTGCGGTGAAAGAGAATAGGATCCTGCGGCACAAACGCCATAGTACTGCGGAGTGAATCCTGCGTCGCGTGCGCGATGTTCTTGCCGTCAATGGTAATAGCACCGTCCGTCACGTTGAAGAAACGGAAGAGTAATCCGACAATCGTTGTTTTGCCCGCGCCAGAGGGTCCCACGAGTCCTATCTTTTCTCCCGGACGCACGGTGAGCGAGAAGTCCTTAATAACGTCGCGCGTTTGGTGGTATGCAAAGCGCACGTGATCAAAGCGCACCTCACCGTTGGTGACGATGAGCGGTTGTGCATTTGGCGCGTCTTGCACGTCGTATGGAGTTTCAAGAATTTCCACCATTTCTTCTGCGCGCGCAAAGTCTTGGTACATGCGTTGCACCATGCGACCGAATTGCCAGATATGGACGAAGACAAGCAATAAGTATGATTGGATCAACGCGAAGTCGCCGATAGTGAACGCGCCTTTTTCCCATTGCTGAACTGCGAGATAAAAAACAGCGAATTCAAGAAAAGCCATGAGCAAGCCTTGCACCGTGTCTGACCACTGGCCAAGATCATAGATGAACGTACGGATCTTCCGTTGCTGCGTTGTCTTTTTTTCGTAGCCCTTTTTCTCGCTCGGTAACGCAGAAAAAAGCTTCACGTTTTGGTTGTTCGTGATGGTGTCTGCAAGATATGCCGTGGTTTCTGAATCGATCTCTGCCGCGCGCACGTCGTATTTCATCTTCCATATGGCAAACCAATAATTCAATGAGAGAAACACGATCGTCCACGCGAGCATGAGCAATCCGATGGTTGGCTTCCAGATAAGCAAAACACCGATGACGACGATGATACGGAGAAAAAGGGGAATGAGATCGAAGTTCAGCCGGTCTTGGATGTTCTCAAATGAATCAACGACGCGATTCGCCTTACGCACCAATGAACCCACAAATCGATTGATAAAGAAGGTGTATGAATGCCCGTGAAGGCGCGTGAAGGTTTCATTTGAAAGACCTTCAAGCGTTTTTGGTTGGAAGCGATTATAGGTGAAGCCACCCAGACGAAAAAGGGATTGCTGGATGAGGTGAATGATCAGGATCAGAACGATGGTATGAAAAAGCCGACCGGCAATATCCGTATTCTGGCCCGAGCCCTCGCCTAAAATATCGAAGAATTTTTTGTAATAGAGCGGAGCAACGAGTCCCATGATGACCGCGCTCGCAAAACCCGCATACCCAAAAAACCCGGACCACGGGTGTTTTTTTGTGTGCCGCCAATAGAGGCGGATCGTTTGCTTGGTAATTTGTTTCATTGCAGAATAAAAGAGTGCCGGAGAGTATACTATACATCCGGCTTATGAGCAAGAAAACGCCCAAAAAGAGTGGTGCGTGGAGTGAAAGTGGCACGGTTGTTTCTTGTGGTCACAAATTTTACGGAGTGAGTCCCTTGATGGTATCCGGATACTCCGGAAAGTAGTGTTCAATCTCTCGAAGGTTGAAGGAACGCAGAATGTCCGTATTCGGCTCACGTTCCAAAAGAAAACGGAACGATGCTTCGATGAACTTTTCCATGCTTATGTGCCCCGCAGTGAGCATGTCATAGTAGGGCTTATCAACCGTGACGCGGTGTTGTGTCTTTTGCTTACCATCAATATCAACGAGAAACTGGAAGCTGTTGTGATCATCAAGTATGTATGTGATTGAGATGGCATTCATTTTTGGGTTCTTTATTTTATGCTGATCTCATATTGGTATGCATTCACATGCCCGAACCCTTCTTCTCCCTCAGGCGCATAATGAAGCGTGCCGCATACCGCCACTTCGCCAAAACACGTCTGCTGGCCGAATTCCGTGAGTGTGCAATCAACGCCTGGTTCGTCATCAAGTGAAGCGCCCGTCACCCACACCCACGGTTTATTGATGATGCGATCCCCATTATCAGCAATACGAAAGTCCGGACCAATAGCTGAGAATTCAAAGCTTCCCTGATAAAAACCTTCAAGGCATATCTCTTTGTCATCGTAACTTTCTGGGTTCGCATCAATGGTGCTGATAGCGTTGGGGAGGGACGGAAGCGCTTCTCCGGTAACGGGATGTATAAAGGTTGGTTGAATGTCATCCGCTGGGGTTGTTGTGATGGCGGTATTGGTATTGATGTTTTCGGTTACCTCTCCATTGTCACGTGACGCGACAATGAAACTCACAAGAAGAATAACCACAACAGCAACACTGATGCCGATGGCCGCGCTTTTTTTATGATTCATTGGTGTGAGATTTTTACGAATAAGTGCCATGATTGATGGTGAGAACAAATGGATAATGGTCTCGGTGCCATTTCAGAATAGCGCCGGTGAGTGGCTTGGGGAAGAGCCGCACCTTTTGGAGTGATGCAATTGGGTGCCACGAGAAGACAAGATGATTTTCTTGCGAAGTTCCAGCACCCTTTGGCAGACGGCCTGCATAAAGAAGATTCACTTCATATCGTTCCGCAAAACGGTTTTCCACTGCGCCAATCGCGCGCACGGACGTGGCGCGCACCCCGAGCTCTTCGCGCATTTCCCGGCGCAGTGCCTGGGCACCTGTTTCTTCTTTCTTGATGCCACCCCCAGGAAGGAAGTACCATCGCTCGCCTTTAAGTTGCACGAGTAGGATTTCATTGCCACTCAAAAAAACACCGCGCGTGACCATTTCCTGCGGTGCGGTCCGGTGCGGGCGCTTATTCATAAAATGCGACAACGAATTCGCTGAACCCCTTGATTTCGCCTTCTTTCGGTTCGACGCGTTCCACATGCGCGCGATCCGTACCCTCATTCACCCACGCGATGAACTGCTTCATCTGTTCTTCTTTTCCTTCAGCCTCAATATAGACCGTTCCGTCGGGTTCATTGCGTATGAATCCCGCAATGCCAAGTTCCTGCGCGATCTGCTTTGCAGCGTCGCGGAAGAAGACTCCCTGCACTTTTCCATGTACTCGAATGTTGAGATGTTGCTTTGCCATAGGTATACTTAGTGTACCACTATGGCAACGGTCTTCACAAAAATATTACAGGGGGAGATTCCAGGGAGAATCATTGCACAGAACGAGCATTGTTTTGCTTTGCTTGATATCCGCCCGGCTCAGCCCGGCCACACCCTCATTATTCCAAAACAAGAAGTGGATTATTTTTTTGATTTAGATGAGGCGCTTCTCAATGAAATGATGCATTTTTCAAAGAAGGTCGCTGCGGCAATACAAAAAGCGACCGGCGCATCACGCATTGGCGTGAAGGTGGTTGGCCTTGAAGTGCCCCATGCGCATATTCATCTTATTCCCATTCACCACGAGCTGGAGATGGATTCGGCACGTGCGGTACAGATGTCCGCCACAGAGCTTGATGCGATGAAAGAAAAAATTATCGCAGCGCTTGGCGATACGGTGTAGTGTCGCCCTCTTCCTGTTATCGGTCGAGGATTTTTTGTGCTGGTGTTCGGCGGTCTTCTTGTGCTGGCGCGATGAAGCTTTGTTTCAGCAGCCAATACGTGAGTCCAAATAACCCAAGTCCGATTACAGTAAAAAGGAGAATAAAACCTTGTTGGAATATAAAGAGACTCGCGTCAATGTTATAGATGAACATATAGAATGTGAGCAGGATGAGCCACACAGACGCCACAAAGAGACGTAAGGCGGTGTGGTGGTCGTGTTGCGGTAGTGGTGCTGACATAGGATTACACCTCCAACGATTCTCCGGGGCCGAGTGGTTTCACAGTAATGCCCGCTTCCCCAAGATTCTCTGCCGCAATAATATTTTGACCTTTAATAAAAAAGTCCTTGAAATACGCATCATGAATAGGAATGACGATCTTGGGGTGGACTTTTTTGGCGTATGCAAATGCTTCAAATCGCGGTCCCCAGGGTGAGACGATCGGTAGGGCAAGTACTTGGATTTCACCGTATGGAATTTCACCAAGGAAAGAATCACCTGGATGATAGACGGTGCCATTCACAATAAAGCCAATATTGTCCGGGGATGTTTTTGTGGTATGACCATGGGCTGCTGCAACGCCGATGATGGTGAATGCACCAAGAACCTTTGTTTCTCCGGGTTGGATGATCTCCGCATGTAGTCCGTCCTTTTTTGTTTTTTCTGCGAGTTGCACATTGGTGATGATCGGTATGGCTTGCTCATGGAGGATCTGCTGTATGACATCGGGCGCATAATGGTCTGGGTGTTCATGCGTCAGTAAGATGCCATTGGGGATTGGGATATCCTTAGGATCGATAGGGTCAAGATATAAAACACCACCTGGGTCAATGAGAAGTTTCTCATCGCCCTCTTCCAGCATCAGGCAGGAATGACCATATTTGGTTATGCGCATAAAGGTATTGTAACGAAAAAGAAGGGGAAACGTCTAATGCTTTGTTATTGTCATGCGGGATTTCCACTGGTACTGTTTCATATCCACAAAAAAGTTCCCGTCGCGTTCCGTGACCTCGACGCCGTCTTTTTCAAGAAGAATTTTTTGCTCGTTTGCATTATGTTCCGGGCAGGTTGTGGAGATGTATCCTTTTGCATTGATGACGCGCCACCACGGCATGGTGTGGAGGATGGTGTCGTCAACCGCATGGAGCGCCCAGCCAACGAGCCGTGCGCCGCGCGGCATTCCGGCAAGCGCCGCGATCTGGCCATAGCTAGCAACACGGCCGCGGGGGATCTTGCGGCAGACGGCGTAGATATGTTGGTACGTTCCGTGGGGCATATCTGTACATTACAACAAAAACACCCATGAAGGGTACATCACGTCACCGTGGTGGGTGTTTATTGTTCTTGCCAGCTGTCCTGCCCGATGTTGTACGTGAGGATGATATCCGCGATCTGCTGGTAGATCGCACCAAGATCCTGTGCAGTTGGAGCCGGGAAGTACATCTTTGTCCCGCCGATATCTGATGCAATGTCCGTGAGGAGCGCAGGGTTCACGCTGTTGCCAAGTCCGATGGAAAAAATTACGATGCCGTTCGCCTTTGCCGTATGTGCGGACGTACGCGTCATTGCCGTTGCTGTCGCTTCATTGATCGGCTGATTCGGCTTTCCATCCGTGAGAAGCAACATCGCCCTCGTTCGGCCTGGCCACATCACTTCTGTCAGTTGATCTGCGGCGATATCGATGGCGGCGCTGATATTCGTGTTACCGTAAGGATCGGTGATGTTCGCAATGCGCGTCTGGACGGAGGCAAGGTCTGTTGTTGGAGCAGTATCGAGTGCGGCATTCTCGTTGTATATAACGAGGCCGATCGCATCAAAGGCTGGATCAAGATTATCCACGAATATCGATGCTGCTTCTTGCGCTGTGGCAAATGGCTCCAGGCGCGGGCCCCAGATTGCATGAGCAGCAAGACATGGATTGCGATCGACATAAAGTCCGTTGCTGCAGGAATCGTCATCCATGCTTCCGGAGCGGTCAAAGACATGCATGAGTGCCGTAGGAGTGTGGCTTGCCGCAGGTCCTGCATCGCGATAAGAAGAAACAACAGTCCTCTCATGTGCAGCAGCAGTTCCGGTTGCCTGCAAATTTCCGCTTGCCCCGGACGCCTGAATGGTGAGGACGCACGATGCATCCCCGACGATTAGCGGAGCGGAAGCGGTGTAGGTGCTCGTATATGCTGCATTCGTCCGGAGCTGCAGATAGCCTTCCTCAATACAGCCCTGCGCGGCAAAGAAAGCCTGTTCCGTGGTCGCATCTTGTTCCGTGCGGGTGTGGTCTTTGATCGCAATGGCGTTGCCGCGGAGCGCAAGCATGAGTAAGATAGCTGCGGAGAAAAAAACCACTGCGAGCGTGATGGCGCCTTTTTCGCTGTTGTATTGTGGTGTGGTGTTCATTAGCGTCCTTGTCGGTATGCAATGGTCGAATGGATGCTTTGGGATTGCGTACCCACCTGTATGGTGAGTGAGACCTGAAGCGCGGAGGAAACAGTTTGGAATGTGGCGTTTGTGACCGTTGCATCTGCGTCGATCACGGAAATAAGATTTGGCGGTGTGCCAACAGCGTTGCCGATAAGTAAGGCATTGTTTTCGTACCGCATGCGGGTAATAACGGGGTTCGTGTCCGGCTCTGCATAAAAATCGACTTGACCCGGCTGAATTTCAATGTGGTATGCGTTGCGTGCCGCATAGGTGATCGTTGAGAGGGTATTCCGCGCGATCTCCTGTGCGTGTTGCTGATCGGCAAGTAAGGTCTGTTGCCTGGTCATGTTGAGCACCATACCTCCAAAGAACGTGAGCACCATTCCGGAGAGCCCGAGGTACAGGAGAACTTCTATCATCGTTATGCCGCGTTGGTTCATCGTCGTTATTTCCAATGAGTGAGAAAGGTTTCCAACTGTTCGGTTTTGGGCAGATCTCCTTCATGCCACGATACCGTGACGGTCGCGTGGCGTACTTGGTCATCGTCCACCCCGTTCAGCGAAAGCTTTCCGAGCGCATCGCGGTGTCCCGGAGTGATCTGGAGCAAACGCGAGAACGTGCTGTCGATGGCCTCACCGTCAGGAAGGGCCGTTTCCACCTGGAGTACCAGATTCCCGCTTTGTTCCACGATGCGGTAGTATTCTTCACCTGGTGTCAGTGTGAGATTGCTCCAATCGTCATACTTCATGGCGAATACTTGCTCCATGGTTTCCTTTGCGTATGCGGCTGCCTGCCCCTTGAGCTCCGATGCTGTGGTGAGTTTGCTGTTCGCACCGATGAGCGCTCCGACGGCCAGACTGAAGATGACGCCGATGCCCAATGTGAGCAACACTTCCAGTACAAGACTGCCGCGTTGTGTGGTGTTGTTCTTCATTGGATATGTGCGTCAATGATCCCTGGCTGTGCAATGGTGAGGAGTGCGCTTTGCGTACCGCGCGTGAGCGTTAATGTTGCATTTGTATCCGGCACGCCCGTGAGCTTGGCAAATATGACGGTTCCTGGGGCGAGGTTGCAGTTCACTCCACTTGGCAATAGAGTGGCTTCTTCCACGCTCCGCACTCCGGTGCTGGTGATGCCAAACCGCGTGAATGTCGCGCCGTTGCATTCCATGCCCCATTTCAAACCACGTACGGATGTTCGCGACATGCTCTGCGTCTCTTCTATGCGCTGCTCGGCATCTGCAACTTCATTTCCAAAAGCAGTGCGCTTGTGGCTTGCCATGAGCGCCCCAACTCCAATACTAAACAGCACGGTGATCATGCTGATCACTGCAAGCACTTCGATCAATGTGGTGCCGCGCTGGTTCATATATCAGATGACGTTCACAAAGTTCCAGAGAGGGAAGAACACGGCAAAGGCAAGTCCGCCGACGACCACGCCGGCAATGATGAGTAAGATAGGCTCAAGAAGCGTTGCGACGTTTTCTGACCACTGTTCCAGATCTTCGTCGTAATACCGCGCAAGATTCGTGAACATGTCATCCAGGTGGCCGGTCTTTTCTCCGGTTCCCACCATGCGCCGGAAGACCGGCAAGTAGATGGCAGGATTCCCTTCCACGATATCGGTAAGACTCACGCCGCGCCGTACGAGGCTGCCTCCGTGTTGCAATGCTTCACGGTACAGGACGTTCGGTGCAGAATTTGCAGTGAGCAATAATGCCTGATCGAGCGATACGCCTGCCTTTGCGAGCATGGCAAGTGAACGGCTGATGAGCGCGATATTCACTTTTTGTAACACCGTTCCGATGAGCGGAAGTGCGAGTTGTATTTTGTGCAATTGTCTTTGCACGCGCGGAAGGTGGTGGACTTCCCTCTTGGCAATGAAGACAAACAGTATGAGGATCGCGAGAGCGTATGCGCCGTATGTTGCCATGAACGTGCTCGTGTCGATGAGCAGTTGCGTAAAAAACGGGAGAGATACGGAAGAATCAGCATAGATCTCTGCAACGCGCGGGATCACGAAGAGCATCATCATGATGACGATACCGATCATGGTGATGAGGATCAGGATAGGGTACAGCAATGCGTTGCGGATCTTGCGCATGATGCGCAAATTTCCTTCCTGTTGTTTTAACAGGAATTCCAGTGCCTCGATGAGTTTTCCGCTTCGTTCGCCGACGAGCACCATGGCTCGGTACAAACCGGAGAACACATGAGGGAAATGATTGAGACTCATTGACATCGGCTGCCCATGTTCAACGGTGGTTATGATATCTTGGATGATCATCTGCATGCGGGGATGGTCTGTCTGTTGTTTCATGGTTGCGAGCGATTCTGTGAGGGGGAGACCAGCGCGCAGCATCGTCATCATGTTTCGGGTGAATATGATGCGATCCATTTGTGAGACGCCGCGTCGGAACAAGCGGCGGGTCTTATGTTTTGCCGTCATTTTGTCCAGCCGAACGGTGGTGAGGCCGGTGTGGTGCATTTTTTTTGCCGCATGCGCCCGCGTCCATCCTTGGATGGTTCCTCGTTCAATGGCGTTTTCCAGCGTAAGTGCGGTGTATGTATAGGTGGTCATAAAGATGTCTTAGCGTATGACTCGGGCGATCTCTTTTGGAGTTGTCTGATGCGTGCGCACTTTCTCCAGCGCGTTATGGTGCAGAAAGCGCATTCCCAGTTGCGTTGCGCGTTCGCGCAGGCGCATGACAGGCGCACGATCGATGATCAGGCCATGGAACGATTCATCGATGACCATGGTCTCAAAGATGCCGCTGCGGCCGATGAATCCGGTATCAAGGCATTCACTGCAGCCTGTTGCTTCAGCAACCACGAGCGGCTGTCTTTGTTCTTCCGGCGTCTGTGCCGCGCGGAGCGGTTCCGGCAGGTTGGTCATTGTGTACGTTTTTTTGCAGCGTGCGCAAAGCGTGCGTACAAGGCGCTGACTCACCACTGCACGAAGTGCTGCGGTAATGAGGTATGGCTCAATGCCCATATCAATGAGGCGCGGCACTGCCCCCGCAGCATTACGCGTGTGGAGCGATGCCAGCACGAGGTGTCCGGTCAGAGCGGCGTTGATGGCGATTTCCGCTGTTTCGCGGTCGCGTATCTCACCCACAAGGATGATATCCGGATCCTGTCGGAGAATGGCTCTGAGCCCGCGCGCAAAGGTGAGGCCTGCGCGTGAGTTCGCCTGGATCTGGTTCACGCCATCAAGATGGTATTCGATTGGATCTTCGATGGTGGAGATGTTCAAGTGGCTTCGATCAAGCTCATTAAGCATGGCATACAGTGTTGTTGTCTTGCCGGAGCCGGTTGGGCCGGTGACAAGGACAAGGCCGCTTGAGCTTGTGAGTAATTTTTTAATCTGTTGGCGCTGCGCATCGTCTATGCCAAGCGCTTCAAGACTGAGCTGTTGCGGTGCCGTATCCAAAAAACGCAATGCAGCTTTTTCTCCGTGAAGCGTCGGAACGATGGAGACGCGGATGGATGCGCGAACGCCGTCGTCGTGAAATGTCACGCGGCCGTCCTGTGGCTGTTGATGTTCATCAAGACGAAGATTCGCCAGGACCTTAAGGCGTGCGAGAAGCGATGCATGCAATTCTTTTGGAAGGTGGTACTGCTCATAGAGCACGCCATCGATGCGGAATCGGACGACAACGGATTCTTCCATGGGCTCCACATGCACATCGCTTGCCTTGCGCTCCAGCGCGAGGTGGATGAGGTGGTGCATGACCTCCATACTTGCAGAGGATTCCGGATTTTGTGCGGTATCTATATTCTGTGCGGAAATTGCATCAATACGCTCGGCATGGTCCGTGTGTGATTGTCCGTATACTCGCTTAACGGCATCCAGGATATCCTGCTCTGCGGCAAGGAATGGGATGATGGACTTTCCAACTTGTGCACTCAAGTGTTTTGCAAGGTCGGTCGTTTCCGGCTTTGCAAATGCAACGTACATTTCATTGTCATCTTCGTAAAAAGGGAGTGCACACAATGTTTCTGCGATCTCTCGCGGAAGACGTGCTGTAAGGTTCGGTGCAATGGCGGTATCCTGCAAAGATACCACGGGAATGTGGTATTCATCGCGAAGGCGCTTGAGGAGCGTGCTATGCTCCACGTCTTCTTGCTGCATATAAAAATCCAACACATTGCCTTGCTTCGCTTTTTCAAAACTTCGGAAGCGTTTGGCCATGTGCTTATCCATGAGCCCCTCTTGTTTCAGCGCGTGGATGAGCTTTTTGATCGACATAGGTTTGATAAAATAACCGGACACCTTACACAAAATCCCCCTTCTTGTCAAGGAGTAGGATGATTTTTCTTGCTAATAATAGCGGTTATTTTGACCTATTCAACTGTAGCAGTCGTTCGTTTTGGAAGATGTACCTTAACCCGGGCTCTGGCCGACGCCGGAGCTCTTTTTGAGTTTGTTTATCTCTTTTTCCAATGTTCCGATGTATTTTTCCATCTTTTTTGTGCGTTCCGTGAACTTTGATTCGAGGTGATTTGTATGGCCGGCAAGCGTCTCAGCGACCATCATCATTTCTGAGACGTCTTCCATGGCCAGCAGTATGATGTGCGGCAAAAGTTTCGTAGCGGCTCCCTCTTGAAAATGGATCTGGCGGGCATTGAGGATCATGACCTTGTGTCCGATGAAAGGGAACTCATGTGAAACTTCAAAACCTTTGAAAAAGGTATTCTTCGGAAGGATGTCCTCCAGGAGTTTTTTGAGTGCAGGAATATTCCATTGGCCATTCCCAAGTTCATACACTACCTTGCCGTCGGTATCCTTTTGTTCCACCTGGAACGTCCGGTAGAAGGATTCATTGGCCGCTATGACACGAAGATCTTCATCAAGGATCAATACCGGCTCCCGCACAATATCCACCACTGTTCTGATGTATGTCCAACTTTCTTCCCGCAAGCGGTCGAAAAGATCAGACCCGATGTTCTGAAATGTCTGTTCGGTATACTTTGTTGTTTCCATGTATATAAAGACGCGTAAGAGATCAAATTCTTACAATGCACCATACGCCGCAGCAAGCTGCATCGCGGTACCACGGCATTTCTCTTTTAGTGGTATGATTGTAATGCTCCTGTCATAGGCATCATTCTTTCTGGAATGGCAATATAGTCGCAAAATGGGAGCTTTCCATCAATAACGACTGTTCTACTGTAATACTCGTGTAATAATACCCATCTTCGGGCGGCTTTATATATGTAATGAACCCTACACAGACAACCAAATTACAGGCAGTTTTGGCCACGGCACACCATGACTATCAAAAAGGGCTCACGACCCATGCTTTTTTCAAGGTGCCTGACCGCACGATGAGCGACGACCTTGTCCAAGACACCTTCATGAAAACATGGAGTTATCTGATCAAGGGAGGAAAGATCGATGTAATGAAGGCCTTTCTCTATCATGTCCTTAACCATCTGATTGTGGATGAATATCGAAAGAACAAGACGGTCTCGCTTGACGTCCTTCTTGAAAAAGGATTTGAACCGAGCATCGACCCTTCCAAGCGCTTGGTCAATTTTTTGGACGGAAAAACCGCGCTGTTGTTGATCCAGCGCCTTCCACAGAAATATCAAAAAGTGATGCGCATGCGGTATACTCAGGATCTTTCGCTGCAGGAAATGTCCCTTATTACCGGACAATCAAAGAATGCTATGGCAGTGCAAGTCCATCGAGGGCTTAAGAAATTGAAACAGCTTTATTATCCCATATAAATAAGGAAAAGAAGGAGAAAAAGTGGCGGAGCGTCGTATCGGGTACTTGTAATGGATTCTTTTACAGCACGGCATATACAGTACAGAGGCAGTACGCACTAGAGTAACTTTTAACCCATGTATCATGGGGTGCACCTTGTCCACGGTGCTCAACTCATTTTATAAGAAATTTTCTATGGCTGATCCAAATTTTTCCCCCTCGCACAGCGAGGATGAACTGACCAAGGTTTCGAATGCGAATTCCGAACAAACGATACGAAAGAGCACAGCAACGGGAACCAATCAGGTAGCCCAAACGGTCTCAACGTCGACAAAAACGCCGACAAGCCAGTCAACAAAGACCGAACACACCGTTGGCGCAACACCGGGTGCGGAGAAAACATACGGAACAAAGAAAACCCTTTTTCACGCCTACCAGGTCATCTGGTACCTTTTCGGCTTTATTGAGATCGTTCTCGCATTCCGCTTCGTCCTCAAACTGCTTGGCGCAAACCCTGAAGCCGGATTCAGCGCGTTTGTCTACAACGTCAGCGCACCGTTCGCCGGCCCATTCGCGAGTATGTTCCAGGCCTCAGCAAATGAAGGTATTGAAACGACCTCCTTCTTTGAGTGGTCAACACTTGTAGCTGCTTTTGTCTACATCGTCATCACGTGGGGCGTCATTAAGATCTTCAAACTCGGTAATCCAAAAGACCCCAAGGAGATCGTCAGATCAGTTGATAGTGAATAATACCGAAGGATACTATATGGCGGAATCAAACTCCAAAAAACCTGCAAAGAAAAAAGGTCATCCATTGCGCAAGCTCGTTGGTACGGTCGTCGTTGCTGGTGCGACCTATGCGGTGGAAAAAATGATCGAATCCCGCAGGAACAAGAAGGCACTGAAAAAAAAGAAAGAATCTTCATAACAAACTCACACATATGTTATTGATCATCGGAATAATTGTTCTTGGACTGTGGTTGCTTGGGTTCGTTTTTCACTTTTTAGGAGGATTCATTCATATACTACTGGTCATTGCTGTCATCTTCTTTTTGATACGGGTGATCCAGGGTCGCAATCCATTGAAGTAGAGGAGGAGAAGCGAAGCGGCGGGCTTCCCCGTTGCTAAGAATCAGGAAAGGAGAAACCCAAAAAACTCCCCGCATATATTGTGGGGCGTTTTTTGATTTGCCGTTATCATAAATGGCGCCATCGGCTGGTACCCTGCAAAAGCCATACAGAAGCCTCGCGCCCGCCCTGGCCGCTCGCCACATAACTCTGCTCCGTGCCGGCAGCAACATCGTAGCTTCCTTTCCACCATGGCTCAAATGCGCGACGGGTTGCCACCACGTTGCCTTGAAGCGAATAGGCCTTGAAATCCGGGCCGCCGTTGTTCGCGGGAGCAGTGAAGATTTCTGGCCCGTCGTTGGTAGAAAATTGATCTGCGACGCTCACCCGCACGCCGCCGCGGAAGCGTTCATCATATGCAAAGAACTGACTGTGTACTTTGCCGTTTATGTTGAATACCCGCACATGCGGCCCGCCGCCTGATCCTGCGCCGGTAATGATGACCGCCGGACTCACATCGGTTGCGGCATGCGCCGCAACATCAATGCCGCCGCGGAATGTTTCTGCATATGCCAGGAATTGATTCAGGAGCGTGCCGTCAGAACGAAACACGCGCACATTCGGTGATTCATTCACCGCAGGTCCGGTGATGATCTCGGCAATGCCGTCACCGGTCATGTCCGCCGCGGCAACGCGGACGCCGTGCCGCGAACTTTCGCCATATGCAAAGAATTGTTTGAGGACTTTTCCGGTGTTGTTGAATATCCGTACATGCGGCCCGCCGCCAGGGCCTGCGCCTGTGATGATCTCCTCCACGCCGTCTCCGTTCACGTCGCCGGTTGCCACGTCCAACCCGCCGTGGAAGCTTTCTGCATAGGCAAAGAACCAGGAACGCAGCTTTCCGCTCGCGCTATATATGCGGACATTGGGTCCTCCGCCAGGGCCGGTTGCAACCACAAGCTCCTCACCCGGACTTCCGGCATCCACATCCCCAACAGCAACGCTCGCCCCGCCCGTAAAATCGCCGTACGGAAGCAGTTCATTCACCAGCGCATCGCGCGGCACAGCTGCAGGGAGGTGGGTTGCCGCATGCAAACTATCATAAGGATTGATCGGCGTGCCATCCGGCATGCGAATTTCAAAATGAAGATGCGGCGGCGTTGTCTCTGCATTGCCGCTATCACCAATATAGCCTAGCATCTGTCCGGCTTTGACTTGTGCGCCGTCCATGACGCCCGGCACAAAGGCATTCCGTCCTCCGCCAAGCCCGTCGTCCGTACCCGGAGTGTCATTGTTGATATGGAGGTAGCGGTAACTCCACCCGTCTGCATTCTTTATCTCCACACCCCAGCCATATGATGCTTCAGGAAAGGTGGCCCACTGCACGCGACCGGAAACCGCCGCAAGAAGCGGACGCATCTTTTCCGCAAAGATATCATTGCCTTCATGGGTGCGGCCGCCGCTCCGCGGTGCGCCGAAGTCATTGCTGTAACTAACCGGGCCGAATACTGGAAAAACAATATTCCGTATTTCTGCCGCAGATGCCCTTGGAGCCATATTCGGTGCAAGCGCAATACAAAAAACCGCCACGAGGATGGCAACGGTCTTTTTGTGTTGGAGGAAGATTTTTGTGATTGGTTTTATTTTTCCCGGAGCTCTTTTTCCGGTGACAAAAAAGATACGTCTTCCGTATCTCTTTGCATAAAGAGTATAGCACGTTTTGACCGAACGGGCAAGCGTAGGCTCGTTCTGAATGTATTTTGGCGCGATTGACAATATAGTAAATAATCGTATATGTTTGAGATAACACGTGCCCTGGACCGTCCCGGGCGTGTGTCTCCGGTTGGAAGGCTTGCCTTCCATAACGCAGGAGGTTCCCTCATGATGAAGCAGAAGCTTCTCATGCTGGTGATGATCGCGGTCGCGCTGATCATCACCACTCCGGTGGCCATCGCTGAGATTGCTCCGCTTTCTCCGCAGATGACCATCGTCGCTACCGGCAACCAGGCCCAGGATCGGGCTCAGGTCGCCGTCGCTTCCGTCGCGCAGAACGTTCCCGTCGCGCGCATCATCGCCGTCGAGAACGTCGCTTCCGTCGAGAACACCGGCAACCAGCCCGCGATTTGGGTCCAGGTCGCCGTCGAGAACGTCGCTTCCGTCGAGAACACCATCCCGCCGAACATCGTCACCGTCGCGAACACTCACTACAAGAAGATCACGACGACCAACGACGTTCAGGACGTGTTCAACATCAGGACGACGACGCCGGCAATCGAGGACGATATCGGCAACACGGACGCTGATCTCTTCCGGAAGACGACGACGCAGGTCAACGTGACCAACATCGACGACACCGGCGGCGGCATCGCCACCAACACGAAGATGGACGAACGCTCGGGCCAGAAGATCGACGCGAACAACATGGGCGAAGGCCTCGCCACCAATACCATCAACACGACGAACGGTATGGACGAGGCGGCCTACAACACCAGCGAGAACACCGGCGGCCTGAAGACGGGCTACGGCGGGAACCACCACAAGGCGGTGACGCTGAAGTTGCCTCTCCTCTCGTCGGCGCCGACGGCCACCTGGACGACGACCCAGCTCAACGACTAGAGAGCGGAACGTCCCCGGGCCGGCCTGCCTTTCTCAGCATCCTGCATGCACCTTCGAGTTTTGACATCAGCCCGGGCCTCCTTCTTAGGGGACCCGGGCGCTGCATTGATGATGCTTTACGAAAATGCATGCGCATGGTACATTCACCCCCGCTTTTCTTCGGGGATTAGCGCAGCTGGTAGCGCGCCTGGTTTGGGACCAGGAGGTCGCCGGTTCAAATCCGGCATCCCCGACCAAGTCGTCATTGTGCGCGGGCACTGGCATTGCATGCTATGACATCAACCTTTCTCATTCTCATTCTGTTGATCGCGCTGTCTGCTTTTTTCTCAGGTGCTGAAGTCGCGTTGCTTTCCACCTCAAACGTGAAGGTGCAGACGTTTCTTGCGGAACATCGCCGCGGTGCGGGTGCGCTTGCCCGGCTCCAGAAACGGCCACGCAGAATGCTCATCACCATTCTTATCGGGAATAATGTTGCGAATCTTTCCGCGGCTTCTATGGCAACGGTCATTGCCACAGAGCGGCTTGGTTCCACGTCGCTCGGTCTTGTCACCGGAATGCTCACGCTGGTGATATTGGTATTCGGCGAAATAACGCCAAAAACCATTTCTGCCCAGTTTTCCGGACGCATTGCCCTGCTGGTTGCGCAACCGGTACTTTTGCTTGAGTATGCACTGTATCCGTTGGTGCTTATTTTTGGATGGTTTGCCGATCTTCTGAAGAGTCTTATCCATGTGCGGGATCATGATGCCATTTCTGAGGCGGAGATACGCTCCATGTTGCAGTATGGTGTTGAGAACCAGGTGATTACACCGGCAGAGCAGGCAATTATGAACCGCGCTGTGCGCTTTGCCGATACGCATGTCAGTACGGTGATGACAAAGCTCAATGATGTCGTTGCGTTGGAGGCATCGGTGGCTGTTGAGGAGGCGATCCCGCTTATTCTTACATCAGGACATTCCCGCATTCCGGTATATCATCAGCGCAAGAATCTTATGACCGGCGTCGTGCTGCTCAAGGAGCTTGTTGAGGTACCGCAAGGGGATCAGCGGAAGCCCCTGTCTGCCTTTTCCCATGAGCCGATTATTGTGCAGGAGGAAGCCGGCATTGATACGCTCATGCGGGTGTTCCAGAAAGCAAAAAAGCATCTTGCGTTGGTGCGTGATGCGCGCGGGCGTTTTGTTGGTCTTGTGACGCTGGAAGATCTGCTTGAGGAGTTGGTAGGAGAGATCGTTGACGAAACGGATCGCCTTTAGATCGAAGAACCCACGATAAAACCCATGATCGTTGCGACGATCGCAATGCCAAAGGCCCACCATGCAAGCTCGGTGCGGCGTACAGCGGCGTTGGTTCTGATACGCGCTTCCACATTGCGGAGGAAGGCGAGTTTTTCCGTGAGCGTCCAGTTGTTCTTGAGGCCTTTTTCTTTCATCCAGTTTTCCAGTTCATGCATTTCTTGAAGCGTGCTACGAAAGTGACGGTGTAGATGCGGCTCGTTCTTTTCGTTTTCAAGATCCTCCACGAGACTGAAACGAGATTCACCGATGCTCTTTTTCTTTCTTTTTTTTGCCATAAAGGTAGTATAGCATACTCAACGTAGCGGATCAGGCGACGGAGATAGGAGTGGGAAAAAATATGCTACACTAGGACTACTATGAAAAAGGGATTCAGCGTCAGTTTTTTTCTCAGCACACTCCTTTTTGCAGCGGGTTTTGCGCTGCCGGCATCGGCTGAGGTTATTCATTCATTTGTTTCGGAAGTTGTTGTTGGCGAGGATGGCACGCTGACGGTTACTGAGACTATCAGCTATGATTTTGAGGATATAGAGCGGCACGGCATTTATCGGGATATTCCCTATCAATATGAACGGAATGGTTTTAAATATAACTCCCGCATTGATGTGCAGGAGGTGTTTGCGAGTGGCACAAACGTACCCTATGAGGTGAGCAGAAGTGGCGGGGATGTTTCTGTACAAATTGGCGATGCGAACATTCTTATTTCTGGTGAGCAGGAGTATACGATTATCTACACCGTAGGGCGAGCGATGAACTGGTTTGATGGAGAACCCGAGGTGTATTGGAACGTGACGGGGGATGGATGGGATGTGTCGATCGAATATGCGCGCGTGACAGTATCAGGCGTTGCGGCGTATGACACAGAACGAGGCGATTGCTTTACTGGTTCTTTTGGTTCACAGGAACAGGCGTGCAGTCTGCAGACGGATGATGAAGGTACCGCGCTCACCGCATTCACCACAGAAGAGCTATATCCTTATGAAGGCCTGACCGTGGTCGCACGACTTCCTGCCGGGAGTATTGCCGAGCCAACTGCACTGGAACGCACCGTAGACTTTTTGCGTGATAACTGGGGGTTTGCACTTCCCATTTTTACTTTTTTTATTCTCTGGTTTCTCTATCAGCGTTTTGGTAAGGATCCAAAAGGGCGGGGAACCATTATTGCGCAGTATGGTCCACCAGAAGGCATGAGTCCCACCATGCTCGGGTATCTTGTGGATGAATCAATTGACCCGCGTGATATTTCTGCGGGCATCATTGGCTTGGCAGTGAAGGGGTATATCAAGATTCATTATGTGAAGAAGAAACGTCTTTTGAAAGACAGCCACACGTATGAACTTGAGCAGCTGAAAAAGCCAGGCAAGGAGCTTACCACTTTTGAAAATGAGTTACAAACAATCCTCTTTGCGGGAAGAAATGATAGAGTGAAGCTTGATGATCTCAAGAAAACCTTCCCACTGCGCCTGAAGAGTCTTCACAAAACACTGCACAATGAGGCTGAGACATACAACTATTTTGGGAACAATCCTCGGGTCATAAAGAGCCTTTATTATAGTCTGGGTGTTGGACTCGCATTTGTATCATTCTATCTTATCGGGGGTAATATTGGGCTGTTTATCGGTTTCTTACTTTCTGGCGGCTTCATACTTGCCTTTGCCAACGCTATGCCACGCAAGACAGAGAAGGGCGTATTAGCCCGAGAACACATTCTTGGGTTCAAGGATTTTCTTACCGTCACCGAGAAAGACAGATTGAAGTTTCATAACGCGCCCGCCGCTCTTCGGCGAGGCTCGCCCGCTGGTCGGCCAGAGGTGAAGCCGGAACAGTTCATGGAATTTTTGCCGTATGCAATGGCGCTCTCCATTGAAAAGGAATGGGCAGAGCAGTTCCGTGGCCTTACCGTTGAACAGCCGAATTGGTATGACGGGCAGGATTGGTCCACATTTAATACGATTGTGTTTGTTTCCGCGATGAGTGATTTTGATACCACAGCAAAGAGCCAAGCCTTTACCGCGCCCAATAGCGGCGGGGGAGGAGGATCATCCGGGTTCGGCGGTGGGGGATTCTCCGGTGGAGGGTTCGGCGGCGGAGGCGGCGGAAGTTGGTAGAAGAAAGGTTGTAGATGGTAGGGAGTAGGTTATAGTTTGAAGGAAGAATTTATGAAGGCAGTTTATTTTGAAAAACCCGGCGGACGTGAAGTGCTTCAGTATGGGGAATTCCCAACACCAAAACCGCAAAGCGGCGAAGCATTGCTACGAGTGAAGGCATGCGGATTGAATCATTTAGATGTTTGGGTACGACAGGGAATACCGAACATGAAATTGCCACATATTCTTGGTTCCGATGTTTCCGGGCTTGTGGAAGAGATTCATGGCGAAAGTGTATTGAGGGTAGGAGATGAAGTTGTTATTAATCCGGAACGCGCATGTGGAGAATGTGAGCGATGTATAAAAGGAAGAGCATGTGAGATGGTGATTACGCTCGGGAGGGGGCCCAATGGCGGGTATGCGGAATATGTTGCGGTACCGTTGGAACAAGTCTACCCAAAACCAAAAAAACTCTCATTTATTGAAGCCGCGGCATTTCCACTGACCTTTTTAACAGCGTGGCATGCGCTTGCAACCAGGGCAAAACTTGAAAAAGGCGAGACGATCTTTATTTGGGGAGCGTCTGGAAGTATTGGCCCCGCGCTTGTTCAAATTGCAAAAATATTGGGGGCAAAAGTTATTGCCGCAGTTCGATCCAAAGAAGTCGTTGATGTCGTGAAGAGTTGGGGCGCTGATGAGTGCGTTGTCTACACCAAGGAAGACGTTCTTGAGCGTGTAAAAGAACTCACAGACGGGAAGGGCGTTGAGGTTGTCTTTGAGAGTGTTGGAGAAAAGACGTTCAACCTGAGCCTTGCAATGCTGAAACCGTATGGTCGGGTTGTTGTGATCGGCGCGACGAGTGGCGAAAAGGCTTCTTTCAACTTGTCTGATTTCTACCCGGAGCAATTTTCGATTATTGGATCGCGCATGGGGACAAAAGAGGAATTCGAAAAAGTTCTTGCGATGATTGAAGAGGGAAAGCTGAAGCCCATTATTGATGCAACATTCCCACTTAAAGATGCTGCCGAGGCGCAGAAGAGAATGGAAGAAGGGGAACACATTGGGAAGATTGTTCTCGAGGTTTCTGGGTAAAAACTTTTTTGTGGGATTATCAAAACATACCCCATACCGCAATGATGACTGGTTTGCAATTGGCATTGCATTATTTCATGCGGCATTTACCGGAGCGTATGCCGTTCTTGTAAACCGAGGGACACAGAATATTCCGCCGTTGCACTTTGCGGCGCTTACCGCCCTTGTGGCTGCGGTGACCATGGCCTTTTTTGTGGTAGCACAAAGGGCTTTTGCGGATTTTCGCGAGCGTCGTGCGCTGAAGCCGGTCTCGATGGTAACTCTTTTTATTATTATTATTCCCTTCGTCCTGTTTTTTCTTGGTGCGCAGCGGACCTCCGGGCTCAACACATCAATGCTCCTGTTGGCAGAGGTTCCGTTCACGCTTGTTTTTACGCACTTTATTGGTGAGCGGACAGATCGATTCAAGATCGCCGGAGGCGTGGGTATTTTTCTTGGAGCCCTTTTTGTTTTATATAATGGAACCCTTCAATTCAATTGGGGAGATCTTCTGATCATCCTTTCTACGGCATGTTATCCGATAGGAAATCTTTTTACGAGGAAGGCTTTGCATCTTCTTCGCCCGGCATCATTGCTTTTCCTGCGCTCGCTCGCCGGCGGGGTGTTCTTATTTGCCTCTGCCCGAATCGTTGAACCTGACGCGCAACCTTTGATGCTCCTTCGTGACTATTGGCCGTATTTTCTCTTTACCGGCGTTGCCATGATGGGGGTGGTGAAACTGCTGTGGCATATTTCCTTTCAGCGCATGGACATCTCAAAGGCAATTTCATTGGTCCACACGTTTCCGTTGTTCAGTCTTGTCCTATTGCTCGCCATCTTCCACGAGTCCATTTCTCTCTACCAGTGGATTGGCATCGGCATGATGCTTGTTGGCGTTTTTTTCACGCTCCGCCGCCCGTCCGTAAATATCAATGCAACAAAGTACGCGGCAGAATCCTAATCAGAACCTGCATATTCATGACCTTCTTGCATTTCTTGCCCGCTTCTGGCAAACTCTGTGGGCTCTTTTGTTGATGGCCATAGGGGTCATCAGACGTCCGACAAGGAGGTTCTTCCCATGTCCTGGCGCTGGAGACTCGCTCTCGCTTTTCTTCTTGCCGCGATCGCTGTGGCATTCGGTATTGCCACGCTTGCCCATGCCGCCACTGTCACCACAACGGCCGAGCAGCTTTCGGAACTCAGGAAGCGCGTTCCGGTTACGAAGTGGGAGAGGGTTGGGATCATCATCCAGTACGGTGAAAACGAGTACGGGGTCTGGGAGCCCTTCTTGGGGCCCAGCGGCGTACTCATCCTCAAGCGTCAAGGCGGTGAGTGGTTCACCGCAACCGAACGCGACGCGGAGTTCACCACGTTCATATCCCGGATCGATCGCATCTTCTCCGCCGGCCTGCTGCTTGGCGTGCCGGATCATATGTATGCCACGCAGCACTGGTGTGGCAGGGGAGATCAAGACCGCATCCTGCGCAACAAGCAGCGGTTCCCGATTTTCTTCGCCAATCTCCGCGGAGAGTTCAACATCACTGCGGTGCAGGTGGAACTCCCGGACGGAACCAAGCTCGGCCCGCCGTTTCTGGTGGAGTAATCCGTCCTTTCGCCGCCGTTCGCTTCGAGCTCCGGGCATTCCCTGGAGCTCGCTTTTTTACGCGAACCGTGGGCGCTTTGCGCTGAGCGGCTCCGATTGTCGGCCTGGAGCGGGCAGCGGGAGTCGAACCCGCGTCATCAGCTTGGAAAGCTGAGGTAATACCGTTATACCATGCCCGCCTATTGGGCGAGGCTCGCCAGAGGCGGCCCGCGTATGAAAAGCGGTGTCTATACTACGTGGTTTTTGCCTGAATGACAAGCCCACAACAAGAACACCCCCATGCCTACATGAGAGTGCTCTTGGAAAAAGGGTAAATGTTTTTCTACTGAGTAATCGAAAAGATTACTACAGCACGTAGTAGTTTAGCACATGTAAAAACAGTGTCAAGTCACAATCTGCATACTTTGTATGACACGAGGACTTGACTCCAGACTCTCGATCTGATACTCTCCTCATCGCAAAGAGCCCATGCAGATGCATGGTTTTTTGTTGCCTGAAATTCAAAAAGGGGGGCAGGTCGTCCGGTTTTGCCGAGACGAACCTCGCCCGTAAGGGCGGGTGCTAAGCATTATGCCTATGTATGAAACGACTCCCACGGAAGATCCGTCGGAAACTCCAGAAGTTACCGTTTGCTCACGCCATCGCGCTCATTACCATCGTGAATATCATCATTCCACAGCATACAGCGATCGCTGCGGAAAGCGTTGATGTGTTACCGCAGATTCCTTCAGTGGTTATGCGGCAAGCGTTGACCCAAGCGCGTCTCGATTTGGGCACACTGCCCCAGATGGCTGATGTCCCCGTGAAGCGCACGATGCGTCTCACAGTAACCGCGTATTCTTCAACAGTTGATCAAACAGATGGAGATCCATTTACTGCCGCATCGGGTGCACGCGTTTTTGACGGTATGCTTGCGCACAACACACTCCCATTTGGGACAAAGGTGCGTATTCCGGAATATTTTGGTGATAAAGTTTTTATTGTCCTTGATCGACTCAATCCGCGGTATGGCCAATACATGGCCGATATCTGGATGGAAACACGTGAACAGGCAAAACAGTGGGGTGCGAGAATCGTTACCATAGAGATTCTCGACTAACCTCTATCCAAAAAACCGTTGCTTTCACAGCACGCGGTTTTTTTGGTATACTGTCGTTATCTTTTATCTTTTATTTTGAGGGGGATTATGAAAAAAGCGCGAACGTTATTTATCGCGTTTGTCCTTTCCGGGGTGCTTCTTCTTCCGCTCGGCGTTCGTGCGCAGGATGCGGAAGAGACCGTTGAAGTCACTGCAACACAATCACAGACGGTTGGTGTTGTTGAATACGACAATGCATCCGCAAAGGCAGACCTCGCATTGATTCTTGCTCTTGCCGCTATTGCACTACTCGGAGTCTATGCACTCTGGGATCGTGAGCACGGCGTGCGGAAATAATATATTTTTATACAAGGCTCTGTTGTGAAGACAGGGTCTTTTGTATGTAGAAGAATCTGTATTATATGATCAGCTGAAATGACACTCTCGGATTGATGGGCTCGCCGAGTTTTTCTGACCGTGTTTGCTATTCTGCTTAGAACCAGCCGGAGCCTTCTTTGCCTTCTTTCACAACCGAATACCCGCCGTTGTGGTACGTCATGGAGTAATTATATCGCGTTCCACCATCGCTGATTTCAAAGTCCGCGTTGCCATGCACTTTTGCATGTGAAAAAATAACGTCCGCTTCTTGGTTGTCCAGGTGACGCAAATATTCACGGGCGTCCTCATCATCGCAGTAGACAGGATGGCCGTGGATTTCGCTTTTAAACTGTGGCTGTTCTTCGTCTGCCATGAGGTCACTGTATGCTTTGCGGAGAAAAAAGGCAACTGTTGATGAAAGCCGAAGCGGGCGCACAAGAGCCCGTGCCTGCGTTGCATTTTATTTTTTTGGTGCCGGGGGAGGGATTCGAACCCTCAAGCCCTTTCGGGCTGCAGATTTTAAGTCTGCTGCGTAAACCAGTTCCGCCACCCCGGCATATTTTAATAGCTTACTCTCCCGTCCCAGTTTTTGAGTGATTTGAATTCCACCCATGCCCGCCGTATCCGCCGTAGTCTCCTGACGAAGGCGGAGAAGGCGGGACCGCAGCTTACGCGCTCAGTATGCGTTCGAAACCGATAAAAATCAACTTTTCGGGTTGGTAGAATACGTTTTTTTAAAATACTGGACATTTTATCGTTTTTTGCTATACTCCCCCAGTCTTTAGCAGCTTTGGGTAAGGTCACTTTTTATCACCAATCATTAATATTTTCCTATGTTTCTCGTGACCGTTTTCAGTCTCAGCGCGGCCGGGCTCATCATCGCCGGTTTTCTTGCGCGATATATCATCAACAGCGATCAGGGTAATGAAAAAATGCAGGAGATCGCGCAGGCCATCCGTCAGGGAGCCGGCGCGTTTTTGAAGCGCCAATACACGACCATTGCGATCATTTCCGCTATCGTTGCGGTACTCATCTTCGGGCTGTACGCATTCAGCGGACGGCTTGAACTTGGGTGGAAGACAGCCATTGCGTTCGTGCTCGGCGCCGCGTTTTCCGGTGCGTCCGGATACGTCGGCATGTATATTTCTGTGCGCGCCAATCTGCGCACCGCAGCAGCCGCGACCCGCAGCGTGAACGAAGCGCTCACCAAGGCGCTGCGCGGCGGTGCGGTTTCCGGCATCTTGGTCGTTGCGCTTTCCCTTTTGGGAGTCGCAGGATTGTTCGTATTGTACGGCGGCGTGCAGGATCCGGAATCAGTTCCGCTCACCTTGGTCGGTTTCGGCTTCGGCGCGTCATTGGTCGCGCTCTTTGCACAGCTCGGTGGCGGTATCTATACCAAAGCAGCTGACGTGGGCGCGGACCTTGTGGGAAAGGTGGAAGCAGGCATTCCGGAAGACGACATCCGCAATCCGGCCGTCGTTGCAGATTTGGTCGGCGATAACGTCGGCGACTGCGCAGGCCGCGGTGCGGACCTCTTTGAAAGCACGGCCGCAGAGAACATCGGCGCAATGATCCTCGGAATCGTGTTGTTCCCGGTGTTCGGCATCGGCGGAATCATCTTCCCGCTCGTTGCCCGTTCGTTCGGATTGGTCGCGTCCATCATCGGCATCTTCTCCGTGAAGGTGCGCGGCGAAGAGGATCCGATGAAAGCATTGAATCGCGGTTTCTATGTGACGGCGCTCCTGGCATTCGTCGGATTCAGTGCCGCAAGCTATATGATCTTTAAGGACCACTGGATCGCATTCTCGTTCGCCGGCTTGGTTGGCCTTGTCACAAGTTTGATCTTCTTACTCATCACGCAGTATTACACCGAATATCGCTATCGTCCGGTCAAATCCATCGCACAGGCATCATCCACCGGCGGCGCGACCAACATCATCACAGGATTCGCTGTCGGCATGGAAAGCGTTGCTGGCCCGGTAATCGTCATCGTTGCTGCATTGCTCGGAGCATACTTCATCGGTGAAGGTACGGGACTGGAGGATGGCGGTCTGTATGGAACGGCTGTTGCCACCATGGGTATGTTGGCCCCCGCGGCATATGTCCTTGCCATGGATACGTTCGGTCCCATCACGGACAACGCTGGCGGTATCGTGGAAATGTCCGGTTCTCCAGAAGATGTGCGCAAGCGCACAGACCGTCTTGATGCCGTTGGCAACACCACCAAGGCATTGACCAAGGGATATGCCGTCGGTTCCGCAGCACTCGCTGCATTCCTGTTGTTCTCTGCATTCATGACAGACGCGCATCTGGAAAGCATTGACCTTGCGAAGCCCGTTGTCTTCGTTGGTGGGTTCCTCGGCGCCATGCTGGTCTTCTTGTTCTCATCGCTTGCCATCCGCGCTGTGGGCAAAGGCGCGTACTACATCATCAATGAAGTGCGCCGCCAGTTCAAAGCGGACCCCGGCATCATGGCAGGAACATCCAAACCAAGCTACACCCAGTGTGTGGACATTGCGACCAAAGGAGCACTGCGTGAAATGGTATGGCCTGGATTGGTGGCCATCATCGGACCTACGGCCATCGGATATTTCCTTGGTGCAGAAGCTGTTGGCGCAACGCTCATGGTCGGTACTATCACCGGCGTGGTCATGGCACTTCTGTTGAATAACAGCGGCGGTGCATGGGACAACGCGAAGAAATATATTGAAATGGGAAATCTTGGCGGCAAGGGTTCCGAGGTTCATAAGGCTGCAGTCGTTGGAGACACGGTCGGCGACCCGTTCAAGGACACTGCCGGTCCGTCGCTCCACGTCTTTATCAAGTTGCTCGCAACATTGACGCTGGTGCTGGTTCCGCTCTTCCTGCGGTAATAACCATTCCAGCGATAAGAAAACCGGCTGCATCGCAAAAAGCGAGCGGCCGGTTTTCGTATCCAAACGCTCTCCATGAATGATTTCATGAAGAGCGTTTGGAGCGGGTGATCCCGCTTTGCGGGACGGCCTCTTCTGGTCGCCGCCTGCATGAACTTCTATCATCCTACAATAAAAATCTATACTGGAGCGGGTGATCCCGCTTTGCGGGACGGCCTCTTCTGGTCGCCGCCTGCATGAACTTCTATCATCCTACAATAAAAATCTATACTGGAGCGGGTGACCGGGTTCGAACCGGCGACCTCTTCCTTGGCAAGGAAGCGTTCTACCACTGAACTACACCCGCATGTTGTTTTGAGGTCGGCGTTTGCGCCGTTTGTTTGCAAGACCTGACACTGCCCCCGCTGGGTGGGGGTCCGGCTTTGCCGGAAACTACACCCGCATATTTTTGGAGGCCACGGTGGGAATTGAACCCACGATAGGGGTTTTGCAGACCCCTGCCTTACCACTTGGCTACGTGGCCATGTGAGCCGAGAAGCAAGAGCATTCCAAAACAGCAGTAGAGACAATAACAGGAAGTACTCGTCTGGTCAATATGATGTTTTAACGGCGAGAGGCCCTATAGAACAGCGCAGTAGAAATGATCCAGATCGGCCCCATGAGTAGGAGAACAAGGTATACTTGGTTAATCGTTTGGCTACTCATAACTAACACTATCCAGAGAAACGTCGTTAGTAGTGTTCCCGTGATGATGGCGCGGAGTAGCGCATGACCTCGTGAGCGACCTGTGAGACGTGCCTTCGGCAGCCTACCAGACAGCTCGTGATCTGGATGCATCGTGGGGTTGTCCTCTATTTCATGATCCAGACGCATTTCTGGTAAATGCGGAGGTGGGGGTGCTTTGTGGGGCATTATGTGATGGTAATTGATCGAATATCTTTTGGCGCATTGGTAAGCTCACGAACGCCGTGGCTTGTGACAAGATACATGTCCTCAAGACGGTATCCATCGCGACCTTTGAAGTAGAGTCCAGGTTCAATGGTTATCATATCATTTTCTGCCAGCAGATGCTCTTTTTTCTTTGGAGAAAGCCAGGGGGGCTGATGAATTCTTTTACCCACACCGTGGCCAAGCCCGTGACAAAAGATGCGGTTGTTGTATCCATTTTGTTTGAGATACGCGCGTGCAATCGTGTCTGTAGCACGTGCGGAAACACCGGCTCGCGCTTTTTTGGCCGCACGTTGCTGTGCGGTTCGGAGTAATGCATACATTCGTTTTTGCCGCGCAGATGGCGTGCCCAAAAAAAGCATGCGTGTCATATCTGCGCATATACCGCGCACTCTCACGCCAAAGTCACACACGATGCTGTGCCCTTTTTTGAGGACGGCATTGGTTGGGTGATGGTGTGGTGCTGCGGCATTGCGTCCCGAGGCAATGATGAACCGGAATGCCCACGCGTCATATCCAAGAGCGCGAAAGTACGCACGCAACGCGTTCGCAACGTCTTGTTCGGTCATTCCCGGTCTGACGTATTCGATCAAAAAACGGAAGCCATCACTTGTGACGCGCGCCGCTTCTTCTGCTGCTGCAATCTCAAGTTTATTCATCGAGAAGTACTCCCTTTACGGCTTTGAGATCTTTTTTTATCTGCGCGATACGCTCCCTTGTGTTCGTAAATTTGCGCATCGGGCGCACAAAATGCACCGGCTTTGCCGTCACCTGCTTGCCATAGAGGTTCCCCTTGAAGTTTATGAAGTAAATCTCGAGTTTTTTTACCTTCTTTTGAAAGAAGGCAGGCGCGCCAACAATGAGAATAGCCTTACGCCATTTTTTTTCCTTGCCAATGCGTCCCCACGCTGCATAGACGCCATGTTTGAGCGGCATCTTGCGCGTGGACGGCTTGCGCATATTTGCGGTTGAGTACCCAAGACGCCTTGCCCAGCCTTCACCATGAACAATTTTACCTTTGATATATTTTGTCATGCTTCGTCTTCACCCGTTGTCGCGTCATCTTCCACGCGATTGATAAAGTCCTTGAGGTACGCAATGTCTTTGCGCGCAAAGCGTTTGGCGGTTGCCGTGTAGAGATCATTCGTCGATTCCAACACAGCATCAAAATAGTCAAGCAGCTCTTCTGGCTCTAATTTTGACCAATACAGCGCATTGATGTATGAACGGTGTATGCCGAGCGGACCAATGCGTTCAATAATGTCCGCATCACTGATAATCCAGCCTTCCAGTGTTGATGGTTCTGGATCCAGCTGGTGCGTGCGAATAGCAATAATGACTTCTTCTTGTATCTCTTGCGCGATATTATTTTTTTGCAGAAACTCTCGCGCAAGCTCGGCACCTTTGAGCGCGTGATTCTTAAAATCCTTCTCATATCCGAGATCATGCAAAAGACCAGCAACATAGCAGATTTCTTCATCCGCCCCTTCTTTTTGTGCAAGATTTTCTGCAATGACTGCAACACGGAGCGAGTGTTCCACCACATGCTCCGGAAGTTTTTTTCTGAGATGTTTGAGAATTTTATCTTCCCCGCTCATGCAGGGATGATACCACGGATTCGTTTAAGAATCTCGTCGTGCAGCACGGTGCCGTTTGATGCGACAAAAATAGCATCGCGGTCGTTTTTTTGTATCGTGCCGTCAAGATTGGTAATGCGTCCGCCCGCTTCGCGAATGAGGAGCTTTCCTGCGGCAAAATCGTATACTTCGTTCTTATAATTGATTGATGCCGTGATATGTCCACTCGCAATATGTGCAAGTTCAGATGATGGCGACCACATTTCAATGAATCTCTCGTAGGGGTCGAGTGCTTTTTGGAGTGCATGTAAAAGAGCCTCTGCGCGCCGCTCTCTCACCTTCCATCCCTGCGTGTAGGAAATGACCGCATGAGGGAGATCAGCAGTCGTATTGACATGAATACGCTTGCCATTGCGCGTTGCACCCTCGCCCTTTGTGGCGATATATGTCATGCGGGGGATCGGCTCATGCACAATACCAAAGACCACTTCATTTTTTTTCATGAGCGCAAGTGATATCGCAAAAATTGGAAATCCAATACCAAACGTATGGGTGCCATCAAGCGGGTCAAGAATGAATTCATATTCACTTTCACTCTGTTGTTTGCCCGTTTCTTCTCCGAGGAAAGAAAAATTCGGGAAGCGCTTTTTGAGTTTTCCAAAGATATACGCTTCGGATTCTCTGTCTGCCTTGGTGTTGTAATCCGCTGCAATGCCCTTGACGTTCCGTTCAAGCGTCGTACAAAAATATCCCGCAAGTATCTTGCCGGCCTCTTCAATCGTTTTCGCAATAAACTTTCTGTCATCGTTCGTTAAAGAGACAACGCCAGCGCCCATAGTTCTTTATCCTTAATTCTTTCCCAGTTTCGCTTAAAGACATCACCGGGCACATGACGCTTCCCCCAGTGCGCATCGAGCAGGTAATACATACCTTGCTGATACTCATACACCACCGTGTATTGCTCACGCCGCAGCTCTGGATCGAACCAGTGTACCAACACGGGGTGTTTGTGTAGAGCTTCCTGCAGTTCCTTCTCGTTTTGTACCACTGCAATACCCGTATGCTGCTTTTTGGCAAGCTGCTCCACAGCCGCATGCGTGAGCGGTGCATTTTTTGGGAATGCGTCTCGTAATGTATTGACGCTTACATCACGACCAAGAGCGCCGAGCCAACTCGCAAGCGCCTGCGCAGCATGGTCTCTATTTGGCGTCTTTGTCTTGGGTGTCGGCGGAGTTCTTTTCAGCCGAAGGAGTTTTTTCAGCATACGACCGTAGTATACCAAATACCTTCCGGTTTCCGATAATATTTGAGAGATATTCGTCGAATTGCGGTGTTTCTATCTGTTTGCGCATTTCTTCAGAAGCGGACATGCGCTGCAGGTAGACATTTTTTTCTGTTTCCAGCTCATCCATGCCAACGGTCACATTTTCAGCCTTCGAAATCGCGCGGAGAACTAACGCGCCCTTAACGCGCTTCTCGGCATCAACGGCGAACTCCTTTTTGAGTTCATCCTCGGTTTTTTTGATGCTCGAGAGGTAGTTTTGAAAATCCATGCCCTGAGAGGTAATCACTTGTTGCAATTCTTGAAGCATCTTATCTTGTTCGCCTTCGACAAGAATATGTGGGATGTCACCGAAGGTTGAATGTTGAACAACCTCATCAACGAGTGCACCTTCATAGCGCTGGTCTTCTTTTTGCGTGCGTTCCATGCTGAGATTCTTACGGACTTGTTCCTCGACTTCCTTTATCGTTGTAAAGGCGCCGAGCGTTTTTGCGAATGCATCATTTGCTTCAGGCGTCTTCACTTCCATCACCGCATTCACTTTGACCTTTGCCTCTGCCGCTTTATCTGCAAGGTGTTTTGCGTGGTATTCCTTGGGGAAGTGTACGGGGTATGTTTTTTCGTCGCCGGCCTTCATGCCAACGATCCCATCTTCAAAACCAGGGATGAAATGTTTTTCACCGAGGGTCAGGGGGTGATTCTGTGACTTCCCGCCATCAATCGGTACTTTGTCCACGGAGATGGTAAAATCCACTTCAACCTTATCGCCGTTCTGCGCCGCACGCTCAACCTTTTTTTCTTCTGCGCGCATATTGCGGACGTCGTTTATTGCCCGTTCAATATCTTTGTCTTCCACAACGACTGGCTTTTTTTCAACATGTGAGAGATTCTTGTATTCCCCAAGCTGTACATCGGGGAGCAAAGCGACGGTTGCCGTGTATTCGATCGGGTTACCGGGTGCTGCTTTTGTGACATTGATCTTTGGTCTGCCAACTGTTTCAATATCCTCATCAACGACGGTACGCACAAAACTCCGTTGAATGATATGTTCCAGCGCATGCTCAAGAATGGATTGTTCGCCGATCTTCTTTTTGAGCACATCAAGCGGCACCTTGCCGGGTCGGAAGCCTTCTATCTTCCGCTCTTTTGAGATTTCAACGGATGCATTTTCAAGATCCTTCGTGATGTCTTCATAGGGGATCTGAATGGTGAGCTCAAGCTCACCCTTGGGGAGTTCTTTTTTTGTTACATTCATGACTGGGTTCTCAAATCAATAATACGTTTTTCTTTGAGTTCTGTTTCCATGCCCATACTTTGCAATAATGCATCCATATCTTGTTCTTCAATAATGGGAGTGATACCCGCTTCCCCGACGATCTGCTTTTTGAGCGTTTCTTCAATAGCGTTGAGCGGCGTGGCGCCCTTCATGGCGACCGCGACGACGATCTCATCAACCTCAAACGGATCGTTATTCTTTTTGCGGATCTGTACCTGCCATTCTTCGATTTCCTTCATGCCAGAGAGAATGGGATAGAAGGCGTTGAGGTTCACAAGTTCTCCCTTGACCTTTGTAAGGTTGAATTCGCGGATTTCCGTTTTGCGTTGGATATCCGGGTGAATACGGGGAACGGTTTTTCCGCAGTGTGGGCAGGCATCATAGCTTATTCCTTTCGTGATGTCACCCGTGCGGTAGCGGAGTACGGTGGTGCCATGCCACGCGAGCCCTGTGTAGACCAATTCTCCCGGCTCGCCTTCTTTGACGCGCTTGCCCTCATCATCAACCACTTCCCAGTAGTCGAGATCCGGGTAGGTGTGGTATCCGGTATTTTCAGCGCATTGGATCCACGCGGTCTTTCCTTCTGTCATGGCATACGTTGTGTAGAATTGCGGTTCCATCGCGCCCATCTCAGCAAGCATCTCGCGTGCTTTTTGTTTGAGGCCCGGAGAAACGCGTTCTCCGCCGAAGACGATATATTTAAGATTTTCAAAATTTCGTCCCTCTTCTTTTGCCTGCCGAAGCATGTGATAGAAGTATCCCGGGATGGTCGTAATAAGACTTGCCTTCATGCGCTCCGTTGCATCAAGAATTTTTGTGGAGCCCATGATCTTTCCGCCACCGGTGTGCAGAGACGTCATCATGATCTTTTGCAGCGCAAAGCTCGCGAGCCAGAAGGCGAGGTGAGGGGAATAGGGGAAGGCATTGATTGCTACCTGGTTCCGGTCGATACCAATAACATTCATAAGGCGTGAACCGCTTTCTTTGAGCAGCTCAATATCATATGAACTATAGGTAAATGGAGTTGGGAGCGCGCTGCGCCCGGTCGTAAAGTGAAGGTGAATGGGCTTGTATTGCCATTCCAACATCAGTTTTGGATCCTGACGAAGAAGCTTCATGCCGATAATTTTCATGAGCATGCGCTTTGATGCATGCTTTTTAATGAGCGCTTCATCTGGCTGAAGAATAAACTTTCGCGATTTTGCGCGGTCTTCTTCTGTTGGCGCGATATCTTCTTTTGTCACAAAAGGAATTTTCACAAGATCGTCCGTTGTTTTGAAATCATGAAACGAAAGGCCATGCTCTTCAA
This sequence comes from Patescibacteria group bacterium, assembly GCA_041671225.1. Lineage (GTDB taxonomy): Bacteria > Patescibacteriota > Patescibacteriia > JBAZBY01 > JBAZBY01 > JBAZBY01. Next base: position 423,331 of record JBAZBY010000001.1, read on the forward strand.
AGAGCTTACGATAATATGGCGAGTACGGCATTTGGTGCTTCATATATGCCGCAAAGCGTTTGTTTTGTAGATCACGCTGTTCATCTCGCGAAAGGTGGGAGATGGTATTCCAATCCATAAGGTTATGTATAAGGGTATGGCTTATGACTTATGCGACCAATGTCCACCATAAGTTCGGTTGTTAATTGGTCCAGGAGCTGTTTATCATTTTCACGTCCTTTATATTCATGATACGTTCGCGGCGTGCCAAAGAAGAAGCGAGGAGGATTTTTCCAGATATCAAGGAATGCAGCGATAGCAGAAGGATGGTTTTTGCCCTGGATGCCAACCGGTAGTATTGGGATGTTGTTTTCAAGCGCAAAGCGCACGGCTCCCACTTTGCCCTTTGCGAGCTCTTGTTCTGTATTCCGGTATCCTTCGGGGAAGATACCAATACAATCACCTTTCGTGATGCGCGTGGCTATGTCATTGGTGATCGCTTCAAGTGGTTGATCGACCTTGATCATTTTTGTATCAAATATTTGCCAGTTGCGTGTTCGTGCAAGAAAAGCAGTTTTGCGTTTTGTGGCGTGCCATACGAGTACAGCGAGGAGAAGACCATCGAGCCAGTCGATATGATTACTTGCGAGAATAACGGGTTCCTTGGGCAGATTCTGTGTTTCTGTTGCGGCAACAATATGACGGAAGAGGCGCTGAAAAAAAAATTGCCAGAGCGCGTACATATTAGTAGGGATATTTTTTTTCACATAATCCACTGATCACCTGCATAATGGTACGGGTTGTGTCTTCCAACAGTTCATGTGTCACTTCTTCTGTATGTTGGAATTGTAGTGCCTGCCCAATGTGCACTTCTAATGGAGCACGAGAGAAAAAAAATGATCTCAGTGACTCCGCAGTATTTTTACCGCCCGGGGTGATAATGCCAACGGGTACAACAGGCAGATTCGAGCGCAACGCCAGACGTGCGGCACCTGTTTTTCCTTTTGTGAGCTTTTCCGTATCGTAGTTACGCCTTCCTTCAGGGAACACGCAAACAGGGTTTCCTTTTTCTAGCCAGCGCATGGACCGCTCAAGACTTTCTGCTTTGTTCTCTGGATCAATGCCGATCATGCCAAGGTAATGGCTGAATCTGCCAAATGCCTTCGCAACGCTTGTTTTGGTAATAAATCCAATTTTCTTTTTAATGTGCGGAATAAATACCAAACCAACCATTGGTGGATCCAGGTAACTTTGATGATTCCCCACAATAAGAAATCCACCACTGCGCGGGATGTGTTCCTCGCCGGTTATCGTAAGACGCTTCCGTGCGAGCGGGAAGAGCGTGCATTGAAGAAAGAAGTAACCAGATGACATGGCTTTCAAACGAGGGCCGCCTACCGGCGGCCCTCATGAAGGTTTAGATGAAAAGTGGTGCAAGGATGAGAGAGACGACGGCCATGAGTTTGATGAGAATGTTCATGGCTGGTCCAGATGTGTCCTTGAATGGATCACCAACGGTGTCGCCGACCACTGCAGCTTTGTGTGGCTCGCTGCCTTTGCCGCCGTGCGCGCCACCTTCGATGTATTTCTTTGCGTTGTCCCAAGCGCCGCCAGCGTTTGCCATCATAAGCGCGAGGAGTACGCCAGTGATGGTTGCGCCAGCGAGCAGGCCACCAAGAGCTTCCTTACCCAAGAGGAATCCCACGAGCACAGGAGCGACTACCGCAAGCACGCCCGGAAGGATCATTTCTTTGAGTGCTGCGTTGGTGCTGATAGCAATAGTGCGAGCGGAGTCCGGTTTTGCGGTGCCTTCAAGTAGACCAGGAATTTCCCGGAATTGACGACGAACTTCTTGCACCATACTGCGCGCTGCCTTTCCGACAGATGTCATGGTAAGTGACGCAATCAGGAAGGGAAGAATGCCACCGATAAACGCACCAACAATGGTCTCTGATTTCGTAATATCAATGGATTCTAATTTCACTGCCGTAGTATATGCAGAGAAGAGGGCGAGTGATGTGAGTGCTGCGGAGCCGATGGCAAAACCTTTGCCCATTGCGGCTGTCGTGTTTCCGAGCGCGTCGAGGCGGTCGGTTATTTTACGTGTATTTTCACCAAGACCGGACATTTCTGAAATACCGCCTGCGTTGTCCGCGATGGGTCCATATGCGTCAACAGACATCACAACGCCGATGGTTGCGAGCATGCCAACGGCGGAGATGCCGATGCCGTAGAGACCGGTGAGTTTGAAGCCGATAAAGATCGCCGCAGCAATGATGAGTACGGGGAGCGCAACCGATTCCATGCCAATGGCAAGGCCAGTGATGATGTTTGTTGCCGGGCCTGTTTCAGATGCCTCAGCGATTTTGCGTATGGGGCGTCCTGCGGTGTAATACTCGGTGATGAGCCCAATAGCGATTCCCGCGAGCGTACCCGTGACAACAGACCAGAAGACAGCGGTCGGTAATTTCAGCCAAACCCCAATGACATATGCCGCGCCGAGCAATACAACAGCCGCGACGTATGTGACATAGCGGAGCACCTTTGCAGGGTCGATGTTTTTGAGAACGCGAACAGAGAGAATGCCAAGAATAGATGCGATGAGTCCGATAGCAGCAATGAGAATAGGAAATACCATGTAATCCATCTTTGCAGCAGCGTATGCAGAACCGGTTGCTCCAATCGCAATGGCTGCCACGATCGAGCTGACATTTGATTCAAAGAGGTCGGCACCAAGCCCTGCTACGTCACCGACGTTGTCGCCAACACTATCTGCGATGGATGCAGGATTACGGGGGTCATCTTCTGGGATGCCTTGTTCAACTTTTCCAACAAGGTCGCCGCCAACGTCTGCCGTTTTGGTGTAAATACCGCCGCCAACGCGAGCAAAGAGCGCAATGGACGAACCGCCCATGGCGAGTCCAGAAAGCACGATTGATGGGTCAACATCCGTTGAGAAGTATTGGAAGTACAGACCAAGGCCAATGAGTCCGAGCGATGCGACAGAGAGTCCCATCACGGCACCGCCGGAAAAAGCCGTCACAAGCGCGCGGGCTGTTCCGCCCTCACTCGCCGCTTGTGCTGTGCGTACATTTGCTTTGGTTGCTGCCTGCATACCAAAGATACCCGCAAGCATAGAGAGCACGCCGCCGGATATAAAGGCAACAGCAGTCCATGTGCCGATCTGCCACCAGAGGAGCGCAAAGACAACAACCATAAACACAGAGAGAATACTGTATTCACGCTTCAGGAAGACGAGCGCGCCTTCATGAATGGCGGCTGCGATTTCCTGCATTTTTTCGTTCCCCGGGTTTTGCCGTTTTACGAGCGCATAAAAGACCCAGGCAAAGATGAGTCCGATGGCTCCGATGCCTGCACTGATGAATCCCAGATTATCCAACATGCTAAAAGCTTAATACTTATGATTTCTTTTCTTCGTCCACCTGAGCTTCCTTATCTGCCGAAGCCTCGGCGGAGGCAGGAGCGGAGGAGGGTTCTTCTTGAGGGGGCTCTTTAGGCTGCACTTCTTCAATGGGCGCTTCTTCTTTTTTCTCTCCACCTTCACCTTCTGGAACTACGGCAGATTCGCCTTTATCCGCCGACTTGTCAGCGGAGGTGGGTTTTTTTTCGCCATCCTTGAGGCTTTCAGGAGACGCGCCATTGTCGGAAACAATATCAATTTTCCATCCGGTTAGCTTTGCCGCAAGCCGCACATTTTGTCCGTTGCGCCCAATTGCGAGCGAGAGTTGGTCTTCTTTGACCTCTGCTGTTGCAATTTTTCCTTCCTCATTAAGTTTGATAGAGAGGACTTTTGCGGGAGAGAGTGCATTGGTGAGAAATTGTACCGAATCATCACTGAATTCAATGATGTCGATCTTCTCACCGCCAATTTCTGTAATGATGGTTTGCACGCGCGTCCCACGCTGCCCAACGCAAGAACCAACAGGGTCGATGTTCTTTTGGTTGGAAGCAACAGCGATCTTCGTGCGGCTTCCTGCTTCACGGGCGATTGCTTTGATCTCAACAGCACCTGACGCGATTTCTGGAACCTCGGTTGCGAAGAGGAGCTTCACAATATCCGCATGTGCACGGGATGCAATAATTTCTGGACCGCGCGGTGTTTCACTCACAGACGCAAGATAGAATTTAAAGCGGGAACCAGGACGGTAATTTTCAGCCGGGATTTGTTCTGGCGGCGGCATGAGTGCCGTTGCACGACCAAGGTCAACCAAGACCATGCGCCCCTCCACTCGCTGCACAAAGCCAGTAATAATTTGACCCTCGAGCTGTTTGTATTCGTTGTACATATTCTCACGCTCTGCTTCGCGGAGTCGTTGAATAACAACTTGCTTTGCCGTTTGTGCTGCCATGCGTCCATATGCTGCCGGCGGGAATAGTTCTGTGCGAATCACATCCCCAACCTTCGCGCCCTTTTTGAGTTCTTGTGCTTCTTCTTCAGCAATCATGGTTTTGGGGTCGAAATGCGGTTCTTCTTCCTCTTCCGTCCCTTCTTTCTTTTCTTCAGTATTTCTTGGTCGTGGCTGTGGTTCATCTTTTTCTTCTGCTATTGTTTCACCACGCGCTTCTGCCTCAACACGTGCCTTTTCAGCTTCTTCTCTTTCTTTGACGTATTTTTTGTAAAGCGCGTTTTCAACAACGGCTTTGACGTCAAAAACGCGTGCGCCACCCGTTTGGGAGTCAAAATCTGATTCGATATTTTGGTTTTTTTCACCAAAATCCTTACGGTATGCAACCGCAAGCGCCGCCTCAATAGTATTGATGACGCTTTCGTAGCTAATGTTCTTTTCCTCACAAATCTGCCGGATGGCGGATTCGATATCGTTCTCTTTTTCGGTCATAGTATGATTATTACACAACAAATCACTAGTCTGAGACTAGCTGAGCAGGATTATAGCAAGCGAAGTACGAGCTGTAAAGTCTATTGAATATCCCTCACGTGTGTTATGTGGAGGTGGTCTTTTTGTCCGTCGAGCAGCAACGCATCCATGCGTATCGACCCATGATGTGGATGCTGCAGAAGATAGTGTACAATAGTTGCGCGAATGCGTTGCCGTTTTTGCCATGTGATACTCTCTGCAGCTGAGCCAAAACTTTCATCTCGGCGCCACTTCACCTCTACAAAGACGAGTAGCGCGTCTTTTTGTACAATGAGATCTATTTCACCGCTGCGGGTAAAAAAGTTTCTATCGACAAGCGCAAAACCTTCTTGTGTAAGATATTGTAGCGCGATGCGCTCGCCAAGCTCTCCGAGTTTTCTTTTGGACATAAAAACCCCTTGGCCACTGGCCAACGGGTCTCTGTATGTTTACCGTAGCACGCTATTTCTGGAACAGCAAGCCGTAATGCTGTTCGCTCGCCTCGAAGTCATCAGTTTTCACCAGTCCCTGTGATTCCGCTGCCCGCACCGCAGCATCCTTCCTGATGAGATTCTCTGTTGGTGGAGCAAAGGCAAGTTTAGACTCCTTCCAATCCACCACTAATACCATACCGCCCTTCTTTACCATGCGGTGCGCTTCAGCAAACATGTTGTTGTGTGCTTTTGATTGATGCAGTACGTTGACGAGTAATGCGAGATCGAGCGACTCATTTGCAATGCGCCGCGCTGCACCAACCACTTCAAGATTTGACCACACGAGTTTAATATTCTTGATGCCGAGAAATTCTGCCTTACTCTTCAGCGCGGAGAGCGCATTCTTTTGAATATCGAGCGCATAGACAATGCCATTGTTGCCCACCATTTTTGCTGCTTGAAAAGTGAAGTACCCTGAGCCGCTGCCAAGATCGCCCACAATCATTCCTTCCTTTACGCCAATGCGACCCAGAATTTCTTGTGGGTTTAAGAATTGGTTCCCAGAGGGTGTTTTTACCATGTGTCTAGTATACGCCTTCGTTGTCTCAGACTCCAGTCTTCGTGTTGCTACTTCCATTTATTCAATCTGAATGATTTGCGGTGAATAGCTGAGAGGCCATGTTCATGGATTTCCCTGCGGTGCTGCAACGTGCCATACCCCTTATGCGTGGCAAAACGGTATGCGGGGTAGTCCTGTTCTAGAGCGCGCATAATGCGGTCACGGGTTACCTTGGCAATAATTGACGCACAAGCAATGGGGAAGACATCGCGATCCCCATGAATGATTTTTTGCGATGGGTAGGGGAGTTTCAAAGCAAATCCATCTATTACGACATAGTCCGGAGCCTGCGTCAGATTTTTCACTGCCTGCGCTAGCGCCAGCAGATTTGCTTTTTGTACGCCACCGTTATCAATAACCTGTTCAGAAAGTATGGCAACAGCCCACGCCCGCGCCTTGGTGGTTATCTCTTCATATAATACTTCGCGCACCTTTTCAGCGATCTTCTTCGAATCCTGAACGCGCGGAATCTCTGCATCCATAGGCATGATGACTGCCGCGGCAACGAGTGGTCCTGCAAAGGCGCCTCGTCCCGCTTCATCCACGCCGGCGACTGCAAAAAAACCCTGCTGCGCCAGTGTTTCTTCATGTGTTCGTTTAAGCGGCTGCATTTTTTTGGTGTTCAATTCCGCGACGCACCACCATAATGCAGGAACCATCAGCCACGACGTCCAGGCCAAGTGTTTTTGCCTTGAGGCGAATTTCTTCACTCTCTGCGCCCGGCTGGAACCACACCTTTTTTATATGTGAACGTTGCACGTCGTCAAGTAATCGTAATCCAATATCAGGAGGGACAACAAAAACTGCGACATCTGGTTTTTTTGGGATGTCCGCAAGTGCGGGGTACGTGGGGTATCCTTCGATCGTCGTTTGTTTTGGATTCACGCCAACCACGTTGTAGCCGGCATCACCAAGATTACGCAACACAATATTGCCGTATTTTTCACGTTGCGGAGATGCACCAACAATCGCGTAGAGAAAGTTTTTATTTATAAAGGCACTGAAGTTGATTGCCATATCCACTGTAGGATACCGCATAAACGTTCAGTAACAAAACCTTCCCTATGTTCTTTATATAAGAGAAATTTTTCCTTGCTTTGCGTCGACGGTTACACTGTCGCCTTCCTTGACCTTCCCTTCAACAATACGGAGGGCGAGTTCATCAAGCACGAGGTTTTGGATCGCGCGTTTTAAGGGTCGCGCACCAAAAGCAGCGTCATACCCTTTTTCGATGATCAGCTTTTTTGCTGCTTCGTTAACGGTCAGGGTAATGCGTTTTTCAAGGAGGCGTTCTTTTACCCGTTCAATTTGTATGTCCGCAATACGGTCAAGAATTTTTTCATCAAGTGAGCGGAAGATGATGATGTCATCAACGCGGTTGAGGAATTCTGGACGGAAGGTCTGTTGCAACATTGGCATAACAGCTTTTTCTATTTCATGTGCGCCCTTCCCAGCGAGTTTTTGTATCTCCGAGCTGCCAATATTTGATGTCATGATGATAATGGCATTTTTGAAGCTCACGTGGCGACCCTGACCATCCGTGAGTTGACCATCATCAAGAACCTGGAGGAGTATATTAAAGACTTCCGGGTGTGCTTTTTCTATTTCATCAAAAAGAATAACGCTGTACGGACGACGGCGCACGGCCTCGGTCAGCTGGCCGCCTTCTTCATAACCAACGTATCCCGGCGGGGAGCCAATAAGACGCGCAACAGCGTGCTTCTCCATGTATTCAGACATATCAATACGCACCATGGCTTGTTCGTCGGAGAAGAGGAACGCCGCAAGTGAACGCGCGAGTTCTGTTTTTCCCACGCCAGTGGGCCCAAGAAAGATGAATGAACCAATGGGGCGGTTTTCTTCCTGAATACCCGCACGCGAGCGGCGCACCGCGTTCGAAACAGCCTTCACTGCTTCTTCTTGCCCAACGACGCGCTCTTGCAATACGTGTTCCATACGCGCCAGTTTGTCCTGTTCGCTTTCTAACATGCGCGTGACAGGGATTCCCGTCCAACGCCCAACAATGCGGGCAATGTCCTCTTCAGTAACTTCTTCACGAAGAATAGGGTTGCCCTTTTGGAGCTTCTTCAGCTTTTCGCCTAGCGTCTTCGTCTGTTTTTCGAGTTCAGGAATTTTTCCGTATTGGATTTCCGCAACTTTTTGCAATTCACCTGCGCGTTCGGCTACTTCTGCTTGTGCCTTCAATTCATCGATCGTGTTGCGGCTTGTGCGGATTTCTTGCACGACAGCTTTTTCATTCTGCCATTGCTGCTCCAGCGCTCCAGCGCGTTCTTTGAGTTCCGCAAGGACTTTTTCTGTTTCCTTCAGACGGTCTTTCTCCTTATTCTTCTTGAGCGCTTCCCGTTCCACCTCTCGGCGGCTGATCTTGCGGCGCAACTCGTCAATTTCATGGGGCACAGAATCAATGTCCATCTTTAATGCGCTCGTTGCTTCATCAACAAGGTCAATGGCCTTGTCCGGCAAAAAGCGGTCCGCAATATAGCGGGTAGAAAGTTCCACAGCAGCGCGCAGCGCATCGTCAGTGATTTTCACGCCGTGGTGCACTTCGTACTTCTCTTTAATACCGCGCAAGATCGCAAGCGTATCTTCTTCGCTTGGCTCGCCAACATAGACTGGCTGAAAGCGTCGCTCCAGAGCAGCATCCTTTTCAACATGTTGCTGATATTCTTTGAGCGTGGTTGCGCCGATCGCATGCAGCGTCCCGCGGGCAAGCGCTGGTTTGAGCATATTCGACGCATCAAGCGCGCCCTCTGCGCCGCCGGCACCAACGAGCGTATGCATTTCATCAATAAAGAGAATGATGCTGCCCGCATGTTCTTCCACTTCTTTGAGCACGGCTTTGAGGCGGTCTTCAAATTCACCGCGATACTTTGCACCAGCGAGCATGCTGCCGAGGTCAAGCGAAATAATTTTTTTCTCCTTGAGTGTTTCGGGAACATCACCAGAAATGATTCGTTGCGCCAGACCCTCCGCGATCGCTGTTTTTCCGGTGCCGGGTTCTCCGATGAGTACGGGGTTATTCTTTGTGCGGCGCGAGAGCACCTGCATGACGCGGCGGATTTCTTCATCACGACCGATGATAGGGTCGATCTTCCCGTTGCGCGCGAGCTGCGTGAGGTCTTGGCCGTATTTTTCAAGCGCATTCATGGTTGCTTCCGGGTTCTGGTCTGTAATTTTTTTATTGCCCCGGAGTGCTTTGACTGCAGCAGTGAAGTGCGCGGCATTCACGCCGTGCTGTTTTATGATATCTGCGGCGTGCCCGCCATTTTTTATAAGGGAGAGAAAAAGATGTTCCGTTGAAAGATATTCATCACCAAGATTTTTTGCTTCCAGCTCTGCCTTGGCGATCATTTTTGAAAGCTCTGCGCTCGCTCGCGGCTCTCCGCCTTCAACGCGGGGGATACGTTCAACCTCTTCAGCGATCGCCTCTTTCATTCCCACCACATCTGCTTCGAGTTTTTCCAATACCGCAATAACCAGATTGTCTGTCTGATTCAGCAATGCGAGTGCAACATGTGGAACGCCAAGCTCCTGTTGGTCTTTTTGGAGCATAAGGCGCTGCGCATCTGCAAGCACTTCCTGTGTTTTTTGGGTGTATTTCTCTGGATTCATATAAGAATATTCTTGCGATTACGCATTGTACTGAAAAACTCTTGACTTGTCAAGTCATGACCATACGTTCCTTATAGAACAATCTTATTCTTCGCCCCAGTCTACGTCATCAGGAGTGGTGGAGCGCTTTTCCTGCGCGCTCGCAACGCGACGAAGCGCAATTACGAATGCCGCTTCACGCAGCGTGATTTTCTTCTCCTGCGCCAAGTCCCATACCTGATTAAACTGCGGACGAATGATTTTTTCTACGTTTGCAAAAACTTTTTGCTCGCTCCATATCTCCCGCGTGCGTCCCTGCACCCATTCAAAGTACGAGCCGATCACGCCGCCAGAGTTTGCAAGAATATCCGGCACAACGATGATTCCTTTCTTGGAGAGTTTTGCGTCCGCGTCAGGTGTTGTTGGGCCGTTTGCCATTTCAACAATTGCTTTTGCTTTGATGCGACCGGCATTCTTTTTTGTTATGACATCTTCCAGCGCAGAGGGAATCAAGAGATCAACATCAAGCTCCAGCAGTTTTTCATTTGAAATTTTTGTGAAGTTTTTATTGTCACATACCGTGCCCACGCAATACACGCCAGAGATCATGCCGTCTTCGCGCTTTTTATGCATGACATGTTCCGGATCCATGCTTTTGCCATTCTTTGCGTAGATGGCTCCTTGTGAATCTGAGAGTGCGGCAATGTTGTATCCGGCTTCGTAGAGGTACTTCGCAATATAGTAACCAACGTTTCCAAAACCTTGCACCGCAACACGTGTTTTTTTTGGTGTGTGCTTCAGGCGCTTCATCAACTCATCAATAATATAGAATCCACCTAATGAGGTGGACGTTTTGCGTCCAGCAGAGCCATGAAGTTCAAGTGGCTTGCCTGTGAATGCCGCGGGCTCCCAATGGCCAGCGAGCTTGGAATATTCATCCACCATCCATGCCATGATTTTTGGGTTGGTATAGACGTCCGGCGCGGGTACGTCTTCATCAGGACCGATGTTTGGGAAGAGCACGCGCACGTATCCGCGAGAGAGGCGTTCAAGTTCGCCCTCAGAAAGTTTCTTCGGGTCAACAATAACACCGCCCTTGCCGCCGCCAAAAGGAATATTCGCAACAGCGCACTTCCATGTCATCCAACTCGAGAGCGCCTTCACTTCATTGAGGTTCACTTTTGGGTGAAAACGTATGCCGCCTTTGAATGGCCCGCGCGCGTTGTTGTATTGCACGCGGAATCCCTCAAATATTTTTACCCTGCCATCATCCATGCGCACTGGCACGGAAAGCATGAGAATGCGTTTGGGTGCAAGAAATCGCGCAAACGTATGTGCATCAATTTGCGCGGTCTTTTGAGCCTGTTTGAGCTGTGAAAGCGAATCCTGAAATGCAGGCATGAACGTTTTTTAAGCGCCGCCTCCGGCGAGATCCTTAGTTACCCGAGCGCCTTGGTAATTTGTTCTGCCATGGTGCTCTTTTCCTGCACACCAACAGCTTGCCAAACTATTTTGCCATCCTTGAAGAGCGCAATCGTTGGAATAGACATCACGCCATACTGTTGCGGGTGCTGCGGGTGAGCATCAACTTCAATTTTTGCGACTTTGGCTTTGCCAGCAAATTCCTCTGCCAATTCCTCAACAATAGGGCCCTGAATTCGACATGGGCCACACCATTCTGCCCAAAAATCGACCAGCACTGGCTGTGCATTCTTTAATACCTCTTCTTCAAAGTTTGCGTCAGTAAGTATTACTTCTGCCATACATTTAAACGTTTAATTAAACACTTAACAATCAAGACTCCACTGTACTCTCGCATAGTAACCCTGTCAAGCCTTTGCGTCAATCCAACTTATCCTGCCCAGTATCCGTTCACAAAAAGAAGCGTATACAGCGCAAGCAATAAGATCGAAGCAAACGCAATGCCAAGTTTTATATACGCGTTGTGAATCATCGCAACCGCAATGAAGATTGGGAACAACACCAACACAAACCGTCCTATTGAAAGGAGTGTTCCGGTTGCAAGCGCGAGTGTAAGCATCGCAAGCATGTAGATGCCATATGAAAGTCTAACCTTCCATATCACAAAAATTGCAGCCGCAATTCCGATAAGCAAAAAGAAAATATCCATCGCAAGATTTATTCCGCCTGCAGATGAGATGATCGCAAAGTGGCTTGAGTTAACCTCAAGCGCGCGTCCCCATGCATCTTCAACCTTAAAGAATGCAAAAAAGTCTCCATACCACAATGCGTGGAATGAAAAATAAATGAGCGGGGCAAAAAGAGGAAGAAACAATGCCGGGAAGGCATGCAGTGGTTTTTTTTCAGACCGCAGATATTCAATCGCAAGTGGAATCATAAGAAGAAATCCAGGCGAACGCGTAAACGCGGCGAGCACACCAATAAGTCCCGCAAGTGCAAAGCTCTGTTTGCGTGCATAATACAATGAGGCAACGCTTAAAAAAAGAAATAGCGCTTCTGTGTACACAACATTAAGAAAAAATGCCGTAGGGAATATCAACAGGAAAGCGATCACGAGCGTTGGTGAAACTCCAGGATGGAATTCATCCACGAGCTTTTTGATATAATAGAGCGCAAAAAAAAGTGAAAAAATAGAAATCAACCACCCGGCAAGCGCATAGTTCCCAAAAAGAACAGGTGCGGAAATACGCATGAGCATGGGGTAGAGTGGGAAAAAAGCGATATTTGAAAGCCCCTCACCGTTGTAGTTATATCCGTGCTCTGCAATAAAAAGATAAAAAGCACTATCCCATTGCGTGTGGAGTGAAATGGGGTCCCATGTCTGTTTTTGTGTGTAGGTTTCTGGAGTCTGCCATGTATATGCACTATCTCCTGTGAGGTAAATGCGGTTATTCGCAATGAGTGCGAATACATTTACAAAAATTAACCAAATTGCAAATATTATTATGACTTTTTTCATTGGTCTATTTTACCGCTTTCCTACTAGATAGCACAGGATTGTTCCACGTGGAACACCCTGGCTACGCTAACGTAGCCAGGGTAATTTCTTCTGGGGATAGCCGAAGAGCACTTGAAGAACCGCGCCAACCACTAGAAGGATCGGATTCCGCGTCCACCACTGTATGGACTTTCTATAGAAGCCAATCCAACCGATATCACGCCGCAAGGGCCTGAAACCTTCCTTGCGTGTAAGAGAAACGCACTTGCCGAGCTGCAGAAATGGCTGAGCCACTGGTATAACCTCTGTAACGTGCAGTTTTCTCAGGAATTCAGCAGCCTGGGCCATAACCTCGTTGCTGTCGAGGTATTTTCCAGGAATGTGATGTTCCCTTACGATGAGATCAGGTGGAAATAGCATAGCGGCCGCAACTTCCCATTGAGCAATCACAATGGGTCTCTTACCCGTAAGCATAAGCTCCTGAGCGATGATTCTCTCAGCCGCACGCGCGAGGCGCCTGTTGCAGCGATTTGGTTCTTCACTGGAAAGGGCAAAGGAAAAAACAACAATCCCTCTTCTCACGGTATCCTCCTTGTTGTTGATTCCGTGTAGACCCATCCTACTCCATTTATGAATATTGGAAAGATGCTTGAATACAAAAAACACCACAATATATGGTGTTTTTTGGTGGACCTGTGGGGACTCGAACCCCATACCTCGGCAATGCGAATGCCGCGCTCTACCAGATGAGCTACAGGCCCATAATGGGCTTCGGCCAGAGGCCGAGATCTTTGCAATACCAGTCCTTGGTTGGTGGTGGACCTGCGGGGACTCGAACCCCGTACCTCTTCCATGCCATGGAAGCGCTCTACCAGATGAGCTACAGGCCCTTGTGGTGCCCCCGCCAGGAATTGAACCTAGATCTCGACCTTAGGAGTGTCTTGCTCTATCCAATTGAGCTACGGGGGCAAGTGCCACCTTTGAATCTAGGGGCTACGGAATAAACATTGTTCCATGTAGAACATTAAATATCGCTAATATTAGCTAATTATATGCTCAATTTTGCCGCGACGTCCGTAAGAAAGCCTGAATTTTGCTCTAGAAAATAGAGCAAAACATAGGCACCTACGATAAAAAAACTAAGAATAGAGACAAGAATAAGATCCTTTTTTAAGTATTGCATATTCATAAAAAAAAATAGAGCATGCGTAGTTTACAGCATAATGTCAGCATTGACAAGAAGCTAAAAATAAAGTATAATAGAATGGCAAAAGTAGTGCAAAGCCCCTCAAAATAAAGGGATTTTGTGATATTTTTTGTAAAAATCAAAAAAATGAATTGGGCAGCAATGTTTAGACACCTTAAGGAGCAGCGCGACGCTTGCCTTGCGCGGGCTCAGGCAGGCGGACTATTTGTTAAGGCAATAGGATATATTGCCTGTTTTGTGTTGGACATTGTGCTTGTGTTCGCGCTCATTCCTTTTTCAATAACCGCATCGCCAACCGCTAGCTTTCAACGCGTTGCACGCTTTTCACCGGATAAAGGATTCATTGATTCATATGACAAGCATTTAAAGTATTACCGCGCATCCGTCGGTACGGCATTACTTGCAGGTGTTGGCGTTTCTTTGCAGATCATTTTTGCGCTCGCAACGTTCGGCATTCTTTCTTTCAGTAATCCAACGCAGGTTAACGCTGTTGATGGACGGATGCTCGCCTTTTGGGATGCCAGCGGCCCAGTACCAGCTGGATGGAGCTGTCAGTCCTGCGGTTCAGGAGATTTCTACCAGAAGTTCCCCCGTGGCGCTGCAACATATGGCGGAACAGGCGGCGGTACAACGCATACCCATGCCATGTCATATCTTTCAATGTCCGGAACCATCAGCAGCCCTCTTTCATTGATTGGTGGTGCGGTAGTACAAGCATCGAAATTGCACACGCATACCTATATCTACGACCAAACAATGAATGCGGGAACGTCATTGCCTCCATATCGGGATATGGAGGTCATCCGATATGACACCACCGGCGCTCCTGCCACTATTCCTGCCGGGGTCATTTTAATGTTTGATGCTGCACCCTCAGGATCATGGACCAGGTATACCGATCAGGACGGAAGTTTCATTTATGGAGAAAATGACGTCACAGGAACTGGCGGCTCAGAAACCCATAATCATACCAATGTTGGGTATACTGTTGATGCATCCGCCGGTAATGCAGGTATTGAACTTGGCGATGGTCTGGGCGCCGGTTCTTTTGATGCACACACCCATACCGTATCCGGAGCAACGACAAATACCGTATCTACGTTGCCGCCATATCTTGATGTGTTGCTGTATAAAGCAACAGGAGAAACCGCACTTCCTGACGGCGCCATTGCCATGTGGGATGATACGCCAGCGGATGCTGCTTGGACCGTGAACTCTGGAGCAAGCCAGCTATTCAATGAAAAATTCCTTCGCGGCAATTCCAGCTACACCGGCATTGCTGCAGGCTCCGCAACACACGGACACTCGAATCTTGCCAGTGTGACCAGTGGTCCTTCCGGCGGGGCAAACAATGCGGGTTCTGGGACAAAGTCGGGGGCGAGTTATTCTCATACACATTCCATTTCAGTCACCATCGGCGCGGCAACGAATTATCTGCCGCCGTACCGCGATGTCATCATTGCACAGTACTCGACGGACATCACTATCTCCGGCACGATTCGTCAGTCGAACGAAAGTACGGCCTACGACTGTTCGGCGAACAACTTGACAGTCAACGTGAGCGTCAATGGTGGCGCGAACTCGACCGCAACATGCACGGCAGCTGATGGGTCGTTCTCCGTAAGTGCATCGCAACCATCCTCCGCGGGTGACCCAATCGTTGTCTCGGTCGATAGTGGTGAGTCGGTGCAAGCGACGACCGTTACGCTCGCGGCAGACACGACGTCCGCCATCACCGATCTCGACCTGTACGAAAATCGACTCATCGTCCGCCACGAGGATGCGGGCCCGATAACGAACGCGAAGCTCGCAACAGGGGATAACGGCGACGCGGGAATCCGCTACGGCGTTGCGTCGAGCAACCTCACCGTGGATAACAATATTGAACTGCACGTCTGGACCGGTGATACATTCATCCCCGGTGGTATAGTGACGACGCAGGGTTCGGCGGATTTTCATATTGACGATAGCGCGACTGCGACACTTGCGACGACGGGCAATACCATCGCGGGAGATGCGGTGGTCGACACCGGAGCAACACTGAACCTTAACGCGAACACAACCATCGACGGTGGAGCCATCGCCACTGCCGGCACTGGGACGGTTGCAACGAGCGGGACACCAACCGTCACCTTGCACGGGACGGGAAGCATTGGCGGTGGGAGCGGGGCAATCGCTTTCTATAACCTCACCATCGGAGACGCATCGGCAGCCGCGACGACGATGGATAGTGACGTCAGCATTGCGAACGTCCTCAACGTCGACACGAGTGACAGTATGACGATTGCCGCAAGTAAGACCGTGACGCTCGGCGCGAGCGCCACCGTCACGCTGAACGGCTCCATCCTCGGTGACGGCCGCTTGATCTATGCGAATATCAGTACCACATTCCCAACGAGCGGCATCATCTCCTCCGTGCTGCGTTTCGACAGCAGCAGTGGCAATATCACGATTCCTGCGCGCACGTACGGCGGCGACGTTGAGCTATATAGCAATTCAGGGACGATCCGCATAGCGCCGATCGGCACTGCGCCCGGGCAGACCATTACAATCGGTGGCGACTACATCATCATTGCAGACGGCACCGCAGATATATATTCCAACAATTTGACCTACGCCCCGATAATGTTGATTACCGGCGGCATCGACTTCACGGGTATTGGGAGCGGCACAGAGCGTATTGAGGGCGGGACGAGCAACTGGACGATTACCGGCGGCATCGACTTCACAGGTGGCAGCTGCGGATGTACCACGTCGGACTTCACGTTCAATGGGGGCGGGACACTGAACTTCGCATCTAACACGGTCGATGACCTCACCATCACAGGAACATACACCGTCACCTCGGGGAGTCTCGCAGGAGTGAACGGGACGCTCGATCTCACCGGAAGTACGACAACGCTGACGAACACCACCATCTGGATGAGGGGATCTACTGGCACCATCATCGGCGCGGGCAATGCGTTCAGCACGCTGTCCATCGGCAACGGCTCGGACATCATCACCGTTGCTGATTCGGATTTTTCCGTGACGGCGAATTTAAATATATTGTTTGCGACGGATACTCTCTCTATTGGTGCTGGGCGAACCGTGACACTTTCAGGAACGCTGACTATGCCTGGGACCATTTCCGGTGAGGGGCGGCTGACATATCAGAATGCTGCCGCATTCCCGACCACCGGGACGATATCCTCCATCCTGCGCTTTGACGCGACGAACAACGACCAGACGATGAGCACCCGGGTGTATTCCGGTGCGGTGGAGATCGTGAACTCCTCGGATGCCGCGGCACGAACCGTGACCATGAGCGCTGGTGACACATACTTCCTGAGCGATCTGACGCTTGCAGCGAACGGAACGCAGAATGTGACGCTGAATGCTGCGACGAACAGCGCCACTCCATCCGTTGGGGGCAATATTGATTTCAATGGTACAGGAGCAGGGACGGAGATCATTGTGAGTGGTGCTCAGCAGTGGGTTGTTACAGGCGACGTCGATTTCACCGGAGGGACGTACACTGCGAGTGCTGGGAACACCTTCGCTATGGATGGTATTGGGAAGGTACTCACTTCAGCTGGCACGACCTTCCAGCATTTCGCGCCATACGGTGACATCACCCTCGCCGATGCGCTGGTGGTTGCCGGGGACGTGACTGCCGCAGGGAACTTTGACGCCGCGGGCAAAGCGATCACTGTGAGCGGGAGCTGGGATGGTAGCGCCGGTGCATTCACTCCTAATGGTAACATCGTCACATTTGATGCGACTGCTGCAGGTAAGACCATCATCACCGGTGGCTCGTCGTTCTACGATGTTGATTTCAACAGTGCGAGCGGCGGGTGGACCGTGCAGACCGATGACATGGTGACGCATGACCTCACACTGACTGACGCAGCGAGTTTCACGCTTGAAAGCGGCCGCACGCTCACCGTGCAAGGCAACTTCACCAACAGCGTCCCGAGCACAACAACCTGGACCGGCACCACGTTGTATTTGAACGGCAGCGGTGGGTTGCAGACCATCAACACCAAGGGCAGCGGTGACACGTACGCGACACTGCGGATCGGCGCGAGCGAAGACATTGCGATGTGGGATTCCAGCGCCGGGACAGTGACCACTGACGCCGGCGGTTGTCTGCTCTCGCAAGATGATGCAGGGACGGCCGGACGCCTGAACATCTACGGCACCTGTAACTCACGTGCGAACGAGTATTGGGCGTATGCGACGGATTTTGACGGGACGGCGCTCGGCGGCGCATCGCGGCAGGCAGACGTGCGCTTTGCAGACGGCGCGAGCTTCACCGTGGATGCAGGGGACACGCTCCAGGTTCTTGGCCAGAGCGCGAGCGCAAACCGCACGGCCATTACACGGCAAAGCACTGGCAATTATGGCGTGAGCGTTGACGGAACGCTGTCCGCGCAGTATTACGATTTTGATTATTTGAATGCAAGCGGACTGAACATCACATCCACAGCAACCGTGAGCGAACTTTCCGACGGGAGTTATGACAACAATGCTGCCGGCGCTTCGTCCGCCTATATAACGGTTACCGGTAACACATCAGCCACCACCTTCACCAATATCGTTTTTGATTCTGCTGGCGACGGCGCTGATGCGAACGTCGTCTATAACGTGAACGCTGACGGCAGCGGCATTGACTGGACCTTTCTTGCAGCAGCAGGAAATAAGAACGGCGAAAGCTTTGACCGCGAGGTCAATGGCGCCAGCGTTGTGTGGACGGAAATATTCACCGCAGTGAATGACGGCCTGACTGGCGATGCTGACTTTTCCAATGACACTGACACCCTTTCTGCCAATTGGGCCATGGATGATGAGACCGGCATCGACCACTACGAATATGCCTTTGGCACAACCCAAGGCGGAACCGATGTCGTGAACTTTACGAATGCAGGGCTTGCCACGGTTGCAACGGAAAACAACCTTGCGTTGGTGGATGGCACAACGTATTACGCGACCATCCGTGCGATCAACGCCGGGGACGACGTGATGGAAGAAGCATCCAGTAATGGCGTGGTGGTGGACACGGCAGCTGCAACATTCTCCAATATTCAAGATTCCGCAACCACAACAACCATCACCATCACCTGGGACAGCTCAGAAGGGACCACAACCCAGGTTCGTTATGGAATCACGGCCGGGTATGGCAGTGCAACGATAGCAGACCCCGCTTTGCTCACCGAGCACAGCGCGACCATCAGCGGGCTCAATGAAGACACCACATATCATTACCAGTTGGTCGGCGTTGACCGCGCAGGCAATGAAACAACATCTGCAGACCGCACCATTGTAACAGATGGCCTTGACCCCACGGTCATCACCAACACGCAATCCACTGTACTTTCATCCACATCGGTTCTCATCACGTGGGACACCAACCACCTTGCGGACTCCAAGGTGCGGTATGGGCTCACCACCGCATACGGCCTTGAGGAATACGATGCGACGCTCGTTACCAGCCACTCCATGACGCTCACCGGGCTTGAACCCGGAGTGCAGTATCATTACGAAGTGCTTTCCGTGGGCAATACCAGCACGAACGATGCCGATGCGACATTCATCACCGATGCAGAAGAACCAGAACCAGAGCCTGAACCAGAGGATGAACTGACTCCAGTTGAAAATGTTGAACTCAATGGCGAGGCAGCACAAACCGGAGATGATTTCAATCTCATCTTTATTCCCAAATCAGGAACTCTTATCTTTATCGGTACCGCAGAGTCGAATGCAACCGTTCGCATTCGTCTTGATGGATTCTACACGGCCAGCACCACATCAGATGCAGATGGAAATTGGGAGATCATCATCAGCGTAAAAAGCACTCCATTGGAATTTGGCGAACACATTGCTGAAGCCCGTGTGCTGAAGAACGGACACAGCACGTCATACGAGCGCATTGCGGAATTCCAGTTGACGTCGGAGCGGTACCTCGCCTCCCCGACTATTCTTTCACCCGAAGAAGATGAGATTGTTATCTCACTGCGACCCCTTATTACCGGGCTCGCAGAATCAGGCAGCATCATTCATTTCTATATTGATAACGTCTTTGTTGGTTCCACAACCACAACGCAGCATGCGTCAGGCACGGGCAGCTTTGCCTTCACGCCGACAGAGGAACTCACTGGCGTCCAGCATACGCTGTATGCGGTTGCCGTTAGCGGCGACAGCGCCTCCAGAAATTCACCGGATGTGCATTTTACCGTAGAGCTGCCCTTCATCGGCATCACGTTCCTGGATGCATACCTTGTACAGGCACTGCCGGAACCATATATCGCCTTTGAAGGCATCGGCGCAGGCGGATCGCGCGTCGACTTTTATCTGAACGATGAATTCCTGGATCGCATCGGCTTGCTCAACGGGCATGATTCCGTGGAGCACTTCACATACAAACTGTATGCCAATAACCTAGTGCCAAAGGATTACACATTATATGCGATCGCATACGATGATAGTGGCAAGTCTTCACGAAAATCGAACGTGGTGAGTTTCACCAAGTCCAGTGATGTTGCCGCGTCGATATTAGTGACCAGTCTGGGTAGCGCACCAGTCCCCGCAACGCCTTCTCCGCAGCCGATATCCCTGCCAACGGTCATTGGAACCGGCCCGGGTGGAACATATACCGTACAGCGCGGAGACAGCTTATGGAGCATTGCAGAGGCACAGCTTGGCGACGGCTCTCGCTACGACGAAATAATCGCATTGAACCAAGATGCGCATCCGGAGCTGCTCATGGATTCGGGGAGTATTTACAGCGGCTGGGTTCTGCGGCTGCCCTAGAGTGAGCGTACAAAATAAGTGTTCACCATCTTGCCTCATGACTCCAGTAGTCTTTTGACAGCTGGGCGCCCTTTGCTACACTGATGAACGCGGCATACGCTGCATTCCTTATTACTATTTGAGGAGGAAAGACATGGGAAAAGAAAACGCAGAGACGATCATTGGTCCATCAGTGCATGTGGAAGGGAACTTTCAAGGTGCTGGTGATATTGTCGTAGAGGGGAGTGTTGCTGGAACACTCAAGACCACGAGCAATGTACGTATTGGAGAGTCAGCAAAAGTGAAGGCTGATATCGAATGCGATACCATTTATGTTGCCGGTGAAGTTCGCGGCAACATCATTGCAAAAGGTCAGCTTGAAATTACGCAATCCGGAAAAGTACAGGGCAACGTGGCGTGTACCGTGCTTTCAATTGCGCCGGGAGCAAAGCTCCATGGTAAGTGCGCGATGAACGGTAAGATGGATTCCAAAGAGGAGGCAGAAGAGCATGCAGACGACCGGAAGAGCGAATAGCACCTACACGTACTTTTTTGATCAGTTTCTTCGCGAGAAGAAGTACGAAACAGACGTGCATCGTATTGAGTCGCGCATTCTTGAGCTTGGCTTGAATGGGAAGATAGAGAAGCTCTCTGTACTCACCAGTGCGCGCGAGATGCTGAAGACTGCTATTAGCCGTGGTGCGCAAACCATTGTGGCGGTGGGCAACGACCATACTTTGAGCAAGGTGGTGGACATTATTGCTGGTGAAAAAGTTATTTTAGGCTTTATACCCGTCGGCGATCCGCATGAGACAGCAGATATGCTTGGTATCCCAACAGGCGTCTCAGCCTGTGACGTCCTTTCGCACCGCATCATTATGGAGCTGGATATGGGGGAGGTGAATGACCTCCAACATTTCCTTTTTTCAGTAGAGATTCCGAGCAATTTAGTTGAGATCGAGTGTGACGGCAAGTACACCGTGCGCACAAAGGCAGAAGGAGGACAGTTTTCCATTCATAATTTTGGTTTGCCAGGCGGCCGCGTGCACAATCCCGCTGATGGGCTATTGGAAACAGTGATCACGAGGTCCAAGAAAGGAATGTTTTCACTCGGCAGTCGCCGGTTTGAAGAAGAAGGCGTGTTTCCCGTAAAGAAGGTGAAGGTCAGCTGCGCAGGTGATGCGCAAAATCTTCTTTTGGATGGTACGACTATTGTGAAGACTCCTGCGACGGTGAAGATTTCTGCGAAGAAGCTCAAGATTATCGTGGGGAAAGGGAGACAGTTCTGAAGAAGGTTGTAGTGAGTAGGTGGTAGGGAGTTTTTTTATATTAAAAACTTGCAATTTGGCCAAAAACGTGCTATACTACTGCAAGCTCGATCGACAAACTAGTCCGTATGGCCAATACGGACACAACATGGCCATAATAACGCGACGGCGTTAGACAATTTCGAGCAAATTCTTATGGGATCGCTCGCACAAGCGATCTCGTGCACATCCACGTACGCCCAACCCCATAGGTTGAAGTACAGGATAACAATCGTACATTCCTATTCGGTTCATCGCTGCAATGCAGCTGAACTGATCGCCGTATACCGGCGCGCCGGCTAGTTCCCGGCAACACTTTAAGGCCCTAGGGGGCCATGACGTGCCCCTGCGGGCCTTTTTCTTACCCAAAATATTGACGAAAACGTTTATTTTCCGTATCCTTTGGTAGATTCACTGGGGTTTTATCTATGGCCGAAGAAGAAGTACAAGAAAAAGAGATTAAGGGCGAGCCAATTGCCATCGGCAAAACGGTGGTGATTAAGGATTTAGCAGAAAAACTTGGTGTTGCGCCCACCAATGTGATTACCGAGCTCATGAAGAACGGCATTATGTCCGGTCAGAATGAACGGATTGATTTTGATACTGCCACGATTATAGCCGCAGAGTTCCAACGGGAGGTTCTTCAAGAAGATGAAGACGCCGGTGAGCAGGCAGAAGGTATTGCAAAGCTTGAGGAAGAACTTGCAAGTCAGGAAAAAATGATCAAGCGCGCACCGGTCGTCGTTGTGATGGGCCACGTGGATCATGGTAAAACAAAGTTGCTTGATGCGATTCGCCAGACGGACGTTGTAGCAGGAGAAGCGGGCGGAATCACGCAGCACATTGGTGCGTACCAAGTGGTGAAAAAAAATCGCGAGCTCACCTTTATTGATACACCAGGCCACGAAGCGTTTACCGCCATGCGGTCGCGCGGCGCGCGCGTCGCGGACATTGCGATTCTTGTGGTTGCCGCAGATGATGGGATTCAACCGCAGACAAAAGAAGCGTTGCAAATTATTCAGAAGGCGGGGTTGCCGATGGTGGTTGCCATCAATAAAATCGACCGCGTAGAAGCGAATATCGACCGCGTGAAAACGCAATTTGCTGAGTTGGGTATTCAGGCTGAGGATTGGGGCGGCAAGATCGTTATGGTGCCTATCTCTGCAAAAGAAGGTACGGGCATCGATGACCTATTGGAAAATCTTTTATTGGTTGCTGATGTGGAAGAGAAGCGCATCATGGCAGATCCTACTCGCCGCGCCATTGGCACTATTATTGAATCACACGTTGATGCTGGTGAAGGCGCTGCCGCGACCGTGCTTGTGCAGGCTGGTACGCTCCACGTGGGCGATAATATCATTGTTGGTAAGACTTTTGGTAAGGCGCGAACGCTCAAAGATTGGCGTGGCAAGCATGTGAAGGAAGCGCCACCATCTTTCCCTGTGCAGATTTTGGGTCTAAAAGGCAGCCCACAGGTTGGTGATGTGCTTGAGGTTGCAGTGAATGATAAAGAGTTTCGCCGTATGCGAAAGCGTTCCGCGCAGGATCGCACTGTTCATCAAGATACTAAGGCAGCGCAAGAAGCAAATGCAAGCAGCATGACAGATGAAAATGGCGATAAGAAGGAAGATGGAAAGGAAATCGCTGAACTCAATATTGTCCTGAAGGCTGACACGCTTGGTTCTTTGGAAGCAATTGAAGCACAGATCAGCAAGCTTCATCATGATGATATTCACATCAAGCTCGTTGCCAAAGGACTTGGGAATATAACAGAAGCGGACGTGCTTCGCGCAGAAACAGCAAATGGTATTTTGTTGGGGTTCAACGTGCCGGCACAACAAGCAGCAGAGGATGTGGCGGGCGGTAAGCACATGGAGATCAAGACTTTCAATATCATTTATGATCTCGTTGATGACGTGATTGCCCAGGCGGAATCGCGTCTTTCACCAGAAGTATTGGAAGATACACACGGAGAAATGACGGTCCTTGCGGTTTTCTTCACTAAAAAGAGGGAGCAGATTTTTGGTGGACGCATTACCAAGGGTACGATGAAGAATCCTTCTATGCTCAAGATCATGCGCGCTGGAGTAGAAGTGGCGCGCGGCAAACTCACTGAACTTGAATCAAATAAAGTGAAATCAAAGAGCGTTTCGGAAGGTTCTGAATGTGGCGTGAAGTATGAAGGTCCTGGCTTGGTGCAAGTGGGCGACATTGTACGATCCTACACACGCAAGGAGATTAAGAAAACACTCGAAGTACGCTAAGCCCATATGCCTGCCGGCAGAATGGAAAAGGTGAACGCATTGATTGCGCAAGAGCTTGCACAGGCATTTCAGCATGACGTGGAATTCCCCAAAGGCACTGTGGTCAGTATTATGGAAGTCATGACATCGCGTGATTTGCGCCATGCGCAGGTGCATCTTTCTATTCTCCCTGAAGCAAAAACAGAAGAGGTGCTTGATGCACTCATCGAAGCAAAAAGTGATCTTGAGGACTCGCTGCATCGGCGATTGATCATGAAGTACACCCCGAGGCTTGCCTATCGGTTGGATCATTCCATGGCCCGGCAGGAACACATTGATGTCTTACTTGACAGGCTGAAGTCTGAAGAGTAAGTTCTTCAGTTATGAAAAATCATTTTAAGGAAATCGAGCGTACGCTCCAGGGGGCTGGCCGCATTCTTCTTGCGAGCCATGAAAACCCTGATGGCGATGGGCTTGGTTCCATGCTTGCTTTTTCCTATTATCTTGATGTCCAGCAGATTCCCCATACCTGTTTTTCTACGCACCCTATCCCTCGCATGTATCATTTTCTTCCGGGAATTACACGGTTCACGGTTGGTGAAGATACCATTGCCCTGAGCGATCATGACGTTGTGGTATTTTTTGATATTGGCGATGTGAAGCGTTCGCGCTTTGCAGACAGACTCAGACAACAAAAAGAGAAAACGAAGGTCATTAATATCGATCACCACCCCACAAAGATGGATGTGGATGGCGTGAATGTGGTGGACATTGCGGTGATTGATACTGCAGCATCTGCAACAACACAAATGGTACACCAATATTTTGAACTTGTGGGCCATACTTTGAATCAGGCAGCAGCAACATGCCTTATGACCGGTCTTGCAACAGACACCGGTAACTTTTCAAACCTCGGCACCACTGAGGAATCAATGTGGCTAGGTTCCAAATTGCTATTATCTGGCGCACGGTTTAATCGTATAACACTGCAGACGCTCAAGAGTAAACCGCTTGCCGATCTCAAATTGTGGGGCCGCGCACTCGAAAGATTGAAAGAGGATCCGAAGACGAAGATGGTAACAACCGCATTATTTTTAAAGGATCTTGAGGAATGCGGAGTGAATGAAGACGCTGCAGAGGGTATTTCCAATTTTTTGAATGAACTCGAAGGCGGTAAGATTATATGCGTGTTTCGCGAAAAAGAAGGTGGCGAGGTGAAGGCGAGCATGCGCACCACGGCGCCTGATGGTGACGTGCGGAGCATTGCGGAACGTTTTGGTGGCGGCGGGCACATGAAAGCCGCGGGGTATACAGTGAAGGGGACGCTCGTGAAAGGCGAGAACGCCTGGGAGATTCAGCAAGACAAAAAGCCCTTAATCTGATAAAATAGCTTCGTTATACTATTCAACGATCCTATGCCACTTATTCCAATGGTTGTCGAAAAGTCATCGTTTGGGGAACGGGCGTACGATATTTATTCGCGTCTTTTAAAGGAGCGCATCATCTTTCTCGGCGAGCCTATTGATGATACGGTTGCCAATATCGTGATCGCGCAGATGCTCTTTTTGGAGAGCGAAGATAAGAGCAAGGATATCAAGCTCTATATCAACTCGCCGGGCGGTTCCGTGACTGCCGGCATGGCCATTTATGACACCATGCAGTATGTGAAGTCTCCGGTGATGACCATCTGCATTGGCATGGCGGCAAGCATGGCAGCCGTGCTTCTTTCTGCCGGCGCCAAAGGCAAGCGACTTGGGCTGCCGAATTCTGAAATGCTCTTGCATCAGATCATGGGCGGTGCAGAAGGCCAGGCAGCGGATATCAAGATCCAGGCGGAGCACATCCTCCGCATCCGCGAACGGCTGGATAAGATCCTCGCCAAACACACCGGGCAGCCCTTGCCAAAAATTCAGAAGGATACGGATCGTGATTTTTGGATGACCGCCGAGGAAGCCAAGAAATACGGTGTCATTGATAAAATCGTTGATAAAGCGCCGTAAACCACTCGCGCATTCGCGCTCGGGTTCACGGCAAGCCATTCGTTATAAAATATTTAAGGGGATTTCTATATGAATAAAGGATTTGCTATCTTACCGGTGGTGTTTATTGTCGTTGCCGTCCTTCTTGGCGGCGTGGTTGGGTATGCAGTGTATTCTTTGCCTGGTCTCACGCAGAATGATGCAGCAGCACCAGCGCAGGTGATTGCCAATGGCAATACGAATACCGGCCTGCTCGGCGGAGATAGTGATGAACATGGGTGCATAGGGTCTGCGGGGTATTCGTGGTGCGAGGCAAAACAAAAGTGCTTACGTATTTGGGAAGAAGATTGCACAACTACGACGAACACCAATACTACTACTGACCCAATCGCAGACTGGGAGACGTATATGAATACCGCCTTTGATTATTCTCTTCAGTACCCTACGAGCTGGGAAGCGCCTTCTGCCGATGCGGAGATTGCTGAATTTGGCGTAGGGGTAAGACAGCCTTTTTGGATCAAAAAAGTAGATACAATAAGCGAAACATTGGTTGTCCCTGGGAGCAACATGAAGATTATTATTGATGGAAATGAGGCAACTCAGCAGAAAGAGGGTGGAGAAAGCACATATGTAGTGACATATTTTTCACAAATGACTGGCTATCTTCAAGTTGGTTATGATGAATCTCTCAGTGAAGGCAACGACGTTCTCTTGTCAATTGATTTTGATTCCACTGCCGACTGGGCGACATATACAAATAGCGATATGGGGTACCGTGTCCGTTACCCGGCCAATTGGACAATAACTGAAACCAATAAAACTTCAGAGATAACCACAGGTCAAACGGTTCAGTACGTCACGATAGCAAACGCAACTGATACATACTCTCTCCATCTTGGAGTGAAAAGCACCAGCCAATCAAATATTGATATCTGGTATCGCACAGGAATCGGCGCGGGCGATTTTGAAGCCGGTGAGTCGGTGGCGATGGCAGGTACAAGTATCCAAACGACA
The DNA here is from genome assembly GCA_041671225.1 of Patescibacteria group bacterium. Taxonomy (GTDB): domain Bacteria; phylum Patescibacteriota; class Patescibacteriia; order JBAZBY01; family JBAZBY01; genus JBAZBY01. Next base: position 450,293 of record JBAZBY010000001.1, read on the forward strand.
AAATTGGTCTATCAAGGAAAGACTGTTGAAGTGTTTTTCAATCCAGCGGATGCCTCACCCAGCCAGGTCGTTATCGGAACGCATGCCGTATCGGCTTACTTGCACAATAATTCAGAAAACAGCGCCGATATTTTAGGATCAGACGAATATTCGGTTGCCAAAGACATTGTGGGTACATTGGAATTTACGGACTAATACAAACACCATGCTCCAACGCGGCATCGCTCTTCTTCCCATCCTTCTCATCATCGGCGGCGTTGTATTGGCCGGCATTCTTGGATTTGTGATATGGCAACTGCCGAGCATGACCAACACCCAAACAACGAATACAGCAAATATCGTGGTCAACACGAATGCTGTTGCTTGCACACAGGAAGCGAAGCTCTGCCCGGACGGTTCTGCTGTTGGCCGCACTGGGCCAAACTGCGAGTTCGCTGCATGCCCGGGGGAGACGAATACGAATATTTCTACCGCAGACTGGAAGACATATGCGAATAATGAATTTGATTTTACATTTCAGTATCCAAATTCCTGGATCGTCGAAAATTGGAAAGATATTGGACAATTTGTCAATGGAGATGGAAGAACTTTTTCATTTATCTGGGATGAAATTATCATCCGCGAAGGAGATGTGCGGGAAAACACTACTGGTAGCAGTGCGCTTAGTTTTGGGTTCACTGATATTTCGGCGGAGTTATTTATTGGACGGTATAATAGTGATGGTGATACCGCATCTCAGGTGATAGCGCCTGTATATATTGAAACCGTTGCGGGAAGAACTGTGAAGCATGTGACTGCAGAAACTGCAATTGGATTGCCACGTGAGTACCTGTTTTTTGCTCCGTATTCCTCCGGTTTTATTATTTCTTACGATGATTTTGACAGTACACATAAACAAATTCTCTCTTCATTGACGTTTACGGAACAGGATCCAACCGCATGGTGGGGTACATATACAAATGAGCAATATGGATTTACATTGCGTTATCCATCTATGTTTAGTGTGTTTGAAGAATCAACCCTATTGAAAGGTGAGCAGGAATATCCATCTATTGTCTTTGCACCAAGCAATGACCTTGGGGTTTTCTCAATAACAATATATCCGCGAAAAAGTAATGAAACCGGACTTGCTGCATATTTGAGCGCTGTGCCGACCGATCTTCATGCGTCAGAACAGACAAGTGTGTCTGTTGGCGGCGCTGAGGGTATTAGGATTGATCCTGTTCCAGGATTGGCACCAGCAAAGGCAGTTTTTCTTGCCAAGGACAATTTCGCGTTTGAGTTAAATACAAGCAGTAGACCTGGACTTACTGATGAGGAATATAATAGCATCCTCTCTACCTTCCAATTCACAAATTAGGGTATGACCCAACGCGGATTCGCTTTTCTTCCCATCCTTCTCATCATCGGCGGCGTTGTATTGGTCGGCATTCTTGGATTTGTGATATGGCAACTGCCGAGCATGACCAACACCGGAAACACGAACACGGTGAATGTTGTGGTCAATGCGAATACTGTCGCCTGCACGGAAGAAGCAAAGCTCTGCCCGGACGGTTCTGCTGTTGGCCGCACCGGGCCAAACTGCGAGTTCGCTGCATGCCCGGGGGAGAATACCAATACCTCTGTTGATCTGACGGCCGATTGGGAAACATATACGAATGATACTTATGGGTATTCGATTCGATATCCAAAAGGGTGGGTATATGATGCTATGTTTCTTGAATCCGTGGTTTTTAATTCCGAATCTACTGGTCAATGGAGGCTTTCAATCGATATGGAACCAACCGCGAGATCTGTGCAGGAAAATATTGATACTCCGATCCACAATAGCCTAGGAGAAGCCACGCATCTTCAAGGAGATGAATGGGAAAGAAGCGCTCGCACCATCGATGGGCAACAAGCAATACGAATAGTTGTCCGTGAACTCCATCCTGGTGACTATGGGGATACAAAAACACTGGTCGTCAATGACGGCTTCCTTTATACCTTAAGCCAAGGAACAGGTTCAGATCCTATTGAATCGGCCATGGTCGATAGTTTGAGATTTACATCCCGCAAGACAATCGCAGATTGGAAGACATATACGAATGACGAATTCGGTTTTTCATTCAAATATCCTGCTGATTATCAACTTGAAACAGGCTCCGGCGATGTTCAACTCATTGCTCGCTCGTTCCACCCGCAAGGGCTCTTAGCCTTTGGAGTGTGGCGCGGAGAACAAGAGGACTGTGAGTGCGAGCTCATTACGTATAATGGAAAAACCATCACCGTAGGTGATTCCCAATATAATGATTCATGGGAAACGGATTATATGTGGTCCACCTTCCAATTCACGGACGTCACGACCACTCAAGCAACAGATGATGACTCTGTATCATTAAGTCCGGAGGATCAGCAAGCGCTGGAATCAGTCGCGTTTGCAGTGGTAGATCAAAAAACCAGTGGGCAATGGGATAAGAGAATAGATGTTGGGCGCGTAGATGCATCGCAAAATGCGGTTGTAGGGTACTGGTGGGCGCGCGACCGCTGGCAATGGATCGCTTGGAGACAAGCAGGAGGCGATTGGAATATTCTGGTAAGTCTGGACGGATTTGATTGTACAGAATTAGAAAGTCTCCCAACGCAATATGAGAGTTTTTTCCATAACGTCATATATATATCGTCTGGCGAAAAGTATTGCTTTTCACACACATCTCGCTAAAGAAATAACAGGCACGTCGGAATTCACAATGAACATATGACCCAACGCGGATTCGCTTTTCTTCCCATCCTTCTCGTCATCGTCGCGTTGATTCTCGCAGGAGTACTGAGTTTTGGTTTGTATTTGCTTTCTGGTGCTGGCAATGATAATGGTATCAACACGAACATTGGCACTACTACCGTGGTAAAAAATTTTGATGAATGTGCAGCCGCGGGGTATCCGGTTGGCGAAAGCTACCCGCGCCAGTGCTTTGCAAATAGGCAGACGTTTGTGGAGGATATTGCTAACACGAATAACAACGCCACCACAGGACCTGCTGTGTGTGGTGATGGCGTGTGCGCCGTGGGTGAGGCAGAATGTATTCCGAGCGAGTGCGGTGAGGGTTGGTGTACAGATGATTGTAGCGTGCCACTCTGTCCGGAAGATTGTACGAATGAGGTAAGATTTTCCTTGCCATTAGAAACAGCAGAAGAGGTGCAGGCCTTTCTGGAGACGAAAAATAATCCTGTCGATTGTTTAAATACTCAATTTTCAGCTGATTGGAATGAAGCGGGGTATTGGGATGTCACATGTCATAGTAACGAAATGAGTATGTCTGTTGCGGTTGAGCCAGATGGTGACTATCATGACGCGCCTCGATTTCTAGGGACAAATTAGCATATAAAATAAGAGAAAAATCGCTAACCTTGCAGACAGGGCGTCTTTGTGGTAGCATAGCGAACGCTTAACTTAACTCATTTGAATTTGGAAACCCAATGGAATTCAGCATATTATGGTTCGCGATTCTCGCGGCCTCGCTTGCTGGTGGCGTGCTTGCAGGGTATTGGTTCCGCAAAACCTGGGCCATTCGAGAAGCACAATCCATCGAAGCAAAAGCGCAAACACTCATAGAAAAGGCAAAGGCAGAGTCAAAGGAACATCTGCTCGATGCAAAAGAAAAGGCCAGTAAAGTAATTGAAGAAGCGCAACGCGAAGAAAAAGAACTTCGGGCGGAGCTTCGCAATCAACAGCAACGACTTGAACAACGCGAGTCGAAGTTTGATTCCAAGCTAATGGAGGTGGAAGGTAAGCAAGAAGAGCTTGCCAAAAAGGCCACAAAGCTTGAAGAACTCAAAGGGAAAATCCGTGAGATTCAGGAAATGCAGGAAAAGCGGTTAGAGGAAATCGCAAGTTTATCTCGGGAGGAAGCAACAGAAAAGCTCATGATCAAGGTGGAGGAGAGCAGCAAAGAAGCGCTGACATCCCGCCTTAAAAAGATGGATCAGGAGAGTTCTGATGTGATCGATAAGAAGGCCCGCGATCTTCTTTCCACCGCCATTCAGCGCGTGGTGCATAGCCACGTGACAGAAACGACCACCACCGTCGTGCAGCTTCCAAGTGAAGACATGAAGGGTCGCATCATCGGGCGCGAGGGCCGCAACATCAAAGCGCTTGAAACGCTCACCGGTGTTGAAATTGTTGTTGATGACACGCCGGATACCATCGTGATTTCTGGCTTCAATCCGATTCGTCGGCACTTAGCAAAGCGCGCATTAGAGAAACTGATGTCTGATGGTCGCATTCACCCTGCCCGCATTGAAGAGACGGTAAAGGAAGCAAAGAAGGATCTCACGCGCGATATTCAAAAAGCCGGTGAAGATGCCGTGTATGATGTTGGCGTGACGGGGCTCAACCCGCAGCTCGTGCAGGTGCTCGGTCGTTTGAAGTACCGCACAAGTTACGGTCAGAATGTTCTCTTGCACTCCATTGAAGTGGCATTACTCTCTGGGCTTATTGCCGCACAACTCGGCGCAGACAGCGCAAAAGCAAAGAAGGCCGGCTTGCTGCATGACATCGGTAAAGCAATCAACCATGAAGTCGGCGGTGCGCATACGACCGTCGGATATGAAATTTTAAAGAAGTTCGGCGTGTCGGAAGATATTGCACAAGTCGCCGTGGGTCACCACGAAGATCATGTTGAGGATCTTACCACTATTATCGTGAAGACAGCGGACGCCATCAGCGGTGGCCGCCCAGGCGCACGTAAGGATACCTATGAGAACTACGTGCAACGCTTGGATGAGATCGAAACACTTGCCAAGAACTTTGAGGGCGTAGAAAAGGTCTATGCAATTCAGGCTGGCCGCGAGGTTCGCGTGTTTGTGGAACCAACCAAGATTGATGATTGGAAGGCGCATGAACTGGCAAAGGACATTGCCAAGAGCATTGAGCAGCAGCTGCAATACCCCGGTGAAATCAAGGTGAATGTGATCCGTGAGACGCGGGCAATAGAATATGCCCGCTAACATGGTATACTCATAGAGGAGGATCTATGAACCGTGCAGAGCTTGCAGAAAAGATCGCCGAGAAGATCGGCATCACTAAAAAGCAGGCAGAAGATGTACTGCGTTCTTTTGAGTCCCACACAATCAAAGCCTTGCAGCAGGGTCAAGAAGTGACGCTTGCGGGTTTTGGTACCTTTTCAGCGCGTGTGCGAAAAGAACGCGGCGGCGTGAATCCCCGCAATCCAAAAGAGCGTATTCAGATCCCAACCGTAACGGTACCAAAGTTCAAAGCAGGCAAGAACCTGAAGGATGAGCTGAAGTCCGGCAAAGCAGGATCCGCAGGAAAGAGCGAGGATCAGGACGTGCTGCCGGTTGAAGAGGCATAATATATTATTAACCTCAACGATATATGATGGATGTGAATATTCATAAGCGCGGCGGCGGAGACGCTGTCTATGGGCTCGGTTTTATTGGCGCTGCCATTTATTATATTTCTGTGGCTACCGGTTTTTGGGTCGGTGTTTTGGGTGTTCTCAAAGCGATCATTTGGCCCATCTTTTTTGTCTACGAGGCGTTGAAGTTTTTTGCGCAATAATAAGAGGGGCGCAGCGAGGTAAACAAAAAACACTCCGCAGAGCATGCAGGGTGTTTTTGGGTATGCAAATAAAAAGAGGTGCTACCCGGAACGCGATGTCCGGATAGCACCTCGGTTGTGCATTTAGAGTCCCCAGTTTTTGGTCCGGTCCGCAATGTGCATGCAGTCCGGACCATTCACCTCCTTCATCCACCGGAGCCGAAGCTTGGTGAGTTGTATGGGAGTCAGGCCGCCAACAGGGAATGCCGAGCGCTCGTGGCTCGTGCGCAGGTCGAGATCCGGGAACACGGTCTTCAGGTATGCGTATGCGGCAGTTCCGGGGATGGCGGTATAGATGAATAACATCACATATGCCAATCCCGCTTGCTTCAGTCGCTTCGCATACCAAACCGTCCGCTCCATATCCGCGAGCGACTCCTCGAAGCCGCCGTTGTTGCCTTTGAATCCGAGCATGAACCCGCCCACCGCTTCGATCCCCTTGTGTGCAGCGTAGCGCACGATCTTCTCGGCCGCGTCCGCCTCTGCATTCACATGCGGCTTGTGGCTTTTGGCAAGGGACTGCGGATTGGCCGATTCAATTGCCAGGTAGAACCGGTAGCAGCCGCTTTCCGCGAGTGCATCAAGGATGTGCTCGTATGAAAGGCAGAAGCCCGGCTTCATGAACTTGAACATGGAGAGTCCGCCTTCCTCGAACCACGCCATGTCGTATTTCTGCAGGATCGCCGCAACTGCCAGCGCGCGCGGGATGTCAGCGAAGAACATGTCGTCCTCTACGATGACTTCGTTGACGCCGATGGCCTTCAGTAATGCAACTTCCCGCTCAAATCGCGCAAGTCCGTAGTAACGGATTTTCCCAGCCATGATATGGATATGACAGAAGTCGCACTTGAGCGGGCAGCCTTCACTGGACAGGATGTATGCATGCCGCCCCGTTGTCCGGAAACGACTGCCGCCCGTGTGCTCAGGAGTGTCATACATCGGATGGAGTGGAATTTCCAGGCGCCGTGGTGCAAGGACGTCGAGCGTGGGAATGAACAGACGGTCCGGATTGTGCACCAGAACGCCATGTTCATTCTTATAGCTCACACCCGCAACCATTGTTGTATGGTGCGAAGAAATACCCTCCTCGATGGAGCGACATAGCTCAGGGAACGTTACAAGACCTTCGCCCCGGATCACCATGTCCACACAAGGACTTTTCATCACGTCGCGACAATCACCGGTGGCGTGAGAGCCGCCCTCGGCAATGATCGCGTTGGGGTATGCACGCCTCATTATGTGAGCGACACGCTCTACATTACTTGCCTGGTTGCTGAACAGGCTCGTGATGCCGCAGACATCCGGAGTAAAGCGCTCAAGAACCTCTTCAAGTTGCGCGTCGGTCAGGCCGTAGCGAACCGTGCCGTCTTCCTGTGCAGTGTACTGGTCGTATGCGGACATACAGGCGTCGATGAAAACGACGTTGAATCCCGCAGCCACCAACTCACTTGCAATAAGTTCCGCCCCGATCGGACAGCCAGCGCGGCGCGTTTCATATGTCGGCCAGAAGCTGTAAAAGGGGGCGGCCATCATGATAGTGAGTCGCCGCATGTCCTGCCAAAAGGCAACTCCCTGCGTAAATAGCTCGACCCGCACTTTTGCACCTTCCTTTCCTATGTAGGTTGTTAAGTTGCGTGTTCAGACTGCATTCGAGTTGAACAGGGGAATATACTACATATTTTCATAAATGTCAATATTATTCGTCATTTTTGACGAGTAATAAATGCTTATAATATAAAACAATATTGACAATTATTCTTTCTTGATATATAATGACGACGAATAATTCGTCATATTGTCTATATGAAAATAGAGCAAATCCTTGAAAAATTCGGTTTTTCTACGAATGAGTCAAAAGTGTATTTGTCCTCCCTTGAAATGGGCCTGGCCTCGGCGCAAGATATTGCAAAAAAGGCTGGCCTAAAACGCACGACGACGTATTCGGTATTGTCATACTTAGTGGATCGCGGAGTGGTCGGAAAGACCATCGTCAAGAATAAAACGCGGTTCGTTGCGGAACCACCGGACAAGCTCTTAAATTTAGTGAACGAAGTCAAAGAAAGCATTACGGATGTGCTTCCGCAACTGGAGGCGATCTATAACACGAACGACGCGAAGCCGAAGATCACATTCTATGAAGGCGAAAGTGCGATCCATAATGTATATGAAGACACGCTCAAAGAGAAGCCAATGGAAATCTTGGAATGGAACACCAATGCATTTTTTGACCGTTTTCCAAAAGAGTATAACTACATTGAAAAACGGGCCGCATTAGGGATCAAGGCACGGCGTATCTCAAGTAAAGGTTCTTTATGGGATACCACGCATAAACGAATGGACAAAATGGAATTGGCAGAAACGATCGGTGTGCAAAAGGAACTTTTTGATCCGAAGATCGAAGTGAATATCTACAACAATAAGGTCGCATTCATGAATTACGCGGAAAATATGTCCATCATCATCGAGAGTAAGGCGATCGCGGATGCGATGCGACAAGCATATGAACTTTCGTGGCTTGGAGCAAAAGTGAGTTCGGCCAGGTAATAACCCTTCCTACATTCCAGCATCAACAGTCCTTTGCTCGGGCCCATCTTTTTTGTCTACGAGGCGTTGAAGTTTTTTGCGCAATAATAAGAGGGGCGCAGCGAGGTAAACAAAAAAACACTCCGCAGAACGTGGAGTGTTTTTTGTGGGTTATACGCGTCGATGAGTGACATGAGAATTGCATGTTGTCTCTCAGCGGTTTTGGTGTGTGTTTTTTTGATTTGAGATTTGAATGATGGCGTCGAAGTTGTCCGCCTCTAACGTCTTGTTTTTTCTCTCAAATCCACACACAGCGCAGCGATGGAGAATGATATATCCTCCTCGCTTCGTCTCCACTCCAACAGGTTCCATAAGCCCCTGACATGCTGCCTGACGATCGCCAGGATTCATGTCAACGTGTTTGCTCCATAGACACTGCGGACAGTGGTTGGTATAGCCGCTCCCGCGTACAAAGAAACCACATCGTTCGCAGGTGAAGTCCTCTCTGGTACGTTGGAATTTTTTTGGCTGGGTCATAGCATGAATATCCAGGTTTGGGTTATCAACGATCAGCGTATCTCGGGCTCTTTATAAACACAGTAACCCAATAAGACAAAGGGCACACATACACTGAAGCCTGCAAATATTGTTGTGGTGGGCCGTGAGGGATTTGAACCCCCGACACCCAGATTAAGAGTCTGGTGTTCTACCAGGCTGAACTAACGGCCCATATCGTTTGCGGGAACCCCATGAGATTAGCTCACAAAGTCGCTTTGCTAGTATACGTATTTTCTCTTTCTCTGCAAGCTTCTGGTGCGCCCGGAGGGATTTGAACCCCCAACCTTGTGGTCCGAAGCCACACACTCTATCCAATTGAGCTACGGGCGCCCGTCAGCGCTTTGATTTTCATCAAAGCTTCGTCGCGGGCAAGTAAAGGATATTTTATCTTTCGCTTGTCCACCGAAGCTCGAATGCCATGAGAGCAGAGGCGGAAGCCACGGGCGCATAAAAAATGAAGCGCACTGAAAGATAGCACGCGTTTGTTTTGAGGGCAAGTATTACCGAAGTATCGTGGGATCAGAGACGTGCGCCTGTGCCGTAGCTTCGTCAATTTGATCCTGTTCGTAGAGTTGCTTTACTGCCTGATCCATGGTGACCATACCGTGATCCTTGCTTGTTTGGATTGCGGTCTTGATCTGTGCGATCTTGTTTTCGCGGATAAGGTTGGCAACTGCTGGCGTGTTGAGCAATACTTCTCGTGATGCAACGCGGCCGCCGGTCTTTCTTGGCAGTAATTGTTGTGAGATGACCGCGCGTAAGAACAATGAGAGCTGCAAACGCACCTGTGGCTGTTGGTATGGAGGGAATACATCGATAATACGGTCGATCGTTTGTGCGGCATTCAGCGTGTGCAGGGTGGCCATCACAAGGTGGCCTGTTTCAGCAAGGGTAATAGTGGAAGCGATGGTTTCAAGATCCCGCATTTCTCCAACAAGGATAACGTTTGGATCCTGACGCAGCACGTGCTTCAAGCCCTGCGCAAAGGAGAGGATGTCCGTGCCGTACTGCCGTTGTTTGATGATGCTTTTTTTTGGTTCGTAGACGAATTCAATAGGATCCTCAAGTGTAATGATATGGCGCGCGCGTTCTCGATTGATAATATCAATCATTGCGGCAAGCGAGGTGGACTTTCCCGAGCCGGTCGGTCCGGTGACGAGAATCAATCCCTGGTTGAGTTTCACAAGATCATAAACGATCGGCGGCATGCCGATTTCTTCCATAGAAGGAATTTTTTGTCCAATGACGCGCGCAACGAGCCCTGCGTGTTCTTTTTCCCAGTGAAGGTTCACGCGGAAGCGCGAGAGATTCTTTATCTCATAAGAAACGTCGAGTTCACGGTCTTCAATATAGCTCGCTTTTTGTTGTTCGTTCAGGATGGAGTAGCAGAGTTTTTCTACGTCCGTAGCAGTGAGTACAGGCTGGCCGTCGATGGGCCTGAGTTCTCCGTCAATACGAAGAATAGGTTGCAGATTTGTAACCAAGTGAAGGTCTGATGCGCCTTTTTCAACGGCGATGCGAAACAGTTCGTCCATTGTTGTTCCCATATGCTCTGTAGTGTATCAGAATGTCTCCTTCTGCGGAAGCGCATTCTGTTGAGGTGTAAAATACTTCTTCAGATAGCGCTCACCAAATGCCCATACGGCATACGCCAGCAAGAGACCGCCCGCGATATCAGCAGTGTAGTGTGCACGCGTGATGATCGACCCCAGACCAAAGAGGAGAACGGCAACAGTACAGGATATACGCAGGGTACGGCTCCGTACAAGTAGTGTCAGAATAAACATTATACCCACGTGCCCTCCGGGAAAGAATGCATGCCCTGCATATGGGTAGAGTACGAATCGTTCCGCTACTTCTGGTGCATCCAGCGGCGGCCCGATAGGTAAGAGAATCAAGAATACGCCCCGACACGCATAAAAGATACCGAGCAAAGCAAGGATGTAACCAAGGTCACACCACCGGTCTCGCAAGAGGATGACGCCGAATCCCACCATAAGAACCAAAAAAAGGATTTCGCCGATACCGAAGAGATCAATAAATGGAAGTTGTCGCATCACAATATCTGTCACACCAGGAAATGATTCCACGTATGTATCTGCCACCCAGAGTGCGAGCATGTGTAGTCCGACCCCGCTGATGCCGATGGCGAACCCACCAATGATTTTTTTCATACCTTAATGATAGTTCAGTCTATCTATGTCGTAAACATGCACTGTTTTTTGTTATGAGAAAATCCTGCTGAGCGGGGTTATTGTTTTATCAAAGAAAAAGGTGGACAAAAAAGAAAACCCCCCGCAAAGGGGGAGTTTTCTTCAAGTGGAGAGAAGCTTATGCCATCTCTTCGCCACCTTCTTCTGTTGTTTCTTCGGTGGTGGGTTCCTCAGTACCTTCTGTCATTCCATCTTCTTCCATACCACCATCTTCTGACGTCGTTTCGTCGTCAAAAATCATTCTCAAGTCACCTCCTTTACGGATTATCTCAATGCTCAAAAACTACGTGGTCTCAAAGACCGGAGTCGCAGAAAAGATATCATGCAGACGATGACTGTCAAGAGAAAAATGATTCAAGTTATCCACACAAATCAACTAGCAGATGCGCGCGGGTACTGCTTTGTTCTTTAATGCGCAAAGAATATTCTGCGCGGCTTGCTCGCCCATTGTGCGTCGTGCGCGCATCGTTGCAGAACCAGTATGTGGAGTAACAATGATATTCTTTAATTTCGCGAGTCCAGGGGTCATGTGCGGTTCGTTCTCAAAGACATCGAGCCCCGCAGCCGCGATCCTTTTTTTCTTGAGCGTCGCAAGCAATGCTTTTTCGTTGATGATGGGTCCGCGCGCGATATTCACGAGAATGGCGGTTGATTTCATTGATGCAAGCTCTTTTGCTCCAATAAGGTGATGTGTCGAGGGGAGGAGCGGCACTGCGATGATGATGACATCAGCCTTTTTGATGAGCGTTGTGAGAGTAACTTTTTTTGCGGAATATTTTTTTTCGAAAGCAACGTTTCTGCTCCGATCAACATAGAGCACCGGCATACGAAAACCGCCGTTTCCGATAGTGGCAATCATTTGACCAATGCGTCCGAGGCCGATAACACCGAGTATTTTTCCTGAAAGCTCAAGCCCAAGCATTTGTCCTGGTGTCCATTGCTTGTATTTTCCTGCGCGCATGTACGCGTCTGATTCCACAATGCGTTTTGCGCAGCCAAGTGCAAGAACCCACGCATGTTCAGCCACGGCTGTTGAGACTCCACCCGGCGTGTTCGTCACGATAATACCCCGTTTTTTTGCTGCAGCAATATCAATATTATCAAAGCCCGCAGCATAGTTTGCAATAATTTTTAGCCCAGGCCCTGCGGCATCCATGATTTCACCATCGATTTTTTCTGTGAGCTGTGAAAGAATTGCGTCCGCGCCCTGCACCATTTTTTTAAGGCGTGCCCGCGAGGGAGAGAATGCATTCATGCCGCCAACGATATGCATGCTTTTGTTCGTGAGGAGCGATTCAAGACCAGCTGTGGGGAGTTTTTTTGTAAGAACGACGCGGAATTTTTTTTGGGGCATTAATTTGGGAATGAGGTTATGGTAACTTCACGAGGATCCTTTTTTGGGAAGTGCGTAAGAAGACCGTTCTTTGCCCCGATTTTTTGGATGACCGACTCTGAGCTCGCAATGCCCGTTTGCAATGCGTATGCAATATCATTTTTGTGCATATATCCTGCAACAAAACCCATGCCAAAGGAGTCTCCGGCACCCGTTGTGTCGTGCACAGTGATAGTATGCGGCTTTCCTTTATAACGATATGTATTGTCAGCAACGAGTGCGCCACGCGGACCGTCTGTCACAACCACCATGCCAGGAAGTCCGATTGCAAGTTTTTTGAACATAGCTCTTTCCTGTTCAAAAGGTATGCCCGTAAGGCGCGCTGCTTCTTCTCGGTTCAAGAGAACAACTGTTGCGCCTTTGAGCACTGGCGCGAGCGCGCGGTATCCCTTGTCCAATTCTGCCCGTCCGGGGTTCACCGCGACACTGATATGGTGCTTTGCCGCAAAGTGCACAAGCTTCTTCATGAGCGGAAGATTACCGCCGAGTGAACTCACATAGAACCATTTTGTTTTTTTGAGTTTCGTCCACTGTATGCCCGCATCGGTGAATCGAGATGATGCACCGCGATGGACAAGGATGGTGCGTTCACCTTTTGGGGAGCGCAGCAAAACAGAATACGCCGTCATATCCTTTTTATCATGCACAACAAAACGCGTATCAACCCCATTTTCTTGAAGTGTATGAAGAAGGATTTTACCGCGCGCATCATTCGCGCCGATGCGCGTAACCACGGCTGTTTTGAATCCTAGCCTCGCAAATCCAACTGCAGTATTTGTTCCCCCGCCACCCGTTTCAAAATAGACAATTGGAATATCATATTTTGCACCAAGCGCAAGACGGATAACCTTTCGTGTTTTTGCTTTTTTGTCTGCTACCCCTCGGAATTTTTCGCTTTGCAAATAGACATCGCGGGTTGCAGATCCAAAGGTGATAACGTCGTATCTTTTTTTCATGTGTTATGTGAGTTGTGTGAGTTCGCGGAATGCCGCTGCTGGGTCTGCCTGTTTGATAATTGCAGATCCCACAACGATGTTTGCGATCTTGAGTGGTTTGATGAGCGGGATCGTTTCCTTGTTCATCGCGCCATCTATCCCTATCGTAACGCCTGGGAAGTTTTTCTGAAAGTCAGCGATCTTGCGGATAACATCCGGCATGAATGGTGATCCCTGAAAGCCTGGTTTCACCGCCATAAAGAGGACAAAGGAGAGAATATCCGCAATTGGCTGCATGGCAGAAAGGGGAGTTTCTGGATTCAACGCAACGCCCACTTTTTTACCACACGCACGGATGGCTTCCACAACAGCGCGGAGATTATGCGTTGCTTCTGCATGAATGATGATGCATTCTGCGCGGAGTTTTTCGATTTTCTGCAGCACGTGCTCTGGCTGGTCATACATAAGGTGTACGCGATATGTCTTTTGCGGCTCAGCATTTTTGAGTTCATCAAGAGAGATCGTTTTGTTGGGAACGAACCGTCCATCGGCAAGATCAATATGGAGCAGATCACTGAAGGCGCTCACCGTTTCCACTGCGCGGTGAAATGCTTCGGCATCGGATTCTAAAATAGCTGGAACGATCACACTCATGTTTTTGTACCGAATCGATTCAAGCTTCGCGCACGGCGATGGTAGCGTTGTGATGTGCCGGGCGGGGTTGTGAGAAAGACATTGACCATGCGTTCTGCCTCGCGCGTACTGATGAAGTCCGCTGCAAGCGCAAGGATATTGATGAGGTCATCTCTGCGGCCAGCTTTGGCTTGTGCGACAGAATGAGCGAGCCCTGCGCGTATGCCCTGGATCTTATTCGCCGCAACAGAAATACCGATACCAGAACCGCAGATGACTATTCCCATACTGTTCGGATCCTTTGCAACAATGCGCGCAACGCGGAGGCCATACGTTGCATAATCATCTGTTGCGATCCGTTTGTGAGCGCCGAGGTCACGAACGATAAAGCCGCGCGTTGCAAGATACGCTTTAAGGCGTTCCTTAAGATGGAACCCGCGATGGTCTGCGCCAAAATAGATCGTTGTGTTTTTCATATTTACCTGAGAGTGCCAACAGCTACGAACTTAGACACGCTGTACGTGTTTTAAAATAAAGCCGTAGCGTTCTTTTAACTCTGCGATGTGTTCAGCACGATCCACAGAGATATTGCCGGAGTTCATGAGTTGAGATTCTAACATGAGGCCAAGGTGCTTCCCTGCAATATGGTGCGGGAGAATCACATATGCTGCGCCGTGTTCGTAGAGATCAAGGGCATCAAGGGGAGAAAAAGCGCTGAGGTATGTGGGGATTTTGAGTTTTAAGCGTTTGATGTTTTGCAGAAGACGTATATTGTCCTGGACGTCAGGAACCGTTGTAATAATCATACGCGCCTCGGTGATATTCACTCGGTCGAGCAGTTCAGAATCAGAAAGGTCGCCATACATAACGGGGATTTTGAGTTTTGTGAGTTCACGAACAACCTGCGGATCAAAATCAATAACAATGACCGGCACCTTTGTCCTGCGGAGAGAATCAAGAATTGCTTTTCCTATGCGGTGTACGCCAACAAGTATGACGTGGCCAGAAAGTTCCTTCGAAAGTTCTGTCGGTTCTTGCACTTTTGTACGTTGGAAGACACGTAAGAATGGGCTTAAGATGCGGTAAAGTCGTTCTGCGTGTGCAAACATGTAAGCTGAAAGTGCAATCGTTACAACGCCAATGGCGGTAACGAGCGCGACCATATCATCTGAAACGTGTCCAAGTCGTGCACCGATTGCCATGAGAATGAGTGAGAATTCAGAGATCTGTGCCACCGTGATTCCCGTGAAAAAGGCAGTGCGTCGGTGGTAGCCCAAGAGGCCCATGATAATCATAATGATAAGCGGGTTGCCGATCAGCACGAAGAATGAGAG
The DNA here is from genome assembly GCA_041671225.1 of Patescibacteria group bacterium. Classification (GTDB taxonomy): domain Bacteria; phylum Patescibacteriota; class Patescibacteriia; order JBAZBY01; family JBAZBY01; genus JBAZBY01. The sequence continues at coordinate 465,481 of JBAZBY010000001.1, forward strand.
TGCAACAAAAAGACCAAAGTGCGTGGAGAGTGCGGCAACAGTGAGGTGTGTTCCGAGTGAGACAAAAAACATCGTAATAAAAAAGTCGCGCAGATTTTTGACGCGGCCGGCAATTTCTAAGTGATACGGAACGCTTGCAAGTGCAATGCCCGCAAGGAAGGCACCAATTTCAACAGAGAAGCCAATAGCGGCGGCAAAGATAGAAAAGATGAATGCCCAGCTGATTGAAGCGAGGAAAAGAAGCTCATCACTCCGCGCGAGATACGAAAAAATTGGCGGGAGAATATAGCGACTGAGCAACGCAGTAAAAACAAAAAGCATGGCACCCTTTGCGAGTGTAAAGATCATGGCTGCGCCGAAAAGGCCACCCTCTGCATCGCCAACGCCCGCGAGGATAATAAGAATAAGAATTGCAACAAAATCTTGCACCAACAGGATGCCGATGCTGATGCGGCCATAGAGTGACGTGAGTGCGCGTTTTTCTGAAAGCAGCTTCACAACAATAATCGTGGAAGAGAGCGTCAGTGCTATTGACGCATAGAGTGCCGGAATAGCATCAATGCCGAGCAGTATAAGGACACCAAAGGCAATAGCGGCAGTGAAGAGAATTTGCCCGGCGCCTATAATGGCGCTGGTTTTGCCGATTTCCTTAAGGCGACGAACATCAAGCTCGAGTCCAATTAAGAAAAGGAGGAAGGCAACACCAAGCGCAGAAAGACTATTGAGGATGTCTGGCAGTGAAATAAGGTTGAGCACCAGCGGACCAAGAAAAACGCCAGCGAGAATATATGCCAAAATAAGCGGTTGGCGGAGTACGCGGGCAACCACAGCAAAAATCGTCGCAACGATGATACTCAGTGTTATTTCGAGGAAAATAGTTTCCATACAAAAACAGAGGGATGTCGACAACCCGTCCGTGTTCCTTTTTCTGGTTGTCGTTTTATTTTACTCAGTGTAGTATAACACATTTTTTTGTTTTATTCAAGTGTGCGACACAAGAATGTCGGAAAGTCTCATTCGTTTTTTATTCTATACCCTTGGTTCTTCCGCGGGAGAGTGCGGTATTTCTTTGTGGGGTTCTTTACCTATAAAGAGTGTGAGTGCCACAACAACAGAAACAGCACCAACGATCATTTGGATCCATTCTGTGCCACCGGTGAGTTCTGTGAGCCATTCATACAGTGCGGGTACAAGGTGAACGAGTCCACCAAGAAGCAAGAGAAGTGCACCAGTTGTTTTCATGCATTATCACCTCCTTTTTCGTTTTTCCATTTAATACTGCATCCAACAGAGGGCTGTTGCTCTTCACCTGGTTTTTCACCGTTGAGCAAATCATCAAGAGCATCACGAAGATCTTCTTGCGTGACTTTTTCAATATCTTTCCAGTTATCATCAACACGCCCGTGATACGCCAGGCGTCGCGCGTTATCATAGACAAAGATATCCGGAGTGCAGGCCGCGCCAAAGTCTCGCGCGACATCCTGCGTCTCATCTCGCAAATATGGGAAGGAATAATTATATTTTTCCTCCATCATATGTTTCATGGAATCTTTAGGGTATGCATGCTCGTCATTTGAATTGATTGCAATGAACTGCACACCAAGCTCATCATAGAAATCGTGCAGTGCAATAATGCGCGGACGGATAGCCTGCGCATAGGGACAATGATTGCACGTAAAAATCACAACAAGTACCTGTGCCTCATCGAAGTCTTTGAGGCAGTAGGTTTGGCCGTCTGTGCCGGGGAGGCAGAATGACGGTGCCGGCAGGCCCAAGTCCTTTGGTTGTGAGTATGCCAGGGCCATGGGATGCGCGTTATTCGTGCGCTTCAAGCATACCAAAAAAGACCGGTTTCGTCAGCCTAGCCGTGGTGCCGCATCAAGCGGTTTATTGCAGCGTCTGGAAGATGCCAGAGAGGAGTGTTACCTCATTTTCTGGCGCTTTTGGGTCTGGGCCTGTAATGAAGACGAACTCGTTGGTGTTGTATCCCGGCTCAGTGATAGACAGAGAGTATGTCAGCGGGCTCTCATGCGTCATGATGCCGAGTTTATAAGCAGATGATCCCTCACTTCCAAGATAGACCGTGTAGGCTTGGTCATCATCTGTTCCTGGAAGGAAGGCGCTTATGGTGTATGAGGTGGTGGATGCAATGAACGTTCGCGTTGCAACCACATGTGCGTCCCCAGAATTTTCTGCACGGAGATAGGGATGTGGAATAACGCCCATTGCTCGTTTGTAGGCAACAAGAGTGTTATCCATAATTGCTTGTGCGCGTGCTGGCGAAGGACCAGAATCTGCACCAAGAACTTTTCCAATACGTCCTTCGCGGATTGCGGCAGGAATATCCGGTATCTCTTCTTGAGCGATAGGGATTGCGATTGGTTCGGGCGTTTCCGTTTTTGGAATTTTGCGTATGACAAAATAGATCGTACCGGTAATAAGTAGGAGTACTCCAGTAATAACAAGGATATTGCGAAGTGAACTTGGGAGAATGCCCCGGTTTTCTTCCTGCTCATCAACAAGATTCTGCTCCGTTTGAACAGCTTTTTGATCTAGTGACTCTGCGAGTTTTACCGAGAGATGTTCCTCTGGCATAGAAAATATTGTCCCAACAATAAAGCAGCCTATCTAATCATAGGTTGGGGTGTTTGTCAAGGGTTAATTGGAGATGCGTTGCGGAAAGTATTCACTCCCAAGGGGCTCTAGATTTCCACTGCCATTTGGGTTAAAACCATTCGATATTTCAATATAATCATCAAACCCATCACCGTCAGTGTCTGTATTGTTTTTGTCGGTGCCATATTGGTATTCAATCGCGTCATGAAGTTTGTCGCCATCCGCATCAAAAATATCAACGGTTTCCTCAACGCCACCAGCACTTGCACCTCCCTCAAGCGAGAGAAAGCGATCCGTCGCCGTATTCAATCCTGCGATAAATCCAAAATTCCCAACGATAACGGTGCCGGTTTCTCCTTGGAGCTGATAGAGAAGTTTATAGTGCGTTCCTTCGGCCGTTGGGCTATAGTTGAAGTTTTCTCCGGTGACAATATCTATTAATGAAGGTGGTGCTTCGTTCCAAGCATCTGCCGTTGCAAGAAGATCATTTAGTGTCTCTGGGTAGATACCATTATCGACATAATAGTATTTGAGAAGATTGTGAAGCGTTGAAATATTTCCCGTTTGACGCTGATTCTCAATCGGCTGAAGTTCTTCTTCGGTTGGTAAGCTCAAAACAGTAGGTGTTCCGCTAAACTGGAAAGCTGTTGCGATATTTGTTTGATTTGGCAAGAGACTTCCTATGTCATAACGATATGGCATGAGAAGACTAATCGGGTTTTGTAAATTTTCTACGGAGGGTGGGCCTTGGAAATCGAGAAGATACCCATTCAAATTATCTGTGTCGAGATGATACGTAAAAGGCTTCTTGGTATATTGATCCAAAGGAATTTCTTCAAGATACTTTGGGGTCAGTTGTTCAAGTGATGTAGGGTACGTATATTCGTTATCATATGAATAGTCCCGAAGAGCATTGCGAACCCGATTTACGCTTCCGAGTTGGTGGTAGGCTACCATATCGGCATCGGTGAGACCGAATGTCTCTTGTGCAATGGTGTCTATGTCAACAGCGTTTGTAGGATTCTGAATGATAATGGGTTGATTGACATCGGTGAGTGTAAGAGAAAAACGCATCACTAATTGTTTATCAGGAAGTATATTCGCACTCGTTGGGATAAGCCTCAGCCAGATTTCTGTTTTTACCGGCATGTCAGTTTGGGCATCAATCCAGACATCAACGTAGCTGTTTTGTTGAAGGGAATCTAAAAATAACAAGAATGCAGGATCATCATAGATTGCAAACACATCATCACTGCCGATGAATGGAATTTCAATTGATTGATTTTTTTCAGAAAGTATTTGTAGTGCAGCAGTGAGAGCCGGGCGAATATTTTTAGGATTGGTTCCGACACGAAGATGGCGCGTGTTGACGTTGTTGATCATTTCCTTCCCAAGATCCTTTCGTATCGTGAACAGTCCTTGCGTGACGAGCGCTGATGAGATTTCTTGTGCGGTTTCAATCGTCGTGTTTTCTTTTGACGATGGTGGGGTTGCGTCCGGCGTTGTGTTGATTGTCCCAAGACCGAGTATTTCTCCAAGCGCAGAATCTTTTTCAAGATGTATCCACGTATTCAGGAGCGGAGTGAGATCTGTATTATTTCCCACAAGATCATTGGCGAGAGAGGGTAATGTGGAAATGAGCGCATAGAGATTATTCTCAATAAGACGCATTTGCATTGCGAATCCTTCATCTATTTCATTGAAAACGAATTGACCCTCCATACCGAATTCTGTATCGCCAAGACCGTTGTTCGCAATGTCTTTTTTAAAAATACCGTTCATCGATAGCGTCATATCCATATTATTTGGTACAAATCCAAATAAGGAATCCAAACCACTGGAAGGCAAGGATGTTGCGATATTTTCGATACCAACATTTGCGGCGCTACTGTCGATTGAGAAGGCACTTTGTGCATGAGCGATATTCGGCTGTAGCCATGAGCTGGCGTTCGACATGTTCGTATTCTTTGTTGAGATGTTTTGCATCGCCTCGTCATAACTTTCCCAATCGATCGGTATGGCATCCGCATCGCGTGGTTGTACGCTCACGTCTAGATCAATATGATATTTGGCAGATTCAATTGAAAAGAGTTGTTCAATTGTCTTTGAAAATACCGCCGTGGCACGATTGTTAAAGAATTGTGTTGGTGTCGGTATCCATCCCTGATACATGCCAAAGGCCGTGCCGCCAAAAAACAGAATCGCAAGGGCAGTAATGATTCCCCATATAAATCTTTTGCGACCGCGTTTTTGTGGTGCTTGAAATCCGTCGCCTTGTTTTTGTGGTGCTTGCGGACGCTCAGGCGTCAGACTTGGTTGTGCTGGAGAAAAAATATCTTGAATGTCAGCCATGCATGCAGTATAAACAGGTTTTTGAGTACACACAATGACTGGAAAAGTGACTCTTTATTTGATACACTTGTGCAGCTATGGCAAATCCATATACGGTGTATCGTTTCATTGCAGAGGAACAACGGAAGCACAAAGATGCGACCGGGGAGTTTTCTAATCTCTTCCGTGACTTGATCGTAGCCGTAAAAGAGATCAACCAGCACGTGCGCAAGGCAGGACTCGGAGAGGCGCTTGGCGAGATGGAAAGTGAGAATGCAAGCGGTGATGCGCAGAAGAAACTTGATGTCATGGCAAATGAGATTTTAAAGGACGCCATGTGTCATGGCGGGCATTTGTGCGCTATTGGATCGGAAGAAGAAGCGGGGTTGGTATCGATTCCGATCGAGCATCCAACAGGTGATTACGTCATGTTGTTCGATCCGCTGGATGGCTCAGGGAATGCGAATATCGGTCTTGATGTGGGAACCATTTTTTCCATACGAGAACGCATGAGCCGAGAGAAGGAATCTCCCGGCGGTCTTGCGGATGTGCTCCGCCCCGGTTCAGAACAAGTTGCCGCCGGTTATGTGCTCTATGGCGCAAGCACGCATCTTGTGTTCACCACCGGCAACGGCGTGCATCATTTTACGTATGATCCGGCAGTGGGAGAATTTTTTCTGACGGAAGCCAATGTCCAATTACAAGAAACGACAAAAGTGTTTTCTGCAAATTTGGCCAATCGCCATCTTTTTGGCGATGCAGAGAATCGATTTCTTGATGAGCTGACCGGCGCAACGGATCCATCCGGCAAGGGATTAAAATATCGCTGGATGAAGTGCATGGTGGCAGAGGTGCATAGCGCATTGATGGAGGGGGGCATGTATTTTTATCCCACAAAGAAGAGCGGGGAAGGAAAGATCCGCTTCTTGTATGAGTGGCAGCCGATGGCAATGCTTTTTGAGCAGGCCGGGGGCGCATCAACTGATGGCACACAGAGTCTCCTCACACGCGTTCCAACGGAACTGCATGAAAAATGCGGTGGACTCATTGGTACCAAGGCCGCTGTTGCCCGCTACGAAGCATTAGTGAAGGAATACCGTTAAGTGGATCGGGAACTGGACGGTGGGAATTACTTTACTGTATCTTCCCAGCGTGAATATCCATGACCGTCGTCAGGAATTCAACTGCGTGTTCTTTGTCGCGCTGAAACGAGTTACGTCCGATGACCGACCCATGCCCACCACCGTCACGGATCGCGCGGATCTCATCGTAGATTTCCGCATCTTCTTTCTTTGAACCTCCAGAGAAGATAATCAGTCGTTTGCCATTGAACGCGCTCTGGACGACATGCGCGACCCGTTCAGCCAGCGTGCCGATAGCTACATTTTCGGATTCATAGACAGCTTTTGCTTTCTCATCTTCAATATGATCCGTTGGCAGTTTGACCTTGATGATGTGCGCACCCATCTGTGCGGCGAGGTGTGCGGCATACGCGATGATATCAATACCAGTCTGTCCCTCCTTACTCATACCCGAGCCGCGCGGATAGCACCACACGATGAGTACGAGTCCATGTTCTCGCGCCTTGGCTGCGACTGACTGTAGTTGTTGGTACATGTCGCGCCATGGTTTAGAACCCGGATAGATGGTGAAACCGACACCGACGCACCCCATACGCGCCGCATCCTCAACTGATGATGTCAGGGCAGGGATGGGATCGTCTTCCTTCACGATCGAGTCGTGATTGTTCAGTTTTAAGATCAGCGGCATTTTTTTTGCGTAGCGGCTGGCAACGTGCTGAATGAAGCCATACGGTGCTGCGTATGCGCTGCAGCCGGCCTCGATTGCGAGGTTCACATGATAGTCTGGATCATACGCTGCAGGATTCATGGCGAAACTGCGTGCGGGACCATGTTCGAATCCTTGGTCGACCGGAAGGATGACCAGTTTGCCGGTCCCCGCGAGACGACCAGTCATTAAGATGCGCTCGAGATTTGCGAGTGTTTCTTTGTTTTCCGAGGAGTAGTGCTCCAGCGTGAGATGGACTGCGTTACTCATGGGGATAGTGTTAATAGTCGGCTTTATTGCTGGGGTAGTATACCATGAGCGCAGGACTTCCGAAATTCCTTTCAATAACCATAAAGTAAACTAAGTGCGTGAAAGAAAATGCTATTCTATAGTGTAATAGAATAAAGGTCGTATGCCTGAGCCCACTGACGAACAACTTGCCGCGGAAGCCCAACGCGGGAGCCAACCGGCCCTTACCGCGCTTTTTAAACGCTATACAGAAAGATTGCTTCGGTATGCAATAAGCATCGTCAAATCCGGAGATGAAGCGCACGATGTGGTTCAGGAAGCCTTTATCAAGGCGTATATGAATCTCAAAAGTTTTGATACAAAGCGGAAGTTTTCATCCTGGATCTATCGTATCGTGCATAACGAGGCAATGAATCATATCCGTCGGGAAAGCCGTCGGCCCTGGATATCGCTCGATGCGGATACCGTTCTTCCGCTGCCGGCCAGCGAGAAGCCGGATCCGCTTGAAGAGCAGATGACGGCGGAGGAGAAGCAAGAAATGCAAGATGCGATTCATTCCTTGCCGGTGAAGTATCGAGAAGTTGTTGAATTGCGCTATCTGCAGGAATTTTCATATGAGGAAATTGCGGATATATTAACGATTCCACAAGCAACCGTCGGCGTGCGTCTCTCACGAGCAAAATCCCTTTTGAAAAAGAAGATTTTATGATTGAGCCAAATAACAAAAAAGATTTCATCGAAGAAACGCTTAAAAAAATTACTGAGCGTAAGATTGCCATGCGTTCAAAATCGTATTTTGTTTTGCGTGCTGCGGCGTTTATTGGTGTGGCACTTCTTATTGCAGCCATCACGCTCTTTCTCGCGAGTCTTTTCCTTTATTATCTGCGCGTATCAGGCGCATCCTCATTACTTCGTATCGGGCCGGAAGGTTTCAGTGATTTTCTTCGCGCGCTTCCGTTGTGGCTCTTGGCGATCGGATTGTTTGGCCTTGGTATTGTGCTTTTCCTTTCTCTTCATTTTCGGCTTACATTCAAGAAACCCCTTGCGCTGACGCTTGGAGGGGTGCTCATTGGCATGGTTGCTGGGAGTTTTGCTCTTTCATATATTCCATTGCATGGTTCTATTTTTAACGCAGCAAAAGAGGGGCGCGCACCCTTTGCCACTCCCCTTCATCGCATGCTCGTGAACCGTGAGATTCCACACGCGATGGTCGGCGAGGTTCTTGAAATACGGGAGAAGGATATGACGCTCTTAACGATTGCTGAGCAAGTTGAGGTTGGTTTTGAGGACGAGACAGTCTTTCTTCCGGAGAGACCCTTTGCGGGTGATACGGTTATCATACACGGAGAAATTGAGGGCAGTAGCATTATCGCAGACGCGGTCGTGAAGGTGGACCATGCAATCGGCGAGTTTCGGGGGCCGTTCTTCAGGCGTGATATGCGCAGTGAAAGAATGTTACCTCCCCCGGCGTATTAAGGGTGAAAGGTCGAAAGAATAATCCCCCTAACACATACCCTTACATGAAAAAAGGTCTCCTCACTCTTACGCTTGCAGTTTCCAGTATCCTCATTGGCGGCGTGATCGCTGTCGCAACCACAAGCGCATTTGCGCAAAACAGCGATACTGCGGTACCTGCAGCTGAGACGAGTACCGCAACAACAGCGCAGGACACAATGCCGCTGTTAAGCGCAGAAGAACGTGATGCCATTCACACGCAAGTACAAGAGCGTACTGCGGAAAAGCTTGGTGTTACGGTAGATGCAATGGATACAGCGCGAACAGAAGCGCGAACAGAAGTCTTTGCCGAACATGGCATTGATCTCGCAGCGCATCAGGCAGAACGCCTTGAGCGCATGACAGCGCATCTACAGGAAATGGTGGATGAAGGTCGCATCACGCAAGAAGAAATGGATGCGCGCATTCAGCAGATCGAAGATGGCGAAGGTTTTGGTCCAGGTATGGGCCAAGGCATGCACGATGGTCTCGGACATGGACATCGCGGCATGGGTTCCATGGACCTCTAACACATTGGTGACTTTGCTTTTCCCGTTCAGGGCGCGTCAAGGGCGGCGCGCCCTGTTTTTTATTTGTAGTGCGTGTTACCGTTTGCATGAAGGAGGTGAATACTATGAAAAAAAAGAAATCCGGCGAAGCTCAAAAAAAGGGTGGCAGTGGTATGTTTGCCTTTGCCGCCGCAGCCGCGCTTGCGGCAGCAACCTTTGTGTATTTGAAAAAGAAAGGCGTTGGCAAAAAGCACGCGCAGGTTGTAAAGAAGCACGGGCAAGGGCTCTCTGCATTGGTGAAGGGTGAAGGAAGGGCCGCGTATCAGGAAGTACGCGCAGTTGTTAAAGAAGAACTTGCAGAAGAAGATGTCCCGCCAACAAGAGCAGTGGTGCAACGCATCGTGAAACGTTCCCTGGCGGAATTGAAAAAGCATGGCCGTCTGACAAAATCAGAGCTTGATGCGCTCTCTGAAGAATTGATCGTTGATTGGAAAGGTATCACCGCTGATGCAAAAAAACCCGCTGCACCAGGAAGGAAGAAAGCGTAAACGATGAAGAAGGGCGCCCCGCATCCGGGGCGCTTTTGGTTATTCTGCCTTATTGAAGCTCCAGAATGACAACGCGAACATCACAAGTCCAAACGCAAGAATCACCAACGCGTCGAGCCCAAGTCCATAGACAAGGAGTTGGTCTTTCACAATTGCGGGTGCGTCAGAGAATATGATATTGCGGAGTCCATCCACTGCGTAGGTAAGTGGATTCATTTTTGAGAGCAGACTCATCCATTGAGGCACGTTTGTGAGTGGGAAGAACGCGCCGGAGAGGAACATCATAGGGAAGAAGAGGAATTGGAAAATAAATTGAAAGCCTTCTGCATTACGCATGCGACTCGCGATAAGGAGTCCTAAAGATGTCACCGCAAAGGAGAGCAGTAGTGAGATGCCGAGTAGTAATGGAAGAGCGGTCCAATCAATTGTAAAACCAAAGATCGGTGAGATGATGATGATAATAATCGCCTGGAACAAGCCAATGATGGTACCCGAAAAAATCTTGCCAAGGATGATGGACCATCGGGAGACCGGTGCCACGAGAATTTCTTTAAGAAAGCCAAATTCACGGTCAGTTACAATAGAGATGGAGGTATTGAGCGCGACACCGAGGACAGTTGTTGCGATAATGCCGGGGAACATGAATTCAACGAAGTTAAAATCAAAACCTTCGCCAAGTTGCAGTGTGGATTCTAGACCCACACCAAACACGCCTAAAAATATGAGGGGCTGTGCGAGCGATCCGATAATGCGAGCCTTGTCTCGGAAAAATCGGAGTAGGTCACGGTATGCTATATTGCGAATAGCGCGAAATTCGAGTTCTAATGTACTCATCGTCGGAATCCTCTTCGCTGCATGAATGCTTTAGTCTTTTCTTTGTTTGATGCTTCGTCTTCTCGGATTTCCCGACCGGTGAACTTCAGAAAGACGTCATCCATCGTCGGTTCGCGGAGCGCAACGCTGGTGACCTTTACAGGAAGATCACGGATCATTTTCGGTAACAACTCCTCGCCATTCTGTGCAACAATGATGAGTTTTCCTTCTTTTGCTTCCGCCTGCAGCTTGAACGTTGCAAGGATCCCTTCCTGCGCCTTTTGGTTGTCTTCCGTTGTCAGTGTGATGATGTCGCCGCCGACTTGCCGTTTGAGGTTCTTTGGAGTATCCAGCGCGATGATCTTTCCGTGGTCGATGATGGCGATGCGGTTGCAATATTCCGCCTCCGCCAGATAGTGCGTCGTGAGGAAGAGGGTGATGTCCTGTTCGTGAGCGACCTTCAAGATATATTGCCAGATGACGGATCGCGTCTGCGGATCCAGTCCTATGGTCGGTTCATCAAGGAAAAGCAACCGCGGATGATGCAGCAGCCCGCGCGCGATCTCCAGCCGGCGCTTCATGCCCCCGGAAAAATTGCGGACATAATCATTTGCGCGGTCTGCAAGTTCAACGATCTTCAGCAATTCTTTGCTTCGCTCTTCATATTCCGGCTTCGTGACGCCGTAAAATTCTGCATGAAAGCGGAGATTCTCATACGCTTTGAGCTCCAGGTCCAGTGTGGAATCCTGGAAGACAAGCCCGATCGCCCTGCGAACGGCAATGCGGTCATTCTTGATGGAATGTCCGTCAATGCGCGCGTCTCCTTCGGTTGCCCGGAGAATGGTAGCGAGCATGTTGATGGTGGTGGTCTTTCCTGCTCCGTTCGGTCCAAGAAAACCAAAGACTTCGCCTTCTCCGACAGAAAAAGAAATGTGATCAACGGCAGTGAAGTCGCCGAATGTACGGGTCAGGCCATCTACTTCAAGGATATTGCTTTCTGTCATACGGGGAAGAAGAATAGCATGGAACCGGTTTCCGGACAACCCCCGCAGGTCGCGCAGATTTGACAGCTTTCATATCCTTCGGTAGAATCGTGAGCACGCATATATCTTTGTTATGGCACAGATTTGTGAAATCACAGGAAAGCAGGCACAAACCGGAAACAGCCGGAGCCATTCAAATATCGCCTCAAAGCGACGTTTTAAGGTGAATCTGCATAAGAAAAAGGTATTGAATCCGGCAACGAGTCGTTTTATGACTGTGAAAATCTCAACGAGCGGCATGAAACTCCTGAATAAGTGGGATCGTGAAGGGAAACAATATGATCTCCGTGATTTTGTAACGAAGATATAGGAGAATAGAGAGAGTAAGAGGAATCCGCGCGCGACGCGGATTTTTTTGTGTATTCTTTGTAAAGAGAAAATTATGTATACTCCCCCTGCATGAAACACGTTGAAGAGCTTCTGAATATTCCGCAGCATCTCAAGAGCCTCCACCGCCGTGAGGTGAATTTGCTGTGGTATGGCCCGAGCCGCCTCTTTGGCATTCGGCAGGCTCAGGATAACAAAAATTCTGGTTTTATCGGTGTCATAAGAATTGCTATGCGCGAGCATGACGCAGTGAAGCATGGGCTCATGACGGATCTCACACTGGAAGATGAAGCTCACGAGGAGCTTGCAAAGGAGCTCATTGCGCACGCAGAGGAGGAATTGAAGAAACACGGCGCAACAAAGATCGATGCCGTGGTGCTTGATGGAGATAAACGCACGCATCCTTTTCAGGAATCTGGCTATTGGCCACAACGCAAGACCGTGGTGATCGAATGGGATTTGGGCAGGCTCCCTGCGTCAGCGCCGCTTGATGGTATAGCGTATGAAGAGACCGATGCCCCGCCAGCTGAAGAAGCGGCAGATTTCATCCTCTCTTCATATCAGCCGTACTGGCGTTGGTGGAAGAATGACTTGTCCGACCGGCCGTGGGAGCGTATTGATTACCCGGCGGCAGAACCAAGCATCGCGGAAAAAGAAAACCTCGCGAAGAATCGAGAGAAGGTGATCGCAATGCTCCGCGCTTTTAACAAAGAAGTTCCGCAGCGTATGATCCTTGCTCGCAAAGGAGGAGAGATTATTGGGCTCTGTGATGCAAAGCTTACCCATGATGAACAATTTGATTGGGGCGTGCTCATGAAGCGTGATCATCCAGGCGCGGGCTTTGGCACATCATTGCTTATCCCTATGTTGCAGTGGTTAAAGGATCATGGACGCAAAACCGCAGAGATAACGACGACGTCCGGCATGGATGACTTTGACCCCACGGTGTATCTTTATGTGCAGTCGTGCGGTGGCGCGATCCGTGGTGAGTTTATTAATTTGGTAAAAAGGAAGTTGTAAAGTTGTCATTCCCGCGAAAGCGGGAATCCATTGTGATAATAAGAGTGGATGCCCGCCTGCGCGGGCATGACATAGAAAAAGCTATGACCCTACAAGAATATCTTCAAGCACAGCTTGAGCAGAGCGCGCGCTATACATTAACCGATGCGGATCGTGTGCTTATTGAACATGACGGTATGGAGGCATTCATCTTTAAAACACTCATGCGCAAGCCATTCAGAAAATGGGCACTACCAGAAGAATTATTACAGCGTATCCATAAGGCGATTCAGTATTCAGTGCAACAGAACGAGCCGATTCACTGTGTCTGGCCATTTGGCGGATATAAGCTTTGGAGACTTCCCTCTAGTCCAGAAGTCGATTGGGCTGAGTTTTTTTCGATTCTTTATTTTAATGAATATTTTTCTCCAATTACTGCGGCGTACTCGCCCGGGGTACGTTTTGTATTCACGTCCGATGATCATCTCTTAACGCAACTCAGTAATATTCCTCAAACTGAGACAGATGCATATTGTGATTCACTGGAACGCCTGATTGCTGTACTGGCAAAGTCATTGCCAAACAACATGCAATTCTTTTTGTTGCGTTTTGCAGCTATTATAGAAAAAAATAAAACGGCGTATGTGGAGCAGCTTGCTAAGGCAGTGCATGAACAGGAAAAGATTTTTAGTCGTGTATCTGAAGAATCACGCGCAGCGGAGTTGCGTAAAGCAGCATTGAATATTCGTTGGGACGGTGCGGAGAATCTTACTGGAATAACCGAAGAAGAGAAGCGGAGGTTTATTGAGAAAGCGCCAGTTCTTCACGATGCTCATTATAGTACGCCACTCGTACGGGAATATTATGCTCAACAAGGTCTTCTTGAAGTGTTTACAACAAAGTTTGGTTCAAATATCGCCATTGGGACAACAAAATCATCTCGTACAAAATTCTGGACCGGTTTCGGTATTTTGGAGAAACATAAAGATTCCTGGCAACCGCGTATTCTTTCTCCTCAACAATTTGAGAAAGCAAAAGACATGCCGCATGACGTCGTGCCAAGCGACCTTATTCCACTGAAGAATTTCACCGAGATCTGGACGTTCCCTGAAGCGTTTTCATTTAGTTAAGGAATCTGGTACGCTACTTTCACTATGGCATTCCAAATAAAAGACCTTCCATTCGGCAAAGATGCGCTCAAGGGCATTTCTGAGAAAACAACGGAGATTCACCATGACAAGCTTTATGCTGGCTATGTCAACAAACGCAATGAGATTGCGGAGGCTTTGGAGAGTGCGGATCGCAGCAAAGCGAACCAGGCATACAGCCCGTTCCGCGCATTGAAGCTAGAAGAAACCTTTGCAGCAGACGGTGCGATTTTACATGAGATCTATTTTGACTCACTTGGCGGCGACGGCAGCCTTCCTGATGGCGCATTCAAGCAGAAGATAGTAGAAGACTTCGGCTCGTGGGAGAAGTTTGTTGAGGATGCGACGGCAACGGCCATGGCCGCGCGCGGCTGGGCAGTGACCGCGTATGATCCCTCGGACGGGAAGATCCGCAATTTTCTCTGCGATATGCATAACCAGGGCGGCGTGTGGGGCAGTGTTCCGCTATGGACCATCGACTGCTACGAACACGCATACTTTATTGATTACGGCGCAGATCGCGGGGCATATATCAAAGCGGTGTTTGAGAATGTGAATTGGGCTGCAGTAGCAAAACGCTACGACGCGGCAAGCGCGTAGGAAATAAAAAAAAGAATAGCATACACTCCTAACGCCAGCGTCTGGAGAGTTTTTCTATATCCGCAATAGTGTTTTACGCCTTCGGTAACTGTGCAATAACTTCGTCAGCCGATGCAAAAAATTGCACGTTTTCCATGTATTGCGCGGGAAGCGCGCGCATGTTCACCATCGTCTGCAGCATTGGTGTCCAGTAATTACTGATGAACACCATTTGCGGAAGCTGTTCCGGGTGATATTGGTGGTCATGCAAATGAACGACCGCGCGAAGAAGTTGCTGCAATGTTCCGATGCCACCCTGGAAGATCACCATGATCGGCGGGCATGTTGCGAGAATTTCAATACGCTGCGAAGGAGAGTTCACCATCGCGTACTCATGCTTCATGCGCTGCTTTTTTTCATCAATTTCAGGGTAGAGCACGCCAATGACATTTTGACCTCCACCCTTTGAACTTGCCTGCATGATTCCTTTTTTTCGACCGCCATTTAACACAATACCGCCGAGTTCCACGATGGTTGCAGCGAGTTTTTTGGCGTCTTCTGCGTGAGGGTGATTCATGGGCATGTCTTCCCCACCGCCATTGATAGAGACAACGAGTCCTTCACTCTCAAACGTACCCAAAAGCTCTTTTGATGATTTGTGAAGATGAGCCCATGCTTTTTCACGTTTAATTTCAGCTTCCTGCATGACCTCGCCAAAAAAACGTCGCTTACGCAGATCGTACAAATTACCCGAGGTTGCCATATGTTTCACATTAATAGGTAAACGTAGTTGTAGCGTAGCATCAAATAGTAATGCGTCAACGGTATGCTGAATGAGTATTGTGGGATTTCAGTAATCGCTGTTCCAATAAAGAGCAGGTCGCCAAAGATCCGCAACATTAAAAAATAAAGACCCAAAAATAATCATGACAGTCTTGAAGGCGACTCCCTCTTATCCCCGCATGGTATCTGCATCTGCCGCCAAACTACTTTTTTTTCTTGGCTCTGGCTTCAAGCATGAGTTTTTTTATTGCAAGCCTTTTTGCAGTTTTGTGGGATCGAGATTTTTGTCTGTCATTCACGCCGTGATATTTTCTTTTCATGTGTTTTTCTTGAATAATGTTCTAAGGCATTCTAACGAAAAATATGGAGATATTCAAGGCTGGCTCCATCAATACTTGCAAACGTGTTTGCTGGGGCGACCAGAGGGTTACGATCCCTCGTCCCCGGGACCACAACCCGGTGTTCTACCATTGAACTATGATCGCCACGTCCAACACGGATTTCGGCCTTCGTCCCGCCGAGCGGGACTCCGCCCTCAATCACGTGTTCTCCTCTTCCCCATAAACGTGTGCTCGACCTCGCTTACGGTACTCACTCGCTACACTCATTCGTACCTACTCGGTCTGCGCACCCCGTTCATGGGGGCCCCAGGGATTAGGGGAGTTAAATGCCAAACGATTCTAGTGCAATTGTAACATGAAGTCAATGCTATACTAGAAATATGAACTTTAATCGTATGTGGTTTATTGTCGGTTATCTCTTGCTTCTGTTGTTTTTTGGTGGACTGGCGGTTTATTCTTTTACACAGTTCAGTCAGGGCATACGCGCATTGCCTGATGATTTTGGCACGTCAGTGCAGGTACGGGATCCAGTACAACCGGCACAAGACGTAAACGGAGCAGAAGTGGAATCCCTATCCCTGACAGAACGCGCACCGATGACTTTGTTGTTTGCCGGGGATGTCATGCTGTCCCGCTATGTGGATACACTTATTCAGCGCGCAGGTACGCCGGACATGCCATGGGAACTCATGGCGGATTCCACGCAACATGCGGATATTTTTTTTGTGAATCTTGAGGCGCCTTTTTCAGATGTCGGGCCGTATGACGACGAAAATATGGTGTTTCATGTGCGGCCGGACTATGTGAGTGGATTGAACTTTGCCGGTGTTGATGTTGTTTCTTTTGCGAACAATCACTGGCGGGATGCGGGCGATAGCGGTGTTAAAAAAACAAAAGAGACGCTTGCGGATAACGACATCGCGTATGCACTACCCGGCGAACCGACGCTCATGGAGCGGCGTGGCTGGCGTATCGGATTCACTGCCGGTGCGTATACCATCGGGTTGAATCAGGATACGCTCAAAGCGGATGTTGCTTCACTTCAGGATCAGGGTGCGGATTTTATCGTGAGCAGCATGCATGCGGGCGTGGAATATCAAAAGACACCGAGCACATCTCAGGAAACCTATGCGCATGCGGCCATTGATGCCGGAGCAGATCTTGTGGTGGGACATCATCCGCATGTGACGCAGACCATTGAAGAGTACAACGGTGGGTACATCGTGTATTCGCTCGGCAACTTCATATTCGATCAGTTCTGGAGCGCAGACACGCTGCGAGGGCAGGTGCTGGATGTGTTCTTAAGCGAAGACAATTCAACGTACGCGTTGAGGGACATCACCATAAACAACAAGACACAGCCAAGCCTGGTTGAGATTCGTTGATATGCTCTGGTACCCCCGGAAGGAATCCCCGCCTTCGTCCCATACCGAGACTTCGGCGGGTCCGCCGTAGCTCTTCCGAGAGCGGAGGCGGAGAAACCTACATCTTGGGTGGCTTACACACCTACGTCCTTACGGGCTATGGTGGGCAGGAAGTTCTCAAACAAATATTCTTGGTGCCCCGTGAGGGAGTCGAACCCCCATTAGCGGCTTAGAAGTCCGCAGTTCTATCCGTTGAACTAACGGGGCTAGCGAAGCGACCATACCAAAAAAAATCATGTATGGTCAATGACGGAGCAATACATTCGTAGAAAGGTGGTGTTTTGTGGCATAATAAAAGATTACAGGGGGCTATGTTTTCATGAGAAAGCCTAAAAAAATAAAGCGAAAGCAAAACGCAACCAGGGGGACGCGATTCTTTTCTCTGGCGCTGGGTATCATTGTGGCGCTGGGTCTTCTTATTGTGCTTTGGCCCCAAACACTTGAGGAGCCTGAACGCCCTTTACGCAAGAGTATTCTCGGGCTCGAACAGCGCTTTCTCATCCCCGGCACGTGCACCGGATGGCATGAATCCGCGCGCGCAAAAGAGACTGATCTTCTTGGTTCTTCTGCTCGTGATGCATTTGATGATTCTAATAGTGCGTTTATCCCTGGCAAAGAGGCAGTGCTTGGTGTTGGGAATATTGAGTTAGAGGATGTGAGCACAGAATTGCGTTGTGACAGCTTTGCTTTTCCAGAAGATATTGAACCGAATGCGTTGCTGGAAAATATATTCCTTCGTCTTTCGCTTGCCGCAGATGGAGTGCCTGATAATGAAGATGTGCTGGCACTGTCATATAGCACAGATGACGGAGCAAGCTGGCATACGCTTGAATCCTTTCCGCTTATTGACGAGCTAAGCAATAATATCAACGACGGTTTTTTTCGTTATGAACTGCCAGAACTGACTGATCCAAAAAATCAACTGGGGCATCTTATATTTCGGGCGGAGTATTACCCTGGATTCATTGAGCAGCACAGCCAAGCACTGATTGATGGCGTGAATATCGCCATGTCCTTTCAGACCGACCCCGAGGAGTTTGATGTAGATGCTACGCCATTAGAAGCAGTACAGATTGCGAAAGGAGATTTTCAGATGTTTGAAGATCCGGTCATACGGGTGGATATTGAAGAGCGTAGCGCGTTGAGTTTTATTGGCATTGGTGCCACAAAACGCGAGGTGACGAACATTAAAGTCACTGATCCGGTTGGTACTATCATCCCTGACGTTGCAGTATCTGAAGTA
Source organism: Patescibacteria group bacterium (assembly GCA_041671225.1). GTDB lineage: Bacteria > Patescibacteriota > Patescibacteriia > JBAZBY01 > JBAZBY01 > JBAZBY01. The sequence goes on from JBAZBY010000001.1 coordinate 483,716, forward strand.
AAAAAGGGCAAAAAGACCATTGCTGAATATCGGATTGATGAAACGCAGTTTACTCAGCCTGGGCAGTATCAGGTGCAGATTGAAATCACACAGGACGGGGAAACATACCTCATCACCCAGGATTTCACCTGGGGCGTGCTAGCGCTGAACGTGCTGAAGTCCGTTGCGCTCCCGGGCGAGACCGTGAATGCCGGCATGGCGGTGCTCACTCCCGGCGGCAATACGCTCTGCGATGCGGAATTGGAACTGATCGTCACCAGCCCGTCTGGGACGCGCGAGACCTTCCGCACAACGGATGGCACCATAGCGCTTTCATCCGAATGCGGCCCGGAGACCGTGACCAACGTGCCGGATTATGCGGCATCATTCACCGCAATCGAGGTTGGACTACACGGCTTGGCACTCACTGCGCGCACGGAGTATGGCGAGTACACCATCACCGACGCGCTTGACGTCCGCGCGAGCGTGCCGTTTGATGTGACACGGCTCGGCCCGACGCGCATCTATCCGGAGGCGGACTATACGATGTATATGGAAGTGGTCCCCACGCAGGATCTGCTGGGCACGGTGGAAGAATTCGTTCCGGCGGGCTTTGTCTTGAGCAACGTGTCCGATGGCGGCGAAGAGCGCGCCATCAGCGACGCGCAAAAAGCAGTACGCTGGCTGGTGGACTGGAAGGCGGGGCAATCATATACCCTTTCTTACACATTTGATGCGCCGAATGTGAGCCCGGAATTTTATTTGCTCGGCCCTGCAACATTCGGTGCGTCGTTCGTTGAAGCACGGCAATGGCAGATCGCTTCTGATGCAACGGATAACATGCTCGCTTTTTGGGCAGGCGGTGATCCGCCAGCAGGGTGGACGTGCGTGTCTTGCGGCTCCGGTGACTTTTACCAGAAGTTTCCCCGCGGCGCTGCCACTTACGGCGGAACAGGCGGCGCAGCGACCCATAACAATCACTCCATCTCATGGGTATCTACCACTGGCACAATTACTCCTCCATTTTCAAATATTGGTGGTGCTGTAACTGTTGCAGCAAAAGTTCATACCCATCCATGGATAAGTAGTGCCAGCATGGGCAGCGGCACATTGCTGCCGGCCTATCAGAATCTGAAGGTCATTCGGTATGACACCACCGGCACCCCGGCGACCATTCCCTCTGGCGTGATTTTGATGTTTGATGCCGCTCCGACCGGATCTTGGTCGCGCTACACAGCCCAGGACAACGATATGATTTATGGCGAGAATGACGCCACTGGTACTGGCGGGACAGCGACGCATACTCATGGCAGCGTCGGTTATACTGTGGATTCATCTACTGAGACATCTACACCTCAATTTGGTATGGGCGGTGTTTTTGGGGCAGTAAACGGACATCAGCATACTGTTTCTGGTGCAACCACTGCTTCAGGTAATCATACACCTCCTTATTTAGGCGTGCTTCTTTATTCAGCCACTGCTGATAATACCCTGCCAAGTGACGCCATAGCCATGTGGGATGACACCCCGGCTGACACAGATTGGTCTGTGGTTTCAGGCGCTGCCCAATCCTATAATGGTAAATTTTTAATGGGCGTATCCTCATATACTGGGACTCCCGGAGGCAATTCCACCCATAATCATAGCAACCTCGGCAGTACTACCAGTGCGCCAACAGGCGGAACAGTTGAAGCGGAAGGAGGAACTAAAGGAACTGGTGCAGTTAGTACCCACACTCATACAGCCACCGTTTCTTTCGGAAATGTGAATAATCTGCCGCCGTACATTGATGTGATCATGGCAAAGTATACTGCGCCTGTTGGCATAGATATTTCAGGGCGTATTTATACCGATGAAGGATCCACCGGGCTTGATTGCGGCACGCCGCGCACGGTGCATCTCCGCATCAATGGTTCCGGAACAGACACGGTTGAGTGTTCCAATTCGCCGTCCAATGGCTCTTTTTCATTCAGTGGTGTTTTTGTTGACTCGGCGGATATTGTCACCCTCTATCTTGATAACGAGACCGAGGAGGCGACCACGGTTTTTGTTTCCGACGGCACTTCGCAGACCGACGTGGCGCTGTATCAAGATTTCGTCGTCGTGCGCGCGGATACCGGTTCCATCATCAATGCGAATCTTGTCACCGGAGATGATGCAGATGATGACGTGAAGTATAACGTAGCGTCCAGCAACCTCACCGTCGATTCCGGCTTTGCTTTGCACGTCTGGACCGGAGATACCTTTGCGCCCGGAGGCACGGTGACCATGCAAGGAGCTGGCGGCAGTGTGCATATCAACACATCCGCAACGCTCAACATGGCCGGGAGCGCGCTCTCCGTCACCGGAAGTTTTGATAACGACGGAACATACACCCCAGGAGCGAACTTAACGTACTTCGCCGCTCCTTCCGGCACCGTTACCATAAGTTCAGCAAGCGCATTCAACAATATTTCATTCAATGAAGATGGCGGGCCGGTGACCTATACGCATTCTTCAGCCCTCGACGTGAACGGGACCTTCACGCTATTGGACGGGACCTTCCAACAGGGAGCGAATGTGAACCTGAATATCGCCGGCAACATCGAATTAGCGAACGCATCGACGTTCACCAAGGCTTCCGGCACCGGACTTTTGATCCTTGACGGGGATCTGACATTTTTTGATTGGCACGCGTCAAAACAGGATATGGGAAATGTGCACATCGGGACGTCGCCTGACACCACGGATCTTACAAGCGACATGGCCGCAACATCGCTTACGGTGAATGCCGCTGATATTTTCAACACGAACGGTTATGACCTTGATATCGGAACGGGGGGCATCACCGTTTCCGGTACGCTTGATGCAACGGATGACGCTGAGGGGGATGATACGAGCATCAATACCGAAGGGCTGTTCGATTTGAACAGCGGCGCAACATTCACGCAGGATCAGAGTACGGTGACGTTTGACGCAACGTCCGGTACTGATGGCATCACCGATGATGCAACGCTCACATTCTACAACCTTGTGCTTAATGATGCTGGCGGTTCGCTTCAGGTCGACGCGGTGAACAGTTTTGAAGTGAGCAACAACCTCACCATTACCAACGGTACGCTGAATATTGCGAGCGGCCAGACCGTGACGCATAACGGTGCAACGCTCACGCTTTCAGATATCATCAGCGGCGCCGGCCGGCTCACGTACACGAGCGCAACGGCGTTCCCGGCCACCGGTACCATATCTTCCATATTGCGTTTTGACGCGACCGGCGGGAACCAGACCATGAGTGCGCGAACGTATGGGGGCAACGTGGAAGTGTACAACAACAGCGCGAGCACGCGCACAGTGACGGCAGCAGCAGGGACAGAAACGCTGAGCGCGAATCTGGATCTTTCCACAGGCAACGCCGCGGTGACGCTTGATCTGAATGCGAACAACCCGACATTCGATGTGGCCGGGAATGTGACCATCGGCGCGAGCACAACGCTCATTGCGACGACGAGCGCATTCACCGTGGCTGGAAACTGGGACAACAACGGCACCTTCACGCATTCCAGCGGCACGGTCACCATGGATGCTGCGGATACGGACAACACGATCGAGTGCGGAGCATCTTCGTTCAATGCGCTGACGCTGGCCGGAAGCGACAGCAGCGGCACGTGGACCGCGCAAACGGACAATTGCACCGTGGCCGGAACATTGAATGTGGATACCAGTGACGTCCTGACCATCACCACTGTTACCGTGACGCATTCAGGCGCAACGCTCACGCTCAACGGAACGATTTCCGGCACGGGCCGTCTGACGTATTTGAGCGCGACCAACTTTCCTACCTCTGGGACCATCTCGTCCATCCTGCGTTATGATATGACTGCTACAGCCCAGAATGTCACCAACCGGACGTATGGCGGCTTGGTGGAGATCTATGCGAACACCGCGTCAACACGTTCAGCAACGGCACTCGCCGGCACCACTGTGATGACCGGCGGACTGACGCTTTCCACGGGCAATGCCGCAGTCACCTTTGACCAGACGACAAGCGACCCGACGCTCACGGTAACAGGAACCGTGACCATCGGTACAGGAACGACCTTCAGCGCCAGCAACAGCGCCACAACATCTTTTGCCGACAGCTATATCAACAATGGAACATTTACTGCCAACAGCGGAATAATCACCTTCACGGCAACGGATGCAGGCAATACACTTTCTGGCACGCTCAACGGGTCATCCGCTTTTTATAAAGTTAGATTCAACGGCACGGGCGGCGAATGGACCACGCAGGACCCCATGCTCATCTCCGCAGCCAATGACGCTGCTACGCTTCAACTATATGCCGGAACCGTGACGGTCGGAAATGGTAATGGCGATAATTTCGAGGTGGACGGCAGAGTTGTCATTGCCGGGAACGTCGGTGAAACGGCAACACTGCAGACTGCCGCACTTGCTGAAGGCAGCTCACTCATTTTTGACATGAATGCCAACACATCCACACCAACGTGCGCAAACTGTTATGTGCAGGTTGGGGTAGGCGGCGGTGCTGGTACCGGAATATTCAAAGTACAGAAGAATACTATTCTGCGCCTCAACCCGCGCTCCGCAGCAACAGCATCAGATACCGGTGTCCAAGTGCAGACCACCGGAAATTTTCAAGTCGTCGGTTCACTTGATGATTCTGGTACGTCAGATAGCACGACCAACGAAACGACGCTTACCGATACCACGAAGGCCTGGACGACCGACGCGCACATCGGAAAGAAGATGCGCATTTCTAATACGAGTTCCCTTGCCTACGGCCGCGTGTATCCCATTACCGCCAACACTGCGACCGCGCTCACATACACCACCACGGCGTCGGCCAGCTCCACCATCGCGTCCATCACCAACACCGGCGCCAACCCCACGCGCATCATCTGTTCCGCGTCGAACGCCTTGATCACGGCGGACGACGCAGGTATCGGACGATATCTCCACGATACAACCGGTACAGCAGGCTATTTCCAGATCGTTGACTCCACGAACAATAATGCGTCATGTTCTTCCAATGACTCATTTGTCATCGTGGCCATCCCGACTGCCTTCACGGCTTTGGCAGTAAGCGACGCCATTCAGGTATCCGACGGTCTCCAGCAAGGTGACCAGTATGAGATTCTCGATTATGCGTACGTCACTGCGGAGAACGGAACGGCATGCAATGCGGCAGTGAACGAAGCAGGAGAGGCATATATCTATGGGAATGCTGCCTCACAACTTACCATTCAGTACGCTGATGTGTGCAATCTCGGAAGGAATGCCGGTGGATACCGCGGTCTTGAAGCGTCGGGCATTGATGGTTCAGTGGCAAATGCGGGCATTCTCATTGACCGTTCTGAACTTCACGGAAATGCCTGGAATTATTTTGGCGTTAGTCCGAACAATAATAGCACCTACGGATATGGGGTGTATCGCAACCTCATCTATAGCAATGCAACACATGCCATGCGTCCGGGCGGGAATGGCATGGAGATCAATGGCAACCGCATCTATAGCAACACGGGGTATGGCGTGTATGGCGCCAATGCCACGACGTTAGTGATCAGCAATAATCATATCTACCTGAATAGCAGTGATGGTATTGAGATCGAGGGAGCGGGCGCGACTGTTTCCGGGAACACCACCTACAAGAATACCGGGTCAGGCATCTATTTTGTCACCTCTGATAATTGTTCCGGCACATCGAATGCTACATTCAGCAATACGGTCCACGGTATTTATGACAATTCTGCGTCATACAACAACACCTATACGGGGAACAGTGTTTATTATAACGATTCGTATGGGTTGCGTATCAATAGCACAACGAATACGACCGCAACCTCGAACGCGATCTATGCGAATAAAAGTTACGGGCTTGTTACCTCGAACACGGTAAAAAATATTGTCGCTCGCTCAAATACGATTTATTATAATACATTGATTGATGTTCTTGTAGGCAAAACAACATATAGTATTTTTGAAAATAACACGATTTACAACATTGGCTCTCCAACGGCTACGTATGGGATTTACATAAGTAATACGCCGAATTCAAACAATGTTTTCATCGGAAACGCTATTTACAATCAACGTTATGCGATTCAAACAAGCGATAATGCTGCTGTGACGAATACCGTTTTCATCAATGAGCAATATGGCGTTTCCGGGAATAACGCTTTCTGGGATATCAATAGTGGCGGATATGCTGACCAGTTATATTTTTACAATTCAACTTTTGGCTCAACAACAGAAAACAATGCATTGACTCCGGCGAACGCATTCTATATATCGCGGAAGCACGACGGAGTAGCTGGAGCGACAAAGGTCTGGGGCGAGTACGCGGTGCAGGCCGACAACACGGAAACGCCGCAGAACGAGGCGACGGATCAGTTCAACTACGCCAACGACCTCTGGCCGGATTCCTTCACGCCGCACGGGTTTTCAGTTGGGTATGGCGCAGGCAGCGAGGACACCGACCTTGACTATGCAGTAAGCGGAACATTCGGCGGTGATGCGAGCGCATATTCATACCGGGTAGTTTGTACTGCGGCCAATTGTGTTTCAACCGGAAGCTCGTGGGACGTGTACCGCAACGGAACATTGCTTACCGCCAAGGCATCAACCGGCTCTCTCTATACAGATGCGCAGGTTGACGGCAGCACGGCACCCAGCATCCAATTCAAAATTGATGACGCAGGCACGGATTACACTGCTGGCGCTATGTACACGTTCGTTGCGTGGAAAGCGAGCGGAGATACCAGCACGCAGAAGGCCATCACTATGGCGCAGGATGGGGACAAGTTCACCGTTGCTTCCGGCAGAACGCTTGAACTCAAAGGGAATACTGGCGGCGCAAACCCAACGCTCATCACGCGCGGCGCCACCGGCGGATATCAGTTCAGCGTGAGTGGCGCGATCGACGCAGACGGATATTCATTTAACTACCTCGGCGGGGCTAGCCAGGCGAGCGGTTTGGATATCAACTCCGGTGCAACGGTCACCAGTCTTGATAACGGATATTTCGATAATTTTGGCACGAACGTGGGAAGTGCTGATTCATTCATCGATATCGATTCGTCGCTCATCGGCAGCGGCACCCCAACGCGCTCGCTGTATAAGGTATCGTTCGATAACACCACTGGATATGCGAACTGCAACATCAATGCGACCGGCGCAGACGCTGCGGGGTATTGGGAGTTTTTGAACAGCACAGGGGCTTTCACCGGGGAAAGCTATGACTGCAATGACGCTGCGGCAGATGGTACGCCCGGGCAGATAAGCTGGGGTGATCCATCCATCACACTCAGCATCTCAGATACCGCGATCGGCTTCGGGTCGCTTTCCGATGCCGCGGCGCGATATGCGACGGATGATGAAGCCGGTTCAGACAGCGAGGTTGAGGCCCATACCGTCACCGCCAGCACGAACAGTGATAACGGGTATAGCATCACGGTACAAGGAAGTACACTCACCAGCGGCGGCGATACCATCAGCGCGATCGGTCCAGTAAATACGGCATCAGATCCCGGGACAGAGCAATTCGGCCTGCGCATGACGGCATCCGGCGGGTCAGGAGCGGTGAGCGCACCATACGCCGCGTCAGGTTTTGCACTGGACACCGCTGCGTTCCCGGACGAGGTCGTATCAAGCTCCACTGCAGATAGCGGCACCACGTATTCCGCGCGGTATCTTGCGAATATTTCCGGCCCCACGGAAGCGGGGATATACAATGCCATACTCACTTATATTGTGGTTGGTTCTTTCTGATTTCTTGACCCAAAGAGCTTTCCGTGGTATACTGTTTTTGTTGAAGCTCATCAGAGGGGGAATTTTCCGCCTTGAATTTTCAGCAAAAAAAGATAGAATTCATTCGTTAAGAGAAGCAGATATGCAGAAGCGACTTCTCATCAGCGGTCTTATCCTCGCGTTCGTCACAGCGCTTACTTTGCCGTTGCCGCAAACAGCGCATGCGGCCAACCTCACATCACTCTCTGACACGCTCTCCACGCTCACGCAGAATGTTGCGGCGAACCACACCATCCTCTTCGTCACCCCCACCGGCGTCCAAGCGACCGCTGATACCATCACCATCGACCTTACGGACTTCACCGTCGGTACCGTTGACTACACGGATATCGATCTTGCAGAAGATAACGATGGCGCGTGCGACGGCACATGGACGGACAAGACGCTTGCCGCTGTTGCAGGCGCTGGAGAATGGGGCGCAGCATTCGCTGCTGCCGTCCTTACCCTCACCCCGCCGACCGATGCCGCATCCGGTGAGATCGATGCCGGATACTGCGTACAAGTGGAGATCGGCACCAATGCCGCAAGCGGCAATGCGCAGCTTACCAGCCCGAACGACACCAACACGCATGTCATCGAGCTTGCAGGCAACTTTGGCGATGACGGAAAGTATGCCGTAGACTTTGTTGCGGATGATAGCGTGGCGGTGAGCGCCACTGTCGACCCGACGATGACTTTTGCCATCTCCGACACGGATATCGGCTTTGGAACGCTTTCTGCGAGCGCAGCCACGTGGGCGACCGACGATGCGGCGGGTTCGGCCACGGATGTCGCAGCGCACACCCTTGCCCTCTCCACCAATGCGACCGATGGCTATGCCATCACGTATAACGGCGCAACGCTGACATCGGGAAGCGATACTATTTCTGTTGCGACCATTTCCAATAATGCAGACGGCACGCCAACGACAGAAGAGTTTGCCATGGGCTTTTCCACTGACGGCGATGCGACCATTGCCGCGGCATATGACCATAATGCGACGCCGGGAAGCCGCGACTGGGCATTCGTGGCAAGCACCACGACGACCATTGCCTCAGAGCTCGGCCCAACCGCAACAGAGACCATCAGCGCGTTCTATCTTGCAAACATTGCCGCGGTAACGGAAGCGGGCATCTATACGACCAGCGTCACATACATTGCGACGGCCACATTTTAAAGGGTCTTGTACATGGGAAAATATCGCATCATCTCTCTTATCCTCATCATGACATTGGGGTTTGGTTTATCGTGGGCGCCTGTCCGTGCGGTAAGCCTCACATCACTCTCTGACACGCTCTCCACGCTCACGCAGAATGTTGCGGCGAACCACACCATCCTCTTCGTCACCCCCACCGGCGTCCAAGCGACCGCTGATACCATCACCATCGACCTTACGGACTTCACCGTCGGTACCGTTGACTACACGGATATCGATCTTGCAGAAGATAACGATGGCGCGTGCGACGGCACATGGACGGACAAGACGCTTGCCGCTGTTGCAGGCGCTGGAGAATGGGGCGCAGCATTCGCTGCTGCCGTCCTTACCCTCACCCCGCCGACCGATGCCGCATCCGGTGAGATCGATGCCGGATACTGCGTACAAGTGGAGATCGGCACCAATGCCGCAAGCGGCAATGCGCAGCTTACCAGCCCGAACGACACCAACACGCATGTCATCGAGCTTGCAGGCAACTTTGGCGATGACGGAAAGTATGCCGTAGACTTTGTTGCGGATGATAGTGTTGATGTCACCGGAACCGTGGACGCAACAATGACGTTTGCCATCAGCGATGTTGATGTCGGTTTTGGCACGCTTGATGCGAGCAATCCCCGTTGGGCGAATGCCGGCGGCACAGGCTCAGCCACAGATACGGCCGCGCATACCTTGAGCCTTGCGACGAATGCGACCGATGGCTATGCCATCACCTATAATGGTGCAACACTCACCAGCGGAGCAGATACGATTACGGTTGCTTCTATTTCTAATGATGCAGACGGTACACAAGGATCGGAACAGTTCGCCATGGGCTTTTCCACGGACGGCGATGCGACCATTGCCGCGGCATATGACCATAATGCGACGCCGGGAAGCCGCGACTGGGCATTCGTGGCAAGCACCACAACGACCCTTGCCTCAGAGCTCGGCCCAACCGCAACAGAGACCATCAGCGCGTTCTACCTTGCAAACATTGCCGGAAATACAGAAGCAGGGATCTATTCCACCAGCGTCACGTATATTGCGACGGCCACGTTCTAAGGTGGGAAAACCGCCATTTCTTTTTTCTGGGATTTCAGTATACTTACTATAGATTATTAACGTTTCATAGTGAAAAAGGGGGATTTCTTTATGCAGAAGCTTGCTATGGCACTCATCGTGCTCGGCATATTTTTTGTTTTTGGGTTGGAGAAGGCGCAGGCCTTGACCATCATCCCCCCATCAACGGAGTTTCAGGTGGATCCTGGTGAGACATATGAAACGACCATCAAGCTCTTCAATGAGACGCAGAGCGATCTCACGCTCTATACGGATGTTCGGAATTTTACGCAGCTCGGAGAAACCGGAACGCCGAATTTTGATTTTGATGCGGAGCTCGCCGGCCTTGCCTCATATATCACGGTAACGCCCGGGCCCATTCCCGTAGGTGCTGGCGAGCGCGTGGAAGTTGCGGTGAAGATCGCTTTCCCATTGGATGCTGAACCCGGCGGAGCCTACGCTTCTGTATTTTTTACCGAGACCCCCCCAGTACCCACAGCACCTGGCCAGGTCGCGATTTCTTCAAAGCTTGGCAGTCTTTTGATCGTTCGCGTTAGCGGGGATATTCTTGAAATGGGCGCGGTTTCTGATTTTGGTACTGAGGTCTGTAATAGTGAGACCAAAACCTGCGCGGAGCATGGCGGAACGTATAACCGTCTTCCGATAGAGTTTTTTATGCGGTATACCAATACAGGCAATGTTCATTTGCGCCCGAGCGGCACTATTGCAATAAAGAACATACTTGGCGGTACCACTGCGACGCTAGAAATGAATGACGCAGACGGTGCAACGCTTCCAGACAGTACGCGCAAATATACTGCTGTGTGGGAGAAAGAAAGAGTGAATGCAGATGAAGGCAATATATGGACGGATTTTTGGCAGGAATTCGGCAATGAATGGCGCAACTTCGGCCTTGGCCGTTATACCGCAATGGTTACCGTTACCGCTGGCGAGGATACCATCATTACTGATACCGGCACTCTTACGCTGTGGATTTGGCCATGGCGCGTGCTTGTTATCTCCTTACTCGTCTTGGTTGCCCTCGTTCTCATTATCTTCTTTGGCATCAAGCGCTATAACGCGCACATCCTGAAGAAAGCCGCGGAACAGCAGGGTCAATCTAAGCCGTCGAGCAAGGTGTAGCCTCTTCGGAGGTCGCACATGTTTTTTCGCTCGCTTACACTCCTCACGCTCGCGATTCTGGGAACGTTTGGTTTTTTTGGCATTGTTTTTGCCCAGTCGAGTGAAACAATCAATATCACCGCGATTGTTCCTGAACCAGAGCCTACTGAAGAACTCATCACGAAGGTGATCTTTACGGGGATTGCGTATCCTGGTGAGCAGGTAACGCTGCAGCGAGCTGGCGTGACCATTGCGAGTGTGCCAGCCGACCCAACAGCTCATTTTGACATCGGTTTTGAGACAGACCCGGGCAGTTACGCATTCACTGTCTATGCAACAGACGAAGAAGGACGAACATCTCCATCAATGTCTTTTAGCGTCACACTGACGGAAGGAGTGATATTAACGGTGAATGGTATCTTTCTCGGGCCAAGTATTGAAGTTGAACAACCGACGTATGCACTCAGTGACACTGTCGTTGTTTTTGGACAAACAGCGCCATCAAGTCAGGTGACGCTTTTTGTGAGTTCTGATACGACACAGACGTATGATACTGTTTCTGATACCAATGGTTTATGGTCGCGCTCACTGCTTGCAAATGACATTGGCACAGGAACGCATGAATCAAATGCAAAGGCTGAGAATCCTGATGCGCTTATTTCTGAGCTGAGTAAAACCGTAACCTTTGCGGTTGAAGATGATGATCTTTGCAGCGGCAAGACGCGCGGTGATTTGAACTGTGATGGCAGCGTCAACCTCGTTGACTTTAGCATCCTTCTTTTTTATTGGCAGCAAACACATCCAGCAAACGAACGAGCAGATATTAATGATGACGGTATTGTGAATATTGTTGACTTTAGTATTATGCTCTTCTATTGGACTGGTTAACATGAAGTATTTTTTTCTCACACTTTTTGTTATTTTTGGATTTTCTTTTGCATCGCATGCAAATGCTTCTGTTTTGAAAATACATCCCTCTGAGCAGATTGTGCAGCCGGGGGATATCGTTATTGTTGATGTACAATTAGATAGCGAGGCGCAGACAATTAACGCGGTTGAAGGGTACATCACGTATTCACCAGAAATTTTGCAACCGGTTGAGCTCTCACGCGGAGGCTCTTTTTTAACACTATGGCCTGAGGAACCGCAACAAAACGCCATTGGCTCTCTGCAGTTTTCAGGCGGCATTCCAGGCGGAACCATTGCATGGAATGGACTCGTGTTACGGTTGAGCTTTGAAGTTCTTGCGCCAGGTACTGCCGAAATTGCGTTCGTTGACGCACGGAGCGGTGCGTACCTCAATGATGGTCTTGGTACTGCAACACAACTCACAACGCAACGCGGTGTTGTCTTTGTGGAATCTCTTGCTGAAGATGCATTACACATTACCTCCGGCACGCATCCTGACCAGACAGCATGGTACCAAGAAGATGCCGTGGAGTTACAATTTCCGCTGCGTGAGAATGCCGATTATGCATATACGCTTTCCATAGACCCGCTTGCGCATCCGGCGGATATCCCACAGGAAACAACAGGAACAGTGCGCTATGGCAGCCTCGATGACGGTATCTGGTATTTTGCATTGCAAGAGCGTCGCGACGGAGAGGAGTGGGGTGCAGTGAATCACTTCCGAATAAAGATTGATAGCACACCCCCTGAACCATTTGAACCAGTCTTCACTCTTGAACAAGAAGGAAATAAAGGAACGCCTATACTCCTGTTTTCCGCGCACGATGCGCTCTCTGGGGTTGAACGGTATACTGTGCAAGAGGGAACACATACAACCGAGGATGCAGCCAGTCCGTATGTTATCCGTGATCCCGATGCTCTCGACGATGTGGTGATTCGCGCGTATGACTACGCTGGCAATGTGCGCAAGGTAACGTATCATGGACGTACCGGCACTGTGGTTGCAGAAAATAACAATCAGATTTTACTCCTGTCTATTATTGCCGGACTTCTGGTGCTTTCCCTTTTTCTCTTTATGGTAGCCAAACGTAATGATTAAATTGCGAAATTCAACATTATCATTTCTTACAGCATTCGCTTTTCTTTTGGCGTTTCCTGCTTTTGCGCATGCATCAACGTTGTTTTTTTCACCGAGTGCAGGGTCGTATCAAACGGGAGCTACCTTTAGCGTTGGCGTCTACGTCAATGCAGGCGCGACGCCCATCAATGCGGCAAATGGTACGATTGGCGCGTCCAACCTTACGATAACGAGCGTACGCAAGGCATCATTGTTTAGCTTATGGCCGGTTGAGCCCGGAATGAGCGGCACTAGCGTCAGTTTTGCTGGCGGGCTTCCTTCACCAGGATATAGCGGAACCGCAGGACAGTTTCTTATACTTTCGGTTCGCGCAGGGAGCGTAGGGACGGCAACCCTTTCTTTCAGCGGGGCGAGTATTCTCGCAAATGACGGCCTTGGCACAAATGTGCTCAGTGGCACGGGCAGTGCAGCATTTACGATTACCGCAGTACCAGAAGCAGTACCGGGCATTCCCGGCGCTCCCACGGTTTCTTCACCAACGCATCCGGACCAAGAGCGTTGGTATGGCGATCCGAATCCGACCTTCACATGGAATCGCGGTTCTGACGTGGATGGCTTCAGCTACCTTTTTGATGACAATGCAGAGACGATACCAGAAACAACGCGCAGTGGAAACGATACAGAAGTTTCCTTTCATGATCTTGCTGATGGTATTCATTATTTTCATATCCGCGCCCACACCGAAGCCGGTTGGGGAGCCACAACGCATTTTATTATCCGTATTGATAACACGCCGCCAGGCGCGCCAACAGTAACATTTGAAGATGACCTGCCGCTTGAACGTCCTTACGCGCTTCTCTATATCATAAGCGAGGATGCAACGTCCGGCATTGATCATTTTGATGTCTTTCTTGATGATGGCGAGGTCGTTGTGTTGACTTCTGAAGAAGCCGCACAGTATGTGTTGCTTGATCTTTCTCTTGGCAAACATCGCTTGATGGTACGCGCCATTGACCGCGCAGGAAAAATTGCGGAAATAACGATCTTTTTTGTTGTTCAGGAAGCTGGTGCGCCGGTTATTTGCGAAACACCGACGTGCCCAGCCGAGACGGTAACACTCTTTGGCGGACTTACCCTGCAACAGACCATAGTCAAAAATTGGCTTATTGCTTTCTGTTGTCTTTTTCTCTTATTATTGGTTGCTATTCTTACGCGCTTCAAACAAGAGACCGGTTCACTCCGGCATCTGGTATTTCCTGTTCGCAAGAAAACAGGAAAGCGTAAGTAATTTAAAACCAGCGTAACTTAAGTGCCCCGGCAGTGGAATCGATGGGGTTGATAAATGCTGGTGGTAAACAAGAACCTACGGGAGTGCCTGGGTTTGACGAACTAACGCCGAGGTAATATGCGCAACCGTTTTTATCATTTCCACAATTTGAAGGAAGAAACAAACCGCCTGGACATTCACTATCTGTAAAACTTTGGCAACCTGACTTAAACCACGCGAAATATGCACCAGGCACAACGGTATGACCCCAAAATGTACCACCGGGACTGTGCGATATATAGATGAAACTTGGATAGCCACTCGTAAATTTTTTCGTTACAGGTGAGAGGATGGGGTTGGTTTGAATGTTGCGGTTGATATATGGAAGCATTTTTGTCGCAATAGCACTGTCCCCACTTTGTGTTGGTCCCGCACCACTACAAGGAGCTGCCGATGATTCACCGATTCGGCAGTAGCTATTAGCACCAAGACCGACTCTTCCCGCCCCGAGACAGGTATGTTCTGGAAATCCAGGGCCGTAACTAAAACATGTTGGGGCTTGTCCCATACAGTGACTGGTAGGAAGTGCTCCATTATTATCATCTGCAAACACCATAAGCGCATTCATCAGTGAACGTGCGTCGGTAGACGCCTTTGCATTTAATGCTTTCTCTCGCCCGCCATTCAGTTGTACCAGCCCGATCGTTGAAAGAATTCCAATGATTGCAATAACGATCAGCAGCTCAATGAGGGTAAAGCCTTTTTTGTTTTCAGGATTTTTTTCGTCCTTTTCCATGGTGCGTTTTATAGATATCCTTAAGGCCTTTGTTCGTGACGTGCGTGTATATTTGGGTTGTGGTGATCGATGCATGGCCGAGCAGCGCCTGCACAGAGCGGATGTCCGCTCCGCTGCCGAGCATGTCGGTCGCATATGAGTGGCGCAGCGTGTGAGGCGTTACTGGTTTGGTGATGCCGGCAATTTTTGCGTAGTGTTGCACAATGCGTTGCACAGAACGAGACGTGAGCGCCTCTCCGGCAGAGCCGGATCCCGCTCCGCGGGGGGCTTCACTACTTTTTTTTGCGCGGTCGTGTCGCACAAACAACGAGGGGTTCAGATCATGGCGTGCATCTTTATACGCCTTCAGCGCTGCGCGTGCGGCATCAGAGAGAAACACAAGACGAAGTTTACCACCCTTACCGCGCACTGTGAATTCATCCTTTTTAAGATTTACTTGCTCTTGCGTGAGATTCGCGAGTTCAGAAACACGCAAGCCCGTTGAAAAGAGCGTTTCAAGAATTGCTGTATCGCGATGTTTGACGATTTCGTCCGCGTCACTTTTTTCAGGCGCAGAAAGAAGCGCTTCAACCTCCTCTTCATCCAAGAAGCTCACTTCCCGTTGTTGTTGTTTTGCCAGCTCGATTTTTTCAGGCGCAAGCGATAGAATGTCCTGTTTTGAGAGGTATTTCAAGAATGACCTGAGCGCAATAAGGTGGTAGTTGATGGTTGATGCTTTGAGCGGTTCGCCTTTTGGCCCCTCTCTCCGGTTCAACATGAGCCGAAAACGTTTCACTTTTGGAAGCGTGATATCTTCTGGTTTTTTGATCTCACTTTCAGAAAGAAAACGAGTGAGGTAAAAATCGTAATTTTTGATCGTTTTTTGGGATGCCCCATGTTCAATCTCTAGATACTCCAAAAAATCGGTTTGAAGTTTCTGAGCAGTATTACCCCCCTTTTGTGGCATATACCGTATTGTACGACACTTGCGTTCTTTTGCACACTATACCGCCCAAGCATTGACATGGTATACTCGTTGTGGTAGTTTATTTTGGTTCAGTTTTTAATGTTTATCATTTATTTCCCCGACATCGCTTGGTGAGGCGCGTCCCGAGAGGCCACGTCCACTCAGCAATGCCGAACGTATTTAAGGAGGAAACATGCCTCTCTCAAAAGAGAAAAAGGACAAGATCATCAAGAAGTTTAAAACGCATGAAAGCGACACGGGTTCTTCTGTGGTGCAGATTGCTATTTTGTCCAAAGAAATCGAGGAGATTACAAAGCATCTCCAAGAGCATAAGAAGGATTTTTCAACCCGCCGCGGATTACTCCGCAAGGTTGGCCAGCGTAAGCGCTTGCTCGGCTACCTTGAGCGTGATAACCACAAGGCATTTGTGAAGCTCGTAAAGGATTTGAAGCTCAATGTCTAACATGATCAAACACAAAGAACAGCGCATCGGCATTTTTGTTGATGTCGCAAATATGTATTACTCCGCAAAGAACCTTTATCAAACAAAGGTGAACTTTGGTGAAGTTTTGAAACTCGCTGTTTCAGATCGTCGATTGCTTCGCGCAATCGCCTATGTCGTTCGCGCGGACAGTCCCGAAGAGCAAGGCTTTTTTGATGCGTTGGAGAATCAGGGATTTGAAGTTCGTAGCAAAGACCTTCAAGTTTTTTATGGTGGCCAAAAAAAAGGCGACTGGGATGTTGGAATTGCTATTGACGCAATTACACTCGCGGAACGCCTGGATGTCGTTGTGATTGTTTCAGGCGACGGAGATTATGTGCCACTCATTGAGTACTTGCGGTACAATAAGGGTTGCCGCGTGGAGGCAATGGGCTTTGGACGTTCCTCATCCAGCAAACTCAAAGAGACTGCGGATGAATTTATTGATCTTGCTGATTTTCAAGACAAGGTATTGCTTGGTAATCGAGGTTCACGCATCACGCGATTGATTCGTCCACGCGGAGGTCGCGAACAAGATAACGCACCAAGGCACCCACAGAAGGATATAAAGAAGAATGGACGACCATCCTCCTAGGACACCGCGCAGAGGAAAGCAACTCGAAGCAATTGGAACCCTATCGATCATCGTCGGTTTGATTTTGGTTGCTTGGGGGATTTTTTCGCTCATGACGGGTTGACAATACATACTTGGTCGCGTATAGTGTGACCGCGTTCTTTATGACTACATTACATTATTAATTCCTTGCCTTTCGCCGGAAGACAGGTAGGCTCACCTCATTTGTGGAGAACACCAACGAGGAAGTCTAAAGTCTACTGGTGAAGGAAGGATCTGAAAGGTATTCTATGGAATCCTTTACCACTGAAGTTGGTGGGCGTACGCTCACCATCCAGGCCGGCAAATATGCTGGTCAGGCAAATGCTGCCGTTACCGTGCAATACGGTGAAACGGTTGTTTTAGCAACTGCTGTTATGAGCAGCGAAGTCCGCGAGGGAATGGAATATTTCCCCCTTATGGTGGATTATGAGGAGCGGCTCTATGCTGCGGGGAAGATCAAAGGCTCTCGCTTTATCAAACGCGAAGGCCGGCCTTCTGATGAAGCAATTCTCACTGGCCGAATCGTTGATCGTTCCGTGCGTCCGTTGTTTGATCAAAGTGCACGCAATGATGTGCAGGTTGTCATCACCGTTCTCTCTGTTGATCAGGAGAACGATCCGGATGTACTCTCTGTCATTGCTGCATCCACTGCACTTGCTGTTTCTGATATCCCATGGAACGGTCCGCTCTCTGCGGTTCGCGTGAGCCGCTTGAACGATGCATGGGTCGTGAATCCAACCTACGCCCAGCGCGCGGAAAGTCAGCTTGACTTGCTCGTGTGTGGAACGGATGAAAAAGTCATCATGATCGAGAGCGAAGGAAAGCAGGCACCGGAAGATATCGCTCTGCAGGGTATTGAAGAAGCACTGAAGCATATTGCCCCTTCATATAAACTCATTCAGGAAGTAACAAAGAAGATCGGCAAAGAGAAGAGTACCTTCACCACCACGGAACAGGATGAGAATCCTGAAGAGCGAGAAGCGCATGAGTACACGCAGAATAAGGTGAAAGAAATGGTGGGCGAACGTTTGAAGGATATTCTTGCCATTACTGATCCCGCAAAAGGGAAAGAAGCCATCAAAGCTCTGGAAGCAGAAGTTGAAGCAACACTAAAAGCAGACAATAAAGTCAGCAAAGATCTTCGCGTCATGGGTATTGCGCTCATCGGCAAGCACCTGGACGAAGCAACAGTAAAACTCACCCTTGAAGAAGGAAAGCGCGTTGACGGTCGTGCATTAGACGAGGTGCGACCATTGACCGTTGAGGTTGGTTTATTGCCTCGTACGCATGGTACGGGACTCTTTCAGCGCGGTGAAACACAGGTCCTCTCCGTTGTAACACTTGGCTCTCCAGGCGATGAGCAAACGCTTGATTCAATGGAAGAAAGTGGCACGAAGCGTTACATGCATCATTACAACTTCCCAGGATTCTGTGTTGGTGAAGCAAAGCCATTGCGCGGTCCGGGACGTCGGGATATCGGTCATGGCGCGCTTGCAGAAAAGGCACTCGTTCCAGTACTGCCAAGCAAAGAAGATTTTCCCTATACGGTTCGTGTTGTATCTGAAGTCCTTTCATCAAATGGATCGTCTTCTCAGGCCTCTATTTGCGGCTCAACGCTTGCATTAATGGATGCTGGCGTACCGATCACCGCACCGGTCGCGGGTATTGCCATGGGACTTGTCATGGATGAAGAAACAGGGAAATACCGGGTTTTGACTGATATTCAGGGTATTGAAGATCACTCAGGAATGGACTTTAAGGTTGCGGGAACCGCAGAGGGTATCACGGCGATTCAACTGGATATCAAAGTTTCCGGGCTCACGCTTGCAATTTGTAAGGAAGCCTTGGAAGGCGCAAAGAAAGCGCGTCTTACCATTCTCGACACAATGGCAAAGGTCATCAAAGAGCCGCGCAAAGAACTTTCAAAGTACGCACCGCGTATCAGCACTATCAAGGTTGATCCTGAAAAGGTACGCGAAGTCATTGGTCGCGGCGGTGAAGTCATCAATAAGATTATTGAAGACTGCGGCGGTAAGGATGTCACCAAAATTGATATTGATGACGAAGGTTTGGTTGTCATCACATCAATGGATGCGGCGATGGCAGAGAAAGCAAAGAAGATTATTGAAAGCATCACAAAGGAAGTTGAAGTCGGAGAAGTCTATGAAGGGACTGTTACGCGTATCGTGACCGATGCAAACAGCGGAGGCGAGATCGGCGCCATTGTAGAAATTGCGCCAGGCAAAGACGGCATGGTGCACATCTCAGAAGTTCGCCCGGAGCGCATTGAAAAGATCTCTGATTACCTGAAGGTTGGCGATACCGTCAGAGTAAAGGTCATGGAAGTTGATAAAGAGCGTGGTCGCACGGGTCTTTCTGTTCGCGCGCTTACTGATCCAAATTACGAAGAGCATAAAAAGGAACGACGTAGTCCTCGTCCAGGTGGTAATGACCGTCGCGGCGGTGGACGTCCGTTCCGTCCACGACGCTAAATGAATGAGGGAAAGGAAAGTCCGCAAGGGCTTTCCTCTTCATTATGATAATTACGATATCAGGCAAACCCGGTTCAGGAAAAAGCACGATCGGCAAAAGACTTGCGGAAGCGCTTGGGTATGAACGTCATTATATGGGTGGCTTGCGGCGCAAAATGGCCGCGGAGCGTGGCATGACGCTCGCTGAATTCAACAAGCTCGGTGAGAGCGAGGAGTTCACTGATCGGGATGTCGATGAAGAGGCCGCAAGGCTTGGCGCAACGACTGACAATTTTGTTATTGAGGGACGAACAATGTTTAAGTTCATCCCGCATGGCATTCATATTTTTCTTGATGTAGAACCAGAGGAGGGTGCACGGCGTATTCTACAGCATCTCAAGGAAGATACGGATAATAGCCGTAATGAGGATAAGGATCTCAATACTGTTGAGGATGTACTGCGTTCCACTCATGAGCGCATGAAGAGTGACCAGCTCCGCTATGAGAAATACTATAATCTTGATGTCTTTGATCCAAAGCACTACGATCTCGTTGTTGATACCACGCATCTCGCTCCGGATCAGGTTTTTGCAAAGATTATAAGCTTCTTGGACGAGAAAAAAGACAAGAGTGTAGCGGAAAATAAAGGGAAAACTTCATAGAAGGGGTTTCCACAGCCCATTGGTTTGACTTGCTGTCAAATCCGTGCTATACTCTTGCCATCGCTCACTAAAGAGAGCGTCTTGAAAACAGAAACGCACATTCAAACGTAATCTCTGTGAGGAAATCGATTTCCCAGCAGAACAAACGACTAGCCAAACCCCTTCCTTCAAGGGAAAAAACAAAACAAAAAGGGAGCGCCCCGTTCGCGGATGCAATCCCAGAGGCTGGTCAAATTGAACTTCACCTTCTGAAGGAGAGGAGAAGTGGTCATCCGATATCATATTTGTATCGCCTTCGGGCGGTGCCAGTTGGTCGGAGAAGCCTTGGGGCTTCTCGTGTACGCATTTACTCACTGTGTTGTGCGGGGCGGAAGCCCCTTTATCTTATACTGAAAATGATGCAATGTTGACAGATTGCATTTTTTCGTGTATAGTACATATGAAGGTTGCAAGATATCTTCGCTCTTAAGCCGCGTTCATAAGGGGGATGCGTGCTACAAAGCACTAAAATAAAAAACAATTCGATTCAGTGGAGGACCAAGGGCCTTTTGTTTTGGACCCTTACTTTTCCATTCGAATTATTAAACGAGAACGGCGTATTATAGCGCCGCTTTTTGTATATGAAACATACACGATATCAGCGCATGTTCGCATCCATCGCAGTCATTGCGATGATCCTCATGCCACTCAGCGGTCTGCAGATCAACACCGCACAAGCAAGCGGCTTGCAAGTGACAGGCAGAGTTGTCAGCCCGAGCGGCGCAGCGCTTTCCAGCGCTGGCGGTTGGGTGCAGATCGATCCCGCTGCCGGTGGCCCAGGTTTTGGGGAACCGATTCAGAATGACGGTACGTTCACCCTGAACGGTTTAACTGCCGGCCAGTATAACGTGATGCTAAATTATGGCGGGGCTGGAGATTACACCGCACCGGCGCCGTTCCTCATTACCATTGGAGCAACGAATGTTAATCTTGGAAATATCAAACTTGTGATGCCGGCGATCAGTGGGGTACTTTTACCGCCGTCAGGAAGTGCACCCGTCACCAATGCCTCCATCAATCTTCGTAGTCAAGACTATACGGTGAATATATGGATCGGCACGGATCCTGTTACCGGAACATTCAAATTCGGTGGCATCAATCCGGGAACATATATCTTAGCGGCTGAAGCACCGGCCGGTAGCGGATATGCAAATGCAACTGCTGAACTGGAATATACGGGTACAGCGATCACGAATTATCAGTTGCGTCTTGCAATGCCGAACGTCAAAGGAAAGATCGTCAGCTCTACCGGTGGCTCGTTGGCATATCCGGATATGGCATGGATGAACGCGCGCCTGCACAACGAAGATTACACCATTTCTCGCGATGCAAATGTCGACCGCACGTCTCATGAATTCATCTTTGGGACTGTGCCATCAGGTTCTTACATATTGGAATTTGATGCGAATGGATTTTCAGAAACGCCTCCAACAGCCATCACCGTTTCTGTGACGAGCGGTGTATTGAAGAATTTAGGTAATATTCGGATGAGTCGGTCACAATTACAGGGAACCATTACCGATCCGTCGGGAGATCCGGTGCAAAATGCGAATATTCAGGTACATAATGATGACTGGTCAAAGAAAGCATGGGCGAACACCGATCAAAACGGTGCATATCGCATTGGCGGACTTGCCGCCGGTATATATACCATTGAGGTTCAGGCACCATGGGGAGGTTCTTCCGGACTTGTGTCTCCTGAACCGCAACAAGTGACGCTGACGCTGGGCGGAACGATCACAAAAAATCTCCGGTTCGTGCAGGCAACGAAGTTCCTGCGTGGAACGGTACGATATGCCGTTGGCACCGGCGCTCAGGCCGTTGTTGAAGGGGGTGTTGCCGGTGCGCAGGTGAATCTGAATAAAGACGGGGGCTTTGGCAATGCAAGCGCCACCACGGATAGTTCAGGCAATTATGAGATCGCGCTTTCCGGCGGCATTTGGAATATGAATGTACAGCCGGCCAATTATCCCGGAGCACCGGCAGCGGATTGGTTCTATGCCGGTCCATCACTGAGCGTGACATTCGCGAACAACGGAACAATAGAAAATAAGACCATGAATGTGGGAGTTGAACGCGCAACAGCAAGCATCAAAGGAAAAGTGACAAAAGCAGACGGAACACCGGTGACGCAGGCATGGGTGGATGCAAGGAATGGTAGCGGTGCAGGACAGGGTACCAATGTACAGCCGAACGGGACCTTTACCTTGCGAGTAAAAGCAGGGACATACACCCTCAATATCTTTGGTGATCAGTCCATGACCTTTCCGGATATGCAGGTTAGTGTGAAAGACGGGGAAATAAAGAACATCGGGACCGTCACTGCAAAGACCAAAGACGCTAAGATCATCGGAAAGTTTGTTGATGCGTCCGGACGCCCGGTACAAGGACTGCAGGTCGGCGCATTCCAATTTAATGCAAAAGGATGGAGTAATGGAACATCAGATGAGAACGGCCAGTTCGTTCTTGCGGTGACTTCCGGGCGCTGGGGCGTCAACATGGATAATGGCGGCAACTCATCGTATGTGTATTCCGGACAACCTGTTGATGTTGATGTGAAGACCGAAACCTCCACGGTGACATTTGAAGACAACCCGAGATTGGTCATGGAGCTTACCCGTGCGGATGCAACGATCCAAGGGAACGTTGTCGATACCGACGGTAATGTGGTAACGGGTTTCTGCGCATGGGCGTGGGCTCAGCCAAAGACCGCCGAGACACAAGGGAAAGACGGGGAATTCATGGGACAGCGGTTCGGCGGTCCGGTGAATTGTCAGAACGGGTCATTTTCCATCAGTGTGCCATCAAAAGTAGCTTCCACATATATCATCGGCATCGATACTCCGCCGAATACGGTGTATTCCCCGGAAGGAACGCAGACGGTCGCAGTTCTTGCGGACATCACCATAACAAAGAATCTCGTCGTCAAAGCGAACGATGCGACCCTCAAAGGAAATCTTGTTGACCAGGCTGGAGATCCGGTGAAGGATTGCACAAGCCCGCGCGGATGGTTCGGGGACGTGAATGTCTTCGGCAACGGTGGCTGGAAAGGCGGACCCATCAATCCGGATTGCAGTTTCAGCTTCTCGCTGCTTTCTGGTGAATACAACTATGGCTGGTGGATCGATGACAGCCGTTTCCTGCAAACACCTCCAAGTGATGAAAAGATCACCATCAAAGCCGGTGACAATACATTGAAGATCAAAGTCCTCCGTTCTGATGTGACCATTGAAGGAACAGTGGTGAATCCCTCTGGCAAAGGCGTTGATGCCTATGTATGGGCAGGCAATACCGGCGGTGAAGACGAGAAACAGAACGATGCAGACATGAACTTCGGCAAGAACATCTTTACCGGGACAAAGACAGAACAAGACGGTACATTCAGCCTTGGACTGCTCTCAGGACAAGTGTGGGAGGTCGGAACAGGTCTTCCGCAGGGGTCACAATATATGCCAGCGGAACTCTCGACGATCGATCTGAAGAATGGAAGCGCACCGGATGCATTGAGACTGAAGCTGCAGGAAGCATTGGGAACTCTTTCCGGTAGCGTTACCATCGGGAATTCTCCTGCGCAGTTCGGATATGTGCATTGCTGGAGTGAACAAGGCGGTTTCACCGGCGGCGAAGTCATGAATGGAAAATATGAAGTGAACTATGTACAGGGGGATTGGCACTGCCAAGCGGACAGCTTCAATGGCGACACGTTCTATCAGAGCGATGAGGCGCTGATCACCGTCACAGACCAGAAGAGTCTGCAGCAGGACTTTACACTTGGTGAGTCTATCTTCTCAGTGCCTTCTACTGTGACGGCAACATTTGACGCCGGGGAAGTGCGGAACATCGAACTGGAGAACGGCGTGCGCATCAACATTCCATCAGGAGCGCTTGGGGATGCCGGAACGAACGTGACGGTCACTGCTTCACCGAATGTCAACGTGAACCAGACCAAGACCGACAAATTGTTCGGCGTCGGGTATGAATTCTCCGCAAAGACCGCTGACGGAACGGACATTACCACGTTCAACAGCAATGTCACCATCATATTCCCATATACGGACGCGCAATTGGAGGAAATGGGAGTGACGGAAGATGCGCTCGTACCGAAGTATTATGACTCAACAACGAATACGTGGCAGCTTCCTATCGGTATCACCGTGGATACGGAGAACAACACCATCTCCATTCAGACGAATCACTTCACAACATTCGGCATCATGCGTTCCGGTATCACGGGACCTTCCGGCGGTGCACAGAAGATTGTTGCGTCTGCAAAGGCAGGCGGCGGTCCGCACGTAACTGTTTGGGATGCTAACGGCGAGCTCACTGGCAGCTTCATGGCATACGCAGATACGTTCCGCGGCGGCGTGAATGCAGTCATCGGTGATATTGACGGTGACGGCGTCGGAGAAGTCGTGACGGTTCCGGATAGCGCTGCCGGCGGACAAGTTCGCGCATTTGAGCAGGACGGCACCTTTATTGGTGAAGTATGGCCCTACGGGTACGGAACCTCATGGCGCGGTACGCTTTCTCTTGCACTTGCCGATATTGATGGTGATGGCAGTGATGAGGTGATTGTTGCTCCAAAGTCCAACGGTGGCCCGAATGTCCGCACCTATAACTTCACTGGTTCTGGATTCGGCCTTCATAGCCAGTTTAACGCGTATAACACGTCACTTCGTACCGGTATTAAAGTATACAGCGAGGATGTTACTGGTGATGGCACAGCAGAGATCGTGACCGTTCCAATGCCCGGCGCGCCAGCACACGTGCGCGTGTTGAACCAGACTGGTGGTTTGGTCGGCCAGTTCTACGCATTTACTGAGGGGTATCGTGGCAGTGCAAACATTACCTTTGGCGACGGTGACCGGGATGGCGACAATGATCTCGTTCTTGCGCCAGCCGTTCTTGGCGGCCCTCAAGTGCGTGTTGTTGATGGTGGTGGCCAGATGATCTACCAGGAATTCCTCTGGAATTCGAACTGGCGCATGGGTTTTACAGCAGCAATTGATGACACATGGGAAGGTGGACATATGCATATCATTGCAGCGCCTTCGCAGGGTAGCGGACCACAAATGCGCGTCTGGGATATTGACCCAGGACGCCACAGTCCATATTCTCAAGGATTCGCATACAATGAATCTTTCCGTGGTGGCGTTGATGTCGTTGTCGCAGATGTTGATAGCGATGGAGTTATGGAGGCTATTACCGCCCCTGGCGCAGGAGGTGGCCCTCATATCCGCTCTTTCGAGCATGGGTTCACTGGTAGTCCAGAGCTCAACTTTATGAGCCATGCTTCAGCCTTCCGCGGCGGTGTGAACATCGACATCGGTCGATAAGTTTATTCCTTGACCCTTTGACATTTGTCAGAGGGAGAAAATCACTCTTAAATACCCCACGCCTTTCCTTGCAAGGGCGTGGGGTTGCATATGAAGGAGTCACAGGGTACACTAAGTTCGTTCTATTCGTAAGATAACGCTATGGAAAAGGCATTCGACCAGTCCTTTCTTGATGAAATGAAAGGCGAACTCGAAGAAGAAAAACAGCGCATAGAAGAGGAAATTGAAAAGCGCTCAATAAAAAGTTCGCGCGAGGCGGATCACCATGAACCTGCGTATGATGATTTAGGTGATAAGACAGAAGACAATGCCACGGAGATGGCGGATTTTGATGTGACCTTCAATGTTGAGACAACACTGGAGGAACAATTGAAGCGCGTTGAGGAAGCTCTTCAACGTCTTGCGAATGGCATATATGGCATTGATGAAGAGACAGGCATGCAAATTTCAGAAGCTCGCCTGCGCGCCAATCCTACCGCTACAGTGGACATCGCACCGGAGTAGGCCGTGCTTCTTATCGTTGGTATTGCGCTTTTTGGGCTCGCTGCCATAGATCAAATGGTCAAGGCATGGGTACTGCATCAACCCGACCCGATGATGATACTTCCGGGTTTTCTTGAGATACGCGCAGTAGAAAATCCAGGCATTATTTTTTCCCTTGTATTGCCACTGTGGCTCATTATTCTTGGCAGCGTGGTAAGTGCCATACTACTTATGGTAGCACTCGTGCAGGCTCATAAGGCTGGTCATGAGCGTCTTGTAGTTTCCCTTTGTGCGCTCCTTGCAGGAGGCATGTCAAATCTATTGGATCGTTTTATGCGCGGCGCCGTTATTGATTATATTGCGCTTCCAAAGCCACTGCCCATTATTAATCTTGGGGATGTACTGGTTGTACTTGGTTTGGTGATGATGCTCATTGATGTATGGGGGAGAAGGAAAAAAGTAAAGAGTGATTGACAAGTTCTGCATGATTTTGTAATGTGCCTTTAGAGACCCGGCGGCATACCGGGTTTTTATGATGACGCATATTTCAAGCGGCGCATTGCATGGCATCCGCATGGAGCCAGTGGACGTAGAGGTGGACGTTGCAGGCGGTCTGCCTGCGGTGTATGTTGTTGGGCTTCCTGATGCGGGCGTACAAGAAGCACGAGAACGCATACGCGCAGCATTACATGCAGCAGGTGGCGTGTTTCCACGCACACGCGTTACCATTAATCTTGCGCCTGCTGATTCGATTAAACGCGGACCCCACTTCGATTTGCCTATTGCCCTTGCGTTGGCCGCGCAGACCGATGCAAGCATTGCCCGCGCCCTAGAGCAACAATGTTTTTTGGCATTTGGTGAGCTCTCGTTGGATGGGCGTCTGCGCAAGACGCCAGGACTCCTTGCCGCAGGGAAGCTCGCGGAGCAGGCACAAACAGATGCGCTCATTGTTCCTGCCGCAAATGCGCAGGAGGCGGTACGTTTTTCAGCAGTGCCAGTGTATGCGGTAGAATATCTTGGCGAGATATTGGATTTTCTTCGCGGCAGACGAACACTTACTGCGGTAAAAAAGCAGGAGCGAAAGGCAAAGGAATCATTGCCGGATATTGATTTTAGTGATGTTCGCGGGCAAGATCTTGCGAAGCGAGCGCTTCTTGTTGCCGCCGCAGGTGGGCATAATGTACGAATGGAGGGCCCGCCTGGTGCGGGGAAAACACTACTCGCAAAAGCATTCGCTGGTATTTTGCCGCACATGGACGATGGCGATGTGTATGCTGTTTCGCAGATTTATAGCGCACTTGGTCTCTTAGATAACGACGCGCCAATTGTTCAGCAAAGACCATTTCGAAGTCCGCATCACACAGCGACCGCGGCAGCATTGCTTGGTGGTGGGAGGCCGCTGAAGCCGGGCGAACTTACCCTTGCGCATCACGGCGTCCTTTTTCTTGATGAGTTCCCTGAATTCGATCGTCGCGTACTTGAGGCATTGCGCCAACCCTTGGAGGAAGGTGTGATTGTGCTTTCCCGCGCAGAGGGCACGGAGCGGTTTCCAGCATCATTCATGCTGATTGCCGCACACAATCCCTGCCCATGCGGTTTTGCAGGTGATCCTGAACGCGAGTGCGTGTGCAGTCCAAATGAGCGTGCGCGATACAAGAGAAAGCTTTCAGGTCCCGTGCTGGACCGGATTGATTTACACGTTCGTCTGCCCCGTTTGCCATATGAAGAATTACGCGGAAAGGATACCGCATCCGCTGTCTCATCGATGGAAATGCGCGAGATGGTACACGCGGCTCGTTTGCGTCAGGCAGCGCGCTACGCACAAGAGCCTTGGAAGACAAACGGAGCAATCCCGCATCGTGCGGCAACTGCATATCTTGCTTTGTCTGATGTATCCGAAGCGCTTCTGAAGAACGCAATGGAAAAGCATCAACTTTCTGCCCGCGCAGTGAGTCGTATTCTTAAAGTGAGCAGGACCATTGCAGATCTTGCCGATGAACAACACATACAGCCGAGCCACCTTGCGGAAGCCCTGCAGTATCGTGGCGTTGTACTTAACGCCTAAATGTAAGAAAGCGGGTTCAGCTTGCGACCGCCAATGATGACTTCAAAATGGAGGTGATCACCGGTACACCAACCCGTGCAGCCCGAGATGCCAATAACCTGCCCACGACTCACCTGTTGGCCAGCACTTACGCCAAGACTTGAGAAGTGTCCGTAGAGTGTTTGCATGCCGCCGCCATGATTGATAACGATATTAAGGCCGTATCCGCCACTCCAGCCGGCACTTGTTACCGTGCCAGACTCTGCTGCATAGATAGGAGAGCGGTTACTATCAATATCAACGCCAGTGTGGCCATAGCGGAAGTATTGGTTGATGCGGTGCGAAGGCGTTGGCCACTGTAGTTTTGCTCCAGAAATTGGCGCAGAGGGCAGGTTTATGTTGCTTGGCGATGCATTATACGCGATCGCAGTAGGCTTTGGCGGAGGTGGTGGCTCAATTTCTCCTCCAGGAATCATCATATGTTGGCCTGCTTCAATTGCTTCAGCTGCAGGAAGAAGATTAAATGCAAGGATTTCAGCCTCGTCAGCCTTGTATTTTTTTGCAAGGCTTGCAACGGAGTCTCCAGATTTCACTTCAACGAGCACGCCGGAAACTGGTGGGATGCGGAGTTTCTGCCCCGGTTTGATGTAATTTGTTGCGGTGAGGTCATTTGCCCAGAGGATAGTATTAGTAGAAATACCAAAATTACTCGCTATAGAAGAGATAGTATCACCACCTTGCACAGTGTATTCTTCCACTGCCTCACGCGGACGCCCGGTTGTTGAGGTATCAATAAGATTCGCCTTTACGAGTGCATCGCCGCTACCCGTGACCATTCCCGCTCCACTCGTAATCGTATTGACGAACACGGCATTTGAGGGACTTATATGTGCCGCAAGCACAGCTTCTTCGTTACGGTAGTTCTTGGGTACGTAAAAGTTTTGCGCCGTTTCTATAATTTCCGTTGGAAAGTCAGTCCCAACCACCGCTGCGATCGCGGTGCCACGACCAAAATCCTCTGTTTGCACTTCCTGCGCGGTGATATTACTTGCTGTCACTCCAAGCGTTACGAGGGCAATCATGATATGCAACACGTAGCGGGTGGTGAAAACATAGAGCCAGCTATTCTTTGCCGGTGCGAGGAATTTTTTGGTTGTTTGTTTGATAGGTAGGTACCACTGGTAGATGCGTACAGATAGTGGCAGCAACATGTTACGAACGAGGAATCGTATCGGAATGACCAATACAATAAAAAAGAAGAGTAGTAGACTCTTCCCGAGAAATGCCACAAGCGCCAAAAACTTCACCAGGATACTGAGTGCTGTTTTGGAGAATTGAATGGAGATACTTTGTCCTTTTCCGCATCAGACACTGCCCTGCGATTTGGGTCTTTACCCCCTCCCTATGGAGTGTTCCAGAAGCCTGAAACATCACAGCAGCACCTCTATGCGATTTTGAGAACCAAGCAATACTACCCTGGTGTATATTGCCTGTCAAGGCGTTTATTTGTGCTTCAAAAACAACCTTTTTTGCTTTTCGAGTCGCTCCTGATTTGGTATACTGCAGGTGCACAAAAGGGGACTTACGAGCATTTTTGTATGGATGAAAAGTACATGCCACGCGCTATTGAAACGAAGTGGCAGAAGATTTGGGAGGAGAAAAAGACATTTGCCGCTGATGATACGGAGAAGGATCATCTCTATATTTTAGATATGTTTCCGTATCCTTCCGCTGCCGGACTCCATGTGGGGCATCCAGAGGGGTACACCGCAAGTGATATCCTGACGCGATACTGGCGCATGCGCGGCAAAACAGTGCTGCATCCAATGGGTTGGGATGCGTTTGGTTTGCCAGCAGAAAATTACGCCATCAAAACAAAAACGCATCCACGAGAAATTACAAAACGCAATATTGATCACATGCGTCAGCAGATCAAGCAGCTTGGTTTTGCATATGACTGGTCCCGTGAATTTGCCACAACAGACCCAGAATATTACAAATGGACACAGTGGATCTTTTTGAAGCTTTTTGAACGCGGTCTTGCGTATGAGGCGGATGTGCCCATCAACTGGTGCCCCAAGGACAAGACCGGGCTTGCGAATGAAGAGGTGGTGGATGGCAAGTGCGAACGCTGCGGCACGCCGGTCACCAAGAAGAAGCTTCGCCAGTGGATGCTCAAGATTACCGCATATGCGGACCGACTCCTTGGGGGACTTGATGGTCTTGACTGGCCCGAGCCGATCAAACTCCTTCAGCGTAACTGGATTGGTCGAAGTGAAGGCGCGGAGATTCATTTTTCAATTGAGGGTCATACTGAAACGCTTGATATTTTTACGACGCGACCAGATACGCTTTTTGGGGCAACCTATATGGTGTTGGCTCCGGAACATCCACTGGTTGATGTGCTCACGACAGATGAACAGCGCGATGCTGTGTATGGCTATCGTCATGAAGCAGAGTCAAAATCTGATATAGAGCGCCAAGAAGTGAGCCGCGAGAAGACGGGTGTCTTTACGGGGACGTATGCCGTGAATCCGGTGAATAGCGAAAAAATTCCTATTTGGGTCGCAGATTATGTGCTTATGGGGTATGGCACTGGCGCGATTATGGCGGTACCTGCGCATGATCAACGCGATTTTACATTTGCATCCGCTCATCAGCTCCCCATTCGTCAGGTCATTTCCCCTGACGGTATTGAACATGATTTACCGGAGGCATATACAGGTAAAGGCATACTCATTCATTCTGGGGAGTTTAATGGCCAGCAGACTCAGGACGCATCCGCTGCCATCATTCATTGGCTGACAAAACAGAAAGCAGGCGCGCCCAGCATTCACTATAAGCTTCGCGATTGGGTGTTCTCCCGCCAGCGGTATTGGGGAGAGCCCATTCCTATTATTTATTGTGAGCATTGCGGCGTTGTGCCAGTTCCAGCAGAAGACCTTCCCGTACTTCTTCCTGATGTGGAGTCCTACGAGCCAACAGGAACCGGCGAATCTCCGCTTGCGGGTATTGATGATTGGGTGAAGACGCAATGCCCCAAATGTGATGGCCCCGCAAAACGTGAAACAAACACCATGCCGCAGTGGGCAGGCTCTTCATGGTATTTTCTCCGTTATATTGATGCCAAGAATTCAAATGCGCTTGCAGACAAAAAGAAGTTGAAACATTGGTTGCCAGTGGATCTCTATATTGGTGGAGCTGAACATGCGGTATTACATCTGCTTTACGCACGTTTTTGGAACATGGTTCTGTATGACGAAGGCATTGTTCCCGTTGAAGAACCATTTCAAAGACTGAAGAATCAGGGACTTATTATCGGCGAGGACAATCATAAGATGTCGAAGTCTCGCGGGAATGTGATTGATCCAGACAAGATCATTGATGCGTATGGCGCAGACACCATGCGCTTGTATGAAATGTTCATGGGGCCCTTTGAAGACGCAAAACCTTGGTCCACGCGCGGTATCGCTGGAGTGCATCGATTCTTGCATAAAGTGTGGCATGCGCAGGAAAAAGTGAAGAGCGTTGTGGGACAAGATGAAGAAACAGAACGACTTGTGCACCAGGCAATACAAAAAGTTACCGCAGATATTGAGGGATTCCGGTTTAATACTGCAATTGCGCAATTGATGGCGCTCATGAATCATCTCACTGCACGTGAAGTTATTGCAAAGGATACATGGGATATTTTTGTGCGGCTTCTTGCGCCGTTTGCTCCGCACCTCAGCCACGAGCTCATGGAACGCGCTGGTATGAAGGTAGATTTTATTGCAGAGTGGCCTGAGGCAGACAGCGCAAAAGCTGAGGAATCTCAGGTGACACTTGTCGTACAGGTGAATGGCAAGGTGCGCGCGAAGCTACAAATACAAAAAGGAAAGAAAGAAAAGGAGATCGTTGTCGCAGCAAAGAAGAACGAGAAGGTTGCAAAGTACCTTGCGGAGGGGGAAGTGGTAAAGGTCATTTTTGTACCTGAAAAGCTCGTGAACTTTGTGATGAAATGATTCATTTTCGACATCATCTCAATTTTGCATTAAATCGAGAGATCACGGAGATATATGTTGCGAGTGGACTCCGGCATTTTGGTATGGCAGCGGTTGGTCTCTTTGTCCCTATTTACCTTTATGAATACTTTGATAATGCGATTGCGCCGGTACTGCTGACCTTTGCGCTTTTCAGCATTCTTGTAGCATTCCTGACGCCATTTGCCGCAAAACTTTCGACGCATATCGGCCTGAAGCATTCGATGCTCCTCTCAGTGCCGTTTCTCGTGCTGTATCTTTTTTCACTCATTCAGTTACCAGCGCACCCGCTTTTTCTCGCTGGGGTGATCTTGGGGTATGGCCTTGCCACGGCACTTTATTGGACATCCTTTCACACGGATTTTGCACGTGCTTCTTGTATTGAGCGGCAAGGGAAGAATATCGGTGGTTTTCGTGCGGTTGTCATCCTTGCGGCGATCCTCGGACCTTTTTTTGGCGCACTCATCATCAGTCAGTTTGGCTTTACTGTATTATTCCTCATTGCAATCCTTGTTGAGGCGTTGGCATTGCTTCCGTTATTTTTTTCTCCGGATATTCATGAGCCGTATGATTTTCATTTTGGCCGTGAATTAAAAAGCGCTTTTGCGCACAAGCGCCTCCGCACCATATTCACATTTTTTGGCGAAGGAATAGATACTAAGCTTTCGCTTTATGTCTGGCCAATTTTTCTTTTCACTGCGCTTTCGGGGTATGTGGCAGTCGGAGGAATCGCAACAGGGTCGCTCTTGGTTGCGCTTATCCTGGGGCTTTTCATTGGACGGTTCGTTGATTCGCGTGGCAGGGTAGGGCCATTTCGTCTTGCGGTTATTGTGAATGCACTTGCGTGGATCGGACGCGCATTTGCCGTGGGTGAATTTTTTATTTTTATGGCCGATAGTTTTTACAAAATCGCAACAAATGTGCTCCAGGTTCCCTATATGGCTTTGGTCTATAATCATGCGGAGGAGAAAGGCACAAGTCTCGAACACTATATTGTGATACGGGAGATTGTATTGAACATTGGCGGAGCAACCGCACTCTTGCTTGGCGTGTTCTACTTCCAGCACTTTGCAAGCATTCAGGCGTTTATGTTGTTTGGATCTCCGGCCGTTCTTATGATGTTGGTATACAGCCATGGAAAGAGGTAATGATATTGAGAAAGCAGTAACAGCGCTTACGCAGGGTGCTTTGGTGATCGTTCCAACTGAAACATCATATGGCATTGCCGCTGATGCGTTGGATGCTCAGGCATTAAAGCTTCTTTTTGCCGTGAAACGGCGCAAACCAAATGAAGCAGTGGGAATATTTCTTCCGGATATGCAAACAGTGCAAGAACATTTTTCTCTTGCTCCGGAAGAAAACGCACTGGCACGGCAGTACTGGCCAGGTCCAGTGAATATCGTGCTCACGCCACGGGCAGGGAGCCCTCTTGTCGCGCTGCGATCCATTCTCGCTCCCGGAAAGACGAGGCTGAGTATTCGTATTTCTTCGCATCCTGTCATCGCGGCTGCTTGCCAGGCGCTGCAATCGCCGATCACCTCAACATCCGCAAATCATTCCGGTGATGGAGATGTGTATGACCCCGCGCTTTTTGCGGATATCTTTACTTCAGATGAGATAGCATATCTTTTTGATGGAGGTGTACTTCCTCAAGAAAAACCCTCAACCGTGGTAGAATGGAATGGCACGACATGCATTGTGCACCGCCAAGGCGCTATTCATATTGCAATATGATATTTCAACACCTCCATATTCATCCCCATTATTTTTCCCGAGCGATTTCCAAAGACATGAAGGAGCTTTTTTTCTCCGTTGGCATTCTTGGTTTTGCCGTTTCGACCGTTGCGCTTTTTGAACCGTTGTATCTTTATACGCGCGGTTTTTCTGTATCAGAGATCCTTCTTTATTTTGCCGTACTCTATGCGGTGTATTTTCTCGTTGTTCCGTTTGGTGGGAAGATCGTTGCGCATATTGGTATTCGAAGAGGAATTCTCATTGCATCCTTCATGCTCATTGGGTATTACATTTCGCTTTTTGCGATGGAAGCAAGTGTGTGGTTTGCGCTACCTGCAATTCTTTTTGGCGCACTGCAAAAGACCTTTTATTGGCCGTCGTTCCATAAGGATTTTATCGAGACATCAGATGCGGTTAACCGCGGCAGGGAGGTGAGCGTTATTAGCAGCGTTTTACTCTCCGTGAGCGTTGTTGGTCCAATATTCGGGGGTATTATGCTTACATACACATCATTCCCTGTACTCTTCAGCATTGCCATTGTTTTGATTTTTCTTTCAAATATCCCTTTATTTTCAACGAAAACAACGTTACCCAAGGAACATTTTTCAATTGTGCAGTCATGGAAGATGCTCATTGAGCCTGCACATCGAAGGGTCATGATTGCATATATCGGGTTTGGTGAAGAAATTGTGCAGTTTACCGTTTGGCCCCTTTTTCTTTTTCTCGTGGTGGATAGCACAACGGATGTGGGTTTGTTTTTGGGAGCTGGCACGCTTG
This sequence comes from Patescibacteria group bacterium, assembly GCA_041671225.1. Taxonomy (GTDB): domain Bacteria; phylum Patescibacteriota; class Patescibacteriia; order JBAZBY01; family JBAZBY01; genus JBAZBY01. The sequence goes on from JBAZBY010000001.1 coordinate 518,517, forward strand.
CCAGCGCGCTTTTTCTTTTGCTAACAGGCAAATATATTGATAGAAGAAAAGACTACAAACATTCTTTTCTGCAGCTTGCCTCAGGAGTCCTTTCGTTATCCTGGCTCGTGAGAATATTCGTCTTTTTGCCTTTGCCGGCATTCACATCGAATCTCTTAGGAGGAGTGGTGAAAGATTTTTCATTTGTTCAGCTCTCAACGCTTACGTATGAACGGGCGCGCAAAGAACATCCGTTAGCATATGGGGTGTTCATTGAACAGAGTCTTGCGCTTGGGAAGGCGCTCATTGGGGTAGCCCTCGCAGCACTTTTTGTGTTTATGGGATTCTTTGGCGTTTGGCTTGTTGCGGCAGCATTTGCTCTCCTTTATGGTATCTACCCAAGATCCCGCTGATCCTAGCGTTCTGAAGTGCCTCATTAAGGAGGTGGGCATTACCCCCAGTCGTCTTCGCGGGCAGAATTTTCTTATTGATGCGAGCATCGCAGATATGCTTGTTGACGCTGCGCCATTGCAGCAGACAGACACCGTTTTGGAGATTGGCTCAGGATTTGGAGTGATCACAAGGCGCCTGCGAGAGCGAGTAGGGAAGATCATTGCCGTTGAGGCGGACAAAAAGCTCGCGTTACCACTCGCAGAGCACTATAAGGAAGATCCAGGCGTTGAGGTCATTCCTGAGGACATTTTAACGTTTTTGCGCTGGGGACATTTTGAGGATTTTGGATATCACCTTGTTTCCAGCCTTCCCTATTCCATCACCGCACGTGTTTTCAGGCTTTTTTTGAGCGAAGTACCACGTCCACTCTCCATAACAGTACTTATACAGCAGGAAGTCGCAGAGCGTGTTACTGCCCCAGCAGGAAAACTTTCACAACTTGGATTACTTGCACAGCTCTATGCACGCCCAGAGATCGTCCAAGCCAAGATTTCTCCACAATCATTTTTTCCTCTTCCTGCTGTTTTCTCAGCAATTGTTCGCTTTTCTGACATTCAAGGCGCAGCACGGCAACGTGCCTCCTGGAAGTGTTCTGAAGCCACCTTGTGGAAGATTGTGCGTGCAGGATTCCAAAATAGGCGCAAAATGCTCAAAAATACACTCGCAAACCTTCCTGAAATTGAGGGTGAAGCAGTACAGAATTGGCTTGAAAAGCAGGGATACCCGCATTCTGCGCGTGCTCAGGACATACGACCGGCTGATTGGCCCCTCTTGGCGCAGTATTTCTTTGACGAATAGGGCTGTTCGTGATATAATAGCCCTACATTTTTAATACCTATGGATGATTTTAGGGCAGGTCCCGGCAGTCCTCAAATGGAGCCTTTTGGGCATCGACGAAATTCGTTCTTTTCCCAGAAAAACGTTCTTATTATCATCTCATGCATCGTCGCGGTTGGTCTTATTGTTGGCTTTATGCAGATACGGGGAGGAATTCTTTCTGCATTCAATCAAAATACGCTCAATCAAAATTCTGAAACCCAAGATGAATATACTGAACGACTTCTTGCGCTTGCAGAAAAAGACACTGATCAAGACGGAATAAGTGATTTTAAAGAGCTCTACCAACTAGGAACGAGCCCGTATCTTTTTGATTCAGATTCTGATGGCCTGAGCGACCTTAGTGAAATTGAAAATAACACAAATCCAAATTGTCCAGAGGGACAGGACTGCACAGGATTTATTTCTCCTGAGGAATTAGCTTCCACAACGACGGCCGAAGCAAACACAAACTCTGCTAGCGCGGAAACAAATTTAACAGCAGAAGCAATACGGGAAACACTGCGAAGTTCAGGTTCACCTGAGTATCTGCTTGATGCAACAAGCGATGAAGAGCTCCTCTCAATATACACAGAAGTTACTGGCGGAGAAGCGGCCACAACAAGTGATGGAGCAGATACCTTAGCAACACTGCAGGCATTCACGCCTGACGATATCCGTGACTTTCTTGTTTCGACCGGTGCTGATGCTTCAGTTCTCTCAGAAGTAAGTGATGCGGATCTTAATGAAATATTTAGGCAGGCATTAGAAGAAGAGGCAGGCCTCTTCGCGGATACTGCTGACAGCGCAGTGACGAATACAAATTCATCACCATAAACGTTCCATGAACGAACGGGGGCAAAATCAAGAATCAAAACCGCGCCGCGGTTTTAGTATTCGCATGGCTATTGCGGCATTTGTGTTGGTGGCCATTCTTATTGGCGGAGTAGTGTTCCTTTTTCCTCGTCCTGTGCAGGCATTTCCTGGTGAGGCGCTTGCCGCTGCCGCATGGAAGGAAATTCGCGATTCTTTGCGTTATCTTGGCCAGAATCTTAATACCATTCGCAAAGATGCACTGAAGGTAACCTACGATATTACGTACAAGAATACGTTGCGGCTGTATCTTTCTCGCATTGCGGAAGATACAGCGGTGTGGGTTGCATCCGCAGGCACCGGCCAAGAGCCGCTTTTTATCACTGACCCAAAATATTTTCAAAAATTGAATGATGCCGCCGTTGGTGATTTTGTTGCGCGCATTTCAACGCAGACGTTTGGTACGGATCTTTCGCCACTCATTGGGACGCAGGTGTTTAAGGATCCTAAATCCCTTGCATTGGTTCGCCGCGTTGTCACAACCCTCACTTCTCCAGATAAAAAGACACAGTCATGTAATGATTTTTGTATTCCAACAGCGGAGGGAAGTGAACAAAAACTCCAAGCGGTTCGTAAGTGGCAGAGTGAAGGGCTTGAACATTTAGTTCCTGATGATCCCAAAGATTTAGGCCCAGTGGTTAATTGTCCTGTATCGATCGATGATGATGACAAGTATACCCTCTATTGGAAGGATGGCGAGATCGACTCAAGAAGTATCATGGAGTGGCCAAAAATTGAAGCACGGGTGTGTCATGGATTGCTCTCAAGTTACATTGGACAATTAAAAACAGAAGCACAGGCAACCTTTCAGGCATGTCTCAATGAATGTAAGGCTTTTTCTGGTCAACGTGGAAAATCAGCGGCAGAAACGTGGACGAATCTCAAAGCTGTGGATCTTGGAGCTGCTGTTGAGTCATATTATTCTCTTGAAAATAATCATTTCGGCGTCGCGCTCTCACTCTATAATGAGGCGGCAAAGGCAGGCCGTGAAGAAGAAAAGGCTCTACGCGATATCACTCCAGAAGGAGGCCTGAAGCCATTAGTATCGCCAGTTAGTGGCGCGGTGCTCACCCCGAGCGTTCTTACTGAGGAGCGGGCAACACAAGCAGTGCAAGAATCCACTTCCGCGGAAAAAATTCAGACAGGATCGCCGTGGGCTGATGCGCTTGGCGTGTTTTCAAACACATTGGTGCAGAAGCTCACCGAACGCTTTTTTGCGGGCAAGTGCGGACTCAACCCCAAGGAATGCGCAGGGCCATCAGGAAGTCCGGGTACGTCTGATTTAGGTTCATTGCTTTTTAGTGGTCAGCGTCTTACAAGCATTGCTGCTGCGCGGTTGCAGTTCGCCTCTTTGGCGCAGATCAGCTATTCAGTAGGAAGTCCTTCAAGCGATACCTATTCTAGCGTTGATGAACTTACGGCGAGCGGCGTTCTTGATGCTGGGTTTGCTCAGGCAATTGAGCAACGCTTCACTGTTCAGGAGGCCATTAATAATGGTTTGCTACAGGGTGAGCGTACGTTTGGTTTTGATGCACAACGCAATGACCCCGGGAGTAATGGATATGGGTATCGGGCAATGGTGTATCTCCGACGCGCGCGCATTATTCCTGTGGGTTGGGAACTTGCGGCACAGTATATTCGTGAGTATGAGAACAGCGGAAATGTTTTGAGTCTACAACGCGTGGTGGATGCGTTCTTTGATTGTGGCATAGACGGTACTGATGCCTCACCTTACTGCGGTCTTGTTGATCCCAACTGGGTTCTCAAAGCACCGGAACAATTCTGTAAACGCGCGGGCGCTGGAGACGAAATTATTTCACGTGATTTCGTTTGCGACGAAGATACGAATGCGGACGGACGCATCAATTGTTCCGCCGACCCTGTTTTTGGCGGAGACCTTGGACGCTGGGTATTGCAACGTGACCAAAATCAATGCGTGGATGTGCAGGATTGTATTCTTGAAAATGATGATGGTACCTGTATCGCCTTTGGGTATTGCTTTGAAGAAAAGCCAATATGGCGTTTTGATGGGGAGGCATGTCCTTCGTATTACACATCATGTCAAAGTTACGAGAATACCGCCGGAAACATTTCCGCGTACCTTGCAGACACCGTCAATATAGATTCATGTACTGCTGAGAATGCGGGATGTCAGGGGTACTGTGCAGAATCGAGCTATTGGGGATCGCGTGATCAATGGACATGTACCGCAGACAGCGGGAAGATTGTCTATGCTGATGATGATATTCAATCCTGTAATGAACAAGAGTCTGGTTGCAATGAATATATTCGGACAACCAATGGTACGAATCTCGTTCCGAACGGGAGTTTTGAAATATATACCGGTACTATTGATGACACGACTGATGATAGCTTTGCAGGATGGAGTGGTGCTGCTCTTGCGGTATCGAGCACCAATACTTCATTTGGCGCGGATAATGTTGTTGTTGCAGAAATTGCTGCAAGCGGGAGTTTGCAAGCACGAATTCAAACCGGCACGCCAATGGCAGGCCGTTCGTTTACCGTTGGTTTAAACACAAAAGGCGCAACAGGCACGTGCAGTGGTACGCTGCAGGTGTCATCAGGTTTGTATAGCCCGCCCGTCGTTCCTGTTTCGTTTGGCTCATTCTGGCAGCAGAATGCCAGTACTTTTTCCGTACCAAACAACGCATCAGCAGATACGTATGTTGATATAGAAATTATCCCTACCGGTTGCGCCGGTCAGATTGATGTCGCTTATCTCACGCTTGGCGATGCCTTCTATAATTATACAGACTACGGTACAACGAATCGCATCTATCTCAATGCCTATGGTGATAATCTTTTGGCAAACAGTGATTTTTCCTATGACGCGGGAAAAGATTTTGATCCAGACTGGGTAGGCGATAACACCACTGAGAATGATACTGTTCCTGATGGGTGGTCAGGAGGGGGTATTGATAAGCTCAGTGGGGGGTATGATGACAAAACTGCGGTGAAGCTTGAGGGTGGAGGGGATCAATGGACGGGTCAGGATATTCCTGTTGTACAGGGCAAAGATTATGTGGTGAGCGGTTGGGTGCGCTCAGAGAATGCCGGCGGCTCCGGAACAGTTCGCACAGAGTGCGTTGATGCAAACCATAATACTCTTGATGACCACACATGTGAGTTGTGGAGTCGGACGAATAACTGGAATTGGGAACCACAGATCACGAATAGCGAATGGACGTTTGTGCAGTACCGTATTCATGCCAATTTGAGCAACGTCGATTTTGTTCGCGTCTTCTGTTATAAGTACGGCGGCAGCGGATCCCTGTGGTGTGATAATCTTCGCCTTGAGGAAGTTCCAGAGAGCCTGCTTTGTAATACGGAGGATGTTGGCTGCGAACTTTACACCGCGGTAGAAGATGGCAATGAGATTCCTGGCATCGCCACATCACAGGATCAATGCGCCGAGGATCAGGTTGGGTGTAAGGCATATCAAGAAGAAGGCATTGATCGTATTCCGATTCGCGACCCGGCTGATCCCGTCTATTTGATTGCAAAAACTGGCCAGAAGTGCAGTGCCGCAGCTGTTGGGTGTGAAGAATACACCAATCTCAATAAACTCGCAGAAGGCGGTGAGGCGCTAACCTATTTCACAAATGCCCGTCTTTGCGTGCCGCAAGATCATTCGCTCGTTGTTGCGAATCCTACTGATCACCTCTTTTATTCATGGGTTGGTACCGCGGAAGATGGATATCAGCTCCGTAAGTGGAATCTTCTGAAGAGTAATTTTGACAATGGTCCGTGTACGAATGTTTCACCGGGAACGGTAACAACCGAGCCAACATGTAATGATACCCTGACGACTAGGGCGGTATGTGGTCCGGACGCGGGAAATCCCACCGAGCTCTTCAGCAATCCGGATTGCGTTGAATTCTTTGATGGAAATGCAAACCCGTATTATCGGTATGTTTCACGAACAATTCCTGTTTCTGCAGAGTGTACGCCGTTCCGCAATACCATTGATGAGGCCGCGAACAAGGATATCATTTATCATATTCTTCCAAGCGCATCACGAACATGCAGCGCTGCTCAGGCTTTTTGTCGCGAATATAAAGGCTCCACCGGCCAAAATAGAGTTCAGGTTTTCTATGATGATTTTGAAGACGGCGCAGCAGATGGTTGGGCACCGACGATTATTTCATTTGAATCGCTCACAGGTGGCGGCCACTCTCTTTCAACCGGAGCAGGAAACACCGTTACGCGCCTGGTCTCGGACATCGCACAAGAAGGGCAGTCATATTTGATCCGCTTGTGGGCAAAGGCGCGGGGTACGGGGAATCCAACTGATACCATTGCTGCCAAATTTACTAATGGGACTGAAACAGATCAGGCGACAACATCAATAACTCCTGGCGAGTGGAACGCATACACCATTGGTCCCATCACTATTGATCATCAGGTGAATCCAGGAGAGCAGTTCACCCTTACGCTTGCGGGCGGCGGCTGGGTGGATAACATTGAGATCATTGCAAACGTCAGCAGCGCGTATCTTATTCAAGGCACGGCAGACACGTGCGATGAGGCAAATGTGAACTGTGCCGCATATCGCACTCGTACGAATGAAACGGTTGCGCTCAAATCATTCACGCGACTGTGTTCAGAGGAGCAGATTGGTTGTGAGGCGCTTATTGATACGCAAAATTCTGAATCACCGTTCAGCCAGACCGTGCATGGCACGACCACGCCAAAGGATAACGCTATTGCGGTGATTAATGATCCGCGCAGGGCATGCAGCGCGCAGGCCGCGGGCTGTGAACCATTTGGTATAGCGAGTTATGTGGCCGACGGCACGGTTGCTGATTTCCAGACAACCTATCTTGTGAACGAACCTGATGCGCATGAAAGTATTCTTTGTGATGCGGCTGCGAATTTTTGCAGGGAATATAACGTACCAGAGACAGGGGGAGTGTCATACTTTAAGGATCCTATTACCCGCTCTTGTGATTATCGCGTCGGTCAGAGTTATTTAGGAACGGATGTCACTGGGTGGTTCAAGACGGATACCAATGAACTCTGCCCATCGTATAATTTGTGGTGTAAAGTGGGCGGTACCATTCAACCGGCAAATACGCCAACACAGCTTGATGCGTGTCTTGCCGTTGATAAGCCATTTATCTATCCAACCAACGGATACAGTCCGCTTACGAAGATTTTCTGTACGGTGGATCCAGGATTGGATTGTTCGGAAGCACTTCAGGCGGCTGCTTGTCGCACAGGTGGTGGCAGTTGTGTAGCACCGGGGTTGCCCTCTGCGGTATGCGACGGCGGCGATGATGATGGCTTTGCCTGTCGCACTGACGCGGATTGCACCAACGGGGGTGCCTGTACGGATGTGTATACCGGCCTGTGTACCACAGCGTTTTCAGGTTGTAACGCGTATCGGGATCCATTAGACCCAGTCGGGTGTCAGGTGGAATGCAACAATGAGATCGACGCGAGCGGTAATTCGGTTCCGGTCAATGCGTCATGCGAACCCGATGCAGCTGCAACAACGCCAGGCTGCACCACCTATACGTATATTCGCTCCAGCGTTGAAGGCCGTTCTGCAGATTGTAATAATCAGGTAGACTTTGAACGTGGCTGCCGGCCATTCTACGATTCGTCAAACCCAAGTACTTTATTTAACGTTGTCCCATAATGAGACTTAAGGAGGTGAAATATATGCGCCCTATTATCACAGGAGTTTTACTCCTGGCAGTCAGTTTTGCTACTGCAGCGTTTGTGTTTCCTAGTGAAGTGCACGCACTGCCGAATGATATTCTGTATACCAACCACCAGGATAGCATTACCCCAAAAGGGATAATACTTGATGGATCCTTTATTTGGGTTATAAGTCACACTCAGGATGGGTATCCGAGTATCGGCAACGGCCTCTTTAAGTTAAACAAGAGCGATCTCTCCATTGCACTTTCTGTTGTGAATCCTGAGCCGACGGTTATGGATCAAGATATTGTTATTGCTGGGGGCTATGTTTGGTGGATTAAAGGCCATATTATTTATCGCCTTGATGCCGCGGGTAATATTATTCACACATATAATTATCAAAATCTTAATCCCATACTTGAGGAGTTTTATAATTGTGATTCTTTTGGCAAGGCAGTGTCCGATGGTACGTATCTTTATGTCGCGAATGCAGTCACTGCGGGGTCTGGTATTTGTAAGATACGGATAACGGATGGCGTGGTAATGGATTGGTTTCCAGTCGGTGAGCAGTACGACACCATCTTGGATATTTTTTATCTAAATGGCAATCTGTATTTTTACCGCAAGATAACCGGAGATATTGTTGAGATGAATCCAAGCACCGGTGCTTTTCTGCGACACCAGTCGGCGGGGGGCTTAAGTACCGCACCCACAGAAACCGGAGATTTTATTGGGACGTCCCCTGATTTCATTAACCGTTTAACCGGCTCGACCTTTACTGTGGATCATACATATAGTGCACTCGCCCACGACTTTAGCTTTTCCCTTGCTGCTCCTGGCTCAGGAAAGCACATTCTTTTTGCTGGCAATAAGATCAACTATATATCAGAACCGCCGAATGGATTGGATGAAATCAGTACGCCGGATTATACCCTACTCAACGCCGAGACCGTTTATGATGGGGTTCTTGATGGAAATATTCTGTATACTATTTCTGGTCCTGCTATTGCGCGGTATGACCTCACTGCCTTTTTGGGCATTCCCGTGACTGGTCCTGCAACCGATGAAATTCCTTCGCTCGGCGTTATGATAACAAGTGATCCAACGGCAACGGTTGCTGGCAACACTGCGAATTTTGCATGGCAGACTGCCCCCAATCCCGGAACAAGTTGGGGCTCATATCGTGATAGCGACCCCATATCCATGACATCAATGAATATCACCACAGAAACGTTGCGTGATATTGATTGCCAGGGCACGCGTTGCTTTGCCGTTGGGCATAACGGCGTGATTCATCGCAGTACCAATGTCACGACCTGGAGCGCGCAGACATCCGGAACCAGTAATGATCTCTTCAGCGTTTCTGCCGTATCCCCTGATATAGCGTGGGCAGTTGGGGAAGCCGGAACCATTTTGAGGACTGCCAATGGAGGCAGTACATGGACAGCGCAGACATCACCCTATGGCACTGTTGCGCACATTAACAGCGTGTTTGCCATTGATAGCAATACCGCATGGGCAGTCACCAGTACCGGCAAGGTTATACGCACGACTGATGGCTATGCATGGTCAGAGGCGGCTTCACTTGCAACAAATGTCCCAATGAATGCCATCATGTTCGCAAAAAACAGCGATGGCACGCTTTCGGGTTGTGTTGCGGGGGACGCTGGTAACCTCTGGCGCTATGATAGTGGTACAACGTTCACAAAATTGACCACAAATGATACCTCATCTGGTCTTGAAGGCTGTTCGGTTTCTACACAGCCAGGGAGTCATACCGCATTTCAAATGTTTGGCGTTGCGCGCAACGGGAAGGTCTGGCGCCATGATTACTCAGGAACAGGAACAACCTCACTCACGAACCCCCTCTTTTCTGGTTTAGCACACAAGAGCGTACAAATGTATCCTGGCGGGCGGGTCTGGATCGGCGATTCAAATGGCAAGGCACTCTATTCTGATGATGCAGGTCTTTCATGGACATTGATCAATCTTGGCGCTTCCACGACCGGATTCCTCGGGCTGTATGTCTATGAACCGACCGACGTCGTCTTTGTGGGAACCAACGGTGGTAACTTCCGTTATCAGGCAATTTATGGAACCACTTTTGGGCCGTCTACCTATCTCAATTCACATAACATCCCCACACCAGCGCTCGCAGAACTCACAACGTATCATTACAAAGTTGCCTCACAAACCGCAGCGGGCGCGTATGTTGGGAGTTGGGATTATACTTTTGATACCGGTTTTGATGACACCACTCCGCCAACATGGCCAACGCCAAACGTCAACGGCACAAAGGCTTGCAGCGGAAGCACCATACAGTACACATTAACGTGGGATCAGGCAACGGATGCAGAATCCGGTATTGACCACTATGAAGTCTGGCGATCGGTCAACTCTTCATTACCCACGAGCTACTCAAAGGTCAATGGAAATATTGCCGCAACAGGGCCTTACACCCTCACTGATCCGGGGCCGTTGAATCCGGGTTCAACGTATCGCTATATTGTCCGCGCGTATAATCGTGCCGAGCTATATACTGAATCGCCGGTACATTCCATTGTACCCGGAACGCCAACATTCAATATCACATGGGAAGGTCCTCAACCATTGCCGCCGCATGTAACGGTTACCAAAGGCGATCCCGGCGTGTACCAGATCAATGTGACGCGTGATTGGTGTTTTGCCGGAACAATTGCTTGGAGCTATGTCAGTTCAACGCCGCCGACCGGCCAACCTGCAATGGCAGGCACAATGTATACCTTTGGCCCGGAGACGAGCGGTATTGTGCAGATGAATGTTGCAACATCAGCCCTCGGCCTGGGGACCTACACGAATATGAAGGTGAAGGGTGTCAGTGGCACCACAAAGTATGTTGACCTTGCAAAACTCACCATCGAGTCTACTGATACTACCCCGCCATCAGCCCCCACTGTTGATGGTGAACTGCAATGTTCCGGCACAACAGGCCGGACTATTGTGCTCAATTGGAGCGAGGCGGTGGATCTAGAAACCGGCATCAGCAAATATGAAGTATATCGCTGCACCGGAGCCTCATGCACGTTCCCCACGACTCCTCTTACAACGCTGACAGGTTCGCCACCCCCAACAACATATACCGACGCTACCGTCTCACCAAATTTGACGTATAAGTATAAGGTGATCGCGTATAACGGTGGTGTTCCTCCAATGCCTATCACTTCCAACATCTTTACGAAGAGTACCACTACCGCAGATTGCGATAATGACATATCTGCACCAACCGCTCCGGTCTTGACAGTAACTGCGGAGTGTAGCCTAGGGAATCTTCATAACGTGAGTCTTTCATGGACTCCCGCGGTGGATAATGAATCCAATATCGTACGATATGAAATCTTCCGCAATGGAACGTTGATCGCAACAGTCGGCGGGGGAACAACTTCCTATCCAGATCTTGGTCTTGCGCCGGGAACATACAGTTATGTCATTGACGCGTGGAATGATGCAACACCTGCGCTCAAGGTATCAAGCCAAGCCAAGAGTATCACGCTGGATGCCGCCGGCCTTTCTGTGAATGTCATTGCGCCGGCAACAAAGTCAATTACCGTGGCAAGCGGCAACCCTGCAGTCTACACCGTGCAGGTGACGCCGCAAGGATGTTTTGCCGACGTCGCAACGTTATCACTAGGAACGGTGCCTGCGCCTATCAGCACAAGCAACACAACCTTTAACCCGTCCACATTGGCGCTTTCTGGCGGCGCACCAAAGTCAGCACTCATGACCATTGATACCACTGGATTTTTATCCGGAACTTATCAACCGATAAACATCAATGCCAACTCTCCCACGGCAAATGCAAGTGTGCCGCAGAGTCCAAATCCAGTAACGCTCATCATTGATAGCAGTGTTTGTACGGATGGAACCCCAAATTTAACGTGCGTTGAGGAACGCACTGGGAATGAATCTGACCTGCCAGTATTCTGCGATACGAGCCAGACCCCAGAACTCTTTGACAATTGCGGAGATGCCAGTGGACCGATTTGTGGATGCCCAGTGTGGACTGCAACCCCTGCAACAGACAAACCATACTGTAATATAACAACCGGTTCATGTGAGTTGAAGTGTTCGGATGGAACAGATCACCTCACTTGCTCAACGGTGACTCCCGGTTCATATTGTGACCTCACTGAGAGTTTTGACCCGGTTGAGAATTGTAATGAATGTGATGCGCCGGGTGACGGGTATTGTGACGCCGCAAATGAAATGTGTGATGCAGATACAGGATTGTGCGAAATCGATGATATTCCCCCCGCATTAACCTGCCCAGTCACATGCGTTGGAGGAACCGATTACATCACTGTTTCATGGTGTACTGATGAAGATGCCACATCGCTGGTAAATTATGGTCTTGCTTCAGGTTTTTTGCCTGGTTCAAAGGGTGATACTGCATACGTGAAGAATCACACTGTCAATATTACTGGATTACTTCCGGATGCAGAGTATTATTATCGCGCATTGAGTAAAGATATATTTGGGAATCTCTTCACGTCACCAGAAATGACCTGTAGCACTGCGTCCATACCAGATGGAGAGCCACCATCATGTGACATTACTGACCCATTAAATGGCGCGACTGTTTCAAACACCATTCCCTTCAGTGCGATTGCTTCAGACAATATTGGTGTAGTCGGAGTCGATTTTACAGCGGCGAGTGTTTTTCAAACAACAGTTACAACCCCCCCATACACAATGTCACTGAACACAAAAGCACTTCCTGATGGCACTGTGCAGCTGAGCATCAAAGCGCGCGATGGCGCATCTCCTGTACCGAACACATGTGAAAAGGATATTTTAGTAACCGTGAATAACGATGCGGCTGGTCCGCAGCTTGTGGGAGATATTGATTATGAATTCTTTAACTCTGGCAGAAACGTACGTATCAGATGGACCACTGATGAAGCATCGAGTGGAGAACTGCGATATGGAGAACAAGGAAAACAAAACACATGGACAGAATCAGTGCCCTATTCACTTGCGACCTCGCATGAGATCGAACTCGGTCCATTTCCGTTTGGTTTCCCAGTTGGATTTGCAATTTGGGCCTGTGATGCGTTGAGTAATTGTAATTACTTGTCTCCCAACTAATGACGAATCGCCTTTACAATACGGTGTTCCGCTCGCTCCTGCAGCTTGTTGTTGTTTTTGGGGGTATGGTGCTATTTGTGCAGTCAGTATCTGCGTTGGCCATTAATCCTCCTGGGCCAAGGGTGCAATCTGTCACCGCGACAAGCGCAACGGTGTATTGGACAACTGACGCAGCTGCTGATGCAACGGTTGAACTAACAGATACCGTTACTGGTACAGTAAAATCAAGCACTATCAGTGCGCCTTCTACGATCCACACGGTTATTGTTGAATCTTTGTCGCCTTCAACCACATATACGTATACCGTAACATCATTTGATGGCACTAATACTGTCAGTGCGACAGGCGCCACAAATATTGTAACACCGGCAAATATCGGCGATACCACTGCTCCAAAACTTCTTTCTCCTGGCGTGGGCGTGAGTTGTGGTGCTGTTTCGTGTACGGCGTATGTGCTGTATCAATCCGACGAGTTGGCTATTTCAAAGGTATGGTGGGGTCTTACGTCACCCCCAGCAAACGGACCACTCACCACAGGCATTTATGACACGAATTTCTCAACATCAATTACGTCTTTGTCGCATGCAACCGATTATTTCTATACCATTCATCTTCAGGATGCAGCTGGTAACTTCCGGGAATACGGACCGTTAACCTTTACGACATGCGCTGTCGGAGAAATCGGATGTTTTTCCGTTGGCCAGTGTTTTGATGGCACGCCGCTTGGTTCATGTAATGAAAAGGCAGAATATTGCGACGGCGGCACGCTCGAACTCAACTGCACAGCATGCGGCTATCAATGCCAAATTGGCGCAACATGCAAGACAGGCGGCGCCTGCATCAGTGATCCGCCCGTAACGGACAATACCTATCAATGTAATCCCATTTCTTGTTATGAGCCGGATGGAACCTTCACCCAACCCGCTGGCGCAGGGTGCTTTCGCAGCTGGCCAAAGTGTAACTCAAATGTCGTGCTCAAGGTCCGCAATGATCGCGAATGCAAGCGCTGGATTGATTGCAGAAGTTCCATCGAGGTCAAAGATCCTGTTTCAAAGAGCGTGCAGCAGCTTTGCACAAGCCTTGCCAATTGCGCGCAGATTGACGTTACCACCGGTGAGTGCACGCGCTTCTTGCCTGAACGGCAATGCCAGTTCAATCCCGGGCGTTTTTGTTCAAAAAATGAAGATTGCGCTGTTTTTGATGAAGGCGATTGTCTCCCCGCAGGAACTTCCAGCGCGTTGACCTTTAACACGAACCGCGATCTTGGGAATATTCGTTATCTGACGGGCGCGGTCAAGGCGGGACTGGAATGGAGCGCTGGTGGTGCGGTATCAGGGCAGTACCCCTGGGCGTTTGCGCGTGAGGATGGGGCATCCGTGAATGTGCTTGATAACAATGAGTTCGAAGATGTTGAGGAAGTGTACACGCGTGATGCTCAAGGTGTTGCTATAACAAAAAAGCAATTTACTACGGACCCATGGTTCCCGGTTGGCGGGGTTATAAATGCTGGTACGCCTCAACAAGAAAATCTTGAATTGGATACAAATGGCAAAGCGTCAAAAATAACAGTGAATAGCGAAAATGCGCAGGATTTGAATAATCCAAATCATGTTCTCTGGATATATCCAAACAGTAATGAATTTTCAGGTGCGCGTGCCCCTGTTTCCGGATTTTTTGCAACTGATAAGGATCAATATCAGATATCCTTGCGTATCAAGGGTACCGGTCTCTCTGATCAGGTTGTTCTCATTCAGCTTTTGCACAAAAATACTCTTGGAGAATTTGAGTACCCTGAAGACGCACGCACATACGTGAAATTGACAACAGGATGGCAGAATGTTGCGTTTCAGGCGAATGGCGTTTCAAGTACAACATATCTTCAAATTGTGAATACATTCGGCGGACAGTGTCTTGGGGCTGGCACGTATTGCCGTGAAGATAGTGAATGTCCGGACGTTGCGTTTGGCAAGCCCGGCAAATGCATGGGCGCCCTTGATCAGGTTGCTGACCCAAGTCCATTTTTAGTTGATGATGTATATATTCAGCCATCCCTGAAAGTTTCGAATTCAGACTCGATTGCCCGTTCGTGCCGTTTGTTTCCACGCGGGGATTCACTCTCCTGCGCGTATAATGACCAAAATGGCATACAATATCAAGGCTGGCGCGGTTTTTGTCTGGAGCAAGATCCCAGTAACGCATCAAAGTGCGTTTCATGGTGGCCGGTTGACGTGATTGCCGGCGACACCGCTGTTTTGGGGAGTTTTGGTGGAGAAACGCAAGACGGGTATGCCGGCCGCAAACCTGTTTATTACTGTCTTGAGGCTGCTGGCAGAGCAATGGGCGTTGAGATAGATCGCTATCAGATTACGGCAAAGTACTTCATGAGCCGTTGTGCAAACTGCACGTTTCCTGATTTTCCCGATGCAGGTTGGCCGGAGAGTACATCTGAGTGTAATGGAAAAGAATCAGGTGGCGTCTGGGGCGAGTCCTTTTGGGTCTGTGGCGATAATGAATCATCAAGCTGGGACATCGAGCCAGATTGGCCGGAATATGATTTTTACCAGTATGAAATTGATAGTATTGAGGTTAAGCGAACAAATGGACGCGGTGAATACCCCGCAAATTTCTTCTTAACGGAAGAAGATCGGCATCTTGATAGTTCTAATAATGAATACTGGGAATTTGTTCAAGCCAGCAGCTCAACGAAGAACTTACTACGATTTCAAGTGCATTTTGATGTGAATGGGAAGGTTGCCAGTTATTCTGCAGAAACCGACGATGATACGGAGGACAAAAACGAACCCGGATTATTTCTTATCTACTACCATATGAGGGAATGGTGTAACAAGATTGTTCAGGTTGTTGATGACAGTGGTCAGAACAAAGCATGGACACAACGCCTACAGCCGTCATCCTCCTATAGCGTTCCAGATCTTAACTATAACCTAGCGACAGATTTTACCCCGTTTGGAGGCATTATTCCGCCACCAGGAACTCCTGAATCATGGGATGGTGATGTGGGGCGTAATGGAAACCAGCCTCTGTATATTGAGGCTCCACAGATAAATGACCCTGCATTACAGGAACCACTGTATCAAGCTCGCGCGGGAACCCCCTATGCGTGCCTTGAGAACTGTGATGCACGGCTTTGCGCGGCAGCAGGGAATAAAACAGGAGCATTTTGTAAGAACGCCGATGATTGTGTTGGTGAGGCTGCTGGGCTACCAGTGTTTGGACGATGTATTGGAGTGGGGACATGTGAGAATACTGCACGACACTGCAACATAAATTATACTTGTCCCGCAAAACCAGGCACAGAGCAGACCGAGCAATGTATCGGTGGTGATGCATCATATAAAGGAGGGCAGGCGTTTACTTATAATCAATCAAGTATCTGCTCGCAATCTGGTAATTATTGTTCAAAAACGAGTGTCGGCCTGTGTTATATTACGGTTAATCTCCCGGTGGGTGGACCTGTTACGCTTCCTACTGGCACATCGTGTTCAGATCCCATAGAGTGTGCTGGACCCAACGCAACATGCGTGCCCACGCCTACTGGTGATGGAAGTGAATTCTGCGAAGGTGTTGGTGATGTTTGCACTTCTGTTTCTGGAAAGGCAACATTTGCCGTGCGCAGACTGCAGCGTCTTTTTGCAGAAAGCTATGGCGCATGGCAATGGAATAACGAGACAAGAAGGTATGAACGCCTGAACGGGAATGTGACATGGGATCCTCCTTCAAAGGTGTGTAATGTCCGGTGGTGTGAAGATAATAGTGGACGTGGATGTGTGTCAGATCTTGATTGTTCGGGTAGTACCTGTAGTCCAAACATTACGCCCGGAGTGCGTCCACCAACCTATAATGACACAGTAGCCGCTGCTGATTTGGATTATTGCGGTGTGCCGCCGCAGATATTCAATGTCTCCGTCAATGGAGAAGAAACAACAACTCGCGAGAGCGATGATATTGTGCGGTTTGAATTCAACACAACGGCGGATCCAAACCAATTGCCACTTGAAAGCATTCTTGTGAACTGGGGCGACGGAGATGTGCAGGGACTTTCCTTCCCGTATGCGCCAAAACAGGATACGGATAACCCGCACGTATTCATCCATGCATACTCCTGTATTGATGGAACAGAAGGTGAAGATGATGGGCGGCTTGATATCTGCACCTTCAAGCCAAAGGCGCTTGTGCGTGATAATTGGGGATTCTGTAATAATTTCTGGAACAGCGATCCCACTGCTCCGTCAACCTTGAAATGCGATATTGATAATACGGATGTATGGGCGCCAAATGAATGGTTCACAGAACCCGGCGGTAAGCAGCAAGAAGAAGTGCTGGTGATTATTAACGCGGAGACTCCGGCGCCGTAATATGCAGAAACACCTGCACAATCTACGAAATATTCTCAACCGCGTTTTTGGCATACGAGCGCCTCATAAACGCGTTGTTCTGTTGGTAGGCGTTCTGTCCGTTGCCGTAGGCGTCTTTTTTGCGTTGCAGTTCGTGAAGGCAGATGCCGGAGAAACCGTTGTTCGCATTGCAACCAATGCATTCACAAGTCTTCTTGCGGAGATCGTTATTTATATTGACAAACTTCTTGCGCGCCTGCTTGTGGTGCTTTCCAACATCATGATAGCCGCTGCGTCATATAATGATTTTGTGAATGCTCCGGCAGTTGAGAAGGGCTGGACGATCGTGCGCGATCTCGCAAATATGTTCTTCATTGTCGTGCTTCTGGTCATTTCTTTTGGCACGATCCTTCGCATTCAGCAGTATCGCTTTCAGCAGACGTTGCCGCGCTTCATCATTTGGGCGGTACTCATCAACTTTTCCAAGTTCATCGCCGGCGTGTGGATCGATTTTGCGCAGGTCATCACGCTGACGTTTGTGAATGCATTTAGAGATGCCGCTGCGGGGAATATCGTGGATGCCTTTGGGTTGCGCGAGATGCTCACCTTTTTGAATGATGGATCCACGATCAGCGCAGATGCAGGCGATGTTCTTGGTGCGGTTATCCTTTCGCTCGCGTTGCTCATCATTGCAAACGTCGTTATTTTTTCTCTTGCAATCACCTTTCTTTTTCGCATCGTTGCCTTGTGGCTCTTGGTGGTGCTCTCTCCGATCGCGTATGTGACGCGCACGTTTCCGAATGCGACAAAGTATTCTGATCAGTGGTGGACAATGTTCAACAAATATGTGATGACCGGCCCTGTGCTTGCCTTCTTTATTTGGCTCGCCTTGACGATTATCGCGACGCCGGGACCGGATAATCTCCCTTATTTGCAGGGCGTCGTCGGCACTATTGATGATGCGACCCAGACAGCCGGGTATGACGTTGTTAATGCGACCAGTGCCGGCGGTTATGGACTTGCCGCGTCAATCAGCGCAATTAGCAGTAGCGATCGCCTGCTTTCTTTTATACTTTCGATCGGGCTTTTTATCTCAGCTTTGATGGCGACGCAACAGCTTGGTGTGATGGGCAGCGGCGTCGCTGGTTCCGCGCTGAAGGGCATTCAGAAGGGCGCGCTGGGGACCGCACGCTGGGTTGCGCGGAGACCAGGAGCCATGGGTTCATGGACTGCAAGAAAGATCAAGGCGGGTCGCGCGCCAGGGCCGCTGAAGAGACTTGCTGGCGTTGATTTTAACCCCGCCAATTTTGTGCGAGGCGTTCGCAAGGGTATGGCAAACAAGCGCATTGAAGAAGAACTGGAAGGTACGCGCGAATCTGGCGCCAAGGCAAGGCAATCCGGGGGACTCAAAGCTGCGATTTATGCCGGGGGAACCCCAGAAGATTTTCAGCGGGAATACATGAGCGGATTCATCTATAATCGCGGGCTTCAACGTTTGGGCATGAATGCTTCAGAAAAAGCCGAATCGATCAGAACACAGGCTTTGGAAGAAAAAAAGAAAAAAGAATCCCTTGAGATGCTTGCGCAAACTCCGGATCCCGAGACCTACATGGAGAATGATTTGAATAGCAGGATAGATATTCATGAACAGGAATTAAAAGCGAAAACTAATCAGATCGAGGAAGGCGATACTATTGAGAAAAGGCTTCTTGTTCGCCGAGATGCACTTGAGAAGCTGAAAAAGCCAAAAGAGGGGCAAGCAGTAGACCAAAATAAGGTCGAAGCTGAAGAGGCAGCTATTGCGGACTTGGAAGTGAAAAAACAGACCTTCTTGGAGAATAAAAAGAATTTTGGGGAACAGTGGGAGGAGGATAGAGCTGCTTTGGACACAGAATTGACGGCATTGAAGACACAGCGGGCTTCGGTTTTTGGCGTAGGAGCAGACGGTACGCCAGCGCTGGACCCGAACGACAGATATACAGCAGCCATGCAGTATGTTGAGGAGCAACACCAAAAGAAGGTCGTAGAACGAGACCGCGTTCAACGCGGCGGCATTACTGACGCACAAATAGAAGAGCGCAAGGCTCTGATACGAGCAGCACGGCAGAAGGACAGAACAGCAGCAAAGGAACAAGATTCTCTTATTGAAAAAAAGGATACTGCGCATCCTGAGGAGCTTGCAAAGCTCAATGCGCAGCTTGAAGAGTTGCAGAAATTACGGGAGGGCATTGCAGCATGGATGGCGCGAATTGATGATGGCGGGAAAACGCGATTAACACGTGACGATTATAAGAACCATCAACAGACATTGGGCGAGGGCAGGGAGACAGAAGATGAGAGGTTCAAAAAGGAAGAAATAGACGTTGATGGCAAAAAAACTGGGCGCACCATGGGCGAGGCGTTGATTAAGGGATTAAATGAGGCATTGACCGAAGACACAGAGCAGCTCGATGCCATGAGAACCATTACAGAGGCACAGCGGGAGCAATATAGAATACTGGCCGCAGAAGCAGGCACAGCACAGAAGAAATTGGAAGATAAGGCCATGGAAGCATCAAAATGGGTGTTTCAGGACTTTAGCGCTCGCGCCGCGGGCCGCACTGCCGCGTCTATTGCAGCCAAAAATGTTGATACAGAAAATGAACATGAGCTTATCCAGCTTTTTAAATCTGCATTGAATAATGATGACAAAGGTTTGGCAGAAGCAGTGATGCGGGAAGCAGCAGCAGTGGGGCACTTGAATGAATTGGTGAATGCAGAGGGATTCATCGCGAACCAGGACGGGCTTAATCAGTTTGTTAATAAGACCCTTGTTGATAAGCTCGGCATGGACAAGCAAATTGCTTATGGCATCCAGAATGACGCTTCAGAAATGGCGCAGCGAATTAATCACTGGACCTTTGCGCAATCTGTCGGCGTCAAGAGCGGACAATATTATCAACGCACTCCGTATGAACAGGGAATGCGTTCAGCAGTTGAAATGTCCAAGAAGGATCCTGAAGGTGTTGTGCGGCAATCGAACCGCCTTGGGTATGGAGGGGAGGATCCCAGCGGAGCTTTTCATATCTCTGAAGTAGGTTTGCATATGATCGCAAAAGGATATAAATCCATTCAAAGCCAGTTTAGTCGCGGCCGCTATAACCGCAGCGCAGCAATGAAACTCGTTACCCCGGAGACCTTCTCAAGACTGCAGAGCCTTATGTATACGGATCTCATCGATGACAAGCGGCTTTACAGAAAGTTCTTGAATGAATTGCTCTCATATGCGGCAGGCTCTGCAGACACGCTGGGTGCAGAAAGCAGGGCAGTGAGTAGGCTGCTTGATCACGCGGTGCCTCGGGATCTTCCAAACGTTTAATCATTATCTCGCGTATGGCAGTTGTAACTGACAAAGCACTAGAGGACGAAAATATTCTCCGCGAACTCAAGGAGAGCATGGATGATATTCTTCTTTTTGATGATGTGGTCACTGCGGAGAAAGCCATGGTGAATTTGGAGACCTTTTTCTCCGAGTATAAGAATTTTCGCAACAAAAATCCGCAACTGTATGCGCGTTATCAGGATATATTGACGCTCGCGCGATGGGTTTCCCTCGCTGCGCTGAATGATGACAAAGTGGTTCGTTTGTTTCATGAAGATTTGCCGATCATTCTTCGCCACGGCGAATATGACATTTTCAACAAACTTGATCTCCTGCTCATCAAGCAGAGCACGCTAGAACGGCGTGATGAGATTCGTGGAAAGTTGCGCCAGGCAATGATCACGAGTGAGGCTGATCTCACCACAGCCGCCATTAAGAAGCAGGAAAGCTTGGTAGCAGGAACGGTCGGGGGGTGGATAAATGATTATAATGCGTTTGTTGGTGCAGAAAAAAAGCAAATAGATAGCATGAAGCGCACGACATACTTTGTGCAAAGCCCAACACTGCCGAAGATATCTGAGAATGAGAAGATTCTTGTTCGACGCATGCTTGATATCTATGAATATTTGAAGCTTTCATCCGGGGATCTCATTGGGTTTGAAGAAAAGATTCCGATCGATGATGAAGGAACTGAAGGGTGGGTCTATCGTGGGTCCTTTCAACCGATCGATAAGAATATCGTCAATGAGTATCGCGCTCTCATGCGGAGTATTCAGGAAGATGTCCAGCGCACCGCATCATCAGGAGAAGCGGCAACTGGCGCAGAGCAAGGAAACATCCAAAAGGAGATCATTGCCGCGCAGCAAAAGTATCAAAAACTGCTCATGGCAGTCCACAATGAGGAGAAGCAACTCATAAAAGAAGCAGAAGGAAAGACTGACATGCTTTTTGACATTCTCTTTGACGAGAATCTTAAGGCAAGTTCCATGAAGAAAGTTGGGGCGCTTGTTGCCTGTGCGCGCATGACGGCTCTTGATGAACTTTTTCAGGATGCGCGCGCCGCGCTGTATGTTGAAAGCCATGTGTTGCCGCATATTCTGGAGGGAAAAGTTTCCACAAAAGCATTGCAAGAGGATTTTAAACGTAAAAAGTTTTCCCCCGCGTATAAAAAGGAATTACTGAAGGCGCTGTTGCAAGACGCCTTGAAGAAGGAAGAAGACGCAGCAATGCTGTATCAGCAGATTGTGAACCTTGCCGGTGATAAAGATCAGGCGGATTTATTGGGCGGGAGTTTCTACAATGTTTCTCTGCATCAGTACAGCTTTCAAGCAAGCGCCTGGAGAGACGACGGGCTTGTCAATGCATAGGTATGAATATTTCGATCCCTCAGCCGGCATATCAGCCAGTAGTGCTTCTTCGTGCTGCAGGATATGCGCCATTTCGCGACCCAAAGACCGGTGAAGGTTCATTTGTGCGGCGACTTGGCACAGAATTTTATCCGCGATTCCATATTTATGTGATAAAGGACACGGATGATGTTTTGGACCTTACGCTGCATTTGGATCAACGGCGCCCAAGCTATACTGGCAGCCGCGCACACAATGGTGAGTACGACGGACCGCAGATTGAGGCGGAGAGGACGAGGATTCTTTCACGTATTCCACAGTAAGCAGCATAAATATATTGCGGAGATGCGGTGTTTTTGGTATAATCAGCGCATACAACATGGATATTTTCATCTGCATTTCCTATAAAAATCCCGCAAAAGCAGATGAAAGGGGGCGGTACGGTTTTATGATGACTGCACTCGTCCCGGAAAGGCCGGGATTTCTTTTTTCAATCAAATGATAGACGCAGCAACGCTTGCGACTATAGACCTCAAAACAACTGAGGGCGAGGAAGCAGTGCGCCGTATCGTTCATGATACGGTACGGTTTGGCGAGGCGCGAGCAGCGTTTCGTACTGCACAGGCACTGACCGTACGCATCAAGGGAGAAGGCACGCTTGAGAGGCAGTATGCTCAGTTATTAGCGCTTCTGAAGGCCGCGGCTCTCCCACTTTTAAGCGACGAAGGGGCGGTTACCGTCTTTGGGGAGTATTTACCGTATATTTTGAGTCAGCCGGATATTGACCTTATCCATGGTCTTCGCATGAGGGCGATTGGCATGCCAGAAGAGGATCTCCGCAGATTTTTTGCCGATGTCATAAGCGCAATGGCCGCAGCGCAGACTGCACTCACAGATGTGCCATTACAAATGGATGATGGTTCAGCGCGCCCACCAACACTTGCAAGCTGGATTATGGTTTTGCGCATCGCATTGCAAGACAGTTCCGCTGAAAAGGTTGCCTCAAGCCCGCTTCTTGAGAAGCTTACGGGTGAAGACAAGCAGAAGGTGCTGCGATTGACGCATCTTGTGGCCATTGTTGAGAAACTTGCCAAGGGCGAGATGCAGCCTGAAGGAATTATGATTCGTGAAGCAAATGGAAGCATGAAAGTGCTTTCAGAAGGTGGCGCTGTTCCGGTAATGGGAACCGCGCTTCCTGCAGCAGCACCTCTTCAAGAAGAACCGCCTCTACCCCAACCAGAACACACAGAGCAACCAGCCGAGACTGTTCCAACACCAGAGCCAACACCAGAGCCAGAGGCGCCGCCCATTCCTGTTTCAAAACCAACACTTCCGCCTCAAGCGGTAGCCTCGCCAGCGGCTCCTGCTGAACTAGGTCCGATTGCACAAACGCAATATTCACTTGATGACGAAGAAGAGATCCAGCGGCACATGGAGCGTTTACGTGATATTGGAAGTGAGCCGTCCGCGGATCAGGTACTTGATGCAAAGGTTGCAGATTTGATACGCGAACAGAATCTGCAGTTTGATGATGAGAATCTGAAAAGTCGTTTTCAGATGATGATCAAAACATACATCAAGGGCATCCGTAATGGCGTAGAAACCGAAGAAATTCTTTGCCGCCCCGAAAAAATTGGCGGTATGGGATATGACAAAGAGCAGGCGCACGCCATTATGGAATCAGCAAAGAAGCAGATTGCAAAACGCAAGGATGATGCCGGTGTGAGGGAACTTGTTGAGGAGGCGCGCACGATCGAAGAAGCTCCGGAGGGCATGCCATCTGCACCAACCATCCCTTCTGCGCCGCAAGTGCCCATCGTTCCTCCTATTGTCATGCCGGAAAAGCCAAAGATTGAGACAACAACGCAGAACATCCCAACATCAGTACCAGTTGTACCAGATCCACAAAAGAATGCGGGAGCATCTATCGAGAAACGGGCAGTGACGTTTTCGCAATCCGGGGGGAGCGGACTTTTTCGCCGCGCACGTGGCCTGAAGCCGGCAGTGGACGATATTAAGGCACCAAAAAAATTAGCCGGTCCAACAGAGGAGATTCGCTCTATGTCATTAGAAGACTTTCAGAAGTTGGGACCAACGCCGCGAGATCGGGTTCAGAAACTTTTTAGCCGCTTTGTTTCACTCCAGAAGGAATCCTTTGCGTTGCGCATGGAAGGCGTGAGCGCCTGGCGCAAGAGCCCCGTGTACCAACAATATCTGGATATTGGCGGTGAGAGTATGAATACGAGTCAAAGTATTGCCGATGTTATTGCCGCCCGGGTACAAAAGGGTATGCCAACACTCACCACAGATGATTTTCATTATATTGCCGACTTAAACCGGCAGCTCCAGTTCCACTAAGGAATATATATGCCAATGCAGTTCATCGTTCCGCAGTTCATCGATGTTGAGGATAAGATCCTTGGTCCTCTTTCTGTGCGGCAGTTTATTATGTTTCTTGTGGGCGCGGCGCTTATTTATATCGACTATGAATTGATGTATCACCTTGCTGGTAATTTTTGGTTCTTTCTTGTTTCAGCGATTGCGCTCTTTGGACTTACGGGAGTGTTCGCCTTTTTGAGAATCAACGGCAGACCTTTTCATTGGTTTTTATTGGCGATCATCGTGAATTTTCGCGACCCAAAATTACGTATCTGGTCAAAATATGTTCCGAACGACGAATTAAAGCGAAAGAAGGAAAAAATTGATAACGGACCGGATATTCCCATGAAGCCTGGCGTGACGCAATCTCAGCTGCAACGTCTTGCGCTTATTGTGGATACCGGCGGCGCGTTTACTGATGATGTCCCCGAAAAAAAACCTAAGAGGTAATTATGGAACGCAAACTACGCAAACCAAAACAAGCATCGACACAAGAGTATCTTCGTATTCAGGAGATCAAGGATGATGTCGTGGTGATGAAGGACGGAAGTCTTCGCGGCGTTTTGCTTGTTGCGTCGGTAAACTTTGCCCTCAAGAGTGACGACGAGCAGATTGCCGTTATTCAGTCGTATACGCAGTTTTTGAATGCTCTTACGTTTCCCTTGCAAATCGTTATCCAATCGCGCAAATTGAATGTGGATGAGTATTTGAACCGTCTTCGTGAGGTTGAGAAAGCACAAACGAATGATTTACTGAAGATGCAGACGGCGGAGTACGTGCAGTATATTAAGGAGCTTGTGGAAATCGCCGACATTATGTCGAAGCGTTTTTATGTGGTGGTGCCGTTTTATCCAGGAGAGAACGAACGAACGCCGGCGAAGTTTTTTGGACGTTTTTTTCAGGCATTGTCGCCAACAAGCATCATCCATCTGAAGCAAAAGCAGTTCATTGATTTGCGCACAGAACTCATGAAGCGCATTGATTATATCATTGAGGGTCTTTCTGAATCCGGCTTAAAAAGCGTTTTACTCAATACGCAGAGCCTCATTGAGCTTTATTACAATACCTATAATCCAGAAGTGTACAGCCAAGAGCAATTACTTGATGTTTCAAAGATTCAAATAGACTAACATGGCAGAAATCGACCTCTCCAAAGCAGGAAAGCTCCGCGAGCCTCAACGCAAGGTTTCTATTGAGGAGCGTCAGAAGCAGGAACAGCAACACCTGCAAAAGCAAAAACAACTTCTTGAAGCTGAGCGGTTGTATCGGGAGGGTGTTGTCTCCGTTCGTGATCTGATAGCCCCAGCCGCCATGAAGGTGGAAAATGATTATATTCGTTTGGGCAGCAAGTTTGTCCGTACGGTGTTTGTGGTGACGTATCCTCGCTATATTGCCGTTGGATGGTTTTCACCGATCATTACTCTGAACTATACATTGGATATTGGCATGTTCTTCTATCCTGTGGATTCCGCGGTTATTTTAAAGCAGCTGAAGAATAAAGTCGGCGCTCTTGAGGCGCAGATTCTCGCCGATGCAGAAAAGGGTGCGCCGCGTGATCCTCTTCGTGAAACCGCGCTCCGCGACATTGAAAAACTCCGCGATGATCTCACCCAAGGCACAGAGAAGTTCTTTCAATATGCGCTCTATATCACCATCTATGCAGATGATAAGAAAGACCTTGATCGTCAGACAGAAAAGGTAGAATCACTTTTTGGCGCACGACTGGTGTATACAAAGCGCGCGCTCTTTCAATCTGAACAGGGTTTTAATGCCACAGTGCCGATGGGAGAAGATGAACTCATGGTGACCTTCAACATGAATTCTTCGCCTGTTGCAAGTTCCTTCCCGTTCGTTTCAAGTGACCTCACGAGTGATAACGGCATTCTTTACGGCATTAACCGCCATAATAACTCACTGATTCTTTTTGACCGCTTTAGCCTGCAGAATGCGAATTCCGTGGTGTTTGCAACCGCTGGCGCTGGAAAGAGTTATGCCGTGAAACTGGAGATCCTGCGTTCACTTATGCTTGGGACGGAAATCATTGTCATCGATCCTGAAATGGAATACAAACATCTTTCTGAGGCGGTGGGCGGAACATATATTAGCATCTCACTCAACGCGGATTCCAAGATTAATCCTTTTGATCTCCCCAGTGCCCTGCAGGGTGATGAAAAACCGGCTGATATCATCCGGTCCGCCGTCATCACGTTAAAATCGCTGCTGCGCCTCATGCTCGGCGAACTGACGCATGAAGAAGACTCCATCATTGACCGCGCGTTGCTTGAAACGTATGCCAAGAAGGACATCACTCCGGATGCGGATCTTTCCAATATTGAAGCCCCGCTCATGACGGATTTTCAGGAAGTGCTTTCTGGCATGGAGGGCGCGGATGGATTAGTTGAACGTTTAAAAAAGTATACTGAGGGGACGTTCTCTGGCTTGTTTAATAGCCCGACGAATGTTGAACTTAAGAATAATCTCGTCGTGTTCTCTGTGCGTGACCTTGAGGATGAACTGCGCCCGATCGGCATCTCAACGATTATTTCGTATATTTGGAATATCGCGCGCTCCAGGCTCAAGAAGCGTCTTTTAGTCATTGATGAAGCCTGGTGGCTGATGCAGCATGAAGACTCGGCAAAGTTTATCTACGCACTGGTCAAGCGCGCACGAAAGTATTATTTGGGCGTTACCACCATTACGCAGGACGTGAATGACTTCTTACGTTCGCCATATGGCCAGGCCATCATTAACAACTCAGCCTTGCAGTTGCTCATGAAGCAGTCACGATCCGGGATCGATATTGTCGCCAAGACATTCATTCTCACAGAAGGTGAGAAGTATTTGTTGCTGGAATCCGGCGTTGGTGAAGGTATCTTCTTTGCCGGTTCTAAACACGCTGCGATCAAAGTTGTTGCTTCGTATACAGAAGATCAGATTATTACATCAGATCCGCGCCAGCTTCTTGAAATTGAGGATGCAAAAAAAGAGTTTGAGGCATCATTGGATAGTAACGAGGAAGATGGTATTGAGGATATCTTTGATGCGGAAGAAAAATTGAACCCAATGAGTCCTGAAGAGCGGGAGATCCAGGAGATGCGTACTACAAAGCGATGAGTCCCGCCATCCGTATTACACTGATTTTTGTGAGTATTATCCTTGTTGGGGGGATCGGACTCGGTTTACTGCTCTTTAAAGATTCATCACCAGACACCGTTCAGGACACTCTTCCGGAGAACGAAGATGTCGTGCCTGCGACGACACCGACAAATTCCAGTATATCGGAGGATGCGCCCGTTATTGAACCAGAGGCGAATACGACGCAGCAGATTCGCAACGTTGCCATCATTTTTTCAGAACGTTTTGAAAGCTATAATGAAAACGCGCGCGAAGCAGTGCTCCCCAGCGTTCAAGCGTATCTCACGGATGCAAGCCTTGTGACGCTCACAAGAGAGGCCGAATATCTTGCTACACAGCCGAATGTTGAAAAGCCGAACGTCTACACTGCTCAAGCGTTCAATGTTTCCATTGTTGATGAGCAGCCAGCTCGGGCAACGGTTGATGTTTCACTTTTTGTAGAAACTTCTATAGGAGCGTCAATTGAGGTGACCTCTACGGAGCAACGTACACGACGATATATCCTTATCCAAGAAAATGAGAACTGGAAAATAATAAATGCCATTTTCTAAGCGCGCCATCTTAACTTTTCTTCTCCTGCTTTTGGCGGTACTTTTTCTTGTGCCTGCAGGAGATGTGCATGCACAAGAACACGAGATTCAGTTGAGCGTGGATCTGCCCGGCACGTCGCCATGCAGCTATGATGCAACAAAAAAATGTGTTGCGGATTTTGGTGATTATATGGCGAACTTTTACCGCTGGTTTGTGAGCGTTTCTGGCGTGCTTGCGATCGCAATGCTTGTGATGGGCGGATTCATGTGGATAACCGCAACAGGAAACAGCAGCAAAATCGAATCCGCAAAGGATGTGATTAACAGTGCGCTTTCTGGCGTGGTTCTTTTGATGCTTTCTTTTTTGTTCTTGCAACTCATCAACCCGCAGATTCTTTCATTGCGTCTTCCTATTCCCGGCATCACGGGTAGCGATTTTTTTCTTGATAGTACGATACTGTGCAACGGCCGTGCGATATTGGAAGACAGGGATACGGCGACCTGCGGGGACATTGTGTCCTTAGACATTGCAACAGCGGTTGGCGTGAAACAGCCTTGTATCTGGAATGAATGCAAAGATCCAAAGGAAGTCTGCGCGCCTAATCCAAAAGTAGGGAAATATGAATGCCTGACTCCGATCAAGGGCTGCACGTACTCAAAACCAAAGGATTGCCAGGCAGTTGACCTTATTTTTCAAAATACCGTACCTCCCGTGACTGAAGGGGGGAAAGTGTTTTCCTGCCGCACGCGTAACCTCACAGATGCCATTCCTCTTATTGGGTATGAAGATGACTGCAGCCCTGGCCCAATATGGTCAACATATGCGCCTCTTCCCGTAAAAGACCTGGTTGATAGCCGTATTGCGGATTCTGGGTATCAATGTGGTGATGACGCAGACTGGATGCGCGTTACGTGCGATGCCGGTAAAGGAAGAAAAACAGAGTGTTGGCGTCCGGATGATGGTGGTCCGAGAGAGGAAACAAAGAGCATTAATGATCCATGGTGGGCGCAGTTGGATAACCATATGGCTGTTTCCTATATCAAGGCACGCTTAACATGCACAGATGCTGCACGGGCGAATCAAACGTCAGACATGGTTTGCTGCGGTCAGCGCGATAAAGGTCAGATTGATTGTCGGGGTATTGAAGAAAAAATCGATGAGAATGAAATTGCCGTACCTTGTGATTATTACAATACCCTGACTGACGAGTATGACGGAAAACTTTCTACGAATAGCAAAGCAAAAGATAAGAACGCCACACGAGACTGGTGTGATGATATTTGCTTTATGCAAATAGATATTAAATTTGGGCTCTAAAATATGAATCGTTCACGGCTTCAGACGCTTCTCTATTTGGCGGCATTCATCATCACCGTTTTGCTTTTCATATTTGCGATATATTGGTTGTTTTTTAGGACCGCTCCATCCACAAATACAAATGACAATGCAAACGAAAACGTGAATGGCTTGCCGAACGTGAATGCGGCAAATTTCAATGTCAATGGAAACGCAAATGCGAATATTGCCTTACCGAATGTGAATACCACCGATCTCATAGATCGCATTGCTCAGGGCGGTTTCACACAGACCAACCTCGTTACGGAAAATGCCGTCATTGCTCCAAGTTTTGGATCGAACGATCAGGATCTTGTTTTTTACGACACCGCTGAAGATAAGTTTTATCGTCGTACGCAAGATGGACGTTCACAAACATTGCTCACTGAAGAGACCTTCCCCGAGGTTGAGTCGATAGCATGGTCACCAACAGGCGATAGGGCGGTGCTCACATTCCCTGATGACACAAAACTCTATTATAACTTTGCCACGCAAGAGAAGGCGACGCTGCCAAAGGAGTTGAATGATATTTCTTTCTCGCAACAGGGCACGCAGATCGCCTCAAAGTTCGTAGGATCAGAAACCACTGATACGTGGCTGACGGTCTCGAATCCAGACGGAACAGGCGCAGAGATCCTTGAAAGCCTTGGTGAGAATGAAAGTCTTGTGGACGTCAACTGGTCGCCAACGCAACAAGTCGTGGCAACGTATCACCGCGGGACATCCTTTGATGCCGAAGAGGTTATTTTTCTTGGCAAAGAGGGAGAGAATTTCCCTTCCGTGAATGTACCCGGCCGCGGTTTTGAAGGAATTTGGAGCAGCGATGGACGGAAGATGCTCTATTCTGTGTACGCCCCTGAGACGCGCAACGTCCCGCAGATCTATTTTATGGATGCATCGGGGGATAATTTTGGCACAAATCATCAGACACTTGCACTTGAAACATGGGCGGACAAATGCACTTTCTCGCTTACCGGTACGAATGTGTATTGTGCGGTGCCGAACTTCTTGCCAAGCAGCTCCGGTTTTGACCGTGCACTTGCATTAGGTATCCCGGATGATATCTATAAAATTGATCTTATCAATGGGCGCGCGGACAGAATCGCAACGCCGGTTGATTCCCGCGGCCTTGCAACCGTTACTGCTTCTGACCTTCTCGTTTCTCCTGCTGAAGATGTGCTGTATTTCAAAAGCGAGAGTGACGGGAAAGTTTATACCCTTAATCTTCGATAAGTGCGCGATTCACTCACTGGCTATCTTCTTATCGCGATCGGCGCACTCTTCTTGCTCATACTGATTGTGCAACAATTTAAGTCGGCCTCATGATATTATGAAACGTTCTCTCCTTTTTATCTCTTTTTTCATACTTGTCGGCCTTAGTTTTGCGAGGCCGGTTTTTGCAGAGGGGTGTTGCGTGGGGCCAACGGCAGCATATTTTCTTTTTGATAATAATCAATGCCTTAATGAGGCCTCACCTCCTGGCCGCTGGGATGCGCATCAGTACCCGGACAGCATAACAGGCAAGTGCGAGCTGATGGTTGGCGCGGACGAGAGGGCGCTCGTTATTGGTAAGTCCATTGCGACTCAGGTTGCAGAAAAGCCCCCGCTTATTTTTATTCCGAGCGTTGAGATACCGGGACTCTTCACTGGCCCCATTGTGGTTGGCAATGAGACATTAGGGCAGTATATCGCGGCGTTTTATATGTTTTTTGTCGGTCTCACGGGAGTGCTCGCAATGGCTATGTTGGTTTATTCTGGATTCCGGCGCATTACGGCAGCAGGGAACTCAAGCAAAGTACAGGAATCAACAGATATCATGAATGCCGCGCTTTCAGGCGTGGTACTGGTGATGCTCTCATATTTGCTGCTCAATCTCATTAATCCAGCACTGACGCGTCTTGCGGGCATGCAGCTTGATCCCATTAAGCCGGTATTGTTTTCATTTGAATCATCGGCTCATTCATTGAGGGACGCGAGTGTTTGCGGTGTTGGGGTGAACCCCGCAACAGGGGAACTTGTCGGTTTTCAGGATGATATTTATGAGTATGATGATATTTTTAAGGAGGTTGGTGATGCAAAAGGGGTGATGCCAAGCCTTTTAAAGGCGATCATGATAGTAGAGTCATGTGGGGATCCAGATGCAGCAAGCGTTCTGGAAGATGGTACAAATGGCGGATGTGGTCTTATGCAGGTGAATCCAAAAAACAACACAACGGGCGGTTCTGGTTGTGACGGTCTCAGAACACCCGCAATTGAACCGACAGATTCTGACGCCGTTAAAGAAGCAAAGCTAAAAATCATCAAAGCGAATATCACGCGTGGCGCAGAGATTATTGTACACGCGTATAAAAAAACATGTCCAGAAACGGCGCGATATGAGTCTGGTGAAGTTGTGCAGTGCGATCATCAAAAGAGTGGCTGTATTGTGGGTGCTGATCGTTATGCCATTGCTGCGTATAATGGAGGCACTGGTGCAAATTGTAACAGCAGTGATTGTCAGGGAGAGACTTGGTGGGAGTGTAAGAATAATGATGGTTTTGCAGCAACACGACAGTATGTATCGAGTATTGTGGCAGCGCACAATATGATCAGAAATAGAAATTGGATTCCGGATTAAAAGAAGGAGGCGGGCCAAGGGTTTGAACCTTGTGTTACCCGCCATCGTATCTAGCGCCCCGTAAGGGGAGAGTGCCGTGAGATTGGCCTGTGCGCTCGCAAGGAGCGCTGTTTCAGGCACGTATCAGGCGCCTCTTTCGCTGTTTGTGCTGTTGTGTGGGGTTTGGCGGCTACGTCGTGTTGCTGAATCTAGGATGACCCGTCTTCCTCACACTGTTTGGGAGTCCCTACCGTTCGTCGCCGCGACCAGAGTGGTAGCGACGCCGGTGCGGATGTCCCGGACCCATGAGGGCGCCGGTGTACCCCAGGGAGGATTCCCTAGGGTGCGCTCCGCTTCCGGACAGTACCAGCTCGGCATCGGCGGCGCCCAGCCTCTTGCTCTCGTTGCCGGGAAGATCCAGTGTCCGCGTCGGCAGCTGGCGCGGCTTCGGCTCGAGCCGCAACCCTTCCTGCGGGATGTCAGTTCCGGTGAGGAAACCTTCCCGTTGGAGGACTTCGTGCTCGGCCATTACGCCAGGACCGAAAGCGGGGTAGATGATGCGCGGTTTGGCCACGCTCGGGTCAGTGAGACCCCAGCGCAGCGTCCGCGACATCGGTTGATCGCTTCCGTGTACCAGTCCGGTCTGACTGCAGACCAGCCGCGCAGAACCTTTCGGTTCTGGCACCGCGAACCCGAAACCCAGGGTTCCGATACAGCAGCGGTGTCCGCTGCCTGTGTCGTGCCCCGGGCATTGGTCACCCGACTTGAGAGACTTCTTTTTTTCCATCTGCTTTGAACCTTTTCGCGTGTTGAGGGTTGTCACGCCATACTTCACTACCCTTTCTTTTTTTTGGAGGTATGACGCTGTTGCGTTGCGTGGAATCCCTCCCTTGCTCATTTGAGTGGAAGGGGAAAAGGGGGAGCACGCCGAAAATGTTCGGAGGGCAACTCCCATGATGTCCGCTGGGCGGTTCAAGACCCTAAACATCATGAGAAGAACACTTCTCGGGCATGCTCCCAAAGATTGGGAACAAAGCAACACGAAGTAGCTTTCAAGGTGCGCTTTGTGTTTGCATGGACTATACGAGAAAGAGGATATTTGTCAAGTTGAACCCTGGTCTCTTCCTACTCAAAATGCGTTTGAATGGTGCGCTGCTGTAGCACTGCCTTGAGCGCAGGATACTGTTCAAGTTCAGGATCTTGTTTAAGCAGCGCATCGGCATCCTGCTGCGCCGCGGCGATGAGGTCGCTGTTCGTGAGATGCGCGAGCGTCTCGCCACTGTAGCCGGATTGGTTCTTCCCGAATATTTCGCCCGGCCCTCGCAGTTCAAGATCCTTCTCAGCGAGGGTGAATCCATCCAGAGTATGTTCCATGAGTCGCAGACGTTCCAGCGCGCCGCGATTTTTTTGATCTGTCGCAAGATAGCAGAATGCCTCCTGCCCTGCGCGCCCGATGCGCCCGCGCAATTGGTGCAGCTGCGCAAGGCCAAAACGTTCCGCTCCTTCAATGAGCATGAACGATGCATCCGGCACATCAATGCCCACTTCAATAACCGACGTTGTGACAAGAATGTGATTCTCTCCGCGCGCAAATCGATCCAACACGTTCTGTTTTTCATCCGGTTTCATGCGTCCATGCAGCAAGCTTAATTCTTTTTCAGGGAATATATCAGCGAGTGTTTTGAACTCCTCGGTTGCCGCCCGCACGCCGAGCGTGTCAGACGGGTCAATAATAGGGTAGACAACAAAGCATTGTTTGCCACGGGAAACCATTTCCTTCATTTTTGTAAAAGCGTGTTCTCGTTCTTCCCCCGGAAGCGCTTTTGTCGTAATGCGTTTTTCTCCGGTCGGGAGTTCTTTGATAAGCGTGAGATCAAGGTCGCCGTAGATAGTGAGCGCGAGTGAACGCGGAATCGGCGTTGCGGTCATTGAGAGGAAGTGCGGGACGCTCCCATGCCGTTCCATCGCCTGCTCGCGTAATATTTTGCGCTGTTCCACGCCAAAGCGATGTTGTTCATCAATGACAATAAGCCCAAGTTTTTTAAAACGCATACGCTCATTGAGCAAAGCGTGCGTCCCAACAAGAATATTCACGTTGCCGTCCCGCACTGCTTGTTCAAGCTCTGTGCGAGGCACCTCCCTGCCATTCAGTCTTGCGGTGCCTCCGGTCACAAGCCCAAGCGAGAGGCCGTGTTCTTTGACGTGTTCGGTAAAACGCTCTGCATGCTGGCGGGCCAGTATCTCCGTCGGCGCAAGCAATGCACCTTGGAATCCGGCTTTTGCAGAGGAAAAGAGCACGATTTCAGCCACAAGCGTTTTGCCTGAGCCAACATCACCTTGCAGCAAGCGGTTCATTGGGCGGGGCTGCTCCATGTCTTGCAGGATCTTCCATGCAGCTTTGCGTTGATCGTTCGTGAGATCAAAGGAGAACTGCTGCAAGAATGTTTTAATGGCATCGTCATCGTGCGCAATTGCATGCGCGGGCAACGTCTTAAGTAGTTTTTTTGCTTTGACAACCGCAAGTTGAATGAAAAAGAGCTCCTCATAGGTAAAGCGCGCTTTTGCTTTTTTGAGTGCTTCCATGCTCTCTGGAAAGTGGATTGCGCGTACGGCTTCACCGCGGCTAGGGAAGTGCTGCTTGGCCATGATGTTTTCTGGGAGCACCTCGGGCAACATATCCGCAGCAGGCAATACCTTTTGAATAAAGGTACGGATTGTTTTAACGGTAAGATCCTTTTTTGTTGCATAGACCGGCACAATGCGTCCCACATGCGCTTGATCCTCTTTTTCCTTCTCCCACGCTGGTGATGCCATAGAGAGTTTTCCAAATCTGTAGTGTGCCTTTCCAGAGCAGAGAAGGGTATCACCCTGCTTTACGACATGCGTGAGGTATGGCTGATTGAACCAAAGGACGCTGATGCTGCCTGAATCATCAGAGAGAATCGCCTCGGTCATGCGCATGCGCCTGTTTTTTGTTGTGCGGTTTACAATAGATTTTACTGTCCCGCGTATCGTAACAGTCGTTTCAGGAGTGACGTCGTTTATCTGCACCGTTTCAGAAAAGTCATCATAACGAAAGGGGAAGTGCCAAAGCAGATCCTCAAAAGTCAAAAAACCCGCTTCCGCAAACTTAGCCACGGTAGCTTTGTGGATGCGCGGAATGTTGGCGATAAGTGCTTGGGCTTGCGTCACCGGGTTATTGTAGCGCAGTCATGCAAAACGTAACATGGCAGTCTTCGCCCAGGGGTCCCCGCAAACGGGGTGCGCAGGGAGCGTAGGATTGAGTGAGTGTAGCGAGCGAAATCCGTTAAGCGCGACCGTGTCCCAGTTTGTGGGGTATAACGAGGCTTTATGCGAAAGCCGCAGTCCCGCTCGGCGGGACGAAGGCTGAAGCATAAAACGATGTGGTGCGCCCGGCAGGATTTGCACTCCGCCTTCGGCGGAGTACTCGCGTTACGACGAGCACATACGACCGCTCGCGCCGCAGGCGCGAGCCATCACGCCCCCAATAGGCCACCTTTTGGTGTCCCCGGCAGGATTCGAACCTGCGACCTCAGGCTCCGCAAGCCTGCGCTCTATCCAACTGAGCTACGAGGACATCAAAAAGTGGCTATCTGCGCTACATTCCAAATCCAATGATTAAAAGAAAGGGGCGTGATGAGCAGGCTCCGCAAGCCTGCGCTCTATCCAGCTGCCCGGCAGAGCCGGGTCCGGCTTTGCCGGAAGCTACGGGCGCATATCACCAAGGCACTATAGAGAAGAATCCATCTCTATGCAAGGATACGCGCATTTTTGTGTTTGACCAAAGCGTAAATTTGTGCTACAATAATCTTGATTTTTCAGATAAAAAATTTGAAAAACCTTATTTTTTGGGAGACTTTTTTGCCTTTATCTCCCTATGTATCGTATTGTCGGGAATGAAAAAAACAAGGGGGAAGAGGAAAAAGCACACAATACCTGCACAACGCATGCGGCGCACGCCATTGGCGCACCGGCGGCGTCGCGCACCGGCAGGTCAAATACAGCAGATAGCTGGAGCATTCTTGTCGCGGGTTCGCGCGTTGCGCACCGCACTCATTATCATTGCCATCCTTTCGTTGGGTGGTTTTTTTGCATTCCAATACATCACCACATATGCCGTTTCTGACAGCGTCACCATCTCATCACAAACGGAATGGGAAGCTGGCGAGTACTGGAAGAATCAGCTGAATACCACCAACGCCGCAGGGGATCTTTCCATCGCATCCGGAGGCGTTGGTTCATGGGATCTGACAATGCCGAGCTTCCCAGAAGACACCCGAGGGTATTTTGCATACGGCCAGGAGCCCGCGGATCTTGGTACGGACCTCACGACCGATGGAACATATCTCTATATGATCATCGGCGGACGCCAGCCGGAGCTCTTCCGCTACAATCCGGAACTGGGAACATGGAAGCAGCTTGCAGATGCACCGACGGATTTCTATGACGCAGGAGCGCTCACCTATTACGACGGGTATCTGTATGCAACGAACGGGCATGATGGTTTGACGACGACGGATGCCGCAGGCGAGCTCTGGCGTTATGATATTGCCGGAGACGCGTGGGCGAAGATGGCAAGCGCTCCGAGCGTCTGGGGTAGTACTGCAGTAGGCGGCGCAGACATTGAAAGCGGCAACAACGGAAAGCTGTATGCCGTGCAAGGCCATGCGCAGGCGCCGTTCTGGATCTATGACATCGCATCCAACACATGGGCAGACGGTCCAACCGTTCCGGACCCTATTTCCACGGCCAACAGCCACGCATTGGTCTATTCCGATGTCTCGTTCGGTACTGATCCGGTGTACTGTGAAACGGGGTGTATCTATGCGTTTTTGGGCAACAGCAGGACGTTCCTTCGATATGACATCAGCATGAACCAGTGGTACTCGAGCTTCGCAGATGTTCCGGCGGCGCTCGGGAACGTCACAACTGGTAGTGCGCTTGCGTTTGATGCCGCAAATGATGATCTCTACGCGTTCCGCGGCGGTTCAACGGAATTCATGAAGTATGACATCGATAATCCGGGAACATGGGATGCGGCAACGCTCACCACGCCCAACACCCAGCGCAACGTGACGACAGGCGCATCGCTCGTGTACCTTGACGGATACATCTATGGAACGCTGGGGGGCGTGCCGGAACTGGTGCGGTATGACGTTGGGAATGGCCGGTGGGATGCCGTTGTTGCGCAGAACGCGACCGGCACCAATTCCGGCGATCTGGTGGTGTATGTTCCGGATAACGTCACGGCAGGGTGTACGGATGATTCCGGGTGTTTGTTCGTTGCCCAGGGAGGCGGTACGGGATTGCGCAGATATGACATCGGCGCGCGCGCGTGGTCTGCGGCGCTCACCGTGGTTCCTGCCGCGTTCGGGCTGAACGGCACCATGTGCTTTGACGGCACGAATACCATCTATATGGCGCGCGCGGGCAACCAGACCATGGTGTACCCGTACAGCATCAGCGGGAACAGTTACGGTACCACCATCACTGCGCCCGGAGCGGTTCAGCAGGGTGCGGGCATCGTTTGCACGGCAGCGAACCGCTTTTATCTTTTGCGCGGCAATGCGACGAACAGCTTCTATTATTACAACGGAACGACACTCGCGGCAGATGACAACATCCCCGCAGCGGCAGTGGGTTACGGCGGCGGGCTTTCCTGGGATGGCACATATGTCTATGCTCTTGCTGGCGATCGGCGCGGCAATTTCTACCGCTTTGATCCCTCGCAGGGTTCCGGATCGCGCTGGAGCGTGATGAACAACCTTCCGACCACCGCGTACTATGTATCGTCTTTGGAGTACGACGGCGCCGGGAACATCTATGTCATCCCAGGGCAATATGAAAAGGATTTTTGGCGCTATGACGTTTCAGAGAATTCTTGGAGCCGTGCAAGCGAATTACCGCAACGTTTTGGGTATGCGCACGGATTGGCCTATGACAGCGCTGCCGGCAAGATATGGGTCCTGCGCGGAGGCGCGCCAAGCACGAACAGCGTCGGGTTCCATATGTTCACACCGGAAGCGCATGCATACATTCCATCCGCAACATGGATCTCCGCTCCGATCGATCTTGATTATGTGAGTTCATTTACGGATCTGACCGCAACCACCACGACCCCCGGAGGCACGAGCGTCGCATATGTAACGCGCACGTCGGATGACAGCGTGAGCTGGTCGGATTGGGCAACAGTTGTTGGCGGGGCCATTGCTTCGCCGGCCAACCGGTACATGCAGGTGAAGGCAACGCTCACATCGGATGATACCAACACGCCGACGCTCTCGGATTTCACCATTACGTATGAGCGCGATTCAACCGATCCGATACAGCCGAGCATCGTTGGGTATGATACCAGCGCAAAAGCCGCCACGCTGACCACGGGCAATTCATATTACTATACGAATCCGTATTTTGAATTTTCCGACGCAACGGATTCTGATTCACGCGTCACCGGGTATTACGTTTCATGGACGACCAATGCGAGCCATAATCCGGCGAGCAGCGAAGACTACTTCCAGACCGCGGAGACATATTCCGTGCAAACGCCGCTCGCGGCCGGCAGCACATACTCCTTGCGCGTCGCAACAAAGGATGCCGCAGGCAACGTGACAGACGCTGAGACGAAGTTCACGTATACGTATACCGGCATCTCTCCAGCAGCAACAAAGCAGTGGTCATCCCAGGCGGAGTTTGCCGCGGGTACGGTGAGCAATGTGAGCACATCCGCAAACGCGGGGAACGTCCAGCTCTCCGCCATGGCGAACGGCGCATGGGCCAATGAAGCGCCGACGAACCTCAACTTGACGACCGGTTCAGGAGCGTCAATGGTGTTCAACGGCAATGACACGGTGTATATCCTTCGCGGAACCACCACGCAGACGTTCTGGGCATATTCTGTCGCCAATAAGACCTATACGACGCTCGCGAATTACGGGAACAACGTTACCACCGGCGCCAGCATGATCTTTGTTCCTGCCGGTACAAGCGCCGGATGTGCCGATGCCGGCGGGTGTGTCTTTGCATCGCGCGGCGGCTCCACAACGGAATTCCGGAGGTATGACGTGAATGCCAATACCTGGACGCAGCTTACCGATGGATCCGTGCTACCGCTTGCAGCCGGCAATGGAGCATCGTTCGCGTATAATAGCAGTGATACGCTGTATTATCTTTCTGGGAGCACTGCGCCCAGCACACGCTTCTATAAATATACGATCTCAACCGGAACCTGGACCCAGCTTCCAGATGTGGACCAGACCATCGGGCTTGGGGGAACGCTCACGTATGTTCCCAGCGGCGCATATTGTTCTGATGCAACCGGATGTCTTTTTGCGACTCGCGGGAACTATGACACCGATTTCTACCGGTATCGCATCCAGGCGAATGCCTGGTCATATATGCCGAACACGCCCTTTGGCATCGGGGATGGCGCTTCGATCCGTTATGCCAACGGGTATGTCTATCTGTTGCGTGGGAGCGCCGCAAGTGCGGTCCCGACGAATAACTTCGTCCGGTATGATCTCACGACCAACCAGTGGGAACACCTTGCGGATACGCCGACGAACATTTATCAGGGTTCTGAACAGGGATTGGCATACATCTCCACAAAGAACGAATTCCTGACGTTCCGGGGGTATTCGGAGTATGCGATGTTCGCGTATGACATCACGGAGAATGCATGGCGGACGCCGTCATTGCCGCATCACTATACGTCGAACGGGTATTACTACGGCGCCGTTGCATATGACACCTCGGCAGACCTGCTCTATGTCGCCCGCGGGGGAACCTATACGGACTGGTGGGCGTATGATCCGGCGCTCGCGACATGGCAGCAGAAGGCGGACGTCCCGCATAACTTGAACATCGGCGCGAGCGCGGAGTATGTGAATCACGCGAACAATACCTACGACGGCACGTACATGCTCGTCGGGTATGAAGCGCAGGGAGACAGCGTGGGGCACTTCTTCCGGTACAGCGCCGCGACCGATTCCTGGACGCGGTTGGCAAATACCCCTGCAGAGCCGGGCACTGCCGGAGGTGCAGATCTGGTCTATGACGGGACTGATGCTATATACACCGCGCAAGGCGGCACCACGTCATATTATAAATACACCATTTCAACCAATACATGGACGACGGTTGTTTCTACGATATGGGCGGCGCCATCAGAAGGGTCTTGCGCAGTGAAGGTGGATGTCGGCGGGACGGATTATATCTATCTGACCCGTGCGGCCAATACAACAACCGTGTACCGGTTCAACATCGGCACGCAGACATGGGACGCCGCAGCCACGGTCGAAGTCGCGCCCGGAGCGTTGCGTTATGGGAATGCCTGCGTTGCGGACGGGCAGGGGAACATTTTGATCCCGCGCGGCAACAGTACCACGGATATGTATGTGCTTGATCCGGACGGTGATGCGAACGGCGTATGGACGACGCGTTCAACATTGAGCCCGTTCTACTATGGTGGCCTGGTAATGACGACGAACAGCCGTGTCATGGGCTTTCGCGGGTATAATTCTTCTGCATTGGAAACATACGTCGTGCCGACCGCCTCCACGGCGTTCGCACCCTACGGAACATGGACGTCGGAGATCACGGATTTTGGTGCCGGCCTGTATGGCTATGGCGGATTGACCATCAACAGCACCGATGTCTCAAATGCCTCCATCACCTATCAGACGCGCACATGCAGCGATGCCGGATGCGCCGCAGATGCCAGCGACAGCCATTGGGGAAGCTGGACGGACGTCACGGAGAACAGGGAGATCAGCGGCACGGATACCTACCGCGTCGCCTCCACGGTTGCGCGTTACGGGCAGATCCGCGCGGTCTTCAAATCGGATCAGGTCTATACCCCGACGCTGGCAGACATCACATGGGCGTACTATGCGGATACCACCGCCCCCACCAATCCGTCCGAAGCAGACGGCTGGACCGACGCAACAAAGGTCACCACGGTCACAACGGATACATGGGGAGGGGATGCAACGCCGTATTTTGAGTGGACGGTCACGGAGAATAGCGGAGGCATCGGCGTTGACGGGTCCTATGTGTATTTTGGGACCAACAGCGCATTGGATCCGGTTGATGATGCGGACGACGCGACCAATCTTGCATACAGAAGCGGCACCAATTATTACGCGGCGAATAGTTCCGGCCTTGTGTCATGGAACGTTGCAACGCAGGCAGCGTCGACGCCGACATCAGGAACGTACTACCTCAAAGTGAAGTCCAAGGACCTCAACGACAATGTCACCGCGACTGCCGCGAGCGTTTTCATATTCAAACTGGATACTGATGGCCCTACGACGCCCACGGGCGTCACGGCGTCCCCGGCAGGATACTCCTCAACGGATTCATTTGCGTTCACATGGAGCGCATCTGCGGATACGGGCTCTGGCGTTGCAGAATATTGCTGGAAGACCGGTGCGGATGGCGCAGTGGATACTTGCCAGGCCGCATCTCCGCGGACGCTCTCAGGCGTCACGTCATACCAGACGCGCGGGAACACGTTGTCTATTCGCGCAAAGGATAACGCTGGGAATTATTCTTCATATGCCACGGCAACGTATTACTACGCCGGCACCCCGCCAACGGCACCACAGGGACTTGCGCCGAATCCGACCGAAGCCGTTGATACGAACGCATTTTCTTTCTCCTGGAGTTTACCGGAAACCTGTCTTGGCCAGACGCCCTGCGAGGCTGGAGATATCGTCCGGTATTGTTACACCATCAATGTGGAGCCAAGTGCCGGCACCTGCGGAACCAACCTTGGCGGAAGTGCAACGCCGAGTCCGGACGGAGGATGGACAACGAGCACGCAAACAGCAAATCGTCTGCTTCCGGGTTTTTCCGCTGCAACACAACAAGGTACGAATATCATGTACATCGTTGCTGCGGATGCGATCAATAACATCGACTATACCGCGTATATTTCCGAAGAATTCGACTTTACCTCGAACGCGCCGGATGTCCCGACGGACATGCGCGCCGTTGACTCCTCTGACCGCGCAACACAGAAGTTCTCCGCGACCATCACCTGGAACGAACCCGAAGATGTTGGCGCCGGCGTTGAAGAGTATGTGATCTACCGTTGCGATGCGAACAGCAGCGATTGTGATGCTCCATCGCCGACGGAAGATCCTCCGGCAAATTATGCGGCGATCGCAAGCACCTCAACGACCGGATATCTGGATGTCGGCCTTGATAATACGATCACGTACCGCTATTTCGTCCGCGCTGTCGGCCCCGGGAACGCCCCATCGGGTAATTCTGCCGTTGTTTCCATCAAGCCGGAAGGAAAATTCACTTCTGCACCATTAATGACAGGCCAGCCGACCATCACTGCCAAGGTGACCACTGCCACAATCGAGTGGTATACGCAGAATGATACGGACCAGCAGGGGCAGATCATCGAGCATCCGGCTTCATCATTTGTTGAATATGGAGAAACAGATGCATACGGGAGCGAGACCGGCACGTCCGATCTCGTCAATGAACACACTGTCACAATTTCTGGCCTTGCGCCGAATACCGACTACCATGCGAATGCAACATGGCTTGACGTGGATGGGAACCCCGGCGAGTCCGGAGATTTCACCTTCACGACGCTTGGTGCGCCGTCAGCACCGACAAATTTGACGGTTGATCCGGAGACCAATACGAGGAATCACTTCACATTCGCATGGGATCCGCCAACAGATGAAGGCATCGTCATTGGCGGGTATTTCTATTCGATCAATGCGATTCCCACGGAAAGCAATACCAGTTTCACCACATCAGAAAGCGTAGGGCCGATAGCCGCCGCAACCCAACAAGGGGAGAACACCCTCTATCTCATTGCTATTGATGATTCCGGAAACGTGGATTATGACAGTTATGCAACTATCAGTTTTGAAGCACATACGACCCCGCCAAGCGCGCCGACCGATCTGTTCATCGAAGATTCATCGAACCGTGACGCAAAGAAGTATTACACGACGTTGACGTGGACGCCGGCGGCAGTGGACATTTCCAGTGTTGCGGGCGCATTGGTTGAGGGCGAAGATGCCGTGACATATGAGATCTACCGCGCAAAGGATGACGGCGACTTTGAAGACCTTGCGACGGTGAAGACGACGGCATATCTGGATGCGGATCTTGAAGGCGGCGCGACGTACGCATATAAGATCGCGGCACTTGATTCAGCTGGGTCTGTTTCCGAGCCATCAGATACGGAAGAGATCGTGCCGACCGGGCGATTCACCACGCCACCGGAGATCACCGTTGCGCCTGATGCAGCGCCGGATTCATTCGTCGCAACGATCACATGGGAAACGGAGCGCGTCACGTCCTCACATGTTGAATTCGGGACATCCGATGATCTTGGCGATGAACAGGGAACAGCAGACCTGGTGAAGGAGCATAGCGTGGCCGTGACCGGACTCAAGCCGGAGACGAAGTATTACTATCGCATCAAGTCCATAGACATTGATGAGAACGAGCAGATATCCGACATCGATTCGTTCACGACGCTGGAAGCGCCAAAGGTCTCTGACGTTGAGATCAGCGATATCAAGCTCTATGATGCGACGATAACATGGACTTCCAATAAAGAAACAACCACGGCTCTGGGATACGGCACGACAACGGATTATGGCTTTACCGTGAATGACACGTCAGGTTCGCGTTCCTTCAACCACAGCGTCAAGCTGACGAACCTTTCCGACGGAACAGTGTATCACGTGCAATTGGGCGGTCTGGATGCCGGAGAAAATCAGGTCGCTTCTGACGACTATATCTTCACGACGCTGACATTCCCGCGCGTATTGACCTATGTCTCCGAGAACAAGGCGGAGGGCGAGACGGAAGTGCGCTGGACGACGAACGTCGCAACCACTTCTGAAGTGGAATACTACAATGAGAATATCCCATCCCGCACGCAGGGGAACAATGCGCTGGTGACGGACCACAGCGTTCTACTGTACGGCCTTGAAGATGCCACAGAATACAAATTCGTCATCCGCGGCGAAGACCAGTTCGGCAACAAGGCGGAATCCGATGAAGGGGTATTTCGCACATTGGAGGACACCACTCCGCCGGTCATTTCCAACGTGCAATCAGAATCCAATACCATTGGTTCTGGGGATGCGGCAAAGGTTCAGATCATCGTTTCCTGGCTCACCAACGAACCCACATCGCAGAAGGTGGAATACGGCGAAGGATTATCCGGAAACGATTTCAGCGGGGAAACGGATGAGAATGTTGAACGCGTGCGGGATCATTTGATGGTCGTTTCGGGCCTGCAGCCGGCGAATACCTATCACTTCCGCGTCTTTTCACGGGATAAAGCGGGAAACTCCACTTATTCCAGCAGCTATTCCATCCTTACCAGCAGGTCGCGGCAATCATTCCTGCAACTGGTGATCGCCAACCTTGAAGAAACGTTCTCCTGGCTGGGGAACATGGGTACACTTTTCAACAACTAACCATGTTTTCCGAATGGAAAGCAGTGTAGACTATCTTTATGGCAGAAAAGCCGATCATAGAGATCACGAATCTCATCAAAGAGTTTCACGTCGGCGGTGAACCGATTCGCATCTTGAAAGATGTCAGCGTGAGTATCGACCGCGGGAAGTTTGTGATCCTTTTTGGTCCGTCTGGATCCGGAAAATCAACGCTGCTCCACAGCATGCTCGGTCTTGAGAAGCCGACCAGCGGTTCGGTGCGCATCGAGGATGCGTATTTTGAGAAGATGAATCCGAATGAGATTGCGCGTTTCCGGCTGGCAAAGATCGGCATCGTCTATCAGC
This sequence comes from Patescibacteria group bacterium, assembly GCA_041671225.1. Classification (GTDB taxonomy): domain Bacteria; phylum Patescibacteriota; class Patescibacteriia; order JBAZBY01; family JBAZBY01; genus JBAZBY01. The sequence goes on from JBAZBY010000001.1 coordinate 563,282, forward strand.
GTCCGGACTGGATACGCTCCATCAATGTGATGGAGAATGTCGCCTTCCCGCTTGCCATCAAGGGGGTTTCCCGCTCCAAACGGAATCAGAAAGCCCTGGATCTCCTGAAAAGTTTCAAATTGGAACACCGCGCATACTTCGAACCGACCGAGCTTTCCGGAGGGCAGCAGCAGAAGGTGGAGATTGCTCGCGCGCTCATCACCGACCCGAGCATCATCGTTGCAGACGAGCCCACCGGCAACCTTGATACGGAGTCCGCGGAAAATGCGATGAATCTGTTCAAACGTTTGAACGAGGAAAAGGGCATCACCATCATTATGGTCACGCATAACATGGAATATGTGAGCTATGCATCCCAGACCATCTATATGCGGGACGGAGTGATTCTTTCCGGTACCGGGCAATTCAAAACGGCAAGTACGGAACCTGAAACGAAAAATAAGGTAAAAACGACGGCATGAAATTCAGTTATATATCATATCTTTCATGGAACAATCTCCGATCGCATAAGTTGCGTTCGTTTCTGACCGTCGGCGGTATGTCCATCGGTATCGGCGCAATTGTGTTTCTTGTCTCGCTCGGCTTCGGACTGCAGAATATTATCGTGTCGCAGGTGACGGACGTGAATGCCATCACCGTTCTGGATGTGACGACCGGCGCCTCCACGCTGCTCGCGATCGATGACCAGATCCTCACGTCATTCCGTTCTATGGAGCACGTCGTCGGCGTGAGCCCCACGGTATCGCAATCCGGGCAGATCATACGCGGCGAATCCGTCACCGATGCAGGCCTGTATGGCATCGATCCGCAATACATCAGCCTGGAGGGCGTTACGCCGATCTTTGGAGAGGCGTTCGGGGTGGGCGATACGGAATCCATCGTTATCAGCAACACGACCGCGCAACTCCTGGGCGTCACCAATTCCGGAGACCTCGTTGGCGAACAGGTAAATGTGCGCATCTTGGTTCCGGTCCAGCAGACAGAACCGACGCAGGGCGAAGTTGCCGCGCAGGAAGTGGAATTTGAAAACAAGGATTTTCCCGTGACCATTTCCGGCATCGTGAGCGACGATTTGTCCATCGCCTATGCGCCGCTCGCGATCTTTCAGGATAACGGCATCAGCAAGATCAATCTTGCCCGTGTGAAGGTTGACGCCAGAGAAAATTTATCAGCAGTTCGCGTGGCCATTGAAGCGCAGGGATTCCAGGTGGACTCCGTTGCAGATACCGTCGGCCAGATCGATCAGATATTCGTCGTCTTTCAATTCGTCATGGCCGGGTTTGGCTTGATCGCGATGTTCGTTGCATCTCTTGGCGCATTCAACACGCTTACGGTCTCTTTGCTGGAGCGCACGCGCGAAGTCGGTGTCATGAAATCCCTTGGCACGACCAGCAGGGATGTGTACACGCTGTTCATGGCTGAATCCATATTGATCGCATTTCTGGGCGGAGGGCTGGGGCTTGCTATTGGCGTTGGCGGCGGGCAGCTCGTGAATCTCCTGATCAATAACCTTGCGCGACGCTTGGGCGGGCAAGAGGTCGATCTGTTTGCCATCCCGCTGTCGTTCTTGCTCATGATCATCGGCGTCATCTTGGTCGTTGGCTTCATCACTGGGCTGTATCCTGCACGCCGTGCGGCGAAGATTAATCCACTTGATGCATTGCGATATGAATAATGACATTGATCGAAAGAATATCTCTATTTACGAGGACGATAAAACGATTCGTGAGATGTATGAGATAAAGCTGAAGAGTTCAGGATATGGCGTATACGCGCATGAGGACGCGGGCAATGTCGTTCAGGAAGTGAAGCATGAGAAGCCGGACTTGGTTCTTATGGATATTCTTATGCCAAAAGTGGACGGTCATGCCGCCATTAAGGCTCTTAAAGATGAAAAAATAACAGCAGCTGTTCCTATACTCGTTATCACGAATTTTGGGGATGATGTGACCGTGCAGAAGGCATTGTGGTTTGGCGCATATGATGTCATCGTAAAAGCTGATTACACGCCGCAACAGGTTGTTGACAGAGTGAAGGATGCGCTGGCGGGGAAACGCGCAAGCCATGTCATCAATCAGGATCTGGTGAAATTCTTTCACATCGACGAGCAGGCAAGGAAATAAGCAGGACACTCCATTATGTTCCCTAATCAGATCGCCCTCATACACTTTCTCGGTGTGACCGTTCTCGCAAGCGGCGTCATCGCCTTTTTTTATACGATCCTTGCGCAGCATCGTTTTCGCGCTCCGGTGCAAGGATATTTTCAGCGTATGGCGATCGGCATTCTGCTCGGTGTCTATGGGTCTGTGGCGATATGGGTCTTCGATACCGTTCATGAACTCCAGAAAATAAATCTTTCCTCATATCTTGTGGATACCTGGGCCGGTCCGCTTGCCATTATTTTGGGTGTCTTCATGGTAGCTACTGCGATCCGTCACCTTCAGCATGATGCAGTTGCAAAGGAGTATCGCAGCGCAATCAGGTATTTGAACATAGGGATCCTTTGTTCCCTTGCTGCACTCATTGCCGTTGCCCTGATGCTTTTCATATCTTTCCCGATCCTCCTCATTTTGCGGGGGTTTTTTGCGACAATGGCATTCCTTTTCTTTGCAACAGGAGCATATGGCTTCCGCCGCATCGATGTCGGCGGCAGCCTCCAACTCTTCATGCTTGTAAGTTATTTTGTGGCTGCTTCCGTCATGAGTTATCTTGGCATCCAGACCAATATGCATTTAGAACAGCGCATCATCAACTCCAACCTGCCATTTATTGAGAATTTTGTACAGCATGAGATCGACGAGCACCTGACGAGCGCGGCCTTCGATATGCAGAATACACAGGGGGAGGAAGAAATGCAGAATTTTCTTGAAACATTCGCCGCTGATAACGTGCGGCGCGTTAATATTGTGTACAGCGATGGATATATCGCCGCCTCGGATCTCGCGCGGCTCACAGGCGCGCATCCTGCGCTCACAGAAGAGCAGCAGCGCGCTCTCTCACAGCATGAAGCGACATTGCATCTGATGACCGATCAAGAGCAGCTACCGGAATGGGATAGGGGGCTCGGCAGCCTGTATGTCGCGCGCATCCCGATCGACCTGCAGGACGGTTCCGGAGCGCGCGGGTTCGCAGAGATCGCATACAGCGCAGAAGTACCAAAGCGAACCATCCTTTCCGTACAGAACGATATTTTTTCCATCCTTGCCGTGACCGGCGTGTTGTTCTTTTTGGCCATCATAGTGCTGTTCGTCATGCTGCACAAACAGATCTTGCATCCCCTTGCAGGTCTGTATGAACAGCTCACACGAGTTGAGAAAGCGGAATCAACTGAAGACCGCGATCTCGGGAGGCGAAGGATTCATATGCATGCCAATAAGACGTTCGAACGTATTGCCGGCGAGTATAATCATTTCATCGAATTGCACGAGAAGCAGGTGGGAGAGCTTAAAAAGCAGATTCGGGAGAGGCATTGGAAAGGATAACCAACGTCACGCACGCAGCATCATGAAGATACGAACAAAAAGTACTTTACACTATAGAAAATAGATATGCCAAAAACAATTCTTATTGTAGAAGACGAAGCTCCGATTCGAGAAGCATTGCAAAACCTTTTTGAAAAGGAAGGATATTCTCTTCTCACAGCGTCAGAAGGGGATGCAGCGGTTCGTATTGCACTGGAAAAACATCCAGATCTCATTTTATTGGATCTCATTATGCCAAAATTGCACGGTCTTGAGATCCTCCGCCAACTTCGCAATGATACGTGGGGCAAGGATGTTGCAGTTTTTGTGCTTTCGAATATGGATGACAAGTCAATGCAACGAAAAGCCGCTGAGCTCGGTGTTCTGGATTATTATGTCAAAACGAATATTTCACTCGATGAGGTAATCAACAACGTGAAGAACCATTTTGCGCAAGATAGAGTGAAATAATACTCCGAGCGTCTTTCATGTTCACTCATGCAGAGCCGGAAGGGATCGTACACAATACAAATCAAGCTCGGCGTCTAAGAGGCCGGGTAATGAAATAGGGAAGTGAATCTTTTGTTCGCTAGATCTTGAGTTCTCGGGCTATTTCTTCAGTGACGGGCTCTTCTTCTCTTTCAAGATCCTCAAAGAGGTAGCGCCTCAGCATATCCCGGATGCGGAGTGGGTTGGTATCTTCCAGTGGGATGGAAAGATATGGACGCAGATTACTTTTGAAGTGAAAGAATATATTTTGTATCTTTCCGGGTTTGTAGACGATCCAGAAACGATCAATTTCCTCAAAGCGGTATTCATCATCTCCGAGGGTGATGCCATCTTCATGCACTCCAAATTTCACTAACCTGGGATGATTACGCGCCTGCATGAAGTAGATGATGCCTACCAAAATAAGTATCACTGCAAAGAGAAAATTGCTTGTTGCGAGGGCGATAATAAAGAGTACAACGCCTACCACGCCTAAAGCGAGCCAGCTGCCAACGCTGCGTTCGCGGTCAGGATATTCCGGAAATTCCCATCCCAAGAGTTTTTCTCCAAGTTTGCTGGTTTGTTCTGCCATATTTTTAGTATAGCATGGGAAGATTGAGAGTGGTAGGATAGCTTTGACAAGGCGCGCAGCGTCTTTTATGCTGTGTATGCAGTAGCAAAGAGGGGGTTTATTTCCCCTTGTGGTTCCTTTTGCGAAGAAGGAGTGGCGATGTCCAAGAAGATTGAGAAGAGGGCAGTCGCAAGACAGCTCGGCGTTCCCGAGTCTCGTCTTGCGTGGGATCATGGGGTTCTGATGCTGGATGGCGCACCCATCTCTGGTCACGCGCATACCGTGCAGCGCAAGCCTCCGCGGGAGCGAGGGAACTTCAACGTTCGGTATGCTGGTACCGACCGGCACAACCACGGTCGCTGAAGCGACATTCCCTTCGATGATCGTACCCGGGGCGGCTGCTATGCTGCCCCGGTTCACTTTTTCATCTGACGGAAAGGGAAAGATTCCCGTCAATTGATCTGTGCAAATAGCACCACAGAAGTTTTTCCGTATGCTTTGTGGATAACTCCTCTAGACCTACTACGCAAAGTAGTATATATTCGCAATATCGAATATGTATGAAGAATTCTTTCACCTTCACGCGCAGCTTCTCAAGGCTTTAGCGCATCCGCGGAGATTAGAGATCATCCATTTACTCAAAGAAGGTTCTGTGACAGTTGGGGGCATGCAGGAAATGCTGGGCTTGCCGCAGGCGAACTTAAGCCAGCATCTGAAGATCCTTCGCGATGCAGGAGCAGTGACGCAAGAGCGGAACGGTAAACATATCACCTATCGGCTCGCACACAAGAATTTTACCAAAGCAAGCGAAGCCATGCGGGATGTTCTTATTGAACGTTCTCAGGGGAAAAAATCGGACGAATTTACCCGACGCATGAAGGACCTGACGCCTATCGTGAAGGATCCCGTATGCGGGATGCGCGTCTCACCAAAGACAGCCGGTGCCGCGTTTGCCTATAAGGGCGTGCGATATTATTTCTGCGCGGCGGGATGCAAAACACAATTCCGCAGAAATGTGCAACGTTATGTCTGAACAACGAACGATCTCATTTCACGTTTCCGGAATGCACTGCGCAAGCTGCGCGGCGAATATCTCCCGGAAGCTCAAGAAAATGCCGGGCGTTTCCGACGCTGCGGTGAATTATGGCAATGCGCAGGCAACGGTGGTCTTTGACCCGCATCATGCGCACGAGAAGGGCATCGGCATGGCGGTGCAGAAGATGGGGTACAAAGCCCACATCGGCGTGCACGATCATGGTGATCTTTCCGAGCAGGAACGGAACGCGGAGCTCAAGCGCCTGCGCGTGAAGCTCGCTGTGGCGATCCCGCTTTCTTTATTGTTGATTTTTGGCGCGATGCTTCCGCAAGCGCCATCTTTTCTTACGAACCCGTGGTTCATGCTGCTCTTTGCCACTCCCGTGCAGTTCTGGGCTGGATCGCAATTCTTTCTCAGCGCGTGGTCTGCGCTTAAATCGAAGACGGCGAACATGGATACGCTCATCGCGCTCGGCACCACGGTCGCGTACGGCGCATCCGTCGCTTTTGTTGTCTTTCGCAGCACATTTGAGCGATACGGCATCGAGGATCTCATGTATTTTGAGACTGCAGCTGCCATCATCACGCTCGTTCTGCTTGGCAAATTCCTTGAACTCCGCGCAAAAGGGCAGGCGGCAACGGCGATCAAGCGCCTCCTCAATCTGGAAGCGAAGACCGCTCACGTGTTCCGCAATGGGGCATTCACGGATCTTCCGGTGACGGAAGTGACAAGAGGCGACCGCATGCTCGTGAAGCCTGGAGAGAAGGTGCCAGTGGACGGCGTGGTGCTCTCTGGAACGTCAGCCGTGGATGAAAGCATGGTGACAGGAGAAAGCCTGCCGGTTGAGAAGAACGAGGGCGATATGGTGATCGGGGCGACCATCAATACGAGCGGAGCGTTCGATATGCGCGCGGAACGCGTGGGGAAAGAGACGATGCTTGCCCAGATCGTCAGGCTTGTGGAAGAGGCCCAGGGGTCGCGCCCGCCCATCCAGAATCTTGCTGACGCGATCTCCGCGTACTTCGTGCCGGCAGTCATCGCGCTTTCGCTCGTCACATTCGGTTTGTGGCTCGCGTTCGGGTCGGAACCGGCATTTCCTCATGCGATCGTGAGCATGATCACTGTTCTCATCATCGCGTGTCCGTGCGCGCTGGGGCTTGCAACGCCGACGTCCATCATGGTCGGCATCGGCAGAGGCTCGGAACTCGGGATCCTCATCAAGAATGCGGATGCCCTTGAGCGCGGCAGGCATATCCGCACGGTCGTGTTCGATAAGACCGGCACACTCACAGACGGCAAGCCGAGCGTGCAGGTCATGCGCGTCGCAGAAGGCATCGCAGACGGCGAACAAAAGGCGATCCTTGCGCGCGTCCGGGCGGCAGAAGAACGCTCGGCCCATCCGCTTGCCAAGGCCATTGCGGCATTCATCGCATCCAAAAGGATAGAATCGTATGAGGGTTCAACGGACATTCAGGACATACCGGGCAAAGGGATCCGCGTGCAGGATGCTGCCGGTGAGCTCTTCATCGGCACGGCAGCGTTCCTTGAGGAACACGGAGCGACGATCCCCGCAGAGTGGACAGGAGGAGATATCCGCGGCTCGCGCGTCTATGTGAGCGAGGGGAAACGCGCGATCGCTCTTTTTGCGATAGCGGACACTATTCGTGCAGAAGCCAAAGACGTCATCGCAATGCTCACGAAGCGCGGCATTCGTTCGGTGATGCTCACTGGAGATACGGATGACGCCGCCAGGTCCGTGCAAAAGGAACTCGGGATTACGGATGTGATCGCCCGCGTCCTCCCGCAGGAGAAGGAACAGCGCGTCAAGGAACTCAGCGGAAAGGGCGCTGTGGCGATGGTGGGCGATGGCATCAATGACGCTCCGGCGCTTGCCGCCGCGGACCTCGGGATCGCGATGGGTGCAGGAACCGATGTGGCGATCGGCACGGCCGGCGTGGTCCTGCTCCAGAACAACCTCCGCCTCGTGCCGTCGCTCGTTGCGCTCTCCCGCGCGACTATGCGCAACATCTGGCAGAACCTCGGCTGGGCGTTCGGGTACAATATCCTCCTCATTCCCGTCGCCATGGGCGCGCTCGTGCCGCTCTGGGGGATATCCATCAGCCCGGTGTTCGCGAGCGCTGCCATGGCGCTCTCAAGCATCTCTGTGGTGCTGAATGCGCTTCGACTTAAAAGATTCACGCTTTAACATGAATTATTGGATCTTCTTTTTTACAGGTCTTACAACAGGCGGACTCGCATGTCTTGCCGTGCAGGGCGGGTTGCTCGCCGGCGTCATTGCAAACCAGAAAGAACATGACCGCGCTTTGGATTCCAAAGATTCCGCGCATGCCCCGCGTTCCTTTGACGCGATGGATATCTTGCCGGTCGTGATGTTTTTGGTCGCTAAACTCATTATACATACGATATTCGGCTTCTTCCTCGGCTGGCTGGGGACAAAGCTCACCATTGGCCTCAATATCAGGCTTGCCTTCCAGCTCGCAGCGGCATTGTTCATGTTTGCAACCGCGATGAATCTCCTTAACGTGAGCCCCGTATTCCGTTTTCTCGCCTTTCAGCCGCCGAGGTTCTTGCAGCGCTATATACGGAAGTCTTCAAAGAGAAGCTCGCTTTTTGCGCCGGCGTTCCTTGGTTTCCTCACGATCTTCATCCCTTGCGGAGTGACGCAGGCGATGGAAGTGGTCGCCGTGACCAGCGGGAGCCCAGTGGCCGGAGCGCTCATCATGTTTTTCTTCGTCCTCGGCACGTCGCCGCTATTCACCATTCTCGGCGTTCTGACGTCGAAGCTCTCAGAAATGGTGCATGGGTTATTCCAGAAAGCTGCGGCAATTTTGCTCATTGGCCTCGCGCTTTATAGCATCAACGGCATCCTTAATGTGCTCGATTCGCCGATAACCTTCAGCAAGGCATTTGCGGCGATGCAGAAGCAGGATTCGTCAGAAAAGGAACAGGACTCGGTCGTCAACGAAAATGGCGTTCAGCGGGTGCATATCGATGTGCTTTCCGGCGGGTACAGCCCTTCGCGATTCACCGTGAAACAGGGGATCCCCGTGCAATTGGATCTGGAGAGTAAAGGCGTGTATTCATGCGCTGTTGCATTCACTTTCCGCGCATTCAATATTAACGTCTTTCTTGACCCGGTCGATCAGGAGAGCGTCACCTTCACGCCGGAGAAGACGGGGAAGTATACGTACTCCTGCTCCATGGGGATGTACACCGGCGTTATGGAGGTCATTTAATATGTTCGGTTCAAAAGAACGACCAGCACGCGGAGATACGGCAACGCTCGCCATAACCGGCATGCATTGCGTTTCATGCAGTATGGCCATCGACGGCGATCTGGAAGACCTTCCAGGGGTTGCCAAGGCAGAAACGGATTATGCAAAAGCGCGAACAACAGTGCAGTATGATCCGGGAAAGGTTTCCATGGAAACCATCATTGCCGCCATCAAAAAACTCGGCTACGATGCCGCGCCGCAAAGATAAAGAATCCGGGGTTATCTTAGCACCGATGTGACAGGAAATTCTTTCTACGATATCTGCTCATGCGAAGCATTAAGGCGCATAACAGTGGATTTTGCAGATTGAGCAACCACCTGCTGTAAGTTCGCCGCCGCAATCACGTTCACTGTGGCCAACGCGACTTTCAACCAAAGCACAGCTGGTAACTGATTGGCCGCCCTCAACTTCACGCGCCAACTCCATTGATTTTTCTATATAATCTCCCATTCTCTGCAAGCATTCATCTGCAATCGGCGGTGGCTCGGTAGCATCACCTCTCGCATAAATACTGAGCGTAATAAGTTCTGGTTCTGATGAGTCTGTGCTTCGATAGATGATGCCAATCAAAATCGCGAGAACCAATAAAAACAGCGCATTGAATAGTAGTATTTTTTTCATCTGAGAAATTTTATTGACTAATCTGTGCGAACAGCACCACGTAGTTCTTGCCATACGCCTTGGCGCATTTGGGGCACGTGGTGTATGAGAAGTACAGCTTCGTCATCTTTTCCCCCTTTTTCTCAACGTATTCCTTCATTTCCTGCGCCCACTTTCCGGCATTCTTATATGGCCCTTCAAAGACCTTTGTGAGGAATGTTCCGGATAGCGTCGCCATTTGCGCGCCCGGCACATCCTTGGAAACGTCAATATAGATATCCGAGCCCCACATGGATTTTTCATCCGTGAGCATCAATTGGTACGGCGCTTTTGCATTCGCCTTTTCGATCAGGGCCATGTTTGATGTTATTTTGTTCCCCATATTGAGCGGGATGTGCAAAAAGCTTGTGACATGGTCCTTCACAAAGATCTTGTTGTTCCATGTGATTTCTTTTTCCTGCCACGGTGCAGGATCAAAAGGGTCGCAACAGCCGGTTGACTTGATCGTTTGGTCGTTCATATGATTTTCTTATGTTATGAGAATATATTGTTCATGCAGGCTGATGCTCTCAGCATCATCGTATATTATATTCCCGCCACGGGCCGACGAGCTTTTTTTTCTTTAGCGCGATGACAACCACGGTCAGCAGCCATGCGAACGAAAGAATGACGGCAATTCGAGCCCATTCTTCCCGCCAGGAGGATGATGTTTTTGCGCTATCGGTCGCAGGGGACGTGTCTGATGATGGCGGCGGCGCAGAACCATTGACGTTCTCATCCTGAATGCTCCCGCCCACCTCGGTTTGGGCTTGTTCAAAGACATCACGCTGGTCTTTGCGTGGCTTTGCGCTATTCGTGTTCGCTGGAGGTGTATTGGTATTCTGATCGGCAATGGTATTGTCAGCGGGAATGACCGAATAATGCTCCGATGTGCCATCACTGACAGCAAAAAGCTGGTCCGCGCCGATGCGGCTGAAGTCAACAACGTAGTTCTGGCTGCTCATTGTGGCAGCAAGGCTTGCGAACGGGAGTGCAATTCCCAACAACGCGCATGCGACCATGATTCGTTTGAACGTCATAGATGCTTTGCCATATGTCCACTATCGCCATCCATACTGCTCTCTACGTGATTACAAAACATCGGTGTCTAGGGGGCGGATTGATCGGTGTTCGTCGTGCCTTGCAAACCTGATGTATTTGTCAAAGGCGACGAATTTGTTTCAGTTTGATCCAAGACAAGCGGCGCAACTTTGATTATTTTTTTTGCGCTCGGCCTGTAGAGAATGGCCATCTTTGAGCTGGCATAGATGAGGATTTTATCCCCGTTCTCCGCGTTCTTGAAAAAATCCTGATCCTGCAATTGATCCTTGTTGCTCACCGTCGCCACGGTCGGGTCGATGCCCTCGGGTAATGCGAATATCTTTGACACCTCAGCGACGAGGTTCTGTGTTTCTTTCTGGCTTGCCTCAGTCGTATCCTCGTTTGCCTGCTTGAATTGCCAGTAGTAATAGCCGGATACTGCGATCAGGCCTATGATCAGTATACCGAGCAGGATCGCATACGTCCTTTTTCTTTTGTTCGGTTTTTTTGGTGATGGCTGTGCGAGTACTGACGGATTTGTCGCTTTCATGTTCTTTGCAAATTGCTCAATTCTTTTCATTTTCATACGTGATTAATCAGAAACAAAGGTGTTGACGAACTCGCGGTACACGACATCAGCCATTTGGTAGTATCCTTCCGTGAGCGGGTGCAGGCCGTTCGTTTCTCGCTTTTCCGTCGTTGCACTGCGCGTGTTCACCGCAACGTCGGTCTGCGGATAATTATTCTCGGAGTCAAATTCCGGTGCAAGTGATGTGAACTTCACCCAAGAACTGTATGTAGCCGAATTTGCCAGGTCTTGGTAGGCATCATTCATCGCGTTGGCCGCCCGGATCATTCCGTAATAATTTGAATATCCTCCGTTCGCTCCATAGTTCGTGCCTAGGCCGCCGTCCACAGATGGAAGATGAATCCCTATGATCCTTGCTATGGCGCTCGGGTATTCAGCGTGCAGCTTATCGAGGAATGCAGTGACATCTGTCATGTAGGTCGTGAAGTCCGTTGCGTTTGGAACGCTGTTGCTGTTCCAGCCGAGTATGATGTATGCGGCATCGATGCCGGAATAGCCATGCCGTGTGACCCAGGACGAGAATGACATCTCATCAGCGCCGGAATCCCAGAATGGGCTTTGGGGTTCGGTTGTCGCGCTTGTGTAGACGATATCTGCGGTATGCGTAGCGCCGGAGACATGCGTCAGCGTTCCAGAGGCTGGCAGCGTATAGGAGCCGTAGATCTTGAGTCCTCCCGTGACAGATACGATATACCAATAGTGGCCGTTGGTATCGAGCCATGCTGAAGTGACATCGGTCTTGTCCTTATCAAAGGTTCCGGTGAGCACGTGGCCATTTGTAATACCGGACGTTCCATTATAATTGGCAAATGTCCAACCGCCGTTTCCGGTGTAGGCTTGTGTTGGGTATGCAGACATCGCTTTTTCGCCAATGAAACTGATGTTGCCGTAGCCGAGTCCGGCTGGCGATCCGCCGCTTTGCGTGAGCCTTCGGTACAATTCCGTCGGCCACGTTCCGGTGGCCGTCACCGAGTCTCCGACAACGAGGATATTCTTGTTCGCCACCGGCTCGCCGGTTGGATTCACCGTTACGAGGTCGACCGTTTTGGTTGCGAGTATGCTGTAATCATAATTGTACACTGTCACCGTGAAGTCCGTCGTCCCCACATTCGCTTCAACAGGGGTGTATTCAAAATACCTTGGGTATGATGAACCAACAGCGCACGTGATCACGTACGGAAGATTATACGGATTTTGCGCTTCGATCATCCCACGGACATACAACTGTAATTTGTCACCGACAACCGCATAAATTGTGTCTGGGAGCACGATCTGAGGAGCGACGATTTCTGCTGCCGGGTTGTGATTATAAGCTTCGATAATGGCGTCGCGGACATTCGTGGACGTCATGACGTCATCGGGATCGCTGAAGGTTATTGCCGTGCTGGGCAAGTTGTTGAAGATCGTCTCGATACTGAGCGGCACGAGCTCCTCAACATCGGTCAATAGCTTCAAGGAGATATCGTCAAAGTAGGCTACGTAACTCGCAGCAGTATTGTCCGGAACGAAAATGAACGTTACTGCAGTACAATCGGCAGGAGCTTCAAATGTCGTCGTGACCTGCGTATAGGTCGTTCCCGTGACTCCGGTGGTGAGACCGCCGCTGGAACTATTGATATATGTGCTGTGCGTCGCATCAAGAAGCGAGTATTTGCCGGCATGTGTTCCGTCGCCCCTGGTCCAAAAGGAAAGTTGATACAGTTGGCCAGGAGTCACTGCGAAAGAGTTGTAGGTCAATTGAGGAGAGAACCAATTGATGCCGGACGATGTCAACTTCGCCGCATGAGAGCCGGCATGCACGGAGGTTGTTTCATCGGCAATGGTCCCACCACTCATGATTGTTTCAGCCCAGTTCGCCCAGATATCACTGCCGCCCGCGCCTGCTGTTTCAAATCCCGTATTTGAAAATTGTTCGACGCCAGCAACCGTGACGGTCGTTCTTGTTATGTCCGTATCCCCATAGACCCTGAACGTCGCCGCGTAATAGGTCGGTGGTGATGTGACGAAGAAGTTCGTGTTTGTCGCTCCGGCTATGAATCCGTGCCGGCTCGGACTTGATGATACGGTCGAGAAGTGCGCGATCGTCACTTCTCCGCCAACAGTTGACTCCCACAGCACAAAGAGGTATTGCCCCTCCAGAGCCGTGATGGAATCGGTCATTGTAAAGAGGGAGCCGCCTGATGTTGAACTGTGCGGCATGGACGCGGCGCTGATGGTTCCTGAATATGTCGGGGTAACGGAATCCGGGTTGAAGACTGCGGTCGTGTCTCGCACAAAGACTTTGAAGGTGATGTCGCGTGAGGCGTTATTGCACCATACGTTCGCTTTTATGGCGGATACCGTGGTATCTGCGGTCATTTGCTCATACATCCCGTATGTGGCGAAGGAAGCATGGGTGTAGCTGGCGGTACCATCCAACTCTTCCGGATCCCTAGCGTGCTGGTAGGTGATGGTTGAAGAATAAATCGGCGTGTTGAAAAGCACCTCATCCTTTGCCAGCGTATGCCGTTCCCCGTCGCTGTCCGTGTAGTACAGGCTCGCCCCATCGAATTCGATCGCCCCTATTTCAGCGGCATCCAGAAGGACCCCCACGTCTATTTTCAATGAGGCAGTACCGGCAGTTGCCGTCCCGGCGCCTAAATGCAATTGCGCGCTTGGCTCTGCTGCGCCAATACCGACATACCCGTCATACGTAATGGCCGGACCATCGGTCGTCCATTGCGAGGAAACTTTGCTATTGAAGGCGCTCCAATCGCTCGCATCCAAATATCCGTCATTTGACGCATCGGCCATGACCAGCGAAACAACATCTGCATCGCGGGAGAGCGGCCCGGAGAAGGTGAGTGCATCTTCTTTAGCACTGAAGCTCGTCCAGTCGCCAAACGCCAGATACCCATCCGTGGATCCGTCAGCCTGATCCACTGAAATTGTATCGGCAATTCGAGATATCGGCCCGGAGAAGGTGAGTGCGTTTTCCTTTGCACTGAAGGCAGCCCAATCGCTTGCACCCAGGTATCCGTCATTTGACACATCAGCGATGTGCAGAGAGATCGTATCGTCAGTACGGGAGAGCGGCCCGGAGAAGGTGAGTGCATCTTCTTTAGTACTGAAGGCTGTCCAGTCGCCAAAACTCAGATATCCATCCGTGGATCCGTCAGCTTGGGTAATTGATATCGTATCGCCAACTCGGGAGACTGGTCCGGAGAAGGTCAATGCGTTTTCCTTGGCGTTGAAGGAGCTCCAATCGCCCGCATCCAAGTATCCATCATTTGACGCATCGGCCATGACCAGCGAAACAACATCTGCATCGCGGGAGAGCGGTCCGGAGAAGGTGAGTGCATCCTCTTTTGCGCTGAAAATAGCATGGTCAGTGGAAGAAAGCAGTCCGGTCTGCGTGCCGTCGGCATTGGCAATGGAAATGGTAACTCCGTCACCGAATACAGCACCGGTCCCGCCGGTAATGGTCACGCCATCGGTCGGAGAGGTGATATCGCCGGTTTCTGCCGCTGTTGTTCCTGATAGCGCGGCCCATCCACTGGTCGTCTTGATGCCGGAAATCTTGATATAGAGCGTAGTATTTGTCATGTCCAACGCAATATCACCCACAGTTCCGCTTTGGACGCCATTCGGGTCTCCAATGACCTTATAGATACTTGTGCCGTCAACTGCATCAGCATTAAAGGCGTACGGAGCGGAACCGAATTTCTGGCGCGGGGTCATTTCACTGTCTGTCCCGATCGTGAGTCCGAGATAATACTCATCCTGAGTGAAATCGACCGCGATGTCATTTCCGGTCCCTGAACCAAGCAATACCTCGAAATTCCCTCCTTTTACTCGCACTGGATTGCCGTTCAAAGCGGTATACTGCCCGGTCCATAGCACCGTTTCGTCAGTATCATATATATTGAAGACCATATCGTAGCTTCCATCAGCAACAATGATCCCAGCAGCTGACTTGAGGACGCCGGCATATGATATTTCCTTATTGATGCCAGACGTGGCATGAACGCCCGCAGATACCCAAAAACTGCCCAAGATTATCAGAAGGACCAGGGCAAAACGCGCCACAAGCACTCCGGGCTGCTTCCTCTTTTTTTCTTTCATGATGGCTGTGTATTTCTTGCTAACCTCAACCATTGTTATAAGTGATTTTATGTGTTTTGTCAATTTCAAAAATGGCATGGCGCGCTCCAGGGTTCGGAGGCATTATTCAGCTCCTTGAGCAATTCCTCTTTTGTGAACCATTTGGCCTGTTCAACCTCTTCTTTTTGTCGGTAAAAATTGAATCCAAAAAATTATTTCATCTAACCTTTGTTACCGCCATGTGCTTTATTCATTTTGATTAACTAATCTAACAATTTCCTTTGAAATCAATTCCGTAGCATTTGAATTCCAGTGAGTGTCGTCAAGATGGTATAACAAATTATCATTTTCTCTTCTATAGTCGTTATAAATTCTTAGTGTGTTTATCGTCGATACGCCATTGCTCTTTAATAACGAATCTAATTGAAATAAATAATTTGGTTGTTCGCTAAAAGGAACAAGTTCGTAATAAACTGTTTCTTTGTCAGGCATAGGTAAAAACAGGAATTCTATTCCAAGAGAATCACAATACTCCTTATATGAAATTAACGTATTGACGGTATTTATTAAATCCTCTTCTTCATGTTTTTGATTGGATCCTTGGAAAAAATACATTTTGGAATCATTGATACCTTCGGTTCCTATTCCTTTGGCATTTTTGGCCCTGGCCTTGATCCATTTAAGCGGATATACCTTAATAATTTTATCAATATAAGCGTTAAGACCATTGTAATTTAGTATGTTTTGAATGGTTTCCTTTTTGGAATGAGGAATATAATATTTGATTTCACTAGGAATATTTCTTTCAGCTATTGAAAAAATTATTTGTTTTGGTTTATGTATTCTTCCTAGCTTTACTAGTTTGTCAAATTGTGAAAATGAACTCGGTGCCATATTATAAACCTTCAAATTGTCATCCATTTTCATTACTTGATTACTAATTGTATTTGTTTGAGTTAAACCACTACCTGCAATATATGAATCGCCAATGATTAATATATCCGCACTCTTTATATAATTATCATTTCTAAATCCTAACTCATCAGTTTTCCAGGATTCATTTTTTATAATGGAATTTTCAGTGTGATGGCATAAATCGCCAACAGAATTCATAGTAAGGGTTGCGTTAGTGTAAAAAGGAGCATTGGCGGGGATTTTTGAAAATGATATGGCCTCCCAGGGTCTATAAAAAAATACTGTAACAGGTATAAATATCTCACAAAGTACTATTATAATTAACGCAGAGAGTGAGAAAAGCGTTAATGTATTTATAAATTTCTTCATGACATTAAAACTGAAAATAAATGAATTGTTGTTCTGAACCTGCAAAAATATAAATGGCCAAAATGATAATGTAATACATCGTCCATCTAAAAGGTTTGTACCATTTTGTTCCTAAATGTGCGATTGCATATTGTTGTTCTCTCCCAAGCCATTCAACGATCAAAAATACACTTGTCAGAAAAACTATTGGCATTACTTTCCCAATCCCTGGAAAATCGGGCATTGTTAACAATGAACTTGAAAATATTTCAGAGATATAACTAAAAGCATGTGTAACATTTGCGGCACGAAAGAAAATCCAAGCAAATACAGTTAAGCCAAAAGTAATTCCAATAGCAAAAAATTCTCGTATTGTTGGTAAATATTTACCTCTTGCCACAATATCAAGATTGTTTCTATGTGTATTGAAAATAATTGAAGGCATTATATATAAAGCATTGAGAAACCCCCAAACAATAAAGGTCCAATTAGCACCGTGCCAAAAACCACTTACTAAAAAAATGATAAAAGTATTACGAATCTTCATCCACATACCACCCTTACTTCCTCCTAATGGAATGTAGAGATAATCTTTAAACCAAGAGGATAGTGAAATGTGCCAACGTCTCCAAAATTCGGCAATGTCTCTTGAGAAATACGGAAAAGCAAAGTTTCTTAAAAGGTCTATGCCAAATAGTCGGGCTGTTCCCAATGCAATATCAGAGTAACCTGAAAAGTCACAATAGATTTGAAAAGTAAAAAACAATGCACCCAAAACAAGCGTACTTCCAGAATAGTCAGTAGAATTATTGAAAATTGTATTTGCATATTCTGCACAGTTGTCAGCTATGACAATTTTTTTAAATAAGCCCCACAATATTTGTCGCAACCCATCAACCGCTTTTGAATAATCGAACTCCCTTTTTTTGAGAATTTGAGGCAAAAGATGCGTTGCTCTTTCTATTGGTCCAGCTACGAGCAAAGGGAAAAAGCTAACAAAAACAGAATAGTTGATAAAGTTTCTTTCAGGTTTTATTCGGTTTTTATAGAGGTCAAGAACATAGGATAAGCCATGAAAAGTATAAAAAGAAATACCAACAGGCAATATCACTTGTAAAGAACCTAAATTTGCCTTCAATCCTAATAGAGATAGTCCATCAGCAAATGAATCAGCAAAAAAGTTGTAGTATTTAAAAACTCCAAGAAAACCTAAATTGATTCCAATACTTAGCCATAACCAACATAATTTCTTTCTCCGCCTTGTAGCTTCATGTATTTTAATACCTGTATAGTAGTCCAGTAAGGTCGAGAAAATAAGTAAAAACATAAACCGCCAGTCCCAGCAAGCATAAAAAAAATAGCTTGAAACGAGCAATAAAATGTTTTGGAGTCTTAAATTTCTTTTTGTCGCAAACCAGTAAAGTATAAAAATAATTGGCAAAAATATCGCAAAGCTTATTGAATTAAAAAGCATATTGTCTGTCTATTTTGTCATTTTTAAGTTGTGCGAAGTGCGTTACGTTCGTTTCGTAAAACCTAACGAATGGACAATGCTCAAGTCAAAGTCGCCGCGTTTCCGGTAATCTTGAACCATGTGTTTCATGTCCGGGCTTCGAAGCTGGGCTTTGGGTAGTGATAAGCACTCACTGAAGCTGATCCATTGCACATTCATGATCTCGTGCTGAGGATATATAAATTTAGTCGATTTCGTGGTCGCGGTAAAAATAATTTTAACAATATTATTACCAATTGCGCTCTTTTGCTGATAGAGACCAAGTACCCCTGTCAATTTTATTCGAAGACCCGTTTCCTCCTTTACTTCTCGCCTAACGCAGTTCAAAATATCCTCGTTGTATTCCAACTTTCCTATAGGGATATCCCACTTTCCTTTGATATATTCTTTTGCCTGCTGAACCGCCACAAATGTCTTTCCCCGTACAATCAGAGCTCCGCAGGCGACTTTGACTTGTGGTCTATTCATAGATTATTTTAGTTGAACGTTTTGGGCTGGCCGTGTTGGGTGATGTAAAAAATTCTCGGGACTTATAGTACTTTTGCATACAAAAAACAATCTTTCATTGAACCATCTTTATATTTAAGTACCTTTTTAAGCAATCCTTCTTTAAGATATTTATTTTTTATTGCTACTTTTTTGCTACCTTCATTTTTTGGTTGCACTACAATTTCGAGTCTTGTTAATTTCAATTTTTTAAAACAAATATTTTCTACTAATTTTACTGCTTGCGTTGCAATTCCTTTACCCCAAAACTTTTCATCTAAAAAGTATCCAATTTCACCGATGTGATTTCTATGCAAATTAATCTTTACTCCGATAGCGCCAATAATTTCATCATCATTCATTATTGTGTAATTCCATTCAGTATTATTTTTTCTGCGTTTTGGGTTTTCTGCTAACCATTTTCTTTCATCTTTGATAGATTTTGGTTGCACATTAAAGTAAGTAAAATGAGGATTGCCTAAAATTTCATAGAATCTTTCTGCATCACTTATTTTTTGTAGTCTGATTTTTATCATAATGATTTTTTGTTGTTAAAAGTAGAAATTTTTATTTCGTTTAGCGGAGCAGGATATCTGATGGATTGCGGAGCAAAAATCTTAGTGGGAGATAGCCGAGCCCATACCGTCTATTCCTTGTTATATGAAAGTGAGTATAACGCAGTGGAGCGAAAGCACAGCGTTCCCTTGCGCAGGACGCAGAACACCCCCGCTTACAATCATGAAGAGCAAAATTTAACGTTGTATCGAATAGACTTTATTCAGAATTGGAGTAACTATCGTTCCGAGAACATCTAAGATCGCGAATACTCCTAGCAATCTAAAATAAAATTCACCCATATCATGAGCTTCATTAAGCACAAGTATTATAAACATTATCGCGACAATTGAAGTGAAAATTACTGTTGCCGATAAAGCGATACGGACGAATGATTTTTCAGACTTGATGAGTAAGAGTAAACAGGAATGTGCAGTGCTTGCAGCAAGAATGATGAATATGATTAAAGCTTTCCACGTAGAATCACCATATAGATCAAAGACTTCCCAGATTACCAGTACGGTATACAGAAAACCGATAATGGAGATCGCCATTCCAGATAATGCGAGTGGGATGAATTTTCTTCTTTCATACAGAACAGAACAGCAGAGACCGGTTAAACTGTACCCTCCTATAGTTAAGGTAGTCATGAGCAAGCTAAATTCAGTGTCACCAAAATCTCCAAGCAGGAAAACGAAAATTCCGATCAGCGCACTGATACTGAGAGAAATGATCATCGTGATAAGGAGTGTTTTTTTGAAATGAAAATTTTGTCCCATACTCGTTCTATTCATTGGTAAATGTTATGAACTTTTTTATTTGCAAAGTGAAGGGGTATTCGAGTGGTATGTCATTTAACGTCCGCGCGTAGCCGATGGTTTCTGGTGTTATCATATGCCGCAGAGCAGCAAAACACCAGAAACTATGCGTGAGGTTTTTTGGAGAGGACGATAAAATTCTGCCCCCAACCATTTATTTTCCGAGTTTTTTTTCGATGTTTTGGTTCAGTTTTTCGCGCCCATTTTCTACATAGGTCTTTTCGCCTCGCACGAGTTCATCGCAGAATGCGGCTACATCGTTGCCGGTGATCTCCAACACCGGTTTGCCGTTCGCTGCGCTTTCTTCAAATAGGTCCACGATATTTTTGAATACGTCGATCGTATAAAGCCCTGTATTGTTGAAGAAATAGTGCTTCATTTCCTCGTATACGATGCGGTATTCGCGCGGTAATGCCTTTGCGCGCGCCTCCGTGGCTCTCCACTCCTTTTTCGCTTCAATACCTCCAATGATCTTTTCCAAAAAGTTATTCATTTGCTTCTCCTTACTTCATTAATTTTGAGTGACACAAAGTCCCATCTTGCCCAAAAGCGGCGCAGTTCCTCACGGCCGGTTTTGGTCAGCGTATAGAATTTGCGGGGTGGCCCCATTTCAGACGGCTCTTTTTCTATACGCACGAAGTTGTTCTTTTCGAGCCGCACCAGAATGGCATATACCGTGCCTTCTACCATGTCCGTGAAACCGTGCGTGCGCAATTGCCCGGTTATTTCATAGCCATAGGTCCTGCCACGACCGATGATCTCAAGCACGCAGCCTTCAAGCGCGCCTTTGAGCATTTCTGTGATGTTTTCCACGCAATTCTCCTGTTATCTACATAGTAATACTGACTACCACTACATAGTAGCACAGAGTAGTTGGCTGTCAAGAGGTATGACAAAAGCTCAGCAACAGCTGGGGGCGCATGGGGCAGGGGTCTGATAAACAAAAACTTCGGCTCAATGTCTGAGTTACAGTTGCCTTCTCTAAGGAGGAGTTTTGGTGGTTTTCTCTAGTTATTCAATTTTTACTATCCTGCACGCAATACGTTTAGTTGCTGACTGAAAGGTGACGTCGTCACCTACCCGGTGCCCCATGAGCGCAGAACCGATGGGTGAGTTGTGAGAAATGATCCCTTGAGCCGGGTTCGCTTCTGTTGAACCGAGCATATGGTACGTTTCTTGCTTCCCGGCAATTTCAATGGTGACGCGATGGCCAAGTTGTATGTGCAACGCATCTTTTGGCGGCGAAATGACTTCGGCATATCTGATCTGATCTTCGAGCTCAAGTATTCTTTGGTTTATTCCCCTCAGGCGCCCCTTTGCCATTGCATATCCGGCATTATCAGAAAAATCACCACCCTCGCTTAAGCTTTTGACTTCTTCTGCTGCACGGGGTTGGATCTTTTTTAGCTTCTGCAGCTTCTCTTGCAGTTCTGTGAGCTTTGTGGTCGTCAGACGAGGATCAGACTTGGAGTGTGTATATTTACCAGGTTTTCGTATTGGAACTCGCATTGTGTTTTCGGTTTTGAAGGATGTGGTCTTGGCATCTCTGTGAACTGGCGGGCACACGGGTTTTACTGAAAGAAGTCATCAATGATTTTTTTTGCATCATCGACGCTTTGGTATTTCATATTCGTGATATTTGGAGAACCGGCTATCATCGCAGAAAGCATTTTCCCATCCTGAGGACGATAGAGACACAAAACTCTTTTATGATTTTCTACTGCTCTTCCAATTTCATAACCTACCCCAAGTGAAGCGGTTGAGACTTCTGCAATTACGACATCAGATTGCAGAACCCATTGAAGATCACGATTATGAATGTAATCATCAGTAAGACCATCCTCGCCTAGCATCTTGAGGTTTTTGTCCCCGATATGTTCTGTGGAAACCTCGCCATACTTTTTCAGATGGTCGATTATTTTTAGATAAAGATCTGCATTATCTCGTCCTCCTCGAATTGAAGCAGCAAAGTATATCTTCATGGAATTTTTTTAGGAAGATTTAAGACACTCGGGTCATCCGATAGAACGTTCTTCTGGCGGGACACATGGGTTAGGTACCCATCCACCTCGGGAATTTCTGCTAGATCTGCTCGAACCTAGATGCCCAGTGCTGACAAGTAGATACAAAGATTATTAAATCTCGCCAAACCATTTTTTGTGCAATACATCGTAAGATCCATCTTCATGCAGTGTTAAAATAGCAAGATTGACCTTTTTTCGTAATGCACTCTTTTCTTGTAGCACAAAACCGTAATCTTGTTTATCAAATAATTCACCGACAACTTCCGCCCATTCAGCACCATCATTTAATGCATAAAACTCCAAAATTGGAGCATCAAAAACAACTGCTTCAACCTTGTTCTTTTTTAATTTTTCGTACGCTTCTTCAATTTTAGTCACTGGTACAATAATGCTCCCTGCATTTTTCAACAGAACTTCACTAGTGGTTTGTTTTATTGTTGCAATTGTTTTCCCTCGCAAGTCATTGACCCCATCTATGTTAAGTCTAATTTTTTTGGCTGTAATGAAGGCCGTGAGTTCCCCAATAAAAAGGCCAAGGAAAGCAAGACTGATAATTTGCCCAGAGGATACAATGAATCTTCCCGTCCATGACGTTACTGTATAAACAAAAAATCCTCCATCAAGTCCTAACATTGAACATAAAAATATCCAAGTTGCTTGCAATGTTCCATAAAAATACAATGGGGATAGTGATCCATTACTTCTTTCGACAAAATACAAAGCATTCCCGAGTGCAAAAATAATGATCAGCAGAATGTATAAAGGTTTTATGAATTGTTTATAACCTTGAGCAAAAAAGTTTTTAATAGTATTACTCAGATCTATATTTTTCCTATTTTTTGACAATAAAATTCGTAAGCCAGAGTTGAACGTGGGATAAGAAAAATCAACAACTTCTTCTCGTTGCTCATTGATTGTTATTGAGGCAAAAGCAACGTCTACTTTCTTCTCTTTTACGGCAGGGATGAGTTCTTGAAAAGGATATTGTGCATACTCAAAATGTACACCCATCTCTTTTGCTACCATTTCCCATAATTCTATTTCAAACCCAGAATATTTTCCTTTTGAATCGAAGACAAAAGGTGGCATTGAAGTAATCGCAACTTTTAGTTTTTTTTCATTACCCATTTTGTTATGAAGTCACTAATGATTCAGCTATGAACTGCCCGTTATTGTACCATTTTCCGAGACTTGGTAAACGTTGCCCACCTTCTCTGTATATCTCGGGTGAGACCAACGTAGGTGAATGTAGCAGCCTCGTTTTGGAGGATGTAGACATCATACATATCAAGATGGCTAATGATGATGCCACCTTATTTTTTTGAGTTGACAGGCCGTAGCCCCTTTTGAGGCGAAAGCCTGGCGGGACACATGACTATTTGGATCTTGAGTTTCTACCAAGTACATGTTGTACCGAAGGGCTTATTGACTTATCCGTGCGATGAATACAGCCGATCCAACAGCATGGCCGGCGCATTCCTTCCTTGAGTTCACTGACTGTCCTTTCGATGTGCTCCTTTCTTGTCTCAGCTTTCTTGACGAAGGTAACCCAACATATCCATTCATTTCGGGCAAGTGGCGTCAAACTGTTCCATTGTGCACGCGCGCTGGGGTCTGACACAAGGGCTTTTCGTAAATCCGATGGCACGCTATGTATAACGCCTGTAGCGATCTGTGTTTTTGTCATAGGCTTCCTTCTTACTGCCTCTCCTTTAAAACTTTTACGGTTTCGCAAAAGTATAATGGCGGAGAGGGTGGGATTCCCCGCCAGAGGCGGGTGCCCATGTTTTCCGCGATAAGTCCTGGGCGGAGAGGGTGGGATTCGAACCCACGGACCCCTTGCGGGGTCAACACCTTAGCAGGGTGCTGCTTTCAACCACTCAGCCACCTCTCCGCCCAGGACTCATTCTTACAATATAAAAAGTTCTTTTTTGCTTTTTGGGTGCGCCTTTGGTGCAGAACCCACGTCCGCCTCTGGTGGAAACACCTTAGCAGGGTGCTGCTTTCAACCCCTGCCTGCCGGCAGGCAGGATTCAGCCACCTCTCCGTATTCATGTTATCAAGATCCGTCGCGGAAAACTCCTCTGGCGGAGGGTGTAGGATTCGAACCTACGAGAGGCTTGCGCCCCTAACGGTTTTCAAGACCGCCGCCTTCGACCACTCAGCCAACCCTCCATCAGAGGAGTTGCACAACCGCTACCTTCAGCCACCCCTCCACTCTGGTGC
The DNA here is from genome assembly GCA_041671225.1 of Patescibacteria group bacterium. Taxonomy (GTDB): domain Bacteria; phylum Patescibacteriota; class Patescibacteriia; order JBAZBY01; family JBAZBY01; genus JBAZBY01. Next base: position 587,373 of record JBAZBY010000001.1, read on the forward strand.
GGTGACAAGACCATCGCCTTTCCCGCCTTTGGCATCGGAGCGTATTTATTTGTCTCCCAGTTCTTCTGCCTCTTTACCCTCTTCGCTTATTTCTTCTGCGCCCTCTTGAATTTGTATGCCGCCGCTCTCTACTTGCTCGCGTCCCTTTTCAACCAACTTGTCGCCGTCTTGATCTTGTAGTGTGTTTGTTGTCATATACCCACCTCCTTTCAATTTTTTTCCTTACAATACATGCAACGAATGAGATAAAGGTTACGGATTCCACGCGAGCGTGATCGCGCGGATATCGCGAGCGCCATGCTGTGTAAGTGCATGCGCTGCGGCAGCAAGTGTTGCTCCGCTCGTTACCACGTCATCAATCAGTATAGCAGACCGAGGAACGATGGTGGTGCCCTTACGGACAACCAACGCATTGTGCATGTTTTCCTTGCGTTTTGCAAGTCCCAGGCTCGCTTGGCGCTTCACGGGTCGGGCGTAATGCAGTATATCTTGCGTTGGGCATCCGTAGTGCTGCTGCAGGAGAAAGGCTAACGTCTGCGGTGGCGCAAAGCCGCGCTGGTTATTATGGCTACGCTGCGTTGGCACAGGAACAAGCACGTCATGATGTGAAAGGTTCATCTGTTTGCACCCCTCCAGAAAAAGAGGGATCAATATCTCCTCCGCATGACGGTTTCCGCGGTACTTCCACTCGCGAAACAAGCGCTTAATGATCGGGTTGTGATAAGAAACACAGCTCCATGTTGCTGGTATTCCGGGGGCGTGGCGGATAAGGGGATGCAGTGTTGCGGCACATATGGCACACACCAGTGCGCCGGTCTTATGACATGCAACACACCGCTCTGGGAAGAGGAGTGATGTTAGTAGGTTAGGGAGCTTAGAGAACCTAGCCGACATAGAGCCTTGTAAGCATACTATTGAGCATCCTCATTACCTCATCAAGTAGTTGATCCACTTTTTGGTATGCGTCGTGCGGCAAGGACATCGTTCGTTTCGAGATGATGATCTGTGTTTCAAGCTCTGCGCCAGACGCATAGGCAATTCTTAGGAATCTTCCGTACTCTTTTGCCGTCCAACGATACTTTCCCTCAGCAATATTTGAAGGTATTGAGATTGACGTTTTTCTGATATGCGCAGTAAGCCCGAATTGCTCATTCATGGGGAAACGTTTTGTGAGTTCATATATTGCAACAACAAGCTCAATCGAGCGTTGCCACACAATGAGTTTGCGATAAGAAACAATGGACATATATGTATGCCACCGTTTAATGATGATTAACCTTGCTAACTTCTCTAACTCTCTAACCTGCTTTTTTCACCTCAAGGCCGTCGCCCTTTGTTGTTACCTTGACCGTTGTTCCGGGAGGAATCGCTCCAGTAAGCATTTGCTCCGCAAGCGGGTTCTCTATCTTGTCTTGAATAACCTTACGGATCGCGCGCGCGCCCTGATCTGGAGAAAAGCTTTCCTGAATGATGTAGTGTTTTGCCTTTGCATCAATTTGGATCTTCAGCGCCTGCTCAGCGAGCCGAGCGGAGAGTTCTTTGATCTGCAGGTCAACGATTTTTGTGAGTGTTTTTTTATCGAGCGGACGATACACGATTGTATGATCCACGCGGTTCAGGAATTCCGGGAGAAATTCCTGCTTCAGCTGCGCGAGCACCTCAGTTTCAATTTTTTCATAGTGCTTTTCTGCTGCCTGTTCTTCATTTCCTGTTTCTGTGTCAAAGCCAAGCGCCTGCGCCTCATTGAGCGACTTCATTCCGATATTTGACGTCATGATGATGATGGTGTTTGAGAAGTTTACTTCTTTACCAGAGCCATCAGTCAGCACGCCATTGTCCAATACCTGGAGAAAGACATTAAAGATGTCCGGATGGGCTTTTTCAATTTCATCAAGCAGTACGACGGAATATGGCTTGCGGCGCACAGCCTCCGTGAGTTTGTTTCCATCCTTGTAGCCAACGTATCCGGCAGGAGCGCCGATAAGCTTTGAAACAGTAAAGCTTTCCTGGAATTCAGACATATCGATGCGGATAAGCGCATTGGGGTCTTCAAACACAAGCTCGGCGAGCGCCTTTGCCGTTTCTGTTTTACCCACACCAGAAGGTCCGAGGAAGATGAAGGATGCGATAGGTTTTTTTGGGTGCGCCAATCCAACGCGCGAGCGGCGAATAGCGTTGGCAATAGCCTTGATGGCCGGATCCTGACCCACAATACGATTTTTGAGGAGCTTTTCGATATTGAGCAAACGATTCTTCTCTTCTTTAAGGAGATCCTCAACCGGCACGCCTGTCATGCGGGAGATGATAGTGGCAATATCCTTCTCCGTAATGGTTCCGCTTGAAGCGGCGTGTTCTTTTTCCTGGCGCTCTTTCATGCCCTCGAGTTTACTGCCAAGTCCCGCGCCGCGTTCCTTATAGGCAAGTGCTTTTTCAAATTGCCCCTCATGCACGGCATGCATCTTTTGTTCTTCAAGGACAGTGACCTCTTCTTCAAGCGCACGGATTTCACGCTGCAGACCCTTGGGTTGGTGTTCCACCTTTCTTTTTGATGCCGCTTCGTCAATAAGATCGATGGCTTTATCAGGAAGGAACTTGTCCTGCACATACCGCTGTGAAAGCTTTACCGCGGATTCTATGGCTTCATCTGTGATATGCACGCGATGATATTTTTCATAATTGTGTTTGATGCCCTGAAGAATGGCGATCGCCTCGATCGTTGTCGGCTCATCAATGATGATCGGCTGGAATCGCCGCTCGAGCGCCGCATCGGATTCGATATTTTTTCTGTATTCGTCCAGCGTTGTGGCGCCGATGCAACGCACGTGGCCTTTTGCCAGCGCTGGCTTCAAAATATTCGCGGCGTCCATGGAACCGGATGCAGAACCGGTGCCGACGATGGTGTGGATTTCATCAATGAAGAGCACGATATTTGGGTCAGCCTTTATTTCATCGAGCACCTGCTTGAGGCGGCTCTCGAATTCCCCGCGATAGATGGTTCCGGCGACCATGAGCGCAAGGTCCAGCGCAAGAATGCGCTTGTTCGCAAGTTCGTCAGGGACATCGCCCTCCATGATCTTTTTTGCCAGTCCTTCGACGATCGCTGTTTTGCCCACGCCAGGGTCACCAATAAGTACGGGATTATTTTTTGTGCGGCGCGAAAGGATATGCACGAGTCGTTCGATTTCCTTGCCGCGCCCAATCACAGGGTCAATGTTTTTTTGCGCTTCTTTTGTGGTGAGGTCTTGCGCAAAATATTCCAACGCTTGTGTCTGTTGTTCACGCCCTACAAAATCCGGTTCCGTGCCCATCGGTAATGCACCGCCGCCAGCAGATTCAGCGGGTGTATCAAAGAAGTTCGTAAGTTCAGGAAACTTTGAGGTGGATTTGAGTACCATCAACAATTGACGGTTTGCCTCAGAAAGACGGAAGTTTGCTTCGGTGAAGAATTCTTTTATCTCTGGATCAGAAAGCTCAAACAGCGCATTCATCAAATGTTCCGTACCGACATATTTATGCTTGAATTGGTTCGCCGTGAGTACGGATCGCTCCAATGCCTTTTTGGCAGCAGGGGAGAAGGTAAGATCGTCAACAGAAAGCTGATCCTGTTTGATCGCAGGTTTCTTGTGGCGCAGTTCAATGAATGTCTTTAAATGGTCAGTTTTGAGCCCGCTCCTGCGAAGGATCTCATACGCAACGCCGCCCTTGCTTTCCGCAAGGCCGTAGAGGAGATAGAGAGGTTCAATAGACGAGCAACCGAGTTCAAGCGCGAACCGTGAGGAGGCATCGAGCGTCCGTTTGAGATGTGCGCTGAATTTATTGAGAATGTTCGGACGCATTGTGCGTACACAATACGGAGATCAAGCCCCTTTGTCAATGGCTTTCGTGCATGTTTCCCATCTCGCGCAGCAGCCGAATGCGGTCTTCAATGGGAGGGTGCGTGGAGAAGAGTTTTTTGGTGCCGCTTGCGTTCGGGCCAAACGGGTTACTAAGAAAGAGATGCGCTGTTGCGCCATTGGCATGGAGGAGCTTCCCGTTCTGTTGGTTCTTCAATTTTTCTAGCGCGCTTGCAAGGCCTTCCGGGAACCGCGTGAGCAGCGCACCGGACGCATCCGCAAGATATTCTCGTTTGCGGGAGATAGCAAGCTTGATGATTTCCGCAATGATCGGCGCGAAGATGATCAGAACGACGCCAACGATCCCAAAGATCGCTCCAAGCTGGCCATTTCCGTTTCCGTTTTTTCGTCCGCCGCCAAAGAAGGAGATGCGGAAGAAGAATTGCGAGAGAAGGGTAATGACGCCAACAAGCACAACAACAAGCGTCATAAAGCGAATGTCGAAATTTTTTATATGAGAAAGTTCGTGCGCGATCACGCCTTCGAGTTCTTCGTTTTCAAGATTCTCAATGATGCCAGTCGTGAGCGCGATAGATGCATTTTTTGGCGAGCGTCCCGTTGCAAAGGCGTTCATTGCCTGGTCAGGGATGATGTATATCTTTGGCATTGGCATGCCGGATGTAATGCAAAGATTTTCGACCATGCGATAGACATAATCATTTTGCCCTTTTTGCAATGGCCCTTGTGCGCCAGAAACCCGCAGCGCAATTTTATCACCCTTGAAGTAGCCAACAAGATTCATCACCAGTGCAAAGAGCACCGCCATCGTCAGGAGGCCATAGCCAAACCCAAGCGGTTCGGCAAAGATCCAACCGATCGCAGCGATGAACAGCGTGAAGCCGACGATCAAGAAGAATGACCGTCGTTTATTGGCGGCAATGTAATCGTACGTTGTCGCCATGGACTATTTATCGAACGAGACCTTGACGTTCTCGCGTTCTGCGGCGTCGGCAACTTCAAAGAATTCGTACTTTTTGAATCCGAGCATGCTTGCCACCAGCGTATTCGGAAAGACCTGAATCTTCGTGTTGAAGTCACGTACATTGCCATTGTAGAAGCGACGTGATGCCTGCACTTTGTTTTCAGTGTCAGTGAGCTCATCCTGCAACTTCGCAAAGTTCGTGTTTGCTTTGAGGTCAGGGTAGCTTTCAGCAACCGCAAAGAGGCTCTTCAATGCACCTTCAAGCATGTTTTCTGCCTGTGCCTGATCCTTCTGGCCATGCGGCTGCATCGCGTTCGCGCGGGCTTCCGTCACTTTTGTGAAGACGCCTTCCTCGTGCTTTGCGTATCCTTTGACCGTTTCTACCAGGTTGGGGATAAGGTCATAGCGACGCTTCAATTGCACATCAATGTCTGACCATGCTTCATCAACGCGATTGCGGAGCTGAATGAGTCCATTGTAGACACCAATGAGCCAGAAAGCCGCAAGGACGATGAGACCGAGAATATACCAGAGAATATTACTCATATACGATACGTTTAAGATTCTTCCTCAATACTGTAACGCTCAATGCGCGTTGCGGTAAAGACGTCTTGATTAACAATGTTTTCGCTGGAAGTTGCATTAATGGTGTCTCCCAGCGTTAATTCCGAAGCGGTCATGCCTGCTGTGGTGAGTTCTGTCTCACCGAATGCAAGATGCCGTTCTTGATATTCTGTCGTATCTGTCACGAGGATCATGAAGCGCTGCTCATAGACAGTGCCATTTCTGACTGCCTGGGATGAAATAACCATATAATCGTCTTCAAGCTCAACGATCTCACCGCTGCGGGTGTAGATTTTCTCAAGTGCGTCATCGATCTGAATGTCCGTGGCAACGGCCTTTGGGTCAAAACTTTCAACGGTCGTATCCACCTCCCGTGATTTTTGGATGAACAAAATGATGACAAAAGCCAAAAGCACGAGAACGAGGAGGATAATGAGCCCATGTCGACGTACGTCGAATGTCGTTGGTTTTCCTTTCGTTGTCTGCCCTTGTTCCGTCATAATAGACAGTGAACTCTACTTTATGGTATTATATGCCTATAAACGCTGACTGTCAAAACGGTCTCGTTATGAAAAAACGTCAAATTTTTTTCCTCCTTCCCACTTTACTCTTGCTTGTCTTCGTGCTTTTTCAGCACGCTGATTTGACGAGTGCACAGAATCCTCCCTTCACCACTCCGACGCTGCCGGCGCCGTCAGGTTCCACACAACCCTTTATTGATACGAGCGACACAGCCCAAACCAAGGAAGGATCGCTTATTTTGGATGGAACAGGTCCGGTTACCCTTTGTTTGGGAGGCGACCCCACAAATCCTGCTTACCCTTCCGATTGTCCTGCGGATTCAGATGTGAATGTGCTCCAACTGAATAATGAGGAGATCGTCCAATTGGGCGTTCCTTCTGATGGCATTCCACTTGAGGTATTGTCAAACACAAGCCCGCTTTATACCGGTTTTGCGCGACTCCGAGCGCAGGCAGACCAGAGTTATGCCATGGGACTCAATGGAAATGGTTCAGGTGGCGGATTTCCATGGGTTGCCGCACTGGTTGCACAGGCAGGCCCGCAGAATGCCGCATCACCATCATTGCAACGCTATGGTATCCGCGCAGAAGCACGGGTGAATTTGGACACTGCCTATGCCATTTATGGGACTGATATTTGGTTTGACCCTGCCAACGTCCCGAGTAGTGCGTATGCTGCCAAATTTGACGGGCAGACAGGCTTGAAGGGTGATCTTATGCTTGGTGATGATATTTATCAAAAGCAGCTCTGTTTGAATGGTGAAGATAGCGGCCATTGCATCTCCGCATGGGACCCGGAAGGGTCTGGTTTTGCGTTCATTGAGCTGCAAGCCACAGACGTGCCTTCTGTGCCGCAAACAGGCTCAGTGAGTCTTCGCGGGAATGGGCAGCTGCATTCCGCGATCATTGGCCCAATTGGCGACATTCCATTTTCTTTTACTTGTGGCGACTTAGCGTGTAATGGAATAGAAGCAGCCACAGGTCCTAACCAATGCTCTGATTGTTTATAACGACTATGTCTATGAAAAGGGGTTACCTTACCATTGCCGCACTCATGCTTTTCATCATATTTGGTGTGCAGCAGGTGCATGCGCAAGCTTTTACCGAGCCAACAGACCTTCCGCCAGGCGGGAGCGAAGTGGCGCCGCCGCTCAATACTTCGTCTACGACGCAGACAAAGCAGGGAAATTTGAGGTTAGATGGACCAAATCCCGTACGCCTTGAGATAGGGAATAGTTCAGAAACAGGAAATTCCATATGTCTCAATGGCGTGTGTAAGACGGATCTTTTTTTTGAAAATTACATTTTATTGCAAGATGGTCCAACCTCTGCTGGCAGCACGCAGGGAGGTTTTACAAAAGTGAGCGCGAAATCAGGACAACAATATGCGATTTATGCTGAAGGTTCGGAGCCGACAACCGATTGGACTGCCGGGCTTTTTGGCACTGTTGCGTCTGCTGGAAGCGGTCCATACAAACGTTATGGCGTGGTTGGGCAGTCAACGTCGAATGACGAGCTGGCCGTTGGCGTGTATGGGTATAGCGAGTTTGATGCTGCGTATGCCGGATACTTTGATGGACGCGTGCGCGTTGCCGGCGATTTACTGATCTCACCCTATGTTGATGATGCGGGAGCCACACAGCAATCAAAGATCTGTTTGAACGACCCAGGTAACGAATCACAATGCGTCACGGAATGGCCATTCAGCTTAAGCGGTCAGTTCGTGCGTCTGCAAAAGGTGGGTACGCCTACATTGGATGACGGAAGTTTGAATATTTCCGGCAGCGGAACATTCTCCAGTATCGTGCTCGGAACCGCGCCAGCAAACACGCCTTTTGATATCACCTGTGGCGATGGCGTGTGTCAGCCAACGTCATTACCAGCCGAAACGGTCAGTTCGTGTCCCATAGACTGCTTTGCGGTGACCAATATTTCCGTTCAGAAATTCGTGAATTCTGCGACCATCAGCTGGATCACCACAGAGCCAACAACGGGTTCGGTGGATTTTGGGCCATCAACATTCTATTCGGATGACGTGGTTGACACGAACTTTGCAGGTACCCACGGACCGCTCACGATGAATAATCTGCAGCCGGATACAACATATTTTTACCGCATTATTTCCGTTTCTGAATCCGGCGCTGTTGCGTCGAGTAATTGCTCCCCAAATCCTTCGTGTAGCTTTCGCACATTGCCAACGGATCTATCACCGCCCTCAACAGTGCAGAATCTTCGGATAAACGGCAGTGTTGCATGGGATAGCATTCCAATAGCATGGGACGCGGCATCGGATAATGTTGCGATTTTGCACTATATTCTTGAGCGCAATGATGGCACGGGCTTTGTGGCGGTCGGCGGAAATATCATTGGGACAAGCTATACTGATACCGCAGTCATTCCAAGTAAACAATATACCTATCGCGTGAAAGCCGTGGATACGGCCTTGAATCCAAGCGCGTCATATAGCGCCACGTTGATTGTGACGACGCCCGCGCAACCAGCAGACACCACCCCACCGAGCGTTCCCGCGGGGGTATCGGTTGTGGGAACAGCATATTATGATAACGTGGACCTGCAATGGAGTGCCGTACCTGACGCAGATATAAAGGAGTACAACGTCTACCGCAAACTGACGAGCGAGCCGGACACAGAATGGAAGTTCATTGTAGCGGTCGCGCAGCCAACCCTCACCTACAAAGATGTCGGGCTTTTGACTCCTGATACTGATTATGATTATGCCGTGAGCGCGGTTGATAATGACAATAATGAATCAGACCGCTCAGCAAAGGTAACAGCATCTATTGCGCCAGACACCACGTCGCCGGGGGTCCCCGGAACGGTCTCTATCCAGAATCTCGGGACAACACGTCTTAGTGTTTCTTGGCAAAAAAGCGCAGGAGACACAGGTGGTTCAGGACTTGCGGGGTACCGCTTGTATCGCTATGACTGTACGTTAGATCCGCATCCGGATAATGACTGGCTTGAAGAATGCAATCCTGACCCCGCTCCGCCCCCCGGCGTTGGTTGGACGCTCATCGTACAGACTTCGGTATTGTACTGGTACGATAGTAGTATTATTTCAGGACGCCAGTATCAGTATCGCGTTACGGCATATGACAATGCCGGCAATGAAAGCACGGCAACCACGCCAACCAAAGAGGTCTATGTGCCCTATGATGCATGTACAAGCAACAACCAATGCACCAATCCGCCTGTGCCGAATTCTACATATTCCGTGTGTTGTAATGGAGTATGCACCACAGGGTGTGGCAGCGGCGACGGTGGCGGCCATCTTCCACCGGTAGAGGTAAAAGGGTTTCTTGATTGATCGTGAACTGATATGTTGTTAAACGTTACTTCGCATAAACGCTCCCTGCTTTTTCTCCTCATTCTTGGCGGATTGGTTTTTGGCGTTTCCGCAGGCGCGGAGATCGTGAAGCGCGTGACGGTGTATGAAGGAGCGTTGCGTATTGTGGATTCTCCGGATGGCGGTTCAAGTTATGAAGCGCTTTCTCTTGGTTCTGACGGAAGAGGCATATTCTCCACCAATGAAATCTATATTGCACCAGGGAGGAGCACTCCAACGTCGTTCTTCCGCGGGCAAGCGGGCACGATCAATGCGGGGTTGTATCTTGACAGTGGTACTGCAGGATTTTCCGCTCTTGAAGCAGTTGGTGATTCTGCAACGAACCCGGTGCTCGTTGCTGAGCAGCTTGCGAGCGGAAGCTATGCCGGTTATTTTGATGGCGATGTGATTGTTGATGGCGGGAATCTTGAAGTAACAAAGAGTAAAACTGCAAAGGTCCGCACCTCGCAAGGAGAAGTCTATTTGCATGCGTTGGAATCACCCACAGTGAAGTTCACGGATTACGGCGAAGGTATGTTGCACAATGGCACAGCACAGGTGCAGCTTGATCCGCGTTTCATGGAAACGATCGAGGGTGAATATCACGTATTCATCACTGCACTCGGTGACCCAACCCCACTCGCGGTGAGTGAGCAGACAACGCAAGGATTCATTGTCAGTGGCGCACGCGACGCTGCCTTTATCTATGAGATCGTTGGTACGCGTAAGGGATTTGACGGGAGGAGATTTTAAATGAAACGCCGGCTTACCATTATTAGCGTAGGTTTTACTGCCGTATTACTGCTCGGCATTTTTTCATTTCTTCCGGTTGAGCCAGCGCTTTCTGTGGCAGGGGATTATCTGTGGGTGGATAAAAAGATCAACCCCCCGTTTACCGGTGACGTTGCTCGTGTCCGTTTAGAGACGGCTACGGACGGCAATGCGCTCACAAAAATTTCATATACTCCATACCGTAAATGGTCAATCTCAAAGCTTGATCGGACTAACGGCAATATTCTGTGGACTGCCAGCTGGAATGCCGACTTCAATTGGTATGATGACTTGCTTCCGGACAACGCAGGCGGCTTTTATTCTTCCGGTCTTTGTGATGATTTTGATGCAAGTTGTGTGTATGGATCAAACGGCATGCGCGTGAACCATTATGATACAAATGGTAATGCATTGTGGGACAAAGGCTTCCCGAAGACCGCGGAAGTAGGAATTTTTGGCAGCCAAAGAGAGTTACAACTTCAGCTTTTGGACAATAACGATGTGCTTTTTGCAAACGCCGAAGCGACTGATCCAAGTTGGTGGCGATTGCGAAGACTGGCTGCGAACAATGGTGAAACAATATGGGGACCGATAACGCCTAGTAATTGTGATGACGCAAACGCACAAACGGGTCTGACGGCGCAGGGAAATTTTATTTTTGCCTGTGTTGATGACCTTGCGACCGATATTCTTCGCATTCGGGTGTATGATCCATTGAACGGCACGCTTCTGCAAGACGGTAGTATGAGTCTTCCCAGCCCGATTGGGTCTATTGAAGACGTGTATGGAACTGCCGACGGCGGGTACCTTATTAAACAGTCGGGAATAGTGACAAAAGTGACAAGTTCTTTTGCCACAAGCTGGACAGCCACCCCGGCCACAGACGTTGTTGTTGATGACGCCGGGCAATATGTGTATATTAGTGCACCGCAAGCTGGCATGAACGTCTGGAAGCGAGATACGAGTAATGGGAATATCATATGGACAAAGAGCATTGATATTAGCGGGAGTTTTTCAAATGGACTTCGCGCAGATGCAGGCGGTCTTCATGTCGCCTATTCGACCGGTATTGGCGGGAACGGGTTTTATGCAAAGATTGATTTTGACGGCAATTTTCTTGTTGGAGCACAGAATATCACCATCCCAGCTTCCGTGTGGGGGGATGCCAATTCCGTAACGCCGAGTGGCGATGCATTATTGGTAACGCCAGACAACCTTGGCGGCGCAACGTTAGTGTGGGAGAGTGACCGTTCTGGTACATACTACCAATATGGAACAGGCATCGAAGGCGTTCCACTCCCGACACCACCTAGCGTACCGACGCCACCTCTTCCGCCGCCAACGCCACCCGCAAAATCATTTCCGGATACCAAGCGCTTGTCCGTGTATGACGGCATCATTTGGATTGTCGGCGGCGCACCATCATATGATGTGATGCAGCTTGGGAACGCAGGCCGTGATATTCTCGCAACCAGTGGTATCTTTTTTGCTGGGAATGGCGGGGATTCCGGTGGCGCGTATCTTGAGGGGCTTGCAGGTACTGCCGCGCAACGGCTTGCCATCAATGCGGGCAACGCAAGCTTCCCTGCGCTGCAACTTTCGAGTTCATCTTCACCCGCGCTGCAGCTGCAGCAACTTGGCACAGGGCTTGCAGCAAAGTTCATCGGGGATGTGTATGTGACGGGCGACCTTGAGGTGCTTGATGACCCGTTATACCCCGGCACAAAATCTTCTATTGTGGATACCTCGCAGGGAGAAACAAAGCTCTATGCTATTGAGGCGCCCGACGCGCGGTTTGCGGACTACGGTGAAGGGAAGGTGCAGGATGAAGAAGTGTTCATCCCACTTGACCCGACGTTTGCAGAAACGATCGAGGATGCGAATTATCATGTGACGCTCACCGCGATAGATGAAACACATACGCTTGCGGTTGCGGATCGCACAAACAAAGGGTTCACAGTGAAGGGCGAATCCGGCACGCGTTTTTATTATGAAGTAGTCGGCATACGTAAAGGATACAACGATGCACGCTTTAAGTAATTATCAGCATCATAAACTCCGCAGCGCATCAAGCGGAGAAAAACCATTCCGTACCTCGGTATTGTTCGTGCTGGCATTTGTCACGCTTTTTGCGGGATCGCTGGCGGTCTATGTGGGAAGAGTGAGCTCTGCGCCCGGCTCAGGAACACCTCCAATTCTCGGTACTACCCTTGGAAATATCTATAACGGCGGCATCCAGATAACGGGTAATGGCGCCAGCCCTGACACGCTTGCGCTTGGTGCAGGCGGGAGTGTGATCGCCGGAACAGGCAATCTCTATTTTCTTCCGAATGAATCGATCGTTGATGCATCATATGGTTCATACTTCCGCGGCGTCAGTGGCCAGCCGGCACAGGGATTGGTGATTGATACGCGTTTGTGGGACGCCACGGGCGTGACATTGCAGAACAACAACGCAGCACAGATCACCCTTGCGGCGCTTGCAACAGGCAGCTCCACGACAGCCGCGTCATTTTTGGGTGGTCTGCGCATTGAGGGTAATCTCGTTAAAGAGAACCTCAATGCTGTTGTTGATACGAGCGCAGGCCCGGCAACGCTTTCAACGCTTGAGGCGCCGGATGCGCGTTTTGTTGATTATGGCACAGGTACAACACAGGACGGCAGAACTGAGATTGCGATTGACGCACTGTATGCCGAGACGGTTGATCTTGAGACGTATTACGTTTTCACAAGCCCCGCGAGCAGTGATGCTGTTCTTGCCGTCACAGAGCAAACAACTGACGGCTTCACCGTTCTCGCGTCGCATGACACGGATTTTACGTATAAAATTGTTGCAGTACGCAAAGGGTATTCGCAGAAGCGCTTCAGCCAATAAGCCATGCCGCAAATACTGCAGCACAAGAGCTTTCCGTATGTGATGACGCTCCTGGTTCTTCTATCAGGAGTCTTGCTTGGCGTCCTTTATGGTTCTCCCGTTTGGGCGGCGTGGATACAAACGCCGGTTCTTGAGGGCTATGAGAATGCTGTTATTCATGACATTGTCATGCTGGAGAAGAGCCCGGATAACACGCCAGAGAACACACCATATGTAGGTTATGCGGTAGGGCAGCTTGATGGCACACAGACCGCGGGAGCCATCATTCTTTACTATAATGGCGTTTCTTGGTCGCATCTTTATTCTGACGAGCATCTTGGTATTTTGCGAGGTGTTGATGCGCGCTATGACGGAACAAAACCAGAAGTCATTGCCGTTGGAGATTATACCGTGAGCAGCGGCTACCCCACACCTGATTTCAATACCATTATACACGGCGTAAACAACATCTTCAGTATCCAGACGTATCAGGAAATTGGTGGGGTTGCCGGCGCACATGATCGTTGTAATCCCATTATCGAGTTAAATTGTAAAAGTTGGGTAGCAGACGGGACAGATCTCGTTGATGCTGCCTTTGGTGATCAGGCGATCATTCACCGCTATGAAGGCGGCGCGTGTGCAGGCACTCTTCAGGATGATGGGTTGTTTATTATTGGCGACACACAAGATTATGGCGGTATAACCGGCATACGGGGTACGTTTCTTGTTGGGCAGCGTTGTGTTGACAGTTCATCGCACGATGTCATGTGGGTCATGCGTGATCAATTGTCCAATCCATACTATCCAACACTTTTTTCTTCACTTGCAACGCCAATTGTGGGGAATTTCACGGCAATGACCTACGCTGGACATAGCTCGTACTTTATTGCCGCGGATAGAGCCACAGAATCAAAGGCAAGCCTATTTAAATTCAGCATGGACGCGGGCACGACAGGATTCAAAGAAGTGAGCACGTCTGGCGTTCAATTCAATGATGCGGGCGGAGTGCGCACCATAGAAAGCTTGTCAGCAGTGCTTGAGCCAGGCCCGGCCGCGGACGCAAAAGGACCATATTGGCATGTCTATGCAACAACAGCAACGGATGGCAATGCGGATACAGGAGTGGTCCATCTTGGTATTTATGGTGATGCCGCGAGTGGTCTTTCGGACGGCCTTGCGCATACGCGCTTTTCAACAAGCAAACCCATAAGTGATGTGGGTGCGGTTATTCAATATCGTGGCGGCAATATTCTTGCCAATAGTAACTTCACGGGAACTCATGAGAATAATGCGCACCTGCCAGAAGGGTGGCATTCTTCAGATTCTATCGCCACTTTGTACGATACCACTATTCATGCCACTGATGTCGTTGATAATCCCTCAGCTCCAGAGGGGCCTTCTGGCAAGGTACTGCAGCTCGCGCAGGAACTCATAGAAAATGCCAATGAGTCAGCCGCGGTGCAGTTTTGGACAGACAATACCTTTACGACGCGCGTGACCACAACACAGAATGAACTCGCACATCCTTTTATTGGATCTCTCGACGCAGACGCGTTACTCGGAACCGTGCCTGGGAGCAATGCGTTTCGTATCACCGGTTTTTTTAAAGGCCATCCTTCTGACACATATGACTTTCAGCTTTCACTTACTCATCCAGGGGATACCCATGCACGGCTGTTTATTGGAAATAAAATAGCAGACTCAAATGGCGATTTTGATGATGCAAATGCCATAGCTGATAAGTGGACAGCAACAGCGCCTGGCTTTGGCCAGTTTACGTTTGATGGAGCAGGGGGAGAGATTCTTGATTCCATGACCCTTGGTGATGGCGCAGGCGTTCGTGAATCGGAGGGGTATTATCCTTTTGTGTTCGAGTTTGCCCGGGATAATGAACTTATTGTTGGGCGCAGCGTCACTCTGCAATGGAAAAAAGATGGATCTGCAACGTATGATCCATTTAATCCAGCAATGCGGGTCGGTAATAGTAGCTTGATCGATGGCGGGTTGGGTCAGCAAGCGGCTTCTGAACAGCCTTTACCGCACATGCGGGGGCCAAAGGGTCCGGCATATCTCGTGAAAGGCAAGGTGCGTGTTGCAAAGGCACCGGATGCTTTTTTTAACGCGAACGATCGTGACCCACGGAAGCCAGGAAGAGCCTGGGGCGGTATTTATACGCGTTGTGAGGATCCTGCATGGGGGGATTGCGGTTTTAACTGGTCAATAGAAACCATCGATCCAAAGGTTGAGTCTGACACGCTCACAACAGAAGACCCAGGAACAGGCGGTTGGCGTGAATTTCAATATATCCTGGCAAAGACCGGCGAGGCACAAAATTACATGACGGTTGTTTGTTACGCCGAATACGGAGTGAAGACATGGTGTGCTGATTTTTCCATAGAGCCGGTTCAAGAAGCCACACAAGCAACGGCGCCGCGTTATATGCTTTTTGCGTCTAGTCCCGATGGGAGTATTTTTTCTGGGAATGCAGAATTGCCGGGCACGATGACCCTCAAGGAAGAGGTGAGTGGTACCGTCGCGCTGCGCGCTATTGATGTTGCTTCTCCGGTGAAGGGAGCCGCAGGCGGTGATCATGGCGGGCTTTTTGATATTATTCCGGGGTTGGTGCAGGGATGGGGATGGGTTGGTGCAACAACCACCGGCACGTCAAAGGATGCATTGGGTTGGATCAGTTTTTCTTGCGCGGATTCCAATCAGTGCAATGAACATCAGCTGAGCTATGGTGTGAACCTCGGGAGCGCATTGCCTGGTAATCTGCATCCCTTGGATGGTGCGGCGTGGTTTGGCACCACAGACGTGAATCAGGTGCGCCAGCTTGATGGCGCACCGATAGCAAAGGATTCTGTTTGTACTGGCGACGATCGGTATATTTGCTCTCATTATGTTCCTGATCCGGGGGACCCTGGCGCTCCTGCAGATGCGAATGCATTTTGTCAGTCTCTTGGCGCGGGAACGTGCCCTGCAGCGTCACAGGTATGTAGCGTGGCACCGAGCTTTGCTGATTGCGATATCGAATGTTCGCCAATCACGGGACATCCGTTTGGCTGCGCAAGCGTTGGTTGGCTTTCATTTGAGCGGAACACGGATCCATTACTTTCCACTGGCCGGCCGCCATGTGATAATGGCAGTACCGGACCATGTCTTGGCGATCTTTACAGCACCGCTGGCACAAGCCAAACATATACTGCAGCAGTAGACTTTGATACCGGCATTATGAGTGGATGGGGTCGTCTTCTTTCCCTTGCAAGTACCATTAATGAAACGAATGTGACGCCAGGTGGTTGGGTGAAGTTTCTTGGTTCTGAAGTATCAGGTTTTACAGGGGACCTCTATGAGTGCGTGAATTGTCAGGAAAGCGCACTTGGATATCATTGCCGACTGTGCTTTTTGCCGGATCCAACCGTCGGAAATCCATTTCCTGGTCTTTGCAGCCGCACAACGCCTGCAAACCCCGGTGAATGTACGGGAAGGTGCTCAAACGACCTTAGTGGCACATGCACAACAGATGCAACGTGCGGAGCAGGGGAAGCGTGTCTACCAAACGGGTGGTGTGACGGAGTTGTCGGCGCTTCTGCATGTTTTTCAAATAGTGATTGCCCGGGAACCGAATGTACGAATATTGGATTTACCTGCGACACAACCAGCGCGACCTGCTATCGCTATGGCACGGGATTGGATACTTCTTCCGGAAAGTTTCATGGTTTCGCATGGAGCAATGACGTAGGATGGGTAGATATGTCACGCGTGCGGTATGGTAACCAGCCGTGGTTTCAAACACTGCAGGGGAATATTTTTTCTGCTGACAATGTTGGCGACGCATCCAATGTGACGCCCGTAAAATGCAATGCAACATATCGCATCACTGCCGTGGGGACTCTGGAAAATGTTTGCTCCGCATCAGCAGCAAACCCATTTGAGGTGCCGTTTGAAGTTGATGCAGATCTAGGAGATAATCTCATCACCTCTGATAGCGATAAAAGCCTGGAGACGGTCTTTGGCGCGACAGATCTTGCTGGTTTACTGAATGACAATGACGGTGATTTTATACCAGACGCGTTTGGCATTGGTAAGGGAAGGTATGCCAGTGAACTTGTTAATCTTAATAATGGGCCAACCCGCACAATCTTTGATGCGCAGCTTGGGGGGGGAGGTCTTTTGCTCGACAATAAGGTGTATTATTACTGCGGAGAACCGTGTGGAAACAGCACATTGGAACTGAGCGATGGGCTCATTTTAAATGGTACCGCAGATGATGAATCAGGGGATGGCACGCTTGTGGTTCTTGGAGATCTGATCTTCATTGGGGATATTCTTTATAAAAATGTGCAGGTAGATTCTCTGACGCAACTCGCATCCCTTGGCATCATTGTTCTGGGGGATGTGCAAATAAAGAATAGCGTCAATGAAATCGATGCGACATTGTATGCACTTGGGAATCCAGCCTTAGGCGTCGTAGGACAAGACCCACTTGCCGGACGACGCGCAGGTACCATTCGTATTGATGGCGGAACAAGCGCCCAGTATGTGCATCGCGGTCTTATGATTGCCAGAGAATTCAGCTTCAAGCGCGTCTATGGCGGTTTGCTTTCTGATCCAGATTCAGCAGAAAAGGTCATTTATGATGGACGTGTTGTGGCAAATCCGCCGCCAGGATTCACCACACTCCAAAAGGCACTTCCTCTACTGCGTCAGTCCGTCCCTACGAACTAGTTATTCCCTTGCTCCGGAGTCACACTTTGTGTTATAATCTTGTCTATTAGAACAAACTTTGCACGTCACATACAATGAGTCTGTTTGGGGGTAAAAAGAGCTATGTCGGCGTTGATATCGGTACTTCGTCCATAAAGGTAACGGAATTCACTGATGATCGCGGACGTCCACGGCTCGTAACATATGGATTTGCCGACCAGCCAATTGAGGTTTTAAAGTCTGATACGCCGGAATCACGTGAATATGTCACGCAGTCACTGAAGGCGATACTCAAGAAGGCGCACATTTCCTCAACCCAAGCAGTTGCTGCGCTGCCGAATTTTTCCGTGTTTTCATCCATCATTTCCTTACCGGAAATGAGCAAGAAAGATCTTTTTTCTGCTGTACGCTGGGAAGCAAAGAAATTCGTTCCAATGCCGCTCGAGGAGATGGTTCTGGACTGGCGGGTATTGAAGACGGAAGAGCAGCATGCTGCGGCTGCCAAGGCAGCGCTGGAGCCGGCAATGGCAGGTATGCCAGATACAATACCAAGACCCGGCATTCCATCCGCAGCTGGAGCACCAGAATCCCTCTTTAAGGCGTCCAGTCAGAGCGAGGGTGAAATCAAAGAAGAGCACAAAGAGTTGGGTAAAGAGGGTCAGACAGGCAAAAATCTTCGCGTACTTATTACCGCCGCACCCAAAGGGCTCGTTGAAAGGTATATTCAGATTTTCAAAGGCGCCGACCTGCAAATGAAAAGCCTTGAGACGGAAGCATTTTCACTCACACGTTCATTGATTGGCAGCGACCCTTCACCCATTTTATTGGTTGATATTGGTGCAGTGACAACAACGATCAGTATTATCGTTGATGGCATTCCCATGATGAACAAGAGTATTGATGTCGGTGGCGAAACAATCACACAAGCCATCACTACAAGTCTTCATGTTGAGCATCGTCGAGCGGAGCAGTTTAAGCGGGATTTTGGCCTTGCCACCTCCAGCGGGCCAGCAACACAGGTTCCCAAAACGATCGAATTCACTTTTTCTTCCATTGTGAATGAAATGCATTACGTGTTGAATCTTTTTCAAAGCCAGGAACACATTGTGCCGGAAAAAATCATTCTTGCCGGCGGTTCTGCTTTTCTTCCCAATCTTATTCATCACCTTGAGACAGAAATGAACATGCGCGCATTTATTGGGGATCCTTGGGCCCGCGTGGTGTATCCAAAAGATCTTCAGCCTTTGCTCGCAGAAATCGGTCCACGCTTTGCCGTGGCAGCAGGATTAGGAATGCGAGAGATACTCTAAAAAAACAATGCCAGATATCAATCTCACGCCTGAAGGGAGCAGTAGCGAGAAGCGCAAGAACGCAAAGCGCAAGAATTTTGAATACACTGATCCTGAGAAGGAAAAACAGCGCAAGGATGAACGCAAAGCGCCGGGAGGCCTTCGCGTCTGGATGAAGTCATTGCTACGACGCACTCCTCCTGGTAAACGCAGTGACGATGCAATGCCGGAGTCATTGACACCGCCTGAATTCAACACAACCAAACACGACGAAAACGTTGAGGACATTTTTGGCACTGTGGACGTGCCTGCAAAAGAGCGCGCAAAAGCCAAGGAGCAGAAGCAGGAAGTGCCGAATACGCCAAAGGCGCCAAAGCTCAAAAAACTTCCAGAAAAGAAGGAAGAAAAGAAAAAGGAGGAGAGAAGGATCGATGGCATGAACCTTTTGCCGGAAGAGTTTTCAACGAAGATTGATTTTCGCGGTCGTGGTATTTTGCTCAGCCTTGTTCTGGGTGCAACAGTCGTCTTTATTGCTCTGGCGTATGGGGGTCTTATTATTTATGAGAATGTGATTGCAAATCGCACCCGCGAAGCAACAGATACTCGCATTGCCATTCAGCGCGATATTGAAGCGCTTGAATCCGAGCAGCTTGCAAGTATTGCTTTTCGGGAGAAGCTCGATCTCGCTGAAGCACTGCTGAATCAGCACGTGTATTGGACGAAGTTTTTTGCGTTATTAGAAAAGTACACCATTGATGATGTGTATTTCAGCGGATCCCTCCTCCTTTCAGAACCAGGAACCTTCACGCTGTCCGGAATAGGTCGTGACTATACATCTGTTGTTCGCCAGCTTCTCGCCTTCCGACAGGCGATTCAGAGTCAGGAGTTTATTAGCTCTGTCAAAATTAACGGTGCTCAGCAAACTCAAGACAGCAGTGGAGCTATCGCGACAACATTCACCGCGGAGCTTACATTGTTACCCAATGTCAATACATATACTGCCGAGGAATATCTGACAAAGCCATCCGTCATCTCCATACCGCAATCATCCAATACAAATAGCAATACTGTTGATTCTGATAATCGACCTGCAACGCTATGAAGCTTTCCCTTCGTCTTAATGCAGTGACTTCATTTTTGAACAAGCAATTTCGCTGGGCTATGCTTGGGATTGTTGCGGTCCTGCTCATTTTTGGCTTTATGGTGCTTATCATTCCAAAGTGGCAGGAGCTGAGTAAACTCGGTCTTATTACATTAGAGCGCGAACGAGAACAAACAGTGCAAGCGGAAGAGTATCTTGGAAACTTACGTCGCTCTCTTGATGAATTTCGGCTGATCAGTGATACAAAGATTGCGCAGCTGGAGCAAGTGCTTCCTACTGAATTTGATGTTGCGCCGCTGTTTCTTGAAATGGAATCGCTTTTTAATGCCGCTGGATACGCGTTGAACAGTATCGATATTCTTGATCAAGGCGCGCAGAAGGCTTCGACTGCCGCTGTACAGCAGTCGAACACAGGACAAAGCGCTGTTGTACGAGAACTCATCACAAGGGCACAGAAGAATGCCGAGGTGGTATCTCGCAATGAGAAGCTTCGCGTTATTCAAATATCACTTTCATTGACTGGCGCGCAGGATTACAAGGGTATCAAGAAATTACTCACAACAATTGAGCAGCATCAACGTCTTATGGATATTCGTTCGGTGGGGATATCCGTTGGCGGGAAGGATATCACTGAGGAAACCGCAACTGCGGAGGGACAAATTTCCTTCACAGTCAATATTTATTACTTCGCAGAATAGCGACTTATGGCACTTGCGCAACGTAGCAATACACGACGAACGATCATCCTGGCCGCCGCCCTGGGCGTGGTGCTGATCGCCGGGGGAGTGTATCTGTACATCCAAAATAAACCGGATGAAACCATCATTGATCCATCAGCGATACTTGTGAACGCGAGCCAGAACCTTCCCATTATCTCAACCTTCTCGGATACGATCTTTGATGATCCGCGCTTTCAGGATCTGGTTTTTCGCGCGCCGCAGGAGATCACCATTGGCAATCTTGGTAAGGATAATCCTTTTCAGCCTACGTTTTAATCCATGCCAGCGCCTCAAGCTATCACAAGCGTTTCAACGAGCATCGGTGATATTTTAATCAGTCAGGGATTAATCACCAAAGAGCAGCTCGCAGAAGCAGAGCAAAAAGCACAGCAGGACGGCAGTTCTGTTGAGCAACATTTAGCTGAGCTCCCTGGTATGCGCGAGGATGAAGTTGTAAGGGCAAAGGGGCAGCTGTACAACGTACCCTATGCTGATCTTTTTGGGCGTATTGTTCGCGCAGAAATACTCAATTTGATTCCGCAGAACATCGCCAATACGTACCACATGGTGACTTTTGCCCGTGAAGCGAATGAAGTGTCACTCGCCATGCTCAATCCTTCTGATTTTAAGGCTCTTGAGGCGATCGAATTTATCGCACGGAAGAATCGGTTGACCGTGAAGTACCACATCACGACAAAGGCGTCGTTGGGGTATATTCTTCGTCAGTATGAGTCGCTTTCTGCTGAGGTAGAAGAAGCATTGAAGGGCGCAGAGGAGGAAGCAACAGAACGTCAGGAGGCGCTCGTTGCGTCCGATGACAAGAGTTTTGAAGAAGTGGTGCGTCAGGCGCCGGTATCAAAGATGGTTTCTGTTATCATGCGGCACGCGGTGGAAGGCGGCGCATCAGACGTTCATATTGAGCCGCTCGAAGAAGAAACGCGGGTACGTTTTCGCGTTGATGGCATGTTGCATACTTCCATTGTTCTCCCGCCGAATGTGCACAACTCACTCGTTGCTCGCATCAAGGTGCTTTCCAGGCTCAAGATCGATGAAACGCGCGTTCCGCAGGATGGACGTTTTCGCATGAATATTGATGGTAAGGATATCGACTATCGCGTGTCCACCTTACCGCTCATGAACAATGAAAAAGTCGTGATGCGTATTTTGGACACGTCAAACCGCATGACAATGCTTTCTGATCTCGGTTTTGAAGGGAAGAATCTTGAGAAGATGGAGGCCAACTCACTGAAGTCACACGGCATGTTCCTGATCACCGGCCCGACTGGTTCCGGTAAGTCCACAACGCTGTATGCGCTCATGTCGCGGTTGAATAAAGACGAAGTAAACATCATTACGCTGGAAGATCCGGTGGAATATTACATGCATGGCATTAACCAGTCACAGGTGAATCCGGAAGTCGGTCTTACCTTTGCTGCGGGTTTGCGCTCCATTTTGCGTCAGGACCCGGACATCATCATGGTTGGGGAAATCCGCGATAATGAAACCGCTGAACTGGCAGTTCATGCTGCGCTCACCGGTCACATCATGCTTTCTACTCTGCACACCAATGATGCTTTTGGAGCCGTGCCACGTCTCATTGATATGGATATTGAACCATTCCTTATCACCTCCTCACTCAATCTTGTGATGGCCCAGCGACTCGTGCGGCGTGTCTGCCAGCATTGCACGGAGGAGCGCACTATTGCGGAAGGGCTTGAGAAGGCAGTGCGAGATGAGCTGAAGAATGTTGACCCGAAGGAAATTCCCAGATCACTTGCCGGTGAACTCAAGTTCATGTATGGACGTGGTTGTCCGCGCTGCGAGAACACGGGCTACAAAGGACGCGTCGCAATTGCTGAAGTACTCGAAATGAGTGACGAGTTGAAGCGTATTATCGTTGACGCAAAGCAGGATCTCATTGGTTTGATTCAAGCAGAATTCAAGCGCCAAAAAATGCTTACCATTAAGCAAGATGGCATGGTGAAGGTACTGCACGGCTCAACAACCATTGAAGAGGTGCTGAACGCAACACGATCTTAACTATTATTCGTATGTCAAAAAATACATCCAACAAAGGACAAAGAAAAGCAAGTCGTATTTTACTTGTGGAGGATGATTCGTTCCTTGCTGGCATGTATGTGACAAAGCTCACACTGGAAGGTCTTTCCGTTGAGCTTGCGACAGATGGCGCAAAGGGACTCAAGATGGCGCAGGAGATGAAACCGGACATCATTCTTTTGGACATCATTCTTCCAAAAATGAGCGGTTTTGATGTTCTCAAAAAGCTGCGAGAAAACAAGGAAACAAAGGACGTGCCTATTCTGCTTTTGACGAATCTTGGGCAGAAAGAGGACGTTGAGAAGGGTCTGAAGCTTGGCGCAACAGATTATCTTATCAAGGCGCATTTTCTCCCTGATGAGGTGGTCACAAAAATTATCGCTACACTCAAAGGCAAGAAATCATGAGCACCGATTCAGGCATCACCATTGAACGTATTGTTGGCGCTGCCGCAGAATACGGCGCGTCGGATGTCCACTTGACCGTTGGCAACCCGCCGATTCTCCGCGTGGATGGAAAACTTGTTTCACTGGATCAGGAAGAAATTGTTACGCCAGATTTTACCGAAGAGGTAAAGAAGGCCGTTCTCACAGAGGAGCAGCAGCAGCGCCTCATGGAGCAGCGCGACATCACCATTGCATATACCATGCCAAACAATACGCGCTTCAAGGTAGATGCGTATTTTCAACGCGGCGCGCTTTCCATCAGTTTTCGTTCTATTGGCAAGAAGATTCGGACTATTGATGAACTCGGCCTTCCATCACAGCTCAAGGCATTCGCAAAACTGGAGAAGGGATTGGTTCTTATCACGGGCCCGTTTGGGTCCGGGCGAACAGCAACAATGGCGGCATTGGTTCAGGAGATCAACAAAACGCGCGCAGAACACATTGTCACCATTGAGAAGCCGATCGAGTATTTATACATGAATACAAAGAGCATCATTGAGCAGCGTGAGATCGGCGTGGACGCTGTTTCTGTTGAGCAGGCAATCCACACGGCCGCACGCGAGGATGTGGATGTGATCGTTGTTTCAGAGATGGAAACGCGTGAAGAAATTGATGCAGCGCTCACGGCGGCAGAATCAAGCCATCTCGTGCTTTCAACAATGAATACCGATTCTGTATTGCGCACGATTGAAAAAATTATCAATGCCTTTCCGCAGGACGAGCATGAAAAGGTGCGTACAGAACTCGCCGGAACCCTGCAGGGGATCCTCAGCCAACGATTACTCTCAAAAGTGGGTGGCGGTCGCGTTGCCGCGGTGGAGGTTATGATTCCAACAGATTCACTCCGTGCGGTTATTCGCGATGGCGCTTTGGTGCAGCTCCCCAATCTCTTGCAAACATCGCGTGAAGCAGGGAGCATTCCCATGGATGTTGCGCTTGGTGAGCTCGTACGCGCGGGCACTGTTTTGCAGGAGGATGCCATGATGCACACAAGTAACAAGAGCAGTTTGCGCGCAATGCAGCTCTAACGATCATCGTTTTTATGGCCGTTTTTGATTACAAGGCAAAAGACCTTTCCGGTGCATCAATCACCGGCGTGGTTGAAGCGCCTTCTGAGGCAGTGGCGCAGGACGTGCTCAAGGAGCGTGACCTTGTGGTGCTTTCGCTTTCTGAGCGCAGAAAGATGCGCTTGTTTCAGTCATCGCTCGGTTTTCTGAATAAGGTGCCTCGTCGCGACATTGCGCTCTTTGCGCGGCAGCTGGCTGTGATGATTTCTGCAACGGTGCCGATTGTGCAAGCATTGCGCATTTTGACAAAGCAGACAGAGAATGTGAACTTCAAGATTATCATTTCAGAGATCGCTGATGAAGTGGATGGCGGCGCAAAGCTTTCTGCGACACTCGCGCGATACCCAAACCTGTTTACGGACTTTTTTATCCACATGGTTCGTGCCGGCGAGACAACCGGCAAGCTCGATGAAACGCTGAACTATCTCGCGGATCAGGAAGAAAAAGACTACGACCTGAACTCAAAGATCAAGGGCGCAATGACATACCCGATCTTTATTCTGATCACGTTGGTTATCGTGGGCATCTTGATGATGATTTTTGTGATTCCTCGGCTCTCCAGCATTCTGGAAGAAAGCGGACAAGAACTCCCGCCGCTTACCAAGCTTTTGATCGGTACAAGCACTTTTTTGCAGAATTTCTGGTGGGTGCTGGTTATTCTGGCGGTTGGCGGCTGGCTTGGGTATCGCTTTGCCATGCAGCGCCCAGAGGGGAAGCGCGTGTTGGATCGCGTGAAGATGCATGCCCCTGTTTTTGGAGCCATTTTTCAGCATATGTATCTCGTGCGGTTCGCGCGGTCGCTCTCTACTCTTGTATCGTCTGGCATTCCTATTACGCAGTCACTTTCTATTGTTGCGGACGTTGTGGGGAATAGCGTGTATCGCGATCTCACAATGGAAACGATCAAGGAGATCGAGGGAGGAAACTCCATTTCAACTGTTTTTTCGCGAAGTAAGGACATTCCTATCATGCTTTCTCAGATGCTTGCCGTTGGTGAGCAAACCGGGAAGCTGGACATGATCTTGGACAGACTTGCCGCGTTCTACGCGCGTGAACTGGAGAATCTTGTTGCGAATCTTGTGAGTCTCATTGAGCCGCTCATTCTTCTTGTGATGGGAGCGGCGGTTTCTATTCTCGTTGTTGCGATCATGATGCCGCTGTATAGCCTTTCATCTGCAATTTAGGTATCACAAAATGTTGGAATATGGTATAATGTTATTGGAAAGGGAAAGTTGTGGAAAGTTATCCACAGCTTTCGTTTGCCAAAAATATTAAATATTAAGTTACTGACGCAATTTTGAAGGCCGCGCGCGAGCCTTTACATTTCGGCGGTAACGCCAAAGAAAGGGGGTGACGACATGACCAATCAAAAGAAAGGATTTACGCTCATTGAATTGCTCGTCGTAATCGCAATCATCGGTATTCTTTCAGCAATCGGTCTCGTCTCGCTCAATGGAGCGCGAGAAAAGGCACGCGACGCACAGCGTAAGAGCGACCTTGGTCAGATGAATACGGCACTCGTGTTGTATTTTGATGACAACAACAGCACGTATCCGATTCAAGATAACTTGGATGGAGAAATGGACACCCATGCTGATTGTATTACCGGAGATTCAACCCCGGTTATCGTACGCCCAGAAGCAGATAATACGACTTACACCGTAGGCGGTGCTGTGAATGCCACAGCCACAGCGACGGTTGTGAGCATCTGGGATACCGCAGCAAATGGTTCTCCGATGATAACGGATTATCTCAGCCGACAGTTGGTTCCGCCAGGCGGTGGTACAGGTTGGAACAACGTGTACTGTTATGACACTAATAGCAGCACCGGTTTAGTTGCTGGGAATTCGTATGTTCTCTACGCCGGCCTTGAAGCAGGAGCAGGAGACACATTCTTCTCACTCAATGCTAATGGGGACTCTGATACAACCATCCCCCCAGCATGCGCCGCGGGAGCCGATTGTGACGTTTAGCTGATCTGTAGTTTGATCTACACCAAAGACCCACACGCGTGTGGGTCTTTTGGTGTAGCATCTAGAATATATGGTTTTGTAGGAATCTCATGTGGTGTATACTATAGACATACTTAATTTCAAATATTTCTTGAACGAAAGGGGGTGACGACATGACCAATCAAAAGAAAGGATTTACGCTCATTGAATTGCTCGTCGTAATCGCAATCATCGGTATTCTTTCAGCAATCGGTCTCGTCTCGCTCAATGGAGCGCGAGAAAAGGCACGCGACGCACAGCGTAAGAGCGACCTTGGTCAGATGAATACGGCGTTGGTCCTCTACTACGATGATCATTCTAGCCAGTATCCTGCGCAGACAGCGACTGATGCTGTTACTGATGCAGACTGCATTGATTCTACTGGCGCGGTGACGTATCCGCAGGCAAAGGATGCAGTATCACCACTTGTGAACCAGACTGGCGGCGCACTGAATCTGTGGCTTAGTACTGGCGGAATAGTTCCAACATATTTGAGTCGTGAACTAGTCCCACCAACAGGCGAAGACTGGAGCGACATCTACTGCTATGACACGAATGAGGCACATGCCACCAGCCCGTACAGTTCATATGTCATTTATGCTGGACTTGAAGCAGGCACCGGACTCAACGCCTTTACGCTGAATAGCGCTGGTGATAGTGACGAAGATGCCACGTTGCCAGTTGCGTGCACAGCTCAGGACACGTGCCTTATTGATTAACGCATAGGCGCGCGATACGCAAGACCCTGCTTCACTAGCGGGGTCTTTGGGTTATGCGAATATATGGCGGTTTATGATATACTAGCAGTATGTCCATACTAGGATTCCTTGCAGTTATCACGCCGATTTTCTTTTCGCTGTATTGGCTTTTGCTTTTTTTCCGCATGGTACGTGTCGGAAGCAAAACACAGAGCGTGTATCTTTTGAGCGGAGTTGTACTGTATGGACTTTCCATCATTGTGGTGTTTGCGGCACGGGCAGGTATTATTCAGGAAAACGCCTCTCGCGGCCAGCTGGGGACATATTTGCTCGAGACGTCATTTTATTCAGACAGCCTTGTGCGCCTTGTGCCGCAGTATCTTGCCGCAGTCATAGGTGCGGCGGTTCTTTGGTTGTTCCTTTTGGGGCTGCGCAAAATCTCCCGTCGCAACTTTTATGACTCACAAGAGGCCGGCATGATTGCCGTGGGCGCGCTGATGGCAGGTTGGCCGGGGGTCTTTGTGTTCCTTGCGCTCCTCTTTTTTCTTGTGTTGCTTGCGGGGGTTATGCATGTGCTGTTGAAGCAAAGCCAAACAAGCGACCGGTTTGTTATTGGACCCATGATACCCGTTGCTGCCATTGCGGTCATCTGGCTGGGCACGCTTTTGCTTCATGTTACAGGCCTTGATGTCATTCGTTTTTAAAACACATTTTATGAACCACACACACTATTCATCCGAGCGCGGCTTTACACTGACAGAGCTCATCATCAGCGTGGGTGTTTTGCTGGTGCTGGTTCTTTATGGTGCGCTCCTCTTCCGCGGCGAGCAGGCAAAGGCACGCGATGCCGAACGCATTGCAGACATGCGCACGGCACAGGCAGCGTTTGCCGTGCTTTACAACGAGACGAATAGTTATCAAGATGCGGCAGTCGGTTGCAACACCATTGCGGACCCGCTTTCTTCCTGTGCTCTGGCATCGTATCTCCCCGGACTCACCGCGCTGGAAGATCCAGGGCGCTTTACGTACCGTGTTATTGAGCTCCCGGATTCCACGGGGTACCGCATTGAATTTGTCCTGGAGCGCGGCTATGACGGCCTCCCAGCGGGTATTCATTATCTCACGCCAATCGGATTGCAATAACCTGTGTTTATCGCACTCATTTTTCTTTTTGGCCTCTTTTTCGGCAGCTTTCTCAACGTTGTCATTAATCGCCTGCACACAGGCGAGCAGTTTTTGAAGGGACGTTCCCATTGCCCGCATTGCCGGCATGACCTCTCTTCCGCGGATCTCATACCCGTCATAAGCTATCTCACCTTGCGTGGCCAGTGTCGGTATTGTCATAAGCACATCTCGCCGCAGTATCCGCTCGTGGAGTTTGCAACGGGGATTGCGCTTGCCATTGCTGCCGCAGCGCTTGGATGGGGAGTTCCTTTTCTTTTTGCAGCACTTGCCACACTTTTCCTCGTTGTCCTTTTTGTTTTTGATCTGAAGCATCATTTGATCCTTGATGTGGTGAGCTATCCCTTTGCGGTACTTGCGCTCATTGCGGGTTTTCTTTTTGGCCACACGTATCTGGACATTCTGATCGGCGGCGTGATCGGCGGAGGATTCTTTCTTGCGCAGATTCTTTTTTCGCGCGGGCGTTGGGTCGGCGGCGGCGATGCAAAGCTCGGCATTGGCATGGGTTTTTTGCTTGGTTGGGATGGCGTGCTCCTTGCGCTTTTTTTGGCTTATATCTCCGGCGCGATCATCGGAAGCATTCTTCTTCTTTCCCGCAAAGCTACGCCACGTTCTGCAATTCCCTTTGGTACGTTTTTGACACTTGCAACATATATTGCGATGCTCTGGGCAGATCCCATTCTTCTTTTTTATGACCACCTTGTTTAGGCAATCCTGCATCATTTTGACAGAATACTACGCAGAGTAAATCAACGAACACTTCCCTTGCAATGAGCCAACAACCCACAACCCACAACCCACAAACAGGCTTTACGCTCATTGAGCTCACTATTTCCATCGCCATTTTTGGTATTCTTGCGGTAACCGTACTCACAGGGTTTCGCAATGCGGATAGAATTGAGGCATTTCGTCATGATGCAAGTCTTCTTGCGTCAGATCTGCGTGCAGTACAGAATCGCGCCCTTGCTGGCGCTTTGGACAACAGCGGTGAATTCCCACGAGGCGGGTATGGTCTTCGTATTGAAGAATGTAACACCCCTCCCTGTACGTATCTTTTTTGGCGAGAAAAAGATGATCCCCCAGATCAACGCATACTTGATCTAACCGGGACAGAGGTGCAAGGCACGACAATGATGTCCAAGTATACAAAGGTTCTTTCGGTGGTCGTGCAGGATCCGGGTGGCTTGAATCAATCGCAAGCAACGCAAGCGCAAATGTCTTTTAAGCCACCGCGCCCTACGCCATTTGTGTGGTGGGCTGCTCCTCCAGGAGAGCCGCAACCGATTCCCGCAACAAACGGGATCGAAGGTAAACAGGTGATGATCACCCTTTCTTTTACTGATGACCCTACTATTCAGCGCGTGATAGAGGTAAAGGGTATTTCAGGACAAATAAGCGTCTATGCTCCATAAGCAGCAAAAAGGACAAACCATGATTGAGGCCGTCGTTGCCGTAGGCATATTACTTGCGGGAGTGACCGCGTTGATCACGCTTTCTATTGCCACGCTCAAGGCAGATCAAATAAGCAGCAGAAAAATTGTTGCTATTAATCTTGCCCGTGAAGCGCTTGAAGTTGCACGCAATGTGCGTGATTCGAATTGGCTTGCAGGGAGGCATGATGATTGTTCTGGGACGCTGGCAGATGATACGGATAATTGGTTTTATGGTTTAGAGGGCCAGCCCTTCGGTTCTTGCGGTGTCGTACCCACTGAGTATTTTCCGCAACTGGAGACGGTTTCTGGCGTTTTAACCTTTGAGCGTGTTGCAGACCCGCTTGATAAGGATGTGTATTTGACGAGTGCAGGGTTATACAATCAGGATCTCTTGACACCCGTTGGTACAAAAACCATATACCGACGCTGGGTCACCGTCGCGCCGCAAACCATAAGTTCGCCGAAGATTAATTACGTCGATCTTACTGCTCATGTGGAGTACACATTAGATAATAGAATCCACTCGGTTGAGCTCGCGACCAGACTTTATAACTGGAAGCCATGATACGCATACCAAAAAAAGGCGAGAAAGGTTTTACGTTACTTGAGCTTCTTATTGTAACGGCTATTTTTGCCCTGACGGTCGTGTTGGCAGTGGATATTTTTATTGTGCTTACCAAGCTTCAACGGAAAACGTTCACCTCGCAGCGGTTGCAGGGTGATGCGCGGTTTGTGATGGAATTGATCGCCAAGGATGTGCGTTTGGGGCAGATTGATTATGAATTTTATGACCAACTCAGCAGCCTTTATGGGATCACCATTGACCTCACAACGTCAACAAATCTCCTTGCACTACGCGACGCGCAAGGAGAATCTATCGTGTATCGACGGGCTGACCTGCAAGGGGATACTCTCTGGGATGAGCCATTAGGCAATGAGTGGAATGATCCGTCTGGCCCCGCCCTTGAAGTGTGTATTGGAGATTGCATTAGCAATACAAATTCCGTTTGGGAATCAATTACTCCAGAGGGTATTAAAGTTGTGAGTACGCATTTTTTCATAACCCCATCAGTGACGCCATTTGTGCCTGTTGCCGGCGTCTTTGCGAATGATGAGCAGCCGAAGGTTCTTATTCAGATTGGCACGCAGGGAGAGGGCTTCACCACCGAAGAACAAGGATTCATTTTCTTACAAACAACAGCCTCAACGCGTATTTATGAAAGGTAAGAAAGACGAACAAGGCGTTGTCCTGATTCTTTCGTTGCTTTTACTCGCCGTCGTGACGGCCGTGGGTATTGGTGTTTCGTTGTTGGTGATTAATGAAGTGCGAAGCACGATTCGCATTGATGAGTCAGTGGTTGCAACGTATGCGGCCGAAGCAAAAATCGAAGAGGCGCTTGCGGCACTCTCCACATATCGTCAGATTCCCGGCGCAACATTGGAAGCAGCGCTCGATGGGGCAGGGCCCCCACTCAATATCAGTGGCGTCAAGACCCTTGGAGGTATTGTGCCCGTCGGCTCAGCGAATGCGATTGTCGATCTTACTCATTCCAGTTCAGGAGAGGCTTTTACGCTGACCACATTAGGGGAGAATCAGAGCGTTCAGTTCAATGTCCAGACTCCTGCTTGTTTCACCGATTATAACGACGAGACGTGCGTGAAGTATATCAAGTTTTCCGGTGAGCGCCTTGACTCAAGCGGCGTTGAGCCATGGATCGAAGTGACCGAGAGCGCTTTTTCCGTCGTCAGAACGCAAGAAACATCCGTGGTGAAGGAGCTTGTCTCGGAGTCTCAATTTGATGATCCTGCAAATCCCTATTTCTATTCGTTCAAGGGTCTCTCGCCCTTAACCCTTCCCGCAGAAGTGCAGAGCGTCCGTCTTACATCCCTCTTTAATGGCGTGAAGAATTTGGAGATACGGGCTTTTACCGATGACACGGCAACGTGTACGGGCATTTGTCCGTCAGATCTGCTCGGGTACATTGTGATAAAGGCAGATTCCAGTTTTTCAAAATCAAAAATCAGCATCACGGCAGCGGTGCCATGGCAGCTGCCTTCGAGCGGGTTGTTCGATTATGCACTTTTTTCCGAAGAAACAGTACGGCAGGATTAGAGGCGTATAGGAACGAGTTCCTGCGTGATGGAGTCTGCCGTGATGCGCACAATAAGAAAATGATAGAAGGCCGCTGCCTCGCCCCCGAGGATGCTTTGTGGTAGCGCGCCGCCTCCGCCGCTCACCGTGACGGGGATATCATCAAGCGTATAGGGAAAGTAGGTATGCACGTGGCCATTGAATATGCGCGCTATGTTGTACTGCTTGAGAATGTTACGAAAAGCATCATTTGATGCACGTGATGCCGTTGTTTCATCATCACCAAAAAGTTCCTCAATGGGGAGCGCGACCGGTCGATGATAAAAGAGTACCTTATGTTTTGCCGTACTCTGCGCTATTTCTTTTTCCAACCACGTGAGTTCGTCATCCGGAAACCCTACCTTCCTTTCTGCATTATCCAGGAAGAAAAATTGCGTATTCTCCTTCGTTATCGTATACCAACGATCAAAACCAAAGGTTTCTCCCCATTGCGCGTACGCCGGATCCCCAACGATGTCGTTGTTTCCCGGGATCGCATAGAGTGGCGCGTTGAATCTGTGAAAGGCTTGTTGCACCTGGGAAAAAATCTCTGGTTCTGAACGCGGAGTTGCGTCGCCAAGCTGCACAACAAAATCCACGCCACGTGTATTTGCAGCATCAATGATTTTCTCCAGCACTGGCCCCGTTCCTTCATTATCCCCAAACACCAAAAAAGTGATAAGCTCGTCCTTTTTTGTGTTTTTTATGTTTGCAGCACTTTCTTTTTGTTCATGAAATGCAGAAAGTCCCACAGCAAACGCGGTGCCAAGAAGAATGAGGAGGAGTGCTATCAGTAAGACGCTTTTTCCGTGCATAGTGGTATGGTACCATGAGGTTAGTGGGTTAGAGTAGTTAAGAAAGTTAGCACAGATTATCTAACCCCTCTAACCCCCCATTGTGAACAAATCTCAGGCACAAGAACGCATTACAAAACTTCGCAAGGAAATCGAGCATCATCGATATCTTTACCATGTTTTGGATACACAGGAGATTTCTGATGCAGCATTGGATTCACTTAAAAAAGAATTGGCAGATTTAGAGAAGCAGTTTCCGTCGTTGATAACGCCTGATTCTCCAACGCAGCGCGTTTCTGGTATGCCACTCGAGAAGTTTGAGAAGGTGGAGCATCGGCTCAGGATGTATTCATTGAATGATGTCTTTTCGCATGAAGAAGTGGAGGAATGGGAAGAGCGATTGAAAAAACTTCTTCACCTTCAAAAAGCGCCGGAATATTTTGCGGAGTTGAAAATGGATGGTTTGGCCATCAGCCTCACCTACGAGGAAGGAGAACTGGTTTTGGCTGCAACGCGCGGTGACGGACGCGTGGGAGAAAACGTTACCCTCAATGCGCGGACGCTGGAATCAGTGCCTTTGCGGTTGCGGCTGGATGGTGTAAAGGATTCTGTATTGCGCAAGAAGATCACTCAGCGTGTTGAAGTGCGCGGCGAGGTTGTGATCCATAAAGATACCTTTGAAAAGCTCAATAAAAAACTGGAGCAGGAGGGGAAGGTCCCGTATGCCAACCCGCGCAATCTTGCTGCGGGCGCCGTGCGTCAGCTTGACCCAAAGATGACCGCTGCGCGTGAGCTGCACTTTTATGCATATGATATACCAATGGATCTTGGGCTCGTAACGCACGAAGCGGTGCATGATCTGGCGCGGACGCTTGGCTTCAAGACCGTGGAACATGAAAAAAAAGCACAAAGCCTGCCAGCGGTGTTTGCATTTTTGGAGCAGATAGAACGAACGCGCAAAAAGTTTCAATACAATTCAGACGGCGTAGTGGTTACGATCAATGACAGCGCTGCATTTAGGAAGCTCGGCTACGTTGGCAAGGCGCCGCGCGGTTCTATTGCATATAAGTTCCCAGCAGAGCAAGCAACCACCGTGGTTGAAGACATTCAACTGCAAGTTGGCAGAACTGGCGCGCTCACGCCTGTTGCGCATCTTACGCCTGTTCGCGTTGCTGGCACCACTGTTTCTCGCGCTACGTTGCATAACGCAGATGAGATCGAGCGTCTTGATGTGCGTGTGAGGGATACGGTCATCATTCAGAAGGCAGGGGATATTATTCCGGACATTCTGCGCGTGCTCAAGAATCTGCGTCCAAGGGCAAGCAAGGCATTCACCTTCCCAAAAACGTTCATGGGCAGCCCAGTAGAACGGAAGGAGGGAGAGGTCGCCCATTATGTGACGGACAAAAATCTTCCCGCACGCCAGCGTGAAGCGTTGCGTCATTTTATCAGCAAGAAGGCGTTTGATATGGATAAGCTTGGCGGGAAGACCATCGATCTTCTTTTGGAACAGGATCTCATTAAAGACGCGGCAGACCTTTTTACTCTTAAGACCGAGCAACTCCTTGAGCTCCCGGGGTTTAAAGAGAAGAAAGCAGAAAATATCATCGGTGGTATTCAGGAAAAGAAGAAGGTGCCATTTGCCCGTTTTCTCTATGCGTTGGGGATTCGGCATGTTGGCGAAGAAACAGCGCAGGCTTTGGCGCACGCTTTTGGTTCGCTTGAAAGACTCAGACAAGCGAGCGAACAGCAGCTGGCATCTCAGCATGATATTGGTGATGTTGTTGCCCATTCCATTGTGGACTATTTTGCGGAGAAGGACAGCCAATCGCTGCTTGATAAATTTCAGCGCGTTGGTCTCACGCTTGAACAGCCAAAGCGGGCGCGGAGCACCGCGCTTACCGGCAAAACAGTGGTGGTGACCGGTACGCTTGAAAAATTCACTCGCGATGGCGCGCATGATGCAATTCGTGATGCGGGCGGTGCGGTAAGCTCTGCCGTGAGCGCAAAGACGGATTATGTAGTAGCTGGAGCACATGCAGGATCCAAAGCCGCAAAGGCAAAAAAACTCGGGGTTACTACCATCTCCGAGCCCCAGTTTATAAAGCTTTTGGGGTAACTTGCGTACGCGCGCCTGCATGCTAGGATGAACATCGTGGAACAAAAGAACGAACAAAAAAGCAAAGAGGAGATTATTGCGCAGCTTTCAAAGCTTTCTTTGCTTGAAATTTCAGAGACGCAGCATGATAGCTTGATGAACGATCTTGCTTCGATTTTAAAGTATGTTCAGAGGCTTCAGAAGATCGACACAGAAGGCGTTATACCGACCCATCACGGAACAATCGAGGAAATGGTGATTCGCCCAGACGCTATACAAAGATCTTCTCACGCAAAAGCACTCATCAGCAATGTGCCAGAGCAGAATGAAGGCCAGATAAAGGTGAAAGGAGTTTTTGGCAATGGAGCATGATATGACGCTCATAGAAATGAGGGATGGCCTTGCAAAGAAGGAGTTTTCTTCACGTGAACTCACGGATGCGCTCCTTGATGCCGTTGAAAAGAAAAATCCAGAACTTAATGCATTTCTTGCCATGAATCAAGATGCGCGCGCGGAAGCTGATGCAAGCGATGCGCGTCGCAGGGAAGGGAGCGAGCGCTCCGCGTTGGATGGTGTGCCGTATGCGGCAAAGGATATGTTTTTGACAACGGGCATTGTCACGACCGCAGGTTCAAAGATGCTCGAAGGGTATGTGCCAGCTGAGAACGCAACGGCAGTACAACGCTTGGAAGATGCAGGCGCAATACTCCTTGGCAAGAATAATTGCGATGAATTTGCCATGGGCGCATCCGGCGAGTATTCCGCGTATGGCGCAACAAAAAATCCACGGGACATAACACGAGTTCCCGGCGGCAGTTCCTCTGGATCAGCCGCGGCGGTTGCAGCGGGTCTTGCGCCGCTTTCACTTGGAACTGATACGAACGGATCTATTCGTCAGCCAGCCGCGTTTTGTGGCGTCGTGGGATTGAAGCCGACATACGGACGCATCTCTCGCTATGGTACCGTGTCACTGATGTCCTCGGCAGACCATATGGGAACGTTCACGCATACGCCAGAGGACGCCGCAGTCGCATTGCAGATTCTTGCGGGGCAGGATCCTCGCGATGCAACAACAAGCAGAGAGCAGGTTCCGGATTATGAAAAGGAGATCAAACAACTTGATCTTAAAAAAATCACCGTGGGCCTCCCTAAGGAGTATTTTGGCGAGGGTCTTGATCCGGCAATTGCAGAACAGGTTCGTTCTGCTGCAAAAAAATTAGAACAACTTGGTGCAAAAGTAGTGGAGCTTTCACTGCCACACACACTTGATGCGTTGCCAACGTATTATATTTTGAATCCAGCCGAGGCAAGTTCCAATTTGGCACGCTATGACGGTATTCGTTATTCTAAGGGACGCATCGCTTCAATACCAGAAGGCATGACATTGCGCGAGCGGTATGCGCATGTGCGTGGTGAAGGTTTTGGCAAGGAGCCCAAGCGCCGCATTATGATTGGCAATTATGTGCTTTCTGCTGAACATCAGGATGCAACCTTTCGGCATGCCAGCAAGGTTCGGACGCTCATTCATCAGGATTTTAATCACGCATTTGAGCAGGTTGATGTATTGTTTACGCCCGTCGCACCAAGCACCGCCTTTTTGCTGGGAGCAGTACAGGACCCCGTGCAGATGTATCTTGCGGATATCTTCACGTCTGCACCCGCACTCGCCGGCGTTCCTGCTGTCAGCGTGCCTGTTGGGGAGATTGACGGCCTCCCGGTTGGTTTGCAGATTGTGGGAAAATCCTTTGCAGAAGGGCAGCTTTTGGGCGTTGCGGCTCATGTGATGCATGAAACAAGGACTTGAAGTGCGCTAAAATTTTTGTTATACTAAAAAAGGTAAAGATTTGCTATGGCAGAATCAACAAAAGGAAAAGTACTTCTCGTTGAAGATGAAAAAATGCTCGCGGATATGTACGCGACAAAATTTTCGATGGAAGGCTACCAGATAGTGAATGCGTATGATGGGAAAGAGGGCTTGGAGGCGGCAAAACGCGAGAAGCCAAACATCATTCTTTTGGATATCATCATGCCAAAACTTGATGGCTTTGCAGTGCTGAAGGAGCTCAAGGCAGATGATGCAATAAAGAATATTCCCGTTGTTCTCCTCACGAACCTTGGACAGGAAAGCGACGTCAAAAAGGGCAAGGATCTTGGCGCCGACGACTACTTTGTGAAAGCAAATCACAGTCCACAGGAAATTGTGGAACTCGTTAAGAAGAAATTAGGAAAGTAAATTTATGGCAGACGATCTACGAAAAGAACGGACCGTTGTTTTAATAAAGCCGGATGGCGTTATGCGCGGTCTCTCGGGCGAAATTATAAACCGGTTTGAAAAAACAGGTTTAAAGATTATTGCCCTGAAAATGGTATGGATTGATAGAGAGATGGCTGGCAAGCACTATCCGGACTCTCGCACCGAGTTGCTTACAGGCATGGGTGAGAAAACACTGAAGACGTACGAGAAATATGGTAAGGATGCTAATGAAGAGCTTGGTACCATGGATCCAACAGAGATTGGAAGAATGGTGAACAAGTGGAATATGGAGTTTCTTTCTAGTGGTCCGGTGGTGGCAATGATTCTTGAAGGGCTTCATGCCATTGATAATGTCCGCATGATTGCAGGCAACACCTTACCAGCCTTTGCAGAGCCCGGAACCATTCGCGGGGATTATTCCATTGATTCTCCTGCACTTGCAAACGCAAACAAGCGAGCGGTTCGCAATATGATTCATGCATCAGGCAACCCAGAAGAAGCGCAGTATGAGATGGAACTCTGGTTTCAAGAGAAGGATATTCACAACTACAAGCGGGCAGACGAGGACGCGATGTTTGAAGGGCCGAAGTAGGCCGCTCTATTTTGTATCGTAGACCGGACGGACTTCTCCAGCGGAAGTCCGTCCTTTGCATCGCGGCTGCCATTGTCAACCGCTCCCCGGCAAGGCCGGGTCGGGTATGACAAGCCAAGCTGGCAGCCGCTCGCAAGTCTACTTACAAAATACAGCGGCCTACTTCTCTAGAGTGGGGGGGGAAGAGAAGAAGTTCAGAATCGTTCGCCAGTCTGATGGAAAAATATATGAAGTCCTACAGATGAAGGATGGTAGTGTTTGCAGGCTTACGCGAGGGTGCTATAGTACGCCTGTCTGAAAGATAACGGGCTGTGGTTCTGCGACAAGCGTGGGATAAACTCCGTCGGCCAGCGCGCACGAAGGCTCGTATGGCTCGCAGACTTGGATGCAGATAAACGTGCCTTGAAGGCCGAGTCGGGGTATGGCGCAGTTGGCTAGCGCGCTTGCATGGGGTGCAAGAGGTCGCCGGTTCAAGTCCGGCTACCCCGACTCGGCCCTTGAAGGGATCAAGCCCACCCAGCACCCGAGCTCATAGGGCGAGTGGTGCGGGATTCGGCCAGCCCGACCAATTCATACTTTGGGATTTTTGGTATTTCGGAGGGATATAAAATTAAAAACAGCCCGTCTTGACATTGTTTGTTAGTAGATGTAGTATTGTCGCCAATATTCTGCAAGACATCATTCTGTACACATGCATTCTCATCTTGTAACACTGAACCAGCGAGAAAAGGGCGTCTAATTTTCATCCTATTCGTTTCCCCGCGTTTTGCGGGTTTTCTTTTTTGTATCTATGTCGATTCACGAATTGCAAACGTTCGCAAAAAGGTATTTCATGACGGGTATCAATAAGGTTTCCTCTCTGCGCGTGCGTTCGGAGAAGAATACTACATTCGCGCTCAGCAGGTATTTCCCTGAAGGTACGGAGTATTTTTATGGGTATCCTACCGGAGAAGATTCGAATTTTTACAATGACGTACCGCCAATCATTGAGGAGCTCGTCTCTGCACGACCCCTTTCCGCTGCAGGAGAAGGGGTTCGTGTCATCCTTTTTGCCAATGCCGCACAGCATGAACAGATACAACTGCTGCGTGCGCTTGGCGTTCCGCTTGTCCCTGATCAGCAGATGATCCTGTTACCGGCGGACATCGATGCCACGTTGATCGGTGTTGAGCGCAATGAAGCCGTGAAAGCCGCATTACGCAAGCGCGTCACACCGGGCAAGCTCATCATGGCGCAACCATACCTTGATTCTGAGCTGGCAGATCTCTATCAGATCCCGCCCGCACTTTCTGTCTGGTTGAACGATAAGAAGAACATGCCGTCGTATATATCAGCGTATTATCTGCCAAAGCGTTACGCATCATTCATGAACGGTGAGGAATTTTTCCATACCACAGCGGATCTTCCGGTACCCTGCGTCATTAAGATCTCATCTTCCAGCTCAGGTGATGGCGTGCGGCTGTGTATGACGCCGGAGGATCTTGCAGCTGCCAAGAACGATATGCGCGGGACGCATGTGAGTATCATCGCCGAACAGTTCATCAGAGCGAAGAAAAATCTTGGTGTGCAGTTCGGGATACCGTATGACCGTTCCATGCCGGTGGAATTCGTGGGCGTGAATGAACAGATCACCACTCCCGCAGGGTCATTTCTTGGCGGTATCATACATCCACAGGCACAGTATCCGCGATTCGAACACTTGCTGCATCTCTTACGCGAACGCATTTTACCATATGCGCGGGACCTCGGTTGGTACGGACCCGGAGGCTTTGATGTGCTGTTGGGCGATGATGACCGATATTATTTTGTGGATGCGAATTTTCGTATGACGGGGATGACTACTTTTTTATATGCAGCTGCCAATAGCAACGATGCGCGTATACGCCTGGGGTTCAATGGAACGTTATCCTGCTCGGAAGCATCGCTGTATCAGAAACTCTTACCCCTTGCACATGTTGGCGGCCGCAGGCAGATATTCCAGACGATCTCTTTGATACGATCGGGCCATGACTGGCGTCTCAGTGGATTTGTGTTCGGCAAGGATTTTGCCGAACTTATCGCGAATGTGCAGGCGCTGCTCGATATCGGATTCATCTCTAAAGCACTTTCTGCGTGCGTCGCACAACAGCTGCGTACGGAGTAGGTACAGAACGTATACTTAAAGAAGTGCACCCCATGCAAGCACGCTAGCCAACTGCGCCACAGCCCGATGGCGCATACTATATACCACGACTCGTAATTCTGCAAAATGAAAAAGCCCAGATCCTCCTGTCTGGGCGTTTTTCGCATATGTTGTATGCGCTATGCTGACCGCGATGTCAGCGAATGATCATGTGGTCCCTGTCGGGTCCGGTGCCGATGCGGTCGATGCGATGACCGCCGTGGCGCTCGATGGCGCGGATGTACTCCTGTGCCCGGAGCGGGAGCTTTTCGAACTTCGTCTCACCAGTGATGTCCTCCTCCCACCCCGGCAGCTCGAGGTACTGCGGCTGAACACGCGCGTATTCCCAGGCGAGTTCCGGAATGCAGCCCTGCGGGAGCTGCTGTCCATCGAGCTCGTAGCCAATGCAGATTCGGAGCGTATTCAGTCCCGAGAGGCAGTCGAGCTTGCTGAGTACCAGCTCGTCCGGGTCGTTGACGTCGCAGAAGTAGACCTGCCACGTGCAATCGAACCAACCGGTTCGGCGCGGCCTGCCGCTTGTGGCACCGTACTCGTTCGCCGTGACGCGCAGATACTGCCCGATCTCCTGGTCCGTCGCATGTCCGCCGTTGATCTTGGCGAGCATGTCCGTACACCAGGCCTCGCGCTGCTCCTTTGGGATGCGCTCTTCCTGCTGCGTCACCGCGTAGTCGCCGAGTTCCGTCACGAACGGACCGTTGCCAACCCGGCTTGCCACGAGCTTGTTCACGCCGATGCGCGTGCCAATGGCAGTCACAGGAAGGCCGCTGCCCTGCGGGATTCCCGCAAAGGTGCACATGCCCTGGGTATTGAACCCCCAGGTGCCCCAGTACGGGTCCAGCATGAGCCCCTGCGCCCCTTCCCAGAGAATGGAGGCGCCGCGGTTCCATGCGTGGAGAAGCTCACCGCGTACATCCGTAACGTATGGCGCGAGCGCATCAGCAACCCCCAGCAGCTCATCAGCCATCTCTCGCGGACGTTTAACGAGCGGTGGATTCTCGAGGTGCTTGCCGAGCTCAGGATGTTCGAACACGGGGCGAAATGCCTCGTAGAAGTCCTTGAGCCATTGCAGCAACTCATCCGGGTGGTAGAGCATTCCCACCTTGGCGTTCAGGCGGAAGCCGATACTCCCGGCAATTCCGCACATCCCGCGCATGGTTGTGTATGCCATACGTACGCCCTTGGCCTGCTCCACCCAGAGTTCAAGCGACCTGTGCCACTCGAACGAGAGGAAGCAACCGGCATCCACACCGAGACTCTGGAGCTTCCCGCCCTTCTCCTGGAACTCCTTGATCTCAGCGAGGAGTTGAATGGGGTCAACCCGCACACCGCGCGCAAGCACGCAACGTGCGCCGGCGGCGGCACCGCTCGGTAGCAAGTGACCCACGAACTCGAAGTCGCCGACCTTGATGGTGTGACCCGCATTCGCGCCGCCTTCAAAGCGGGCGACGATGCTGCACTCTCTGCCGAGACGGTCGGTTTCCTTACCCTTGGATTCGTCGCCGGCAAAAACCCCGACGACCGCGTGGTTTACGCCTCGATGTGACATGTCCTTTACCTCTTCTTTCGGTTGTCGGAGAGCAAACGTGAACGGCTCGACCTTAGCTGTTTTTTGCGTGATTGTAAAGCGGAATATGGTATAGTTACTGTGTTATGCAACTCAAGCTCTACATCGCCGGAAAGGTTTCTCCAAACTCCCATTTTGGTACGCACGATTGGCGTGATGCATTTTGTGTTGAACTTGAGAAGAAGACGGGTTTGGAGATAAAAAATTTAGATCCCGCAAAATCACAATCGGATTTATTTTTGGATGAAAACAACAGCAAATTAATGGTTGGCCGGGATTCCTATATGATTCGCATGGCTGATGTTATTCTCGTCAATCTTACTGATGATATTAGTGTTGGGGGTTCGCATGATATGCTTATCGCGAAGTATTACAAGAAATACCTTATTGGCCTTGCTCCAAAAGAAGGAAAGTTCAATAAATCTGTAACCACCCTCGGAGAACGCGAATACAAGAACTGGATTCACCCTTTTGTTTTGGAAACGTGTGATGCGCTCGTTGAGGATATTGACCAACTTGCCGTTTGCTTGAAGGAGTTTATAGAAGTGCCACCAACAGAGATAAAGGATATTGATATCTTCGAGCAAGCCAGACAGTATTACGAGGAAAAATTTTATCCAGATGATACATTTCTCCATTCTTAAATAACACTATGGAACTTCAAGTCGGTGTAAAAATTCTTCTCAAAAACCCTGAAGGGAAGTTTCTGCTTACACGCCGCAATCCAAAAAAATACCCTGAGGTGGGACCAAAGTGGGATATTGTTGGCGGACGGATTGATCCCGGCACGCCGCTTCTTGATAATCTCCGCCGCGAGGTGAAAGAAGAAACCGGTATGGACTACACCGGCGATCCGACGCTTGTTGCGGCGCAGGATATTTTGCGCGTCCCCGGTCGGCATGTGGTTCGGCTCACGTATATCGGGGACATTGAAGGCGATCCCCAGCTTTCAGATGAAAGTCTGGA
Organism: Patescibacteria group bacterium; assembly: GCA_041671225.1. Classification (GTDB taxonomy): domain Bacteria; phylum Patescibacteriota; class Patescibacteriia; order JBAZBY01; family JBAZBY01; genus JBAZBY01. The sequence goes on from JBAZBY010000001.1 coordinate 629,517, forward strand.
GTACAAATGGTTCACACGCGAGGAGCTGGTGCAGAATGAGGATCTGGATATCTACGTGAAAGAGTTGCTCGAAAAGGGGACTCTATAATTCTTACGACACATTGACACGCGCTACGACAGCGTATAGCATTTAAGTACTTTCGCAATTATTAAATGGTTCTATGTTGAAGGATACGCAGATTGCACGCCTTCGCAAAGCTCTTTCCAGGGATAAGGAAAAGCTTCCGGAATTTTTTGACGCGCTTGCCGACAAAAGCCGTTATCGCATCTTTCTTCTTCTTTTAGAAAACAAAGGATTGTGCGTGACGGATATTGCAAAGGTGCTTGGCATTTCTGTTCCCGCGGCGTCGCAGCAGTTCAAGATTCTGGAAAAAGCCAGCGTGGTGCAGCGAGAACGCATGGGACAGATGACATGTTATTGCGTTGACACCACAAATCCAACAGTAAAGTCCATCATCAAGCTCATCGGAGAAAAATAGGATATGGTTGCGCTCATTGTTCCTGCATTCATTGCCGGAATCTTCATGTTTTTGGCTCCGTGCACACTCCCGTTAGTGCCGGGGTATCTTGCATTCATCAGTGGTGCGTCTTTGACGGATCTTGAAAATCCTACGGTCGCCGGGCAGATGCGAAAAAAAGTATTCATGAACGGTTTGTTCTATGTTGCGGGCTTTAGTGTCGTTTTTATTCTGATGGGCAGTCTCTTTGGTCTTGGCGGCGCGGCACTGGTGAAGTATCGCTCGCTTTTCACGCAGATTGGCGGCGTGTTCGTCGTCATGTTCGGTTTGTATATGATGCACGCGTTCACGATTCCCTTTGTTGATCGTTTTTTGCAGCAAGATCATCGCGTGCGCTTCACCGCACTCAAGCCCGGTAATCCAACAAGTTCACTTATTTTTGGAGCCACATTCGCGTTTGGCTGGTCACCATGCGTTGGTCCGATTCTCGGCAGCGTTCTTCTTCTTGCATCATCCACTGCAACGGTTGGACAGGGAGCACTGCTGCTTGCTGTGTTTGCACTCGGCCTTGCCGTTCCCTTTTTGCTTCTTGCGTATGGCATTGGCTCAGCCATGCGCGTCATTCGTCGCGCTGCAAGGTTCCTCCGATTTTTTTCTTTTATTGGAGGCGTATTCCTCGTTATCCTTGGCGGATTAATGATCTTTGATCATTTTGGCCTTATGACCCGCTGGTTCTATCAACTTTTCTCCTTTCTTCATTATGAGAAGAGCTTGCTAGACTTTTTGTAATCTTGCATGATGTGCATATCTACCATTAAGAAAAAAGCATAGTGCGGCTCGCACGATATTTAAGCATTGCCGGTGTTGCAAGTAGGCGTAAGGCCGAAGAGTTGATCACCGCGGGAAAGGTGAAGGTGAACGGAAGCGTGCATCGTGATTTGGGTAAGCAAATAGATCCTGAAAGCGATGTGGTTGAATACGGCGGGAGAAAGCTCGCGGCAGAAACAAAAGTCTATTATAAGGTGCACAAACCCGTCGGGTATGAATGCACGGTCGGCGGGACATATGCAAAGAAGCGCGTTACCGATCTTGTTCCAGAGACGCCGCGCGTCGTTCCCGTTGGGCGACTCGACAAAGATTCCAGTGGTTTGATGATCCTCACGAATGATGGCGACCTCGCGTATGAACTCACCCATCCAAAGTTTGAGCACACAAAGTTGTATGAAGTGACCGTGCAGGAAAAGATGAGCCCGAGCAGCGCAAAAAAATTATGTTCCGGAGTACATCTTGAAGACGGAACGACTGTCCGTGCAGATGCAGCAACGCTGATCAATCCTCATATGCTTCACATCACGTTACACGAAGGGAAAAACCGTCAGATTCGTCGCATGCTTGCCGTCTTGCACCTTACGGTCACATCACTTGTTCGTATTCAGGAGGGGAGGATCACGCTTGATGATCTCCCGCCTGGCGGATATGCTCAGCTCACACGAAGTGATATTCTTTGATATACTACTTTTTGTATGATATTTGATCTTCTCTTCCAAAATACCCCGCTCTTCTTTGCAATCGTCTTTGCGTTTGTTGTATCCATCTCTGTGCATGAATTTGCGCATGCATTGACCGCAACGCAGCTTGGCGACCCTACGGCAAAGAATATGGGGCGGCTGACACTCAATCCTCTTTCGCATATCGATCCCATGGGCATGCTTTTGGTGTTGTTCATTGGTTTTGGCTGGGGGCGTCCCGTGCCATTCAACCCGCTCAACCTCCGCAATCAGCAGTGGGGTCCAGCATTCATTTCTCTTGCAGGACCAATCACAAACATTGCCATGATGCTGCTTGCTGGTATTGCACTCCGGATATTTGGCCCGTCGCTTGGCGCAGAGAATATGCTCGTGTATTTTCTTGTCTTTATGGTGCAACTGAACTTAATTCTTGCCATTTTCAACCTCATTCCTCTCCCGCCGCTTGATGGTTCCAAGGTGCTTTTTGGCTTTTTACCCAGCAGGTTTTCTCATATTCAAATGACCCTTGAGCGCACAGGTCCACTGGCGCTCTTCGGCCTCATTCTTGTTGATCGACTTTTACTTGGCGGCGTGATCTTCGGGGGCCTCTTTACCTGGGCTTTTGGCCTCATTGAGGGTCTTTTTCTCTAGGAAGTGCCCTAAGTTGACAGCAGAGAGACTGGGTGGTAGTATCCCATCCGGTTTCTCAAGAGCGTGGCGCTCACGTTTTTTAGTCGCTAAAAAGACTTCGCAACTCGCGAAACGGCTTCAAATGCCAACTATTTCACAGCTCGTCCGTAAAGGACGCACATCAACGAAGGCAAAGTCCGGTACTCCGGCACTGCAAACATCACTGAACGCACTGAAGCGCAAACGTGTTGCGCTGAGCAAAGGATCCCCATTTAAACGCGGGGTCTGCGTCAAAGTGACCACTTCAACACCAAAGAAGCCGAACTCAGCTCTTCGGAAGATCGCTCGTGTTCGCCTTTCAAATGGGCAGGAAGTCACCGCGTATATCCCCGGTATGGGGCATAACCTTCAGGAACACTCCGTTGTGCTCGTTCGTGGCGGACGCGTGAAGGATCTTCCAGGCGTACGCTATACTGTGGTTCGTGGTGTGTATGATACGCAGGGCGTGGAAGGTCGTAAGCAGAGCCGTTCTCAATACGGCGCGAAGAAGCCAAAGGAATAACACATGCGCGGTAAACCAGCACCAAAACGGGTTACAACCCCGGACGCAAAATACCATAATGTAACGGTTTCCAAGTTCATCAATAAGTTGATGTACGGGGGCAAGAAATCTGTTGCTGAAGGCGTTGTCTACGATGCCTTTGCATTGATCGAGAAGCGAACCAAGAAGGATCCTCTCGAGGTTTTTGAACAGGCTATTCAGATGATCTCACCATCTTTGGAAGTAAAGTCCCGCCGCGTTGGAGGCTCAAACTACCAGATTCCTATTGAAGTGCGCGGTGATCGAAAGATCGCGCTTGCAATGCGCTGGATTCTTGAGGCTTCACGCAAGAAGAAGGGAAAAGCGATGTCAGAATGCCTCGCTGAGGAAATTGTTGCTGCAACTGAGAAACAAGGCGACGCTTGGAAGAAGCGCGAAGATGTCCACCGCATGGCAGACGCCAACCGAGCATTTGCTCATTTTGCTTAAGACCAATGGCAGAATCAACTGTAGCACGAGATTATCCATTAGACCGCGTCCGTAACATCGGAATCATCGCACATATTGATGCTGGGAAGACAACGGTCACCGAGCGAATTCTTTTTTATACCGGCAAAAAGCACAAGATCGGCGAAGTGCACGAAGGCAAAGCAGAAATGGACTGGATGGAACAGGAACGCGAACGCGGTATCACTATTACCTCTGCTGCAACAACGTGTTTTTGGAATAAGCACCGCATCAATATTATTGATACGCCGGGTCACATTGATTTTACGGTTGAAGTGCAGCGGAGTTTGCGCGTTTTGGATGGCGGCGTGGTGGTTTTTGATGGCGTTGCGGGCGTAGAGCCGCAGTCCGAGACGGTGTGGCATCAGGCAGACAAGTTCAATGTGCCGCGCATTTGTTTTATCAATAAGATGGATCGTACCGGCGCAGATTTTTACTTCGACCTTGATTCCATTGCAGAGCGCCTGACAAAAAAAGCGCACCCCCTACAATTACCCATTGGCGCTGCCGAGACATTCACTGGTTTGGTGGATCTTTTTGAACGTAAAGCGCGTATTTATAAAGACGAAGACGGAAAAGAATGGGAAGATGCAGACGTACCAGAGGACATGAAGGAAAAAGTTGAAGCGTACCGCGCAAAACTCGTTGAGGCGATTGTGGAACACGATGAAGCACTCATGAGCGCTTATCTTGAAGGGAATGAACCTTCAATCCCAGATCTCAAAAAAACACTTCGCAAAGCAGTGATTGCAAATGAGCTTATCCCAGTTTTTTGCGGTTCTGCGCTAAAAAATAAAGGTGTGCAATTTTTGATGGATGCAGTCAATGATTATCTTCCAAGCCCTCTCGACGTGCCACCGGTTGCAGGTACGGATCCGGATGATTTTGAAAAGAAGTTGACCCGCAAGACCAATGAAGATGAGCCGTTTACTGCATTAGCGTTCAAAATTGCAGCAGATCCTTTTGTTGGTAAGCTGGCGTTTTTCCGCGTATATGCAGGGACACTCCACGCAGGATCCTATGTGTATAACCCACGTACCCGTAAGAAGGAACGCATTGGTCGCATTGTTCGTTTGCACGCAAACAGCCGCGAAGAAGTAGACGTTGTCTATGCCGGTGAAATTGCTGCCGCAGTGGGACTCAAAGAAACCGTGACCGGAGACACGATCTGTGACCCAGACCATCCTATTCTCCTTGAATCGATTCAGTTTCCTGAGCCGGTTATTGCGGTTGCGATTGAGCCAAAGACGAAGCAAGACCAGGAAAAAATGGGCGTTGCACTTTCGAAGCTTGTTGAAGAAGATCCAACCTTCCGCGTGAAGGCGGATTCAGAAACAGGTGAGACGGTCATCTCTGGTATGGGCGAACTTCATCTTGATATCATTGTGGATCGCATGAAGCGCGAATATAAAGTGGAAGCAAATGTTGGTAAACCACAAGTGGCATATCGTGAAACAATTCGTAAGGAGGCAGAAGCACAAGGCAAGTACATCAAACAGAGCGGTGGTCGTGGTCAGTATGGCGACTGTCATATCCGCGTTGAGCCATTGCCAACGGGTGGAGGATTTGAATTTGTTGATGCTGTGAAGGGTGGCGTTATTCCTCAGGAGTACATCCCAGCAGTGCGCAAAGGTATTGAAGAATCACTCGATAATGGCGTCGTTGCCGGGTATCGGATGATTGATGTGAAGGCAACGCTCTACGATGGTTCGTACCATGACGTGGACTCTTCTGAAGCCGCATTTAAGATCGCTGGTTCCATGGCATTTAAGGAAGCATCGCGGCGCGCAAAACCGATACTGCTTGAACCAATCATGGCAGTGGAAGTGATCACCCCGGAACAGTATATGGGTGATGTGATAGGCGATATCAACTCCAAGCGCGGTCAGGTTGAAGAAATGCGTGACCGTGGCGCTGGTAAGGTGATCGATGCAAAGGTGCCGCTTGCTGAACTCTTTGGATACGCAACGCAGCTTCGTTCTATGACGCAAGGCCGCGCATCATATTCCATGGAATTCCATGAATATCAGGAAGTGCCGGGAAATGTGGCCAAGGAGATTGCCGGCGATACCACAAAGGCGTAAACTACCTGCATGGAAGCTCAGGGGAAGGACAACGCACAACAAGGAAGGATTTCTGTCTGGACGATTTCAACCATCGTACTTTTTGTGTTGTTGATCGCCGGCCTACTGTATTGGGCGAGCATCACGCGAAAATCTTTGGCGCCTGCATTTAGCCGTAACGATATTGCTTTTACAGAACAAGACGCACTACCCGCGACCATTGTTGATGATCAAAGCTTTTTGGGAGAAGATCCACGCTTGGTCTTTGCTGAGCGCACAGTTATTGGCTTTGATGCACAGGGAAATGGTCGTTATCATACACGCCTTTTTCAATCTGATCGCTCCGGCGAACGCCTCTTTTCGTTTTATGAAACAGAGGATATTACTTTTGAGCAGCTCTCTCCGTACACCGATCAGTATCTTGTGATTCATTCCGCGTTGCTTGGTACGGATCCACAAGTAATCAACTATTCTGGAGAGCCCGCCGAGGATATTTTTGTTCCAGAGAGTATTGGTAATCTTTTTTCCGAGATCTTCTCTGCTGATGGGAATAAGCTTGCCTATATTGATTTTGGTGATGCGAATTATGGTACCGATGAATTGGAAGTGATTACTGAAACGAGTATTGTTGTTCGTGATAGTGCTACTGGTGAAGAAATAAGCGTACCAACGAGCATCTTCACGCATGGGGATATTCAGTACGCGCGTTTCTTCCTTCGAGCATTTTCTGATGACAATGCAATTCTCTACCTCTCAGCAGTCTGGCCTGGGCAGGAATTTGGCGATCCGGAATCACTTTTTGCCGTTGATTGGGCAGCGGGTACCGCGCAAGAACTTGTTTATTCCTCGCTCGAAGACCTTGGCGCAGAACAAGTATTAGAGCTCGTCGGTGTTTATCCAGAACATGGATTTGCGCTTTTTAATCGTGGCCCGCTCATTCCAGAGAGTGATGGAGGCCTCATTGACCGCGTCCGCTTGGAACGTTTTGATTTGGCGACTCAGGAAATGACCACGGTGTATGAAGAGGGTAGTGGCAGTATTTCAAATCTCATTCAAGACCCGCTTTCTCCGGATGGAACCCGTATTGTTGTAGAAAATGACCAAATTTCCGGAGGTTTTACCGTTGTGGACATTTTGACGAATGAGGTTTTACCCGTCGCTGAGAAGGGGGTATTTATGGGTTGGGCAGGAGATCGTAATCACCTCGTCTATGAGATCCGCATGGATGATCCAAATGAAGGGAAGCCTTTTATTACACTGAAATCCGTCGATTTATCAAGCGGGAGTATTTTTGAAGTGTATCGCCAAACAGTTCTTCAAGAAGGCACTGGCCTGAACAAGGAAGGTGATATTCTCTACAGCTATATTACTACGAACTAATTTGGCTAATATTAGCTAGAAGTTTGGTTTTAAGCGCTGTACACAAAGAAAAGAGGTATGAGCCCTTGCAATAGCACAGCCTCCCTGCTATACTGGGCACTGCCTCAATTTTCGAAAATGTCGGAAAATCGGGGCTAAATCAATTATCAATACACACTGACACTGCATTCTGCAGCGTACGTGAAGTAATAAGCGTAAGTATTCACCAACGTTATGGCAAAGTACGAACGAAATAAGCCGCATGTGAACGTCGGAACCATTGGTCACGTTGACCACGGTAAGACAACGCTCACCGCTGCAATTCTCAAAACCCTTGGCGACAAGGGCTTTATCGCGCAGTCAAAGGGAGTGGATGAAATTGACGCGGCTCCAGAAGAAAAGGAGCGCGGAATTACCATTGCTACTGCTCACGTCGAATATGAAACAGCAGCGCGTCATTATGCGCACGTTGACTGTCCTGGACACGCAGACTATGTGAAGAACATGATCACCGGTGCTGCACAGATGGACGGTGCAATTCTCGTCGTATCCGCTGCTGACGGCCCAATGCCGCAGACACGTGAACACATTCTTCTGGCGTACCAAGTCGGTGTGCCTTCTATTGTGGTTTTCCTGAATAAGGTTGACCAAGTAGATGACCAAGAACTCATTGATCTTGTTGAAGTTGAAGTTCGTGATCTTCTGAAGAAGTATCACTACGATGGCGACAATGTGCCGGTTATTCGTGGTTCTGCTCTTAAAGCACTTGAAGGCGATGCGGCAAACCAGGATAAGGTTATGGAACTCATGAAGGCATTGGATGAGAGCATTCCACAGCCAGAGCGTCCCGTTGACCAGCCCTTCCTTATGCCGATTGAAGATATTTTCTCCATTGAAGGTCGCGGTACTGTTGTCACTGGCCGTATTGAACGCGGTGTTATTAAAATCAACGAGGAAGTTGAAATTGTGGGTCTTCACGACACCACCAAGACCGTTGTTACTGGTATTGAAATGTTCAATAAAGAACTTGATCAAGGTCAGGCTGGCGATAATGCTGGTGTACTGATTCGCGGCACAAAGAAGGAAGATGTTGAACGCGGTCAGGTACTTGCAAAGCCAGGTACGATCACTCCACACACTGAATTTGACGCAGAAGTGTATGTGCTTACCAAAGAAGAAGGTGGACGACACACCCCATTCTTTAAAGGGTACAAACCACAGTTCTATATTCGTACCACAGATGTTACGGGTGAGGTAGAACTTCAAGAAGGTACAGAAATGGTTATGCCAGGTGATACCACTAATGTGAAGATCAAGCTCGTTGCACCGATTGCACTTGAAGAGAAGCAGCGCTTCGCTATCCGCGAAGGCGGGCACACTGTTGGCGCTGGTGTTGTGACCAAGATCACTAAATAAGTACATCATTCCGAATTCTCGCTCCTTATGACCACAACCGCAAAGAAATCCGGCAGTACATCAGGCAAGTCTGATAAACCGGAAGTACCACAACAGCGAGTTCGGATTCGCATTCGCGCATACGACCATAAAATAATCGATCAGTCGACAAAGACGATCGTTGAGACAGTTGAGCGGACTGGGGCACAAATCAAAGGACCAGTGCCCCTTCCGACGGAGAAGAAGAAGTACACGGTGATTCGCTCCGCATTTGTTCACAAGAATTCTCGTGAGCAATATGAGATGCGAATTCACAAGCGACTTATCGATATTCTCGAGCCAACTGCCAAGACCGTTGACGCCCTCACCAATTTGAACCTTCCCTCGGGCGTGGACGTCGAAATTAAAATGTAACAATTCTGTCGAATAGGTTCCTGGGATGATAGTACGAGTATCTGTAACGAGTTAATCCCAAGATAACGATTCGCCTCATGAACACTGCGGCACTTCGCCGTATGCGACTGGGCGGGTCCCCAGTTTTTTTGAAGATATGAAATTTCTTCTCGGTAAAAAAAAGGAGATGACACGCATTTTTGAAGACGACGGAACGGTCGTCCCTGTTACTGTTGTTACCGCAGGTCCGTGTACCGTAACGCTGGTGAGAACGCTGGAAAAAGATGGCGTGAACGCCGTACAGATTGGTTTTGGCGTTAAAAAGAAACTCGGCAAGCAGCAGGCAGGGCATTTGAAGAACCTTCCCCAGCATCCGACGCTGCAGGAATTTCATATTGAAAAGCCAGAAGACTTTGAGCGCGGCAAAACCTTGGATGTAACACAGTTTGAGAAGGGTGATGCCGTGAAGGTGATTGGAACGAGCAAGGGTCGTGGATTTGCAGGTGTGGTAAGGCGGCATGGTTTTAAAGGAACACGGGCAACGCACGGTAATAAAGATCAGCTGCGTATGCCTGGTTCTATCGGTGCAACAGATCCTGCGCGCGTATTCAAAGGGACGCGCATGGGCGGCCGCATGGGTGGCGAGCAGGTGACGCAACCGCATCTTCGTATTGTCGGTGTGAACCCGGAAAAGCATGAGCTTCTTATTTCTGGTGCTGTTCCGGGTGCACGCAACAGCCTTCTCACCATTGTCAGCGAATAGTATGAAGGCACCACTTTTTAACATGCAAGGAGAAAAGACCGGCGAGACAGAGCTTGATGCGGCGGTGTTTGAGGTTGTGGTTATACCAGAACTTGTGCAGCAGGCGATTGAGACGCAGAATGCAAATCGTCGCGTTGTTCATGCGCATACCAAACTTCGTTCAGAAGTTTCTGGTGGTGGCAAGAAGCCATGGCGCCAAAAGGGCACTGGTCGCGCTCGGCATGGTTCCTCCCGATCTCCTCTTTGGGCCGGCGGCGGTGTGACATTTGGACCGCGCAATGATTACAATCCATCAAAGAAAATCAATATCAAAGCGCGCCGCAAGGCATTACTTGGCGTGCTCAGTGAAAAAGCAAAGAATGGCTCTGTTGTGGTGATAGAAAAGCTTGCAATGGAAACATCAAAGACAAAGGATCTCACAAGTCTTATCGCAAAACTTCCGGGTAAAGCCCCAACACTTGTGATTATGCCAGCGGCGTCGCGTCGCATTGCACTTGCTGCGCGTAATGTGCAAAAACTTGAGACAATACTTGCAAACTCCCTGAATGTTCGCGATGTGCTGAAGGCACAGCGCCTCGTGATTGCTCAGGAGAGTCTTCAGAAGATCCGCGATACCTACGCTAAGGCTTAATACTATGGGTATCTTTGAACGATTTCGCTCTCAGAAGGGCAAGCAAGAAAAACGCAAACATCTGACCGACCAGAAGCATGTGGCAGACGATGCAAAAAAGCAAACATTTAAGAATGTTCCTTCTGCTGGCAGTGAAAAGAATACAAAAGAAGAAAAACCTGCGAAGGATGCGGAGAAGAGCAGTGAGAAGTCCCGCGGAGCGGGATCCGGCTCTGCCGGAAAAAAAGTCGTGCGTATCACCGGTTCCGCGTATCGCGTTCTCATGAAGCCACTGGTAACGGAAAAAAGTAATGACCTTTCGTCCCGTGGGCAATATCTGTTTGCGGTTCATACAGAGGCAAACAAGCTAGAAATTGCAGCAGCGGTTGAAAAGGTGTATGGTGTGCGACCACGTCGTGTACATGTACAACGCATGCGCGGCAAACAGGTTCGTTACGGTCGCAGCAGCGGCGTTACTTCTCAGTGGAAGAAGGCAATTGTAACCCTGCCAGAAGGTAAAAGTATTGATGTTTTTGAAGGGTAAATATGGGATTTGTTAAGCAATACAAGGCAACCACTCCGGGACGACGCTTTGCAAGCGTGCTGAAAACAGGCACAACAAAGAAGGGTCCAGAGAAAAAACTCATCTCACCATTGAAGAGGAATGCTGGCCGTGGCAGTTCTGGAAAAATTTCCGTCCGACATCGTGGCGGAGGCGCAAAGCGTATGTACCGCACTGTGGACTTTAAACAGATGCGTTATGATGAAAAAGCAACAGTACTCGCGATTGAATATGATCCAAATCGCACTGCAAATATCGCTCTCATTCAGTATGAAGATGGAACAAAATCATATATTTTAGCACCAGAAGGATTGGAACAGGGAGCAACGGTCGTGAGTTCTCAGAAGCAAATCGCAATCATCGCAGGCAATCGCACCACATTAGAGAATATTCCAGCAGGATTGTTTGTCATGAATATTGAGCTGAAGCCGGGTCAGGGTGGCATTCTCGCACGCTCCGCAGGTACGCAGGTCCAACTCATGGTGATTGAGGGTAAGCATGCACATTTGAAGATGCCGTCCGGAGAAATGCGGATGGTGCCAAAAGAAGCAATGGCGACCATCGGGCAGGTTTCGAATATCGCACATAATAGGGTTCGTCTTGGAAAAGCCGGACGTATGCGACACTTAGGATTCCGCCCGACGGTTCGCGGTAAGGCAATGAACCCAGTGGATCACCCACATGGTGGCGGTGAAGGTAATACGCCTATTGGACTCAAATATCCAAAGACTCCATGGGGAAAGCATGCACTTGGTGTCAAAACACGTCGCAAGCATAAGAAATCTGAAGCGCTGATTCTCCAGCGCCGCAAACGAAGGAAGTAATATGTCACGCTCACTTAAAAAAGGTCCATTTACTGATGAAAAACTTCTCAAGAAGGTCATGAACGCAAAGAAGGGCGAAGTTATTAAGACATGGTCACGCTCAAGCGTTATTACTCCAGAAATGGTTGGCCACACTTTTGGTGTTCATAATGGGAAAGATCACATTCAGGTTTTTGTTGTTGAAAATATGGTTGGGTATAAACTTGGTGAATTTTCCCTCACGCGAAAGTTTGTGCGCCATGGTGGTAAGATCCAGAAAGAAGCAGAGCAGGCAGCAGCGCGCATTGCAGAAGATGCCTCAAAGAAGGAAACAAAATAATCTATGGATGTTCAGGCAACACATAAGTTTCTCCGCATGTCGCCCCGCAAGGTTCGCCTTGTTGCGGCCAGCGTGAAAGGTCTTTCTGCGCGACACGCAGGGGAGCAGCTTGCGCATAGCCAAAAGGCCGCAGGGGAACCATTACTGAGAGTACTAAAATCAGCTATTGCAAATGCAAAGCAAAATCATCAGATTGAAGAAGAGGCGCTGACAGTCAAAAATTTTCTTATTACTGCGGGCCCAGTCCTCAAACGCTTTCAACCTCGCGCATATGGCCGCGCATCCGCAATCCATAAACGCACTTCTCATGTCACTGTCATTCTTAATGCACCAGAGAAGCCAAAGATAGCAACAAAATCAGAAAAGCCTGCGAAGGAAGCAAAGAAAGAAACGGCAAAAGAGAACAAGAAGCTTGAAGCAACCAAGAAATAATTATGGGACGAAAAGTACATCCAAAAGTTTTCCGCATTGGCGTGAATACCACCTGGAATTCACGATGGTATGCCGATAGCAGGCATTTTGCGAAATATCTTGAGCAGGACACAAAGATGCGCAAATTTCTTATGACGAAATTGAAGGGCGCAAGCGTTGCCAATATTCGCATTGAACGCTCAACAGACGCGGTAACCGTTACTATCTTTACTCCAAAGCCGGGGATTGTGATTGGACGTGGCGGGCAAGGCGTTGAGGATCTCAAGAAGAAACTCAAAATGATACTTATGACTGCCGGTCGCAAAACAACCCTGAAGCTCAATATTCAGGAAGTGGACAAGCCGGATATCAACGCTCAAGTTGTGATGCATAATATTATTGAGCAATTAGAAAAACGTCTTCCTTTCCGTCGCGCCATGAAGCAAGCCGTAGAATCTGTTATGAAAGCAGGTGCCGAAGGCGTTAAAGTTGAAATCGCAGGACGTTTAAACGGTGCAGAAATTGCTCGTTCAGAGCATCAATCACAGGGGCGACTTCCCCTTCAGACACTACGCGCAAATATGCAGTATGCCCGTGGCGTTGCCCGTACAACATATGGTGGGATTGGCGTGAAGGTATGGGTATACACAGGAGAACTTTTTGAAAATGAGCAAGAAGAAGCCGCAGAGGAATCGAGCGGTTCATCAGCTCCACGTAGCAGAGGTACTAAGCGCTAGTATATGTTGATGACACCCCGAAAAGTTAAACACCGCAAGTGGCACCGCGGTACCACCAAAGGCAAGGCAACGCAAAAGACGACGCTTGCATTTGGTACGATCGGCCTTAAGGCACTTTCTACTGATTGGATTACCGCACGGCAACTTGAATCGGCTCGTCGCGCAATGACTCGTTTTGTGCAGCGCGGTGGAAAAATTTGGATTCGGGTATTCACTGATAAACCGGTGACCGTGAAGGGCAATGAGGTTCGTATGGGCGGAGGTAAGGGTGCCGTTGACCATTATGTCGCAGTAGTTCGACCCGGTACGATTATGTTTGAGATGGATGGTATTGATGAAACCAAGTCACGCCGCGCACTCGAGCTTGCAGCACATAAACTCCCCGTAAAGACCCGTATTGTGACAAAGCAGCAATAGTATGACGATCAAAGAACTTCGCATGAAATCACGAGCAGAACTGGAAAAGCTTCTTACGGAACAGCGAGAAGAGCTGCGTGATATCCGTTTCAAAGTATCACGAGACCAGATGAAGAATGTCCGTTCAATTCGTTCAACAAAGCAGGACATTGCACGCATTCTCACTATTTTGCATACAGAAAAGAAATAATTTATGGAAGACGCAGCAAAGACAACAGAAGCAAAACGACGCCGGTTCACCGGTACGGTTGTGTCAGATAAAATGACCAAGAGTATTGTCGTGCGTATTGATCGCACAAAGACACATCCTCGGTATCATAAGAAATACACGGTTTCGAAACGTTTCCATGTACACGATCCAAAAGATCAAGCTCATGTTGGTGACACTGTTGTTATTGAGGAAACACGTCCAATTTCAAAGACCATTCGTTGGCGTGTTCTTTCTGTTACTCCAAAGCCAGCGAAGTCTGGTTCAGTCATTGAGGAAACAAAGGAATAGTATGGTGCAGCCACAGTCTATCTTGAATCTCGCAGACAACACCGGCGCAAAAAAACTCCGCGTCATTCGTGTTCTTGGTGGGTATCGCAAGCGATATGCGCGTATCGGTGATATTGTTACCGCATCGGTTCGTGAAGCAGCTCCCCATGGCATGGTGAAGAAGGGTGAAGTGGTGCGCGCCGTGATTGTCAGGCAGCGCAAAGAACTGCAGCGCAGCGATGGTTCGGCGATTCGTTTTGATGAGAATGCAGCAGTGATCATTGATAAGGAATCAAAGGAACCAAAGGGTACGCGTATTTTTGGCCCTGTTGCACGAGAGCTTAAAGAAATGGGATTTCAGAAAATTAATTCCCTTGCACCGGAGGTTCTCTAATGCAAACACGACCAAAAATGCCAATAAAGAAGGGCGATGTTGTGAAGGTATTAACCGGCAAGGATCGCGGCAAGCAAGGAAAGGTTATTCAGGTTTTTCCAAAGCTCCAGCGTGTTGTTGTTGAAGGAGTGAACGCTTTTCAAAAGCATCTGCGTCCGCGTCGGGAAAACGAACCCGGTCAGCGGGTGGAATTCTTTTCACCACTGCATATGTCGAATGTCAAGAAAGTAAAAGAAGAGCCAAAGGCCAAGAAGCCGGCACAGGTGAAAGCAGAGAAGTCCGTCAAGACAACCAAGGCAGCAAAATAATATTATGGCAACTCGATTTTCAGAAAAATATAAGAAAGAAATACTTCCCAAGATGAAGGAACGCTTTCATTACAAGAACGAGATGGCGGTTCCAAAGTTAACGCAGGCTTCAGTGAATATTGGATTTGGCAAAGAAAAGGATAATGAGAAGGCAATAGAATACGCAGTGAAGAACTTGGTGCGCATTACTGGTCAGCAGCCGCAAATGACAAAAGCTCGTAAATCTATTGCAAGTTTCAAAGTGCGGGAAGGCCAGGTTGTTGGCGCAAAGGTGACACTGCGCGGTAGGCGCATGGAACAATTTCTTGACAAGCTCGTTTCTTCCACATTACCCCGTGTGCGTGACTTCCGTGGTCTTTCTCTCGTATCATTTCAAAAAGGTGAGACAAACTACACCGTAGGCGTGCGCGAACATAACGTATTTCCTGAAATTAAAAGCGATGAAGTTGAAGCACTGCACGGATTAGAGGTAACAATTGTCACAACTGCAAAAACGGCGCCAGAAGCACAGGAATTACTAACGCTGTACGGCTTTCCGTTCACAAAAGAAGATATAAAGGAATTGAAGGAAGAAAAGCCAAAACAGGATAAGAATAAGTCTGGCAAAACCGGAAAGAAGGAGAAATAAGCTATGGCACGGAAAGCACAAATTATTAAATCACGTCGGAATGCCACGAAAGCGAAGTTTTCATCGCGTATCGTGCACCGTTGCTGGCGTTGCGGTCGAAATTCCGGTTATATGCGCGACTTCAAGCTCTGTCGCATTTGTTTCCGCGAGCTCGCAAACCGGGGCGATATTCCGGGTATTCAGAAATCCAGTTGGTAAACCTATGATCTCAGATCCAATCGCAGACATGCTCACTATCGTTCGCAACGCGCTCATGGCGCGAAAGAAGAACGTGCATATTCCACATTCAAAAATGCGGGAAAAGCTTTGTCATATTTTAGTGAAGGAAAAATATTTGGAATCCTGCACCGTTACGGAAGAAGAGAGCCGCAAGACGCTTGATATACAATTGCGCTACACAGAAGATGGCCGCCCGGCTATCACAACCATTCGCCGCATTTCCAAGCCAGGGCGTCGTGTGTATGTGGGGCGTCGTGAACTGCCAGTCGTGATCAATAATTTTGGTATTGCCATTCTTTCAACTCCACAAGGACTTATGACAAATCGCGAGGCGCGCAAGACATCTACGGGTGGAGAAATTATTTGCGAAATATACTAAACATGTCACGCATCGGACGAAAACCTATTGCACTTCCAAGCGGCGTCACTATGACGGTCGCTGACCGCGTGGTCACCATTAAAGGCAGCAAGGGTGAACTGACACAAGAACTTCACCGCCATGTGAAGGTGGCACAGGAAGATCAGCAGCTGATAATCACTGTAACAAATCCGGATGAAAAACAGGACCGCGCTCTCTGGGGTCTTACTCGTGCATTAGTACAGAATATGGTAACAGGTGTGAGCGACGGTTTTGAGAAACGCCTTGAAGTCAATGGTGTTGGCTATAAAGTTCTTGCATCTGGGAAAAAGTTAACATTGAATCTTGGTTATTCCCATCCAATTGTGTTCATGATTCCTGAAAAAATTGAGGCAGTCGTTGATGGCAATGTTATTATTCTGAAAGGCGCAGATAAGCAGTTAATCGGTGAGACCGCTGCGCAGATCCGTCGCTTGCGCAAGCCAGAACCATACAAGGGCAAAGGTATTAAATATGCAGAGGAAATCATCCGCCGCAAGGCCGGTAAGGTGGTGAAGGCTGCAGGAGGTGGATCATAATATGAAAGCAGCACATAAAGATGCACAGCGCATTCATCGTCATCACCGCGTCCGCGCGCGCGTGAAGGGCACTGCAGAGAGACCACGACTGGTCATTTCTCGTACACTCAAGCACATTGCTGCGCAGATCATTGATGATACCGTTGGGAGAACACTCGCCGCAGCACTGGACACAGAAATTAAAGAAAAGAAGAGCGGCAAAGAGCGTGCCGCAGCCGTCGGAGCTTTGCTCGCGGAAAAGGCGAAGAAGGCAGGTATTACGCAAGTGGTTTTTGATCGCGGTGGCCATAAGTATCACGGACGAGTTGCTGCACTGGCCGATGCTGCACGTAGTGGAGGTCTCCAGTTTTAAAAATGCATTATGATGAAAGAAGTAGGAAATCGTAAAGGAGGACGCAAAGGCCGCGATCGCGAGGTCCGCGAAAAGCGTGAGTTTGAACAGCGCGTTATTGAAATCGCACGCGTTACTCGCGTGGTCAAAGGCGGTAAGCGTATGCGCTTTCGTGCGTGCGTGGTTATTGGTGATGAGAAGGGCCGTGTTTCTATGGCAATTGCAAAAGGACCAGATGTGCAAATTGCCGTAAACAAGGCAACGAATCAGGCAAAGAAGAAGATGTTTCTTGTACCGATGGTCGATGGAACGATTCCGCATAGCCTGCGTATTCGCAGGCACGCAGCAGATATACTCCTCAAACCAGCTCCGAAAGGTACGGGAGTTATGGCTGGCGGTGCGTTACGTCCAGTTTTTGAGGTTATTGGACTTACGAACGTTGTTGCAAAGATGCTTGGCTCAAAGAGCAAGATAAATAATGTGAAGGCATTGCTTGAAGGTTTGCGCATGTTAAAGCCGCCAAAGAAAAAGCGAACAGTAAAGCCTGGAGCACAGCAGACTGAACACACAGAGAAGAAATAGATTATGTCACTTTCACTCCATACACTTACGGCATCAAAACGACGCAGCAAAAAGCGCGTCGGGCGCGGGAATGCATCTGGGCGCGGCACATATTCAAGCCGCGGCTTGAAGGGTCAGCGTTCACGTTCTGGTGGAAGTCGCGGTATTATGCGCCGTAGTCTTAAGGCATTCTATGTCAAAACACCGAAGGTCAAAGGATTTTCAGGAAAAGAGGAAGGTCAGCTCACATTGAACCTTCGTGATATTGATCGCTTTTTTCCAAAGCATACCACTATTCGTTTGAAGGATTATTATGACGCCGGGCTCCTTTCTAGCTCAATACGTCGCGTAAAGCTTCTTGCACAGGGTGAACTTTCACGGCCAGTACAGCTTTTTGTTCATGCCGCATCTCAGAGTGCACAAAAGGCCGTGGAAAAGGCAGGCGGACGTGTTACTCTGATTGTAGAGAAGCCAGCACGTGCCGGATCAAAGGGCGGAGAGAAGAAGTTCAACAAAAGTTCATAGGGGGTTACATGGGCGTTTGGGAAAAAATATCTTTACTCTGGCGTGTCAAAGACTTGCGCAATCGCATCCTCTTCGTCTTGGGGCTGCTCTTTGTGTTTCGGATTACTGCGCATATCCCAATCCCAGGCGTTGATACGGGAGCGCTAAAAGAATTTTTTGCATCAAATCAACTCCTCGGATTGCTGAATATTTTTTCAGGAGGTGCGCTGGAAAACTTTTCCATCGTCATGCTTGGCGTTGGTCCCTATATCACCGCATCGATCATTATGCAGTTGCTGCAAATGATTGTACCGAGCCTTGAAGAGCTTGCAAAAGAAGGCGAGTATGGGCGTCAGAAGATTAATCAGTGGACACGTTTACTCGCAGTGCCACTGGCAGCAGTACAGGGCTTTGCAACCATTCATCTTTTGCGCCAGCAAGGTGGGGGAATTATCGCTGATATGGATCTCTTTAAAACCATCACCGCAGTCATTACTATTACTGCGGGATCCATGTTCTTGATGTGGCTCGGTGAGCTTATTACGGAGAAGCGTATTGGTAATGGCATTAGTTTAATGATTTTTGCCGGTATCGTTGCCGGATTGCCGGCACAGATTGGCCAGACAGCGGCCGTCTTTGATTCTGGGCAGTTGGGCACGGTTGCTATTTTTGTGATCATGGGTCTTATCACCATTGCTGGCGTGGTGTTCGTTACAGAAGCAAACCGTAATATTCCGGTGCAGTACGCGCGACGCATTCGCGGCAATAAGGTGTATGGTGGCGTTTCAAGCCATTTACCGATGCGCGTGAATCAGGCAGGTGTTATCCCAATTATTTTTGCAATTTCTCTTGTATTGTTCCCACCGCTTATTGCGCAGTTTTTTGTGAATTCTGGGAACGCATTCATTGCGAATGTATCAACTTGGATCACCGTGGAGTTTCAGGGAGGCGTGATCTATTCTGCAACGTACTTTATACTTGTTGTCGCCTTTGCGTATTTTTATACTGCGGTGATTTTTCACCCAGATCAGATTGCAGAGAATCTTCAGAAACAGGGTGGCTTTATCCCAGGTATTCGTCCTGGACGTCACACACAAGAATATCTTTCCTATGTTTCTAGTCGTATTCTTCTTGCTGGGGCGCTTTTCCTTGGTCTTATTGCGGTGCTACCAAATATTGTTCAGGGTGTGACTAATATCAGTACCCTTATTCTTGGTGGTACAAGCCTCTTGATCGTGGTTTCTGTGGTCATTGAGACCGTCAAGCAGATTGACTCGCACCTCATTGCCCGCGATTACGAAGGGCTGTAGAATAGCGCTATGACGGCCGCGAAATTAAAAACCGTCGTTATTCTGGGCTCACAGGGTTCAGGAAAAGGCACGCAGGCAAAACTCCTGGCTGAGCGTTTTGGGTTTGTTCATATTGAAGTCGGAGCGATCCTGCGGAAAAAAGCGCAGGAAGAGAGCGATGAAGGCAGAAATGTTGATGCAATGCTCAAGCAGGGAATTCTTTTGCCATTCGATTTGGTTATGAGTCTTGTGCGTGCGGAGGTTGCGGCGCAACCAATGACAACATCGCTCGTTTTTGATGGCACGCCACGACGACCTATTGAGATTTCGTATTGGGAGAAAGCATTACCAGAAATGGGTCGCGCATTCACTGATGTATTGCTTATTACGCTTCATGAGCAGAAGGCGATTGAAAGGATGTCCCTTCGTGCACAGAAAGAAAAACGAGATGATGACACCCCTCACGCCATTGCCGAGCGACTCAAAAATTTTAAAGAAAGCACCGCACCGGTGATTGACCATTATCGCAAGGAAGGTATTCTTCGAGAAATCAATGGGGATCAAACAATTGATGAGGTTCATGCGGATATTGTCAACATACTTGATCTCGCATGATTACCACCAATGAACAGACAATTGCGCGTTTAGAAAAAAGTGGCCGTATTCTTGCAAAGGCATTACAGAAGACTGCAGCAGCTGTTGCGCCAGGCATGAGTACCAAGGACCTCGATGTCATTGCACAGGAATCAATTGAGCAACAAGGGGGCACCCCTGCGTTTTTGAATTACAGTGGTTTCCCGGCAAGTCTTTGTACCTCACGAAATCATATTGTGGTCCATGGGATCCCCAGCAAAGATGAGAAGCTGCAGGAGGGTGATATTATTGGTCTCGACCTTGGTGTGAATTTTGAAGGTGCTTTTACGGATATGGCGGTTACGGTATCTGTCGGTCCCATTCCCGAAGAAGTCCAGCGGCTTATCACCACAACTCGGAAGTCACTTACCGCAGGACTTGATGTGCTTCATGCAGGAGTGCGCACGGGAGATATTGGAGCAGCGGTTCAGGCCGTCGCGGAGGCAAGTGGGTACGGCGTTGTTCGTGACTTTGTCGGGCATGGCGTGGGCGCGGCAGTACACGAAGAACCGCAGATTCCGAATGTTGGACGTGCTGGCTTTGGAGCGGTGCTGCCGCTTGGCAGTGTCATTGCTATTGAGCCAATGATCAATATGGGCGGGCCGGGCGTTACGGTGCAGGATGATCGCTGGGCTGTCGCAACGAATGATAGAGGACTTTCTGCTCATTTTGAAGTCACGGTGCGTATCACAGAAAAGGGCTTTTCATATATTACGCCGCCATTTTTATGAAAAAGGTACTCGGTATCGATTGGGGACGCGCGCATATTGGTATTGCGATATCCGATGCAGATCATCGTTGGGCATTTCCACGATCGGAAGTCGCACCAGGTAAGCCTTTTTTTGACACCCTTGCGGTACTCCAAAAGGAAGAGGATATTGGAGCAGTGGTCGTTGGGTATCCATTACCACTCGGCAAGGCAGGTTCGGTAGGCGAGCAGCAGCTCAAAGATGTTGAGATATTTGCCGCAGATCTCCGTATTCGTTTGGGGGTGCCCGTGGCGTTGATGGATGAACGTATGAGTAATATGAAGGCAGCGATACAGCAATATCCTGATGCGGGTGACCATGAACGCGCGGCGGCAATGCTTCTTTCTGAGTATCTTGCACGCGCAGCATTATGATATACGTTGTAGGATTTTTTGGGGCACTTCTCCTTGGGCTTGTTGTCACACCACTCGTGATCCGGCTTGCACGTCATTTGGGCTTACTTGATGTTCCTGCAGTTGCCCCGCATCGCAAAATTCACAAAAAACCAATGCCCCTTCTTGGTGGTAGCGCGATCATGTTTGCGTTTTTTTTCATGACGGTACTTTTCATGTTGCACGGGGATATCTTTAGCGGTGAACTCGGCGCACTTTCTCGCAAGGCATTTTGGGGAATTGCTTTTGGTGCAGCTTTTCTCTTGGTTGGTGGTTTTCTTGATGATAAATATGATCTTCGCGCCCGTTGGAAATTTGTGTACCCGATTGCGGCAACGTTTTCACTGATCGTTGGTGGTATTGGCGTACTGTTCATCACAAATCCGTTTGGTGGGATTTTTAATCTTGAGCAAATACGCATCACACTCTTTTCACTGGATGGGATACCCTATCAACTCGTTCTCTTTGCTGACGTGTTCACCTTTCTCTGGCTGATGGGGTCGATGTTTACAACAAAATTTCTTGATGGCATGGACGGACTTGTCACAGGAATTGGTGTGATAGGTGCGGTTGTTATTTTTCTTCTTTCACTTCGTCCTGAGGTTGCACAGCCAGAACTCGCGCTTCTTTCAGCTATTTTTGGAGGAGCACTCCTTGGATTTTTCCCGTATAATTTTTACCCTGCACGTATTTTTCTTGGCGAGGGAGGTTCCCTTTTTGTTGGTTTTATTCTTGGGACGCTTTCGATCCTTGCAGGGGGGAAGATTGCAACCGCCTTGTTGATTCTTGGCCTCCCCATTCTTGACGTGGCGTGGGCGATTATGCGAAGACTCATGGCTGGTCGTTCACCATTTTCTGCAGACCGGCAGCATCTTCATCATCGTCTGCTTGATTCTGGCCTGCCGCATCGCACGGTCGTCCTCTTTTTTTATGGTCTCACTCTTCTTTTTGGATTTTCGACACTTTTTGTACGTGGAGCAATGAAGGCGGCAGTACTGGTCATCCTTGTATTTGTGATGGCACTTCTTGCATACCTTGCGATCCGTTTTGAAAACCGCAAGGTGAACCACAAGCCTCATGAGTAGATCCATTGTTAATCTTTTTTTGATTCTGATTCTTTTTGGAGGTTTTTTTACGGCGTTCTTTTATGAAGATTTAGCGCGTGAGGCTCGTTTTTTGTGGACTGATATAAGGGAGTTGTTTCAGCCATTGGAAGAGTGGGAGGTTGTACTTGAAGATGGAACTGAACTTTCTCTTCCCGTTGCGCAGACTGAAGATGAATTGCAACGCGGATTAATGAATCGTCGATCTCTTGAAGATGGAGAGGGGATGATTCTTGCTTACGACGAGCCATCTTTGCATAGCATCTGGATGAAGAATGTGTATTTTAATCTTGATCTACTATGGGTGGAAAATGATACTGTTATGTATCTCCTTCCTAATACGCAACGAGCAGCAGGTGTGGAGAATCCGCCAATCTATTCACCGGACGCGCCTTCAACTTATGTTGTGGAATTCCCCGCTGGATATGCTAAAACGCATGCTATTGAGCAGGGGGGTATTCTGATGATTAAGAAGGATTGACGCCATACACAGGCTTTGGTAGGATATCCGCCATGAGTACACAGAATGAAAGTAAGGATTTTGCGGTGATTGCCACAGGCGGTAAGCAGTATGTTGTGCACCCTGGCCAAACAATTGCCGTGGAAAAATTAGAAGAAGCAGAGGGCCAGGTTACCTTTGAGAAGGTGCTTCTGCAGTCAAAAGCAGGAAAAGTCACTATCGGCACTCCTGAGATTTCAGGCGCCAAGGTTATGGGTACCATTCTCAAAACTGCCAAAGGCAAAAAGATCATGGTCGTGAAATACAAGAACAAGACGCGCCAACGCAGCTCAAATGGTCATCGCCAGACCCGGGCTACTGTGAAGATAGAAAGCGTCTAGTTTGCCTTTGAGGGACGTGATGCAGTAAGCTCTTCGCGGCGTGCGAAGGCATTTTCAAGTGTCTGGTCATCCGCGTACGCAATATCAGCACCCATCGGGAGTCCTCGGGCGAGACGCGTCATGCGTATTCCCAATTTTGTGAAACGCTTTGTGAGATATTGCGTGGTTGCTTCGCCTTCCATCGTCGGATCCAGTGCAATGATAAGCTCTTGCACCTTTTTTTCTTTGATGCGCTTCTCGAGTGCATCCACCGTAAGTCGCTCGGGAGTTATGCCAGCAGTTGGCCGAAGCACTCCACCAAGAATGTGGTATTTTCCTGCAAAAGCGCCACTGCGTTCCAACGCATGAAGATCTGAACTTTCTGCAACAACACAAAGATGTTCATCACTACGGTTTGCATCCCCGCAGATATTGCAGGGACTTTTTTCTGCAAAATCAAAGCAGATGACGCATGTTGCGATGGTTCGCGAGAGATCGCTGATCGCATCTGCCATCGCCTCTCGCTCGCTCTTTGGCAGCTTTAACAGCGTGTAGATATAACGCTCCGCAGTTTTTGGGCCAACACCTGGGAGCTGTGTGAAGCGCTCAATGAGGCGCTGGATAACGAAGGGGAATCGTGCCATTAGGAGAAGTTTGGCATGGAAATATCGCCGCTCTGCATTTTCTTTACCATGATTTTTTGTACTTCTTTCACGGCACTCTGTACAGCCTCGCGGATACCATCCTCCACATTCTTTTTGTTGTCAGGGGAGAGAAGTTCAGGGTCAATATTCACGGACTGTATTTCCTGATTACCGTCCATAACAATGGTAATTTTTCCGCCTTTTGCTTCACCAGTGACGGTTTCCTGCGCAAGCATATTCTTCATTTCATTTGCCTGACTGCGAAGATCTTTGATCTGTTTGAGTTTATTGAACATAGGTTCGAATTTAAAATGGTGAATCTTGCGCGAAGGCATTGTCGCCGACATGATGGCGTTCAAGGCTTCTAAATGAGGCAAGTTCTTTATCAAAAAAGAGATTGATCATGCCGGTGGGACCGTTACGGTGTTTTGCGACATGGATTTCTGCGCGATTGACATCTTCGGGCGGGAGGTCGCGCTCATGCACGGCTGGGCGATAGATGAACATAACAACGTCAGCATCCTGTTCAATGGTTCCGGATTCTCGCAGGTCAGAAAGTTTTGGAATTGGAGGGTGGCGCATTTCAGTGGCACGTGAGAGTTGTGAGAGCGCGAGAACCGGAACGTTCAGTTCCTTTGCAAGTCCCTTGAGTCCGCGCGTAATTTCTGCAACTTGTTGCACGCGATTCTCGACACTTGCCGAACCTTCCAATAGTTGGAGGTAGTCAATGACAATCATACCAATGCCATGTTCAGACTGCAGGCGACGCGCCTTTGTGCGCATTTCCATGATGTTACTCATTGCAGAGTCGTCGATGTAAATTGGGGCTTCAGCGAGCACGCCCATTGCATGGCCGATCTTTGGAAAGTCATCGTCACCTTCTGCGTCAGAAAGTTTGCCTGTGCGCAGTTTCCAGAGTGGGACGCCTGCTTCGCTACAAATAAGGCGATCGACCAATTGCTCTTTTGACATTTCCAAAGAAAAGATGGCCACTGGAACCTTGTGTTCTGTGGCAACATGTCGACACATGTCCAAGGCAAGACTTGTTTTTCCCACTGAAGGGCGTGCGGCGAGCACGACGAGATCAGATTTTTGCAGACCAGCAAGGAGGTTGTCTATATCGGGGAAGCCTGTTGGTATGCCACGGAGTTGGCCGGTATTTTTGTGGAGTTCATCGATGCGGTCGAATGCATCAGAGAGAATATTCCGAATGGGAATAAAGTTTTGTTTGAGGTAGCGTTGCGATACTTGAAAAAGTGCTTGTTCCGCACGGTCGAGAACACGCTCCACTTCTTCCTCTTCACCATAACCAAAGCCACTGATATCAGCCGCAGCGGTAATAAGGCGACGCAGCGTTGCCTTGCGTTGCACGATATTCGCGTAGTGCACCACGTGCGATGACGTCGGTACGGTATTTGCAAGCTCAGTGAGATAGCCCCGACCGCCAATAATATCCAGCATTTTTTTCTCCTGTAGGCGATTGGTCAGCGAGATCACGTCAATTGGTTCTCGCTGCGCATAGACGTCAAGCATCGACTCATACACCTTGCGATGCGTGTCTTTATAGAAGTCTTCTGGGTGCAGAGAGTCCGCAACGCGAATCATCGCGTCCTTATCAATAAGGAGCGCACCGAGCACGCTTTGCTCAGCTTCGAGGTTCTGTGGGGGGATTTTTGTTACCGAATCGGCCATAAGCCACCTTTTTGTGCTCACGCATTGTACCCCAGGGGGTGCCTGTCAGCAAGCCGTGACTCCCCAGGCCATACACAGCTCTCTCCACAGCGTTTATTGCATAAAAATCGGGTATTCCGTACACTACCCGCACTATGATTGATCGTGCGACACCCTTTGTTATTTTTGACACGGAAACCACGGGTCTTGAGCCAACCGAGGGGCATGACATTATTGAGATAGGGGCAGAAAAACTTGTGAACGGCAAGGTTGTCGATGTGTTTGATTCACTTCTCACAACAGAGCGGACGCTGGATCCTGATGTTGTCGCTATCCATGGGATCACGAATGCGCTCATTGAGAAAGAGGCGCGGCTCTCCGCGGAGGTTATTTCTGACTTTCTTGGTTTTATTGAAGGTACGGTACTCGTGGCACATAATGCAGGTTTTGATATTGCTTTTCTGAATGAACATCTGCGCCGGCAGGGTGTGCCACCAATTGAGAATAGAGTATTGGATACCTTAGCAATTGCTCGTCGCGAACTCGTACTTCCAAGTTATTCATTGCAGAGCGTGGCAATTTATCTGAAGGTGCCACAACCAAAAGCGCACCGCGCACTCGCAGACGTTCAGACCACGCGCAAGGTTTTTTTGAAGCTTATTGAGCGCGCAAAACAGCGCCGCAGCTAGGGCTTGTCAGAATACAATTTTTGCTTTATACTCCTTCAGTTCTTTGCATAATAGTAACCGCCCCGCGGGCGCCTATAGCTCCGTGGCACGCGCACCTGGTTTTAACCAGGTGTATGCGTAAGTACATATCATTTTGAAATAATAATCACTTCGCGGGCGCCTATAGCTCAGTGGCACGCGCACCTGGTTTTAACCAGGGTGGAGTGGGGTCGAGGCTGCCGAGGAGCAACTGAACTGCTTCAGTTGCGTGCAGCCGAGACGGGCGACGCGTTGTCGCCAAAGGCGACCGCGTCGCACCCTATGAGTTCGTCGCACCCTATGAGTTCGTCGCACCATACCTTAACATGCTGCCCCCATGGGGCGCCCATAGCTCAGTTGGTAGAGCACCTGGCTTTTAACCAGGGTGTCGGGGGTTCGAATCCCTCTGGGCGCACCATGGGGGCAGCACCAGCGCATACTTCGTGCGTCCCTCTGGGCGCACCACGAAGTGATTATGAGAATGTAAGAATCCCTCTGGGCGCACCACGGGGCGGTTCATGGTAGAGAGCATTCACCCTTTTGGCTTCAAAGGAGAATTTGTGTTTGGAAATAAAAGAAGTGGGCGTTCATGATCTCTTGACAATATTCTTCCGCAGTGCATACTTTGGGCACTGTTCATTCACTGAAGGCATCCTTGCGTCGCTTCTTCGCTTGAGGTGGTGTTTGGTGTCTTCGTAAAGGCGCTCTACGCGCAAAGCGAGGTGAAAGAAACGTGAAATTTTCCGTGAAGGGAATGATCACGCAGGAGATGCTCTGCTTGTTGGGGCAACACGTGCTCCAGGTCATTGCATCGTCGTTTTTCCGGGATACTCTGCCCCGGCAGCGGCTGATGAGCTGGACGCAATCCTGCACGTTCACGAACGATTCTGCAGCGCCGGAAATCTCCATTTACCTGCCGACCAGCAGAAAGCAGCTTCACCGTGAGGCCTATGCGCGAATGCGCATCGTCGGGCTGATCGAAGCCCTGACGCACATGAAACCGAACGTGCGTTTCACGTACCTCAATAAGGAGGAGCTTGCTGCGCTGGTTGTGTAGGGAAGGAGGGCCCCGATGTCTGCCTCACAGACCGCCCATTCGAACCGACCCGGATATCCTCTATCCGTTCAGGTCGGTTCTTTAATATGTGTTACACTATATTGTATGGTGAAAATAAAATGGTACGCGATTTCAACAGCCGATGCACTAGGAAGATTAGAATCTTCTCCTGAGGGTCTTACTACAGACGTGATCGCAGAGCGGCGCAAACGTTACGGAGAGAATCGGCTTCCTGATGCCAAGGCCCTTTCGCCTGTTGTTGTCTTTCTTCGGCAGTTTAAGAGCCCGCTCATTGCTATTCTGATCATTGCCGCAGGACTTTCTTTGTTCCTGCGGGAGTTTATTGATGCCGTCATTATTATTGCCATACTCTTTTTTAATGCGATCATTGGATTTATTCAGGAGAGGCGCGCTGATTCAGCCCTTAAAGCACTGCAGCAAATGGCGCAATCAAGTGTTGTTGTGGTTCGTGATGGTACGGTGCAGACCATAGAGCAGATAGAACTTGTGCCAGGTGATATTTTGGTTGTTGAGACAGGAGATATTCTTGCTGCCGACGCTCGTATTCTTGAGTACACGAATCTCAAGGTGAATGAATCAATCCTGACTGGCGAAGCAGTACCGGTACACAAAAGCAATAAAAAACTTGCAGAAAAAACAGCAATACCTGACCGTGCCAATATGCTTTTTCGGGGGACAACAGTGGTCTATGGGCGTGCGCGCGCGCTCGTAACCGCCACTGCTCTTGAAACGCAATACGGCAGCATTGTTGCCGAAGTGCAAAAGAGTGAAAACACAAGTACCCCGATCCAGCAACGTTTCAGTACATTATCTCGCAGTATTGGCGTTGCAGTGATTGGCGTTGCACTGCTTGTCGTTGCACTTGGCATCGCGCGTGATATTCCGATTGTGGAGATGATTCTCGTTGGGCTCTCTTTAGCTGTTTCCGCCATACCAGAGGGTTTGCCGATCGTGGTGACCATTACGCTGGCCATTGGTATGTGGCGTATGGCAAAACGCAAGGCTATCGTGCGTAAACTTCCTGCGGTTGAGACGCTTGGGTCGGTGAATCTTATTGCATCTGACAAAACAGGCACGCTAACCTTTGGTGAGATGATGGTCCAGCGTGCATTTGTTGATGAGAAGGAATTTACCGCAAGCGGCAAGGGATATCAGCGCGATGGACTCTTTTTGCTTCATAATCACCCAGTTGATCATGTAAAAGAAAAAGGGTTGTCGCGTGCGCTGCTTCTTGGTGCACTTTGCAATAATGCATCTCTGCGTTACCCAGAAAAAAATGCAGAAAATCCGCATCCAGAAACCGTGGGGGATCCCACAGAAATTGCATTGCTTGTCGGTGCCGTGAAGGGCGGTATTGAGCCTAATAATTTGAAGGAGCGGCATTCCCGCATCGGGGAGATTCCTTTTGACTCTGATAAGAAATATATGATGACCATCCATAAGGATGGCAAAAAGGAACTGGTCGCAATCAAGGGCGCACCTGAGAAGATCCTCGCCATGAGTTCAAAGATTTTTGTGGGCGGAAAGGTTCATAAACTTACCGCTGCGCTGCGTGATATTATAGAGCGTGAATACGCGCAAATGGCGCATAACAGCCTGCGGGGTATTGCGGTTGCTGAGTTGAGTTCGCACAACGGCATGAAGGATGCTGCGCGTGTTTCGAAGGAAAAGAATCTAACGTTTGTTGGGCTTTTTGGTATTAGTGACGCAATACGCGAAGAAGCGGCAACAACTATTTCTGTTGCAGCGCGTGCGGGCATCCGAACCATTATGATTACCGGTGATCATAAAGATACTGCGATTGCTATTGCATATGAGCTTGAGATCTTGCCCAAGGATGGTTCGAAGGAAGATATTGATGCTGCGGTTATTGATGGTTTGACGCTTGATGAGCTTTCTGATGATGAGTTACTTAAACGCTTACCAAAGCTGCGCGTTGCTGCGCGCGTTTCTCCTGAACATAAACTGCGCATCGTTCGTCTTGCAAAGCAGCAGGGGAACGTTGTTGCGGTGACTGGTGATGGCGTGAATGATGCTCCGGCTCTGGTAGAAGGGGATATCGGCATAGCCGTTGATCAACAGAGCACCGATGCCGCAAAAGGCGCATCCGACATTCTTCTTACCGATGGGAATTTTGCGACAATTATTGGCGCAGTTGAAGAAGGGCGTACGATTTTTGCGAACATTCGCCGCGTGACATTGTATTTGCTTTCTACCAATATCGTTGAGGCATTACTTATCCTTATCACGCTTGCTTTCAATTTTCCTTTGCCTCTTCTGCCAATTCAGATTCTTTGGTTGAATGTGGTGACCGATACCTTTCTTGATATCTCTATCGGCACAGAACCAAAACATGCGACGGTCATGGAGGATGGGCCAAATAGGCGCGAAGAACACATTATTAATGCACATACTCTTGGCCGCTTACTCTTTCTTGCAACGATCATGCTCGGCATCGTGTTCTTTGTGTATCGTTTTACTTTGGCAAATACACTAGACCTTCGTTATGTTTATGCAATGACGCTCACCGCGCTTGCCGTTTCTCAGTGGTTCAATTCCTTTAATGTACGGAGCGGGCGTGAATCGCTCTTTCGCGTTGGCCTGTTGCGCAACAAATTTCATCTTGGCGCACTCGGCGTGGTTCTCTCATTGCAGCTTATTGCACTCTATGTGCCGCCAGTAACAAAAGCACTTCACTTGGTTCCCCTGGCGCTCCGTGATTGGCTGTTTATTATTGCACTCGGCAGTCTTGTTTTTGTCGCCGAAGAGGTTCGAAA
Organism: Patescibacteria group bacterium; assembly: GCA_041671225.1. Lineage (GTDB taxonomy): Bacteria > Patescibacteriota > Patescibacteriia > JBAZBY01 > JBAZBY01 > JBAZBY01. Next base: position 659,235 of record JBAZBY010000001.1, read on the forward strand.
ATTTGCGTTCCGGCACTGGCGCAGCGCACCGCGCAATGTACATGGGCCGGCAGAACCTGCGGAAAACGCGCGTTGATGAATCATCTAAAATATGTTATGGTTGCTTGTGATGAACAAGCGATTTCTTGGTGCTGCAACGATTTTTTTACTCGTTGTTGCTGGCGTTGGGGTGGCTTTCCTCGGCTTTCTGAAATCAGATGAGCGCGAGGGAATTGTGGAGGGAACAAAACAGTCCCAACTGGTGCAGGTGCGCACATTGACCATCCGCACAGTAAACGGTGAAACACTTGAGTTTGCGCCAAATGTATTGGTGTATATTGATGAACAGATAGGTGAACAAACACAGGGAAGAGAATCAATACATCAAGCCCTTCGTTCCAATGAAAGCGGCATCGCAGTGTTTCAGTTACCGCAAGGCGATTATACCCTTCGTTCTGGTAGCGCAGAGTGGTATGGCGTTCTGAATGTTCGACTGGAACAAAATGCAGAACTTTATCTTAATCTTCATTCACTTACCGAATGATTGACTTTTCTCAGCGTATTCTTAGTTCCACAATAAAGGATGCGGTTGGCGCACCAGCCATGATGGCTGGTTGGGTTCAGAGCGTCCGCAAGATGGGGAAAATTCTCTTTATTGATTTGCGGGATAAGGACGGCATCACGCAGTTAGTCGTTAACCCAGAAAGTGCCGCACAAGCAACTGCTCGGCGTATTCGACCGGAGTGGGTGATTGGCGTACGCGGCAGCGTCAAGGATCGTGGCGAAGCGCATGTGAATGAAAAAATTGCCAGCGGTACCGTTGAGATGGCTGTTGATGAGATTGAAGTTTTAAATGAGGCGCTCACTCCACCTTTTGAAATTGATGACCGCAAGGATGTCAGTGAAGAGATTCGACTGCAGTACCGATATCTTGATTTGCGACATGAACGCATGCAGAAGAATATCCGCATGCGGCATGACATAGTGCGCTATATGCGTACCTTCCTTTCGGATCGTGATTTTACAGAAATCGAAACCCCAACACTGACAAAGGGCACGCCAGAAGGAGCACGTGAATATGTGGTTCCATCGCGACTCTATCCTGGGAATTTTTATGTGTTGCCGCAATCGCCGCAACAATTCAAGCAGTTATTGATGGTTGCCGGCTTTGAGCGTTATTTTCAATTCGCCCGTTGCTTCCGCGATGAAGACCAGCGTGGCGATCGACAACCGGAGTTCACGCAACTCGATTTGGAGATGAGCTTCATACAGCAGGATGACATTCTTGCACTCATGGAAGAATTATTTACAAGCCTCGTGGAAACATTGTACCCGCATAAACATATCACCAAAAAACCGTGGCCGCGTATTACCTATGCGGAGGCAATGAAGCAGTACCATACCGATAAACCAGACTTGCGTATTCATCCTGACGATCCGGATGAACTGGCCTTTGCGTTTGTTACCGATTTTCCTTTGTTTGAAAAAACTGCGGATGGCAAGCTTGCGAGTGCACATCACCCTTTTACGATGCCCGCCGCGGAGGATTTGGAGACGTTTGAAGAACATCCGCTCACCGCAAACTCACAAGCGTATGATATGGTTTTGAACGGCAATGAGATTGGTTCTGGTAGTATTCGTATCCATAATCGAGATTTGCAAAACCGTATTTTTAAGACGCTCGGCCTCCCCGATGATGAAATCGAACAGCGCTTTGGTCATATGCTCCGTGCATTCGAATATGGCGCGCCTCCACATGGCGGCATGGCGCCCGGCATCGATCGTATTGTGATGTTACTGCAGAATGAACCGAATATTCGTGAAGTCATGGCCTTTCCAAAGACGGGGGATGCGCGTGATTTGATGATGGGTGCACCCTCGGAGATTCCCGAAGAACAGATCGCGAGCGTGCATATACAGACAGTGATTGATGATAAAGAGAAGAAAACATGACCTATGCGGCTTTCTGGGTTACAAAAAGATATTTTGAAACGCGCGGTATTATTTCGTGAACCACAGATAACCCGGGCACAGTTTGCAGCATATTATGAAAAGCCCGTTAAGGCGCTGAGTAAGGATCAACAGAATGCGCTTACCACGAGTCTTGAGCGATTGATCGATAAAGGGCTTCTTGTGGGATTCGGAAGGCGGACTCAAGAAAAATGGTTCATTGAATCGGTTCGGCTCACACCGCAAGGTCGTCGGATCGCTCGCCCACTTTTTGGCACACAGGGCGCCTTATCACTTACGCGCCGCAGTAAGCCCGGCTCTGCCGGAAAGAAACACTAAACGACACACCTATGGGAGTACCAAAACAATTGCAGAAGCATTTGGATGAATCGAACGCAGAGTATGATGTTGCAGAACATCGTACCGTCTTTACTGCGTATGACCTCGCCCAGACATTGCGCCGCGACTTGGCAGACATCGCAAAGACGCTGCTCATCAAAACAGAAGAAGGTTTGAAACTCGTTGTGGTTCCGGCATCCAAACGCTTGAATCTTGTTAAGTTAAAGAAGGCATTAGGTGTAAAAAAGCTTTCTATTGCGTCTGAGAAGGATATGCAGAAGGCATATGGCGTGAAGCCCGGCGCCATCCATGCATTTGGTTCTGTTTTGAAGGGAACGCCCGTGGTGGTGGATCGTGCGCTTGCAAAGGCAAAAGAGTTGGTTTTTCCAACAGGAAGCTTCACAGATTCACTGCGCATGAAGGCAAAGATATATCTTTCGCTTGAAAATCCTGTGATCGCAAGTTTCACCGATGCGGCAAAATTAAAACTCACCGCAAAGAGCGCCGCAGACCGCGCAAAGGGGAAGAAGAAGCATAAGAAGGGCAAAGGGCCGCGTAAAGCAGGAACCGTTTCTCGCAAAAAGAGCGCATCAAAGTCCGGCAAAGCCGGATCCGGCTCTGCCGGAAAAAAGTCGGTGACAAAGGTCACAAAACGCAAAACCCGAAAACGCTAATGCGCACTGTCCAGCTTTCACAGTTTCATGGTCCATTAGATCTTCTTCTTACGCTTATTGAACGCGAGAAGTTGGATATCAGTGAGATTGCTCTAGCACAGGTCACAGAACAGTATCTTGGTTTTTTGACCGCAGCGGAGGAGATGGACGTTGAGGATCTCGCTGATTTCCTCGTTGTCGCTGCGCGGTTGCTCGTCATCAAATCTCGGGCGTTACTGCCAATGCTCACCGAGGAAGACGAAGATGCGGTTGATCTGGAGCGGCAGTTGAAAATTTACAAGGAGTATTACGATGCGGCGCAGGTCATGGCCGGCATGCTTCACAAGCATCGTTTCACATATGGGCGCGAAACAGCCGTACGGATTGAGGCGCAGTTCTCGCCTCCGCCAAAACTTAAGGTGGATGGACTGCACGCTTCACTCTTGCATGTTCTGAAGCAGTTGGAACCGATTGTGCTCTACCGCGATGAAGCAACCATCAAACGCACGGTTTCACTGCGGGAAAAGATTGCACACATTCATAGTCTTCTTATGCAGAGCGAGAGTCTGGATTTCCACAACCTTCTTGAACGCGCAGAAAGCCGCACCGATGTTATCATTACCTTTCTTGCTATTCTAGAACTGGTAAAGCAGCAGCACGTGGTCGTGCAACAACAAAATATGTTCGATTCATTTCGCATAGATAAGCACAACGCAGAACCTTTATGAAACTCAAAGCGCAACTCGAGAGTATTCTTTTCATGAGTCCCGACCCGCTCAGTACCAAGAAGCTTGCAGTGATAACGCAGCACAAGCCCGAAGATATTGAAAAAGCTCTGGATGAACTTGGCAAGGATATTGCGGAGGGCGAACGTGGCGTGCTCCTGCAACGCACCGGTAAGGAAGTGCAGCTGACCTCACATCCAGATGCGGCAAAGCTTGTGGAGCAGTTTATTAAATCTGAAATGACCGGAGAACTCACTCGTCCGCAGCTGGAAACATTGACCATTGTCGCCTACCGAGGACCCATTGGGAAAATGGAGCTTGATCAGATTCGCGGCGTGAACTGCGCGCTTATTCTGCGCAATCTTTTGATTCGCGGTCTTATCACGCGCGGTGAGGTGGCGAAGGAAATCTATGAGTATGAAATCTCAATGGATTTCTTGCGTCATCTTGGCCTTTCATATGTACGCGAGCTCCCGAATTATGAGACGCTCTCAAGTCATGAATTGATTGAAGAGATGCTGAAGAAGCAGGAAGAGCGCGAAGCGGCGCAAGCAATGGATGTCCCGCAGGAGATAAATGGATCGGCAGCAGAGGAAACCGCAGAAGGGGCATTGACGACATAGTATGCTTGCCGCACTGGAACACGCTATTTTTTCTGCAGCCAATCCGATACTTGCGACCTTCTTATGGTCCATGCTTCCTGTAACAGAATTGCGCGCGACCATCCCGCTCGCCATCACCGCATATGGACTTTCCTCATGGACCGCGTATGCTTTATCCGTTTTTGGAACGAGTACCATTACTTTTCTACTGCTTTTGCTGCTGGATCCTGCGGTGCGCCTGCTCCGACATATCGGTTTTATCGATCGCTTCATGCATTGGCTTTTTGCACGCACGCGTACGCGTTTCACCAAGGAGTCGGAACGATATGGCTTCTTCCTCGCCCTTGTTATCTTTGTTGCCATTCCATTGCCGGGGACAGGAGGCTGGACAGGCGCGTTGATCGCCTATCTCTTTGGCATTCCGCTGTGGCGCGCATTTGCCGCGATCACGCTGGGGCTCGTCCTTTCCGGATTCATCGTCCTTGCAATCACCAACGGCACACTCGCCATTTTCTAAAAAAACATGTCAATGAAGAGTTCAAAAAAATCCACATCATCCTTCCGCCCTCTTCTGATGGCAAATTGGAAGATGAGTCTCCTACATAGCGAGGCAACGCGCGTCGCAAAGACATTTGTAAAAATGAGCACCAGCCTGGCTGAAGATGTTGATCTTATTATATGTCCAACGTTTACATCTCTTTCAGCCGTTGGGCGGGTACTTCAGGATACGCATATTGCACTTGGGGCGCAGGATGTCTTTTGGGAAGAGAAGGGGAGTTACACTGGTGAGGTTTCTGTTGCTCAATTAATGGAACTCGGTGTGACGCATGTCATTCTTGGACACTCAGAACGCAGGCAGCATGTCGGTGAAACGAATGACATCGTGAATCGGAAGCTTCTTGCGGTTGTTCGTCATGGTCTCACGCCAATTCTTTGTGTTGGTGAGACAACAGAGGAGCGTCGAACTGGTCAGCAAGATCGCATTGTTTCAGAGCAGATTCGCCGCGCATTTCAAAATGTTCGTCCGCCATCTGGCAATCAGCAGTTTGTTGTTGCGTATGAGCCAATTTGGGCAATTGGAAGCGGGGAGCCCTGTGACCCGCAGGAAGCCGTGCGTATGGCAGAAGTGATTCACTATGCGCTGCTGGAGCTTTACGATGAGCATGTTTTGCGTGATACTATTCGTATCACCTATGGCGGATCCGTGACTGCGGTGAATGTCCGTTCATATATTGGTCCCACTGCAATGCATGGCGCGCTCGTTGGTGGCGCGAGTCTTGATCCCGATTCCTTTCTTGCTATGACTGAAGCAGTTGCCCCACGAGATGTCTTTGTAGCATCAGCGCGCGTACCACATAAACATTCTTCAACGAATGCACAAAGACATCAACAAAAGCAAAGAAGAGTATTTTCACAACGCCGCAGAACGCAAACTCGTTCGCGTCGTACTAAGAAATAAATAGCATCTATGCCTACACCTATTCGTATTGGGATCAATGGCTTTGGACGCATCGGCCGCAGCGCGTTTAAAGTTGCTTTTGAGAAAAAGAATTGCGAGATTGTCGCTATTAATGATCTTTCTGATAATAAGGCGCTTGCGCATCTTTTGAAATATGATACTGCGTATGGCCGTTACAACCACGAGGTGGCTTCAACAAAGACCCAGCTTGTCGTTGATAAAAAGAAAATTCCCGTAACTGAATTCAAAGAGCCTGATAAGATTCCATGGAAGAAATATAAGGTCGATGTCGTTTTGGAATGCACAGGAAGATTTCTTGATGCCGAGGGCGCAGCAGGACATATCAAGGCAGGAGCAAAGCGCGTCGTGCTCTCTGCGCCCGGCAAAGGCGAGGGAATACAGACACTCGTTCTTGGTGTGAATGAAAAGGATGATAAAGGGGAAGCGATTATCTCCAATGCGTCCTGCACCACAAATTGTATTTCTCCGGTTGCGTACCTCCTGAACAAGCATTTTGGCGTGAAGAAGGCAATGATGACAACCGTCCATTCCTATACCACAGACCAGGTACTGCAGGATAATGCACATAAAGATCTACGGCGCGCACGTGCGGCAGCACAGAATATCATTCCGACCACAACAGGTGCGGCTATCGCAACCACAGAGACCATCCCAGAGCTCAAAGGAAAGTTTGACGGTTTGGCCATTCGTGTCCCAACCATCACCGTTTCACTCTCGGATTTCACCTTTCTTCTCAAGAAAAAAACAACCGCAGCACAGGTCAATAATGTCTTTAAGCGCGCGGCAGCCAATCCCTACTACAAAGGTATTCTTGCCGTCACAAACGAGCCGCTCGTTTCATCAGATTTTATTGGTGACCCGCATTCCAGCACGATTGATCTTGGTCTCACAAAGGTTGTTGATGGGGATATGGTCAAAGTGATTGCGTGGTATGATAATGAGTGGGGTTACTCGAATCGATTGGTCGAAATGGCTATTGGAGCTATTAAAAAGGCATAATTGCTTTAAACGCAGTTATCCACACCATTGAAAGGGGGTGACAAACAACGTGATGGGTTTAAATAATAAAGTACTTGCCGAGGCATTCTTCTGGTTTGCCATTACCACGGCAATCTTTGGCGTTGCAACACAGCTTTCTCAGCAGCTTATCTTTGCGAGTCCGTTTTTCTACATCGAGCTTGCAATGTTTGGTATGCTCGGAGCAATCTACACCAGCCGCAAATAGGGCGGACGGTTCATGTATCCTGTCTACTCGCCTCGTCGCGAAGCGGGCCGGCAGGCAGGCTTGCCCCCACCCTGTACCAGTCGCCTTTGGATCCGGTACAGGGCTATGCCTTTAGGGTGCTTTTGTATAGAGCTTGCCCGGCACCTAGCGCGCAGCGAGGAGTGGCGCGGGGTTGACGCCCGCAAAAACTTTGGGTAGCCTGTCATGGCTACTTTTTTGCGGCTCGTCCGCTTCGCCAAAGGTGAGTGAGACGAGGCACGCAACGTGGCCCCATCGTCTAATGGTTAGGACGCCAGGTTCTCATCCTGGTAATAGGGGTTCGATTCCCCTTGGGGCTACCATACATACGGCCGCCATTCATGTGGCGGGCGGATGTATGGTATTCTTAGAAGGAGAATCGAACGGGCAGAAGCGAGACAAGCCGCTTGCCAAAGGCGCGGCGTAGGCGAGCGATCGGTTCATGCAAGCACGCGCAGCATGAACCGCTGCCCAGGACAACGAGCCCGCCAAACAGCGGGCGAGGCGGAATTCCCCTTGGGGCTACCACTACAAAACGTTCCGACATTTCCCCAGATTTTTCATGGGCGCGGTTTGCGGCTGCAAAGGCTGCGGGATGTGGTGCATTGCCATCAAGAATCCATACACGCCTGCACAGGACCTTTTCCGCGCCGACCTCGTGCTGGATTCGCTGGAAAATATGAATGAAACAATTCTTGCGCGCATTTCGGAGTGATTGATACGCGCGTCACAAATACGGCAGATTTCATGTATAATACAAAAGCTATGCCAGAAATCATCAATACCTATCTCCTCACCGACCCGGAAACCGCGCTCCCGATGAATCGAGACGATTTTTATGCTGAGCAGATTGCTGCCTTTAAAAAGGATGGAAAACCGACGCGGGCGAATGATGTTGTGCAGGTCTTTCTCTTCAGGTCGAACGGAGAATTACTCGTTTAAAAACGCGCAACGGAATCGCTTGTCGCCGCTTGCCGCTTTTGCGCTAGGCATGTAGGCCACGCCCTTGAAAAATTGCCAAAACGAGATAGCATGAAGGGTATGGAATTAGAGCAACACTTCTCACGAGTCGAACATGCCGATATTTAGTTCGATCCTTGCCATTGCTGGCCTTTCGCTTTTTGAGACCATCAGCAGCATCGATAATGCGGTGATCAATGCCGAGGTGCTCTCCACCATGAGCCAGCGCGCACGGCGTTGGTTTCTCGTGTGGGGGCTCTTGTTCGCTGTGTTCATCATCCGCGGTTTCCTGCCGTGGGCGATCGTTTGGGCGACCTCGCCCTCGCTCGGGCCCATCGGCGCGTTCACGGCATCGTTCAGCGGTGACCCGAAGGTCCACGCGGCCATTGAAGCATCAGCGCCGATCCTGCTTGCGGGCGGCGGCATTTTTCTCGTCTTTCTATTCTTCCACTGGCTCTTTTTGGAGCAGAAGAACTTCGGCCTTCCGGGCGAGCGGTTCTTCATGCGCCAGGGTGTGTGGTTTTACACGGTGGTGTCCGTCATTCTTCTGGTGTCCGTGACTCTCGCCATTCGCATGAATCCTTTGATGGCGCTCGGTGCCGTGGCCGGCTCCACGGCATTCTTCATCACGCACGGGTTCAAAGAGCAGGCGGAGAAGCAGGAGAAAGAGCTCATGAAGCAGCACCTCTCCGATGCGAGTAAGATATTGTATCTTGAGGTCATTGACGCGACATTCTCCATTGACGGCGTGCTTGGCGCCTTCGCATTCACGCTGTCCGTGCCGCTCATCATCCTCGGCAACGGCCTTGGCGCAGTGATCGTGCGGCAACTGACCATCGGCAACATCTCGCGCATCAAGCGCTATCCCTTCCTCAAGAACGGCGCCATGTATTCCATCCTCGTGCTGGGGAGCATCATGCTACTGGATGCCTTTGGCTTGCACATCCCGCAATGGCTCTCCCCGGTGGTGACCTTCGTGACCATCGGCTATTTCTTCTGGAGATCCGTGCGCACAGGCCCGGCTCCCATACAAACCGCATCGTAAATGGAATATTCAAAGCATATCGGCCTTCCCGCGCGCTTCAAGCGGGTTGCCCCATTGCCCACGGGTACACGCATTGGTTATGCGTTTGCACTGGCCATTGGTTTTGGGATTGCAGCGGCCGCGCTCTTTAAAAACCTGCAGCCGCCAGAAGCATTTGACAGCTTTGGCGGCATTGCGGTCGGCATGCTCATGCTTTTCATTGGATTTTTAGTTTTTCTTGTGACAGTGTTCGTCGCGCCTGTGCAATTCAAGCGGTATACGAATGGAACGGCGGTGTTGATGACGCTAGCGTGGGACATTGTTATTGCGCTGGTATTGCTCATAGTGTATTTTGGACTCGAGTTGCTCGGGTCATCTGAAATACGCACCATTCAATAGGATATTTTTTTAACCTGTGCGCATGTGGAGCCGCAGTTCCCCCCTTGTCGGGCGAATTTTGCTATACTGTATTCGTTATACCACCATATGAAATTCAATCCATCGTCATATCTTTCCGTTCTGCGCAAGGCCACAAAACGCCCTGGCCCGCGCCCCGGTGCGGAACTTGTTCCGGTGAAGAAGACCGGTATCCCCACCACGATCCATCGGATGACGTATTCCCCGGAGCAGGTGACGGAAGAGGACGTGAAGGATCCCTCGGTATTGCATCGTCCCCGAGGCAGTGGCGTGCAGTGGATCGATGTGGCCGGACTGGAAGATATTGCAACTTTGGAAAAGGTCGCCGCCGCATTCCACTTGCACTCGCTTGTCCTTGAGGACATCGTCCACACGAATCAACGGCCCAAGTTCGAGCGCTACGATGACATCATCTATATCGTCGCGCGCATGCTCACCATAGACCCGAAGACATCGGAGATCGCGGAAGAACAGGTGAGCATCGTCCATGGCAAAGGGTTCGTGATCCTCTTTCAGGAGAACCCCGGAGATATCTTTGAGGACCTGCGCAATCGGATCCGGGCGAATGTCGGTCGGGCGCGCATGTCCGGTGCGGACTACCTGGTCTATTCCTTGCTCAGCACGCTCGTGGACAGCTTTTATGATATCCTTGAGGAGATCGGCGAGCAGACGGAGTTCTTTGAGGAAAAGATCATCGCAGAACCGAACCGGAACGTCATCGGGGGGATCCACGATCTGAAACAGCAGATCATCGTCCTGCGCCGTTCCATATGGCCCATCCGCGAGGTGGTTCTGCGCCTTCTGGATGAAGACCCCGGCTTGTTCCATAAAGAGACGCGGTTCTTCCTCCGCGATGTGGGCGACCATGCCATTCAGGCTGTGGACACAGTGGAAACGTACCGCGATCTGCTTTCCGGCCTCACCGACCTGTACGTCTCCAGCATCTCCAACCGTACCAATGAGGTGATGAAGGTGCTCACCATCATCGCGACCATCTTCATTCCCTTGACGTTCATCGTCGGCCTCTACGGCATGAACTTCAGGTACATGCCGGAACTTGAGCAGCGGTGGGGTTATCCCGCCATCCTCATTCTGATGTTCATCATTGCAATGGGCATGCTTGGGTACTTCAAGCGCAAGCGCTGGTTCTAAGCTTTTTCCAAAGACCCCGCGGCGCTTTCCTTCCTGACCTACGCCCGTTTTTCTGTACAATATTGTATTGTACTGCAGAAGAGGAGAATCATTCACCCGGCTACGAAAGCACGCCGCGCAGGATGCATGGCATGAGGAATGACAAAATTGAGAAGGGCTAAGTGGTGGAGAAACGCGAGTGCCCATCAAATGCAGAGTTCTATAATTTTCTCCTCTTTGATTTTTGCTACACTATGCAGGTATAAGCACGACAAAAGTACCACTATGGAAAAACCAAATCGTGAGATTCAGATAAACAAGGCATCCATTGCAGTCTCATTCACTGGACTCATGACAGTGGTTTTCATCTAACGGAGTTCTAAGGCAGTCGGAATTCCCCTTGGCAATACCATGTGACGACTGTGTTTATTCAAAGCGCGTAGCGGCATTTCTGTTTGATTACGTATTGTGCCTTTCTAAGTCGATACAATGAGAGAGAATAAAGTCACACATATCCAAATACCATCCATTAGCATCGGACTTGGTGGTATTATGCTCATGTGGCTTACCGTTGGGTTTTCCGTTCCCTTGGTGAATATTCTGCACGATTTTCCGGCTGAGCAGTTATTGTTCATTCGGGGATTTGTGACAATCATCGTCTTGCTTCCGTGGCTCTTGCGGGAACGACTCGCGGTCAGCAGGAAGAATGTGCTGTTGGCGCTTTCTTTTGGGTTGGCTTCCATCGGATTATTCGCCGGTACGCGCATCTGGGGGCCGAACCCGACCATCATCGTTTTTTCCGCATCACCGATACTCAACGTGCTGTTTGCCCGCTGGCGCGGCCGAAGGATCGGCATACCCCCTATCGCTGCATTCATCACATTGTTTCTTGGGATTATCGTCATGCTTCAGCCATGGGCTGTGCAGGGGGAATTTCATCTCAGCGGCTTACTCTGGAGTCTTTTTGGCATGACCATGAATGCCGTTTTTCAAGAGATCCTGGGGCAGAGCAGTAATGCTTCTCCGCTTAGCCGCTCATTGTGGCAGTCGTTTGGATGCATTGCCGTTGGCGGGTTATCGATTCTATGGGTGCCATGGTTGTGGGCAATAGCGGAAGGACATCAGGTATGGTCACTCATCGGATTTGGGCTTCTCTCCGGAGTGTTGAATTTGCGAAGCAACACATTGGCGTTTGATCATCTGCCGACTGCGGTGGCAAGCATACTCGCGGCTGGAGCAGCTCCGGCCACGATCATCATCAGCAATTGGCTCTTGCATACGACGCTCTCTGTTGCGCAGTGGGGTGGCGTTGCTCTGGCAATGGCCAGCGTGGCTTATCTGAGTGCATGGTTAGGGAAGAAATCCTTTGGCACAAAAGGAGTGGCGGTTCAGGATTAATTGCAACACGGAATACAAAGCACCGGGTTGTTTTTGTATGGTAGAATAAAATCATGAGCACACTTCTTCTCACATCAGACTCCAAAGTTCTCCACAATAGTCTTGCAGGTGCCGTCGGTAAGCCTGAAAAAGAACTTAAGGCGCTCTTCATGATTACTGCATCTATGGGTATTCCTGATCGTGCGTATGTTGCAAGACACCGCGAGGTTATGCAAGACAGGGGTATTGCGTTCGAAGAGTATGATTGTGAGGGGAAGTCATTGGAAGAACATCGTGCAGCTTTTGAGGGTCAAGATGTTCTTATTGTTATCGGCGGGAATCCGTTCCACCTTCTGGAAGCAGTGCGAGTGAGTCGTTTTGATCAGGCGGTTTATGAATTTATTGATCGTGGCGGAGTGTACAGCGGAGGAAGCGCTGGTGCATACATCGCTTGTCCGGATATTGGTATCAGTGAACTTAGCCACTGGAATACGCCGGAGTACCGCGGTGGTCTTTCCGATCTTACCGCTATGGATCTCGTACCGTTTTATATTAAGGCGCATTATCTTCCGGAGCAGGAAGAAGAGATGCGCGCGTTTGCTGAGAAAGCCGCATACCCTTTGCGTGTATTAAAAGATGGACAAGGCTTGCTCGTACGAGACGGGAATGTGGAGTTTATCGGAGAAGGTGAGGAGGTTATACTCTAATGCATATCAAACTCCTCCAGTGGAACATTCTCTTTGATGAGAAATACGAAAATATTCTCCGCGAATTGAAGAAAATCAATGCGGATGTGTTGTGTCTGGAAGAGGCGACAACGCAGAGTCCGGTGAACCGCAAGCGCCACGTTGCGGATGATCTTGCGCGCGCTCTTGGCATGCACGTGCATTATGGTCGGGCCGGGCACTGGGAAGGCAGACACTTCGGCAATGCCGTGCTTTCGCGTTTTCCGATCGTGAAGCGCAGGATGATTCCCCTCAAGATCCACGAGGCGTATCACGATACCCCTGAATACATCAAGCGGGGGTATGTTGAAGCGACGCTGAATATTCGCGGAAAACGGTTGGCTGTCGGCGTGACGCATCTGGCATTCCGACGCCGTTTTCATCATACACCGGTAAAAGTGAAGGAGGCGGACAGGCTTATGGAGATCGTCCGGAAGCGCAAGAAAAATTACATCCTTTGTGGGGATATGAATGCCCTTCCGCAGAGCTATACGATCCGGCATTTTAAAAAATGCCTTGTGAATGCCGGACCTCCATACCGTGAAAAATCATTTACGACTATCCCGTTTACGTTTGAGGGATGGCACGCCCGCCGTTTGCACTACCGCGTGGATTATTGTTTTACCACGCCCGATATCCGCGTTAAGACTGCCCGCTTTCTTGGGGATGTGAAAGCCTCTGACCATCTCCCCATTCTTATTGAGCTTGAAGTGTAACACTTCGCACCCCTTGACCGATTACCTTATTATATGACTGAAGCGGAAATCCAGGAGTTTGTGCAGCAGGCTCGCGACGGGGACGCAGAGGCGTTTGGTGTTCTTTTTGAGGAATTTAGTGATCGCGTATACCGTTTTCTCGCCATGCGCGTTTCAGAGAAGGAAACAGCGGAAGATATCACGCAAACGGTGTTTGTTGAAATGATTCAGTCGCTCGGTCGATATAAGAAGCAAAGGAATGCAAAGTTTTCGACCTGGCTTTTCCAAATTGCGCGTTTTCGGCTCATTGATCATTATCGCAGTAAAAAGGCGCACATACCGCTCGAAGACGTTCCAGAGCCCGTTCAGGAGCCCGCACACGCAGATCCAGTCCAGGACAGGGCATTACGTGACGCTTTGAACACATTACCAGAACAACAGCGCACCGTACTGCACCTTCATTTTTTTGAGGACATGTCTCCCCAGGAAATTGCGGTCGTCCTAAAGACAACAGCAATCAATGTCCGCGTCATTCAGCATCGAGCCATTAAAGTTTTGCGCACTCTTATTACCATATAACATGCAATTCCCATTTTTATATAACATACGTGAAAACAACGACGATCTTCGCACGCGTTTTCAGGCTATGCAGACCCCGCATCTTTCTGTTGAGCACAAAAAGCGTATGCTTGGGGAATTACAAAAAACATTTAAAAATGTAACAACAAAGGATGACGCTCGATATAGGATGCGTCAACCATTTTATTTTTTTAGACAAACAAAACCTATGATCCCGATACTCGCAGCAATCGTTATTCTTCTCGGTGGTACCTTTGGCACGGCAGCAGCTGCTGATGCCGCAAAGCCCGGCGATGTATTTTTTGGCGTTGATCGTGCCGCAGAACAAACAAGTCTCGCGTTTGCCTTTAGTGGCGAGAAGAAGGCTCGCATACGCACGAATATTGCAGAAGAGCGCGAACGCGAACGCGTGGAGCTGCAACAGGAAGGCCGCACAGAAGATGCCGCTCAGGCAGAGGAGCATGCGGATGTTGCGCTTGTCCAAGCCATTGAGACGATCTCTGATGTTCGTGTAAAAATAGAGGAAAAGGGGAATGACGATGCGTTGCAAGCGCTTACCGAGGTTGAAAATCGTCTTGAGGCATTACGCCAGATGCGTGATGACCGGGATGGTGATGCAGATGACTCTGGTGATGACATGACGGCGAAGGGATTAACAGAGGCCGAGGTGCACATTGAGAATGGCGTTGCAGAGGTACAGGTGGAATACAACGATGAAAAGCAGACGTTCGTTCTGGTGACGAGCGATCGCGATGCCATTATTGCCGAGATTGTCGCACGAACCGGCGCGACAGAAGAAGCAGTGCGCGCTGCTGTGCGTATTGAGGAGAACGGCGTTGTTGATGAACCTATTGATGATGTGTCTGATGATGACAGCGCTGATAGCAGTGAAGACATCAATGATGATTCTCATGCAACCAATAGCAGCAATGGCGAGCAGGAACAAGAGCAGGAACAAGAGCAGGAACAAGAGCAGGAACAAGAACAGGAACAAGAGCAAGAACACGTGAACGGCAACACCAACCAGAATCAGGAGCAAGAGCAGGAGCAAGAACAGGATCGTGAAGAAGAGCATGCAAACACCAATACATCGGATGATGAGGAGCAAAGTGATGACGAACAGAATCAGGAACAAGTGCGAAACGAAATTCGCGTTGAAGTGAACCAAGAAGATGGCAAGGCAGAGATCCACACTCGCATCGGCAGCGCTGAGATGGAATGGGAGCTCAAGACAACAAATCAGAACACAATCCTACTGAGCATCAGCGGAAAAACTGGACTTTCCGGCGCACAGATTCAGGCCGTGTGGCAATATAGCGTCGAAGACTAATCATTAACATCCTAGGCGTTCTTTTCCAAAAGCCCCTGGCACCCCGTCCGGGGTTTTTGGTTTATTATTTGAATAGAGTATGCAGCGTATAAAAAACACACCCGGGGATTTTTGCCATGGGTGCTGCGATGCAACAATACGCTCGTCAAGAATTCTGGTATACTATTATTGTGTACATGTGTTAAGAAAGAGACACGAACTTCACATACTATGAGCCGAATCAGACGGGTAATCTTCATTATTATCGCACTCGCGTTTCTTGGAGTACTCCTCCTTGGGGGCGCCTTTAGGCTCATCACTGATTGGTGGTGGTTTCAATCGATTAACCACACCACTTTTTTTACAACAATCCTCAGCTCACAGCTGCTTGTTGGTTTTGGGGTTGCGCTTTTTTCCTTCCTTTTTGTCTGGGTGAATTTACTACTCGTTCGGCGTTTTGCGGCACATCATTCTCGATCCTTCACCTTCCGTGCGGGCATAAAGGCCGGCATACCACAAGTGAAGACCGTTGAGGTACAAAGCATTATTACTCGGCTCTCTTTTCCTCTTTCGTTGCTCATCGGGATCATGATGGGGTTTGCTGCAGCGAGTCAATGGGATACAGTCTTACTTTTTATGAATCAGACGGCGTTTCATGAAACAGACCCGCTTTTTGGACGGGACGTTGCGTATTATGTATTTACACTACCCTTCTTGCAGAATGCACTGTCTTTTGCTTTTACGCTCATTGTTATCGCAATTGTGGTAGCGTTCGTTCTGTACAATGTTCTTGGTGTTCTGGATTTTCGCGGCGGGATACGTCAGGCGTTCCGTGGTTCCTTAAAGACCGTTGTTTCTGCGGCACGGCGGCATCTTGCACTTCTTGTTGCACTCTACTTTTTTCTTGTCGCGCTGAAGGATTACTTTGTTGATATTCCCAATCTCGTTTATTCTGCGGCAGGTTCCTTCACAGGCGCAGGGTATACCGACGTGACAATTCGCATTCCGCTTTTACAGATCGGCGCAGTGCTTGCTTCACTTGTTGGAGCAGTACTCATCATTCATGCATTCCGTTCCAGTACCCGCCAGGTTGTAGGAACCATTTTTCTTTATTTCTTCATAACGATTATCGGTGGCGCAGTGGTACCAGGTATCGTGCAGCGTTTTATTGTGTCGCCGAATGAGCTTGTAAAAGAGGAGAAGTACATTGCATACAATATTGCCGCAACGCAGGCTGCGTATGGCGTGGATACATTGGAAAAGCGCGACCTGTCCGGTGACACTTCGCTCACACAAGCAGATTTGGAAGCAAATTCCGGGACCATCAGAAACATCCGGTTATGGGAGCGCGCACCGTTACTGGATACCTTTGGTCAGATTCAGGAGATTCGCACATATTATGACTTTGTGTCCCTTGATAACGACCGGTATACCATTGACGGAGAATTGCGCCAGACGCTTCTTTCTCCGCGTGAACTTTCTGCCGCTGCACTCCCGCAGCGCAATTTCATTAATGAGCATCTTACCTTCACGCACGGATTCGGGCTTACGCTCGGGCCGGTGAATGAGGTGACCCCAGAAGGCCTGCCCGTGCTCTTTATTAAGGATCTTCCGCCAGCATCGACAAAAAGTGAATTGGATGTGACCAGGCCGGAGATCTATTATGGGGAACTCGCAAATGATTTTGTCGTTGTGAATACTGACGCAGAGGAATTCAACTATCCATCGGGTGAAGAGAATGTTTTTTCCACGTATGAAGGAGAAGGGGGAGTACCCGTGAATTCACTCTTCCGTAAACTTCTTTTTGCGCTTCGGTTTGGCTCAAACAAGCTCTTCTTTTCCAACGATATTACGACAGATTCCAAGATCATGTTCTATAGGGATATTCATGAGCGCGTACGACGATTGCTGCCGTTTTTGAAATTTGATCAAGATCCATATCTTGTGGTGCGGGAAGATGGCTCACTGACATGGATGTATGACGCGTATACAACGACGAATCGCTATCCGTATGCAGAACGCAGAACAGATGATCTCTTTGACCAAAATAAAACTGCGTCGGCAATTCCCGGAACATTGAATTACATCCGTAACAGCGTCAAGATCACTATTGATGCATATGACGGAAGTATGACACTTTATACCGCAGACGCAGAGGATCCGCTCATCCAGACGTATGCAAAGATCTTTGATGATTCATTTGTGCCGCTGACAGAGATGCCGGAGGACCTTCGTTCTCATATACGATATCCGGAAGATATTTATCGCTATCAAGCAGATATTTATAGCGTGTATCACATGGAAGAGCCGCAGATTTTTTACAATAAGGAAGATGAATGGCAGATCCCCACAAACACCGGTCAGGATGTGGGCGACCCCATCATGCGTCATCTTGTGATGAGCCTGCCAGATGAAGAGAATGAGGAGTTCATTTTGATGCTGCCGTATACTCCGCGCGGCAAGGATAACCTTGCGGCATGGATGGTTGCACGCAATGATGGCGAAAACTATGGAGAATTGGTTGTGTATCGCTTCCCCAAGCAGGAGCTTGTCTTTGGCCCAACGCAGATCCGCAACCGCATCAACCAGAACCCAGACATTTCGCGGCAGATCTCCCTCTGGGACCAGCGCGGCTCAGAAGTGATTCAGGGGAGCCTGTTGGTGATTCCCATCGAATCCTCCTTGCTCTATGTGCAGCCGCTGTATTTGCGCGCGGAAGGCGGACGCATCCCGGAACTCAAGCGGGTGATCGTGGCAAACGGCAATAACATCGCCATGGCAGAGACGCTGGACCTCGCGCTCGCGCAGCTCTTTACTGATGCACCGCTGACGGTTGATGAAACAGTGGATGAGGCCACAACAACCATAGAAACGACAACCAACAGCACGGTGCTGGAGCAAGCACAGGCCGCGTATGAACGCGCCCTTGCCGCGCAAAAACGCGGTGACTGGGCAACGTATGGCACAGAGATCACCCTGCTTGGCGAGTTGTTAGGGGAGTTGTAAAAGCCTCTCTCCTTGACAGAACGGGAGTGATAGGTTAGTATCAGTTGTTCATCGAATATCGAGCTATGTGCTATCTCTCGCTATTCAGAACGAGAGATTACTACATAACGATATTCATGAGAAACATCAATCGAAATTTTAAACGTGGTCGCACGCAGGGTGGCGGAAGTCAGCGCTCTGGCAGCAAGTTTTATCGTGGGCAGGGTGGCGGCGGCGGACAGCGACGCAGCAGAGGTGGCGGCGGCGGACGTGGCCGTGGGACGTATATTCACCCCGATAGGTACATCAACAAAGCAACGGTCCTCGATGAGCAGAAACCGTATCAATCAAAGCATACCTTTGCGGATTTTGGCTTCTTGCCGATTCTTGATAAGGCATGTACGAGAAAGGGATACACGACCCCAACCGCTATTCAGGATGACGCGATTCCGCCGATTCTTGAAGGCAAGGACGTGATTGGTCTTGCGAATACCGGCTCAGGAAAGACCGCGGCATTTGTGCTGCCAATTATTCAACATATTGTCGCAACACACACGAGCACCAAGGCATTGGTGGTTGCACCAACGCGTGAACTCGCGGTGCAGATAGAAGAAGAGTTCCGCGCGTTTAGCAATGGCCTGCGCATGAACACCGCGCTATGCGTGGGTGGCGCGAGCATGGGCAAACAGAAGGCGCAGCTTGCCCGTCGCCCGCAGGTGGTGATCGGCACGCCCGGACGCCTGAAGGATCTCACCGAACAACACATCTTGAAGCTGGGTGACGTGGATGTGCTCGTGCTTGATGAAGTGGATCGCATGCTCGACATGGGCTTTCTGCACGATGTGCGTTTTCTCATCGACAAGACAAATCCGAATCGTCAGTCATTATGCTTCAGCGCGACCATCACGCCGGCGATTGAGAAGTTGCTCGCGGACATGCTCAAAAACCCAGTGACGGTTTCTGTGCGCACGAGCCAGAAGCAGGAGCATATTGAACAGGAAGTGATCAAGGTGCGGAGCAAGGAAGACAAAATTACCATGCTTTTAAAGCTCCTTGCGCAGCCGCAGTTTGATAAAGTGCTGGTCTTTGGCGGAACCAAGTGGGGCGTGCAGAAGCTTGCAGACGCGCTCAACGCGAGAGGCCACACCGCGCAGGCGATTCATGGCAACAAAACACAGCCGCAGCGTCAGCGCGCTCTCCGTGCCTTTAAGGAAGGCAAGGTGAAGGTGTTGGTCGCAACGGACGTAGCCGCGCGCGGTTTGGATATTCCCAACGTGAGCCAGGTTGTGAACTTTGACGAGCCAATGAGCCATGATGATTACATTCACCGCATCGGCCGTACGGGCCGCGCCGGCAAAGCTGGGCATGCACTGACATTCGTGGTCGGAGGATAAAGGGATTTTTGTGTCTAGAGGTTGACCGGGGTTGCGGATACCAGTGCGTACTACGCCACGGGCAGAATCTCTTTTTAACTACCCGCGACCTATGTTATACTTTCTGCGTTAAAAACTAAGGGGGATTTTTTATGCCACAAATAATAAAAAAAGATCAGCGGTTTCAATCCTTACGCCGTTTCAATATTTTTATGGCCGTTTTGCACGCGGTGCAGGGCACGCTCATGCTGGTCTTGTCGAGAGATTTTTCTTTACCAGTTACAACGTCATACGTTGAGTATGATCCGTTTGCGGGTCAGCTCGCCGCAGAGACAGTAACAAAGTTTGAGTTCGCGATCGGCCCACTGATCGCTGGTTTCTTATTCCTCTCTTCCATCGCGCACCTTGCCGTGAGTCTTCCAGGTATCTATGAATGGTACAGGGAAAATCTCAAGAAAGGCCTTAACGTCGCACGTTGGGTAGAATATAGCGCATCATCTTCTTTAATGATCATTGTTATCGCAATGCTCGTTGGAGTCTATGATTTTTCCAGTCTCATACTTCTCTTTTCTCTGAATGCAATGATGATTCTTTTTGGCTGGGTGATGGAGGTTCACAATCAGACAACAGAAAAGACAAACTGGCTAAGTTACTGGTTTGGCGTTATTGCCGGCGCCGTGCCGTGGATCGTGGTTGCGCTGTATCTTTTTAATGCCGGCGAGGGCGAATTCCGCGCACCAGCATTCGTTTATTGGATCTACTTTTCCATCTTCCTCTTCTTCAACGTGTTCGCTATCAATATGGTGCTGCAGTATAAGAAAGTGGGGAAGTGGCAGGACTACCTCTACGGCGAACGGGCATATATTGTTTTGAGTCTTGTTGCAAAATCGTTACTTGCGTGGCAAGTATGGGCTGGTACTCTACGCCCTGTCTGATAATTAGCCTGAACTGACGAAAAACCTGCCCGTGCTCATCTTCTTGACAAGAAGGAGCGTTTGGCGTAGATTTGATTGTTCACTTTTTGCCGGATAGTCCGGTATGGGTGGTGCGCGCACAGATCGGCCCCGCGCGCGCCACCCAATTTTTTTATCCGCTTTCGCCCTGGCGCAGGCAGTGTTTCATTTGACATGGGTGCTTTCTCATTCTAGGGTGAACCTGTCCAACTCTCTGTGCTCTATGCACATACCAGGAGGCAGTATGTCGTCGCCCCTTACCTCCGAGAACGTCGTTCACATCATCCTGCAGCTCTGTGCAGCGGTGGCGCCAAATGCGCGGACTTCATTCCTGACCTCCACGCTCTGGAAGGCCATCTGCAAGGCCTATCAGAGTGACGGTATTCAGGATGCCCTTCCCGATGGGCATTTCCGGTCCGATCTCTTCGACATGTGGTTCCGGAACGCCCTCCGCGAGGCGACCCACAAGGGTTACCTCGCCCCTGCAGGCGTGGAACGACTCTTCCTCACAGATATCGGCCGCACCATGGCCGAGATGCATCCGCTGCCGGAGGCGCTTGCTCCACTTGCGGAGTACCTTCAGGCGACCGCACCCAAGGCGCCCGTGGTGCCATGATCCCCGTGCGGCATCGCGCCGCTTTTGTCCATCGGGCGGCAGACCATTCCCAACGTCTGCCGCCCCTCCCTTTTATTTACAATAAAAAAACGAGCCCCCTTTTGGTAAGCGGTGGGGGCTCATGTATCCGCATGTTGGAGGACTGAGAGAACGAGACATCTCTTCTCGTTCGGCCTGAGTTTGTACGGCAGGTCTGCAAAGACCAGCTCCACAAGCTTGCTGGCAGTCCGAGAAGGATCCCCGAGCCGGTACATCTGTACCCGGCGCAGGATCTGCTGCGTGGATCTCTCGAGGATGGCGAGGCGTTCCTCAACGTCCTCAATTGGGTCGCCGTGGCCGGGGATGATCATCCTCGGCTTCAGCGCTTTGATCCGCACGAGCGACTTCTGTGCCGCAAACAGGTTTCCCTCGGGAGTGTAGATCGAGGGGACCCTTTCGCGGCCAGGCCGGTTAGGGACGAGGTCGCCCCCGATCAGGATTCCGTACTCCGGAATCCAGAAGGCGACTTCCCCTGGGCAGTGTCCGGGCGTTTCTATGACTTCGACGTGATATCCGTCGAACTGAAACCCATCCGGAGGGAACGGCCCATAGACGCCGCCGTCCTCACCCCACATGCCTTCATGCCGCATCTTTGGTCCGCAAGCGATGCTTGCAACTGCTCCGTAGAGCTTTGCAAGTGGCTTGTCGGCGGCTGTGAAGCCAGTGAGGCTGTTGCCTGTCTTCCTTGCCAGAATACGTCCGGCTTCAAGGAGTTTCCCCGGAGAGCGGAGACTCCAGAAGCTTTTCTTATGGCAGTAGACAGGCACGCCGGGCGCAACATGGCGGAGATTGCCAATATGGTCCGGGTGTGAATGGGTCAGGAGCACCCCGTGGAGGTTTGCCCCTGTTGCGCGCCTGAGTCTCGCAAGTTCCCAGTTTTTGCCGAAAGCGAACCAGAACAGGCCAGGGTCGGTCATGAGTAGCGAGTTATTCTTCCGTCGCATCACGAGAGATGGGGGACTGTCCATGGCTCCGGGAAGGAGCCACAGATTCGGTGCGAGTTCTCGCATCGCAGGCTCCTTTCGGAGTAGGTTGTGAATGTTCAGGCGTTTCCCGAACCTTACATTCTACCATATTTATATAAAAATGTCAATATACGGCAAAAAATACACCTGCTATACTTCAGTGCGTGATCTCCTTTGCTATACAAAAAAGTTCAAAAAGATCCCGTGCACGACTCGGGATTTTAAAGACCCCGCATGGCGAAGTGGAAACGCCGACGCTGGTACCGGTTGCAACACAGGCTGTGGTCAAGACTCTCACCAGCGAGCAGGTTGTGCAGACCGGCACCCAGCTTCTGATCGCCAATACGTTCCATCTGCACTTGAAGCCCGGTGAGAAGGCGGTGGGGCGTGCAGGGGGCCTGCATAACTTCATGCAATGGAAGCGTCCGCTCATGACCGATTCCGCGGGCTATCAGGTGTTCAGCCTTGGCTTTGGCATGGATCTAGGGAGCGGGAAGATCGGCAAGGGGGGAGAGAAGCGCGTGCAACAGGGAGAGCAGCCGCAGCACATACGCATCACGGAACGCGGCGTGCACTTCCGCTCGCCCGTTGATGGGAGCAAGCTTTTCATCGGGCCAAAAGAGTCCATGGCTATACAGGAGCAGCTCGGTGCAGATATCATGTTCGCGTTCGACGAATGCCCGCCGCCCAGTGCGAGCAAGGCATACATGGCGGCATCGGTTGAGCGTACGCATCGCTGGGCGCTGCAGTGCATCAAAATGCACAAGACGCGGCAGGCGCTTTTTGGCATCGTGCAGGGCGGGAAGTATAAAGATCTCCGCCGTAAGAGCGCGGAGTATATCGCGAGCCTCCCGTTTTCGGGCTTTGGCATCGGCGGGGAATTCGGCGCAGACAAAGCGACCATGGAGAAAATGGTCGGCTGGGTTACGGATGTACTTCCAGAAAAAAAGCCGCGGCACTTGCTCGGCATCGGCCACCCGGAGGATATTCCGCGCATCATCAAGGCGGGCGTGGATACGTTTGATTGTATCGTGCCGACGCATTATGCGCGCCATGGCACTGCGTTCATTGGTACAGGGCGGCTGGACATGACAAAGACAGTGATGCTGTCGCAGAACAGGCCGTTGGATTCGGCGTGCGCCTGCGCGGTCTGCACCACATACACCCGCGCATACATCAGCCATCTCGTGCGCGCAAAGGAGATCACCGGCCTTTCACTACTGACGTTTCACAACCTCTGGTATTTTAATCAACTTGTCGCAGGATACCGCAAGCAGATACAACAGGGGAAGCTATGACCATTTTCTGGCTCACCACGCTTGGCGTTTTTACTTTTGTCGTTCTTGAGGGGATCGTTTCTTGGATTGAGGGCACGCTCACAAAGAACTCGCGTCGTAAGCCTGGTATTTCCTTTCTTGCGCATTCCGCCATGTGGTCTGACGCATTCTTATTGTCAGTCATTCTTGGCTTGATTTTGCCGCACCTCGTATATCCATGGTGGGGTGTGGTTATTGGATTACTCCTTGGCAGTGTTGCGTCTGTTGCGCTGCACCGCGCGTGGGGGTCTTCTGGCGCAACAGGGCATATGTGGCATTCGCATGCTTCTCGTCATTGGCTGCGCGACATGAGCATCGCTGGTTGGATGCATTTTCTTTTCACTATTTTTGCGCTCGCCATCATGTATCTCTATGTGGCATCTCCGGTGCCATCACATGCAGCATGGTTGATCGGTGCGATACTTGTCGTTTTTGTGCCTGCAGCCTCCTTAGTACCAACAATGGTACTGACAAGGGGAAAACCAGGCAAAAATGAGTGGAAGATTGCGGGTCTTATGTGGGGAATGGTTCTGCTGGTAACAGCGCTGAAGGTTGCAGGGTTTTGACGGATACCGTGCCCGCATTGCTCCCTTTTTGTACTTTATGCTAGAATAGAGCTATTCAATAAAGGTTTTTAGGGGGAATCCTTATGAAAAATACGTCCATTCTACTTATCATCGTTCTCGTGATCATTGTTGTTGCGGGTGGTATTTATTATTTCGTCACGCAGACAGGTGATGAAGAGGTGCCGGCAGAAATAAATGTGAACGCGACATCCATCAATGCAACGATCACCGATAATCTTCCAGATCCATCATTAACTGATGAAAATTGGGATCCAGCAACGCGAGGCGACCTGACAGTGAATGCAGAAGGAACTCATAATGATGTTACATTTTCATTTTCCACAGCGAGTCGCGTGTCATCATTCCAAGGCGTTGATGCTGAAGAGGGGAATGAATTCGTTGTGGTGTATTTCGGTACGATTCCCTTTGCAGATCGCGATGCAGTCGTGCAATGGCTTGGCAAAGACGTTGCCATTGTTGATGGGGCGGGTACCAGTTATGCACTTCAGAGCTTTCAGGTTATTACTGAATATTCACAGCCCAGTGAAACAGGATTTTTCCAGTTTGCCGTTCCCACAGGTGGGAGTAATTACCGCATTCAGTTTGGTGAAGGAGAAGACGCAACAACTGTCGGCCTCGGCTTTTAGTCTTTTGCGGGTACTCCGGGCGTTCTCTTTGCGGAGCGCGCGTTTGGCATTGGCGCTATGAAGATTGGCATCCTCTCCCAAACGTATTACCCGATCAAGGGTGGCATTGCAGAACACGTTCATGCAACGGCAACAGAACTGCGCAAGCGCGGGCATGAGGCAACCATCATTACCGCGAATTTTAACCGCGGAGATGAGGAATGGAGTGATGGCGTAGAGCGCATTGGGCGGGATCTGACGCTGCCGTTCAATGGTGCATTCGTGAATATAACCATTGGCGCGCGACTCGCCGCAGATTTTCGGCGTCTTGAGAAGAAGTACAATTTTGATGTGCTGCATATTCATAACCCGCCAGATCCCGTGTTGCCTATCGTTGCGACATTGAATGCAAAAGCGCCGATCGTGGGAACCTTTCATACGTATAAACCATCGAGTCTTGCATATAAGATCATGCAGAGACCGCTGGACCACCGCGTTATTCAAAAGCTTAGGGTGCGTATTGCGGTTTCTGAAGCTGCCAAATCTTTTTTCAGCAAGTATTTTACCGGCCCTTGGGAGATCCTTCCCAATGGTGTGAATATTGAGCGCTTTCATCCTTCAAACGCACCCATGCCTCATCTCGCCGGTGGACCTCCCACGATCCTCTTTGTGGGGCGTATGGATCCGCGCAAAGGGGTGAATATCATGCTTGATGCGTTCACGCGGCTTGCAAAAGATGCTCCAGATGCCCGTCTTGTGGTGGTCGGTGGAGGGATACTTATCCATCACTATAAGCGGTATGTGCCTTTGGATTTGCGCCCGCGCGTGCAGTTCATGAATTATGTCTCCTGGCAGGATCTTCCGCGATACTACGCGAGCGCAGATATTTGCTGCTTCCCAGCATATGGAAGGGAAAGTTTTGGTATTGTATTGGCTGAGGCAATGGCTGCTGGAAAACCCATGGTCGCATCTGATATTGTGGGGTACCGTGCGGTCATTGATGATGGAAAAAACGGACTCCTTGCCAAAACAGCAGATGCCGCGGATTTTGCGAGGAAACTCAAAATTCTGCTCGATGATAAGGATCTCCGCAGGAACATGGGGGAGCATGGCCGCCATAAGGCAGAAACGCACTACGCTTGGCCTGCAATCGTTGATAAACTTGAAGGGTATTACAGGCAGGCAATCAGCGCCCATCGGGAGGGTTGACGCCTCAAAACACTTTGCTATACTGCATTAGCACTCTGAGTGAAGGAGTGCTAAACTGTATACATGACACAGGACATACAACTCTCAGAACGTCAGGAAGATTTACTTAAACTTATCGTTGAAGCGTTCATTGATGAGGCAGAACCAGTTTCATCCAAGTATCTCGTTGAGGTGCATGGGCTTTCCTGGTCGCCGGCGACCATCCGTAATGATATGGCGTTTCTGGAACAGACGGGTTTTATTACGCATCCGCATACCTCTGCAGGGCGTATTCCAACAGAATTCGGCTGGAAATACTATTTGAAGCAGCAGCGCGTCGCACCATTGGATGCCAAGGAAGCATCGGCACTCAAGCGCGCCGCAGGCCAGACAAAAGATGCAACGCAGCGTACAAAAGAGCTCGCAAAGTCTCTGGCTGATATTTCCCAGCAGACGGTGATTGTCGGGTTTGCGCCACATGACGTCTATTACACGGGAATTGCGAATCTTGTGCGACATCCTGAATTCCAAAGCATGGATGTGCTCTCAGAAATGACTGGTATTGTGGACCACTGTGATGATGTCATCTCTCGCTTGTTCCAGTCACTGCAGCCAGAACCGCAGATTTTACTTGGTAGCGAGAATCCCTTTGGTGCCGCCGCAGGGACAATCGTGAGTCGCTGGGGGAAGAAGCCGCACGGCATTTTTTGTCTTCTTGGTCCCATACGCATGAATTATCCAAAAAATATTGCCCGTATATCATTCATTCAACATCTGCTGACGTAAGTATGGATACACACCACGAACAGAAAAAAGACAAACATCGACGCGAGCTTGATGAAATAAAAATGAAAGCCGAGGAGTATTTGAGTGGATGGAAGCGCGCTCAGGCTGATTATCAAAATTTGCAAAAGCAATCAGAGAAGGAGAAGTTGGAGATAGGGAGTTTTGCACGCTCGGCGGTGCTTGTGCAGATGCTGCCGATCCTCGAAAATCTTCGCCGTGCGTTTCATCACGTGCCCGATGAACAGAAAAAAGCGGAATGGGTGGTCGGCCTTCAGCATATTCAGACACAGATGGAAGAACTTTTGACGCAATATCAACTCACGGAGATTGACGCAGAAGGCAAACAATTCGACCCACACCTGCATGAAGCGGTCGCGCGCGAAAAGCGCGACGGCGTTGAAAGCGATGTTATTCTTGAAGTGCTGCAGAGCGGATGGAAGTATGGCGAACGGGTTTTGGTTCCAAGTAAGGTCAAAGTCGCAGAATAAATATTAATCGAACTCATATGCGTATTACACCTTGGCGCCCACTTTTTCCGGAGATGTTCGAAGATGAATTCTGGGGAGAGCAGTGGCATTTCAGCCCAGCGATCGATGTGTATGAGGATGGTGATACCGTCATCATTCAGTCACCGATTGCAGGTATAGATCCAAAATTACTGAAAATTGAAATTGAGGAAAACGTCCTCAAACTTTCTGGTGAAATGAAAAAGCAATCTGAAATTGACGAAAAGAATTATTACCGCAAAGAAGTTCGCCAGGGTAGTTTCTCTCGCGCCGTTGCGCTCCCGCATGCTGTTGATGCTGATAGGGCCAATGCGACCTATAAAGATGGCGTGTTGATGATTCAGATCCCAAAGCGTGAAGAAATGAAGCCGAAATCCGTAACCGTAAATGTTGAGGAGCAATAAATGACATATCACTCACCACAAAGTCCGCTGTCCAATGTGCCTGGAGGCAACAGTCGGCTGCTCAAATTTTCCGTGAGCTGCCCCGTGTGTGAGCATGCCTATGATTTGCAGGCTTTGCGGATCGTCGGTGAGTCAGACCAGTCTTTGCTCACGCATATCGTGTGCGGACGATGCTCCACCGCCGTACTCACGCTCGTCGCGGTGAAGCAAAGTGGCGTAGTGGCAACGCGAACGGTTATTGATCTTATGCCGGAAGAGATTCCAATGCTTGAAGATAGGCATGTGCATGAAGATGAGATTCTTGATTTCTATTCACAGCTGGAAGAAGACACGCTCCGGCCTTATCATTTTGTTTAATTTTTCGTAAAAACTATGAGTAAAATTCTCGGTATTGATTTGGGGACAACGAACTCCGCAATGGCGGTCATTGAAGGCGGTCAGCCAAAGATTCTTGAGAATCGTGAAGGCAATCGCACGACGCCATCCGTTGTGGCAATTTCAAAGAACGGCGAACGTCTGGTTGGGTTGCCCGCAAAACGACAGGCAGTAACAAATCCGGAAAACACGGTTTTTTCCGTGAAGCGTCTCATGGGTCGCCGTTTTGGGGATGAAGAAGTACAGCGGGATCTTAAGATTTTGCCATACAAAATGGTACAGTCCGGTGAGGGCGTCAAGGTAAAGATGGGAGATGCAGAGCACACGCCGCAGGAGATCTCTGCAATGGTCTTACAGAAGCTCAAAGCAGATGCGGAAGAGAAGATCGGAGAGAAGATCACTGAAGCAGTGATCACTGTTCCGGCCTATTTTGATGACGCGCAGCGTCAGGCAACCAAGGACGCGGGGAAGATCGCCGGTCTTGACGTGAAGCGCATCATCAATGAACCGACTGCCGCAGCCTTGGCATACGGCTTCAACAAGAAAAAGGATGAAAAGATCGCCGTGTATGACCTTGGTGGCGGAACATTCGATATTTCCATCCTTGAGGTGTCCGCCGACACTGTTGAGGTGAAGTCAACAAATGGCGACACGCACCTTGGCGGTGATGACTTCGATCAGGTGATTATCCGTTGGATTATCGATGAATTCAGGAAGCAGGATGGTATTGATCTTGGTAAGGATCAACTGGGATTGCAGCGCCTCAAAGAAGCGGCAGAAAAGGCGAAGATCGAACTTTCAACGCAGACAGAAACAGAGATCAACCAGCCATTCATCACACAGGACGCGAGCGGACCGCGGCATTTGGTCATGAAAATGACGCGGGCAAAGCTGAATGAACTGGTGTTGGAACTTGTGGAGAAGACGCTGGAGCCGGTCAAAGCCGCGCTCAAGGATGCCGGCGTTGAAACAAAGGATATCAACGAGGTGGTCATGGTTGGTGGTATGACCCGTATGCCGCTTGTTATTGAAACCGTACAAAAGTTCTTTGGCAAAGAACCGCACCTTGGCGTGAACCCGGATGAAGTGGTTGCCATTGGCGCGGCCGTGCAGGCTGGTGTGTTGCAAGGTGATGTGAAGGATGTACTCCTTTTGGATGTGACGCCGCTGACGCTGGGTCTTGAGACCCTTGGTGCAGTGAGCACGCCGCTCATAGAACGCAACACCACCATCCCAACAAGTAAATCGCAGGTGTTCTCAACCGCTGCTGATAATCAATCATCTGTAGAGATCCATGTGCTGCAGGGCGAGCGCCCGATGGCGGGCCAGAACAAGACGCTCGGCCGCTTTATGCTGGACGGCATTCCACCGGCCCCGCGCGGTATGCCGCAGGTTGAAGTAACATTTGACATCGACGCGAATGGCATTCTGAACGTGAAGGCGAAGGATAAGGGAACAAACAAAGAACAGAGCATTCGCATTGAAGCATCAACAAGTCTTTCAAAAGAAGAGGTTGCAAAGATGCAGAAGGAAGCAGAGGCGCACGCGGAAGAAGACAAGAAACAGCGCGATCTTATTGATGCCCGCAACCAAGCAGAAGCGCTGATGTATTCAACAGAGAAGGCTATCAAGGATGCTGGTGATAAAATGACCGCGGATGAAAAGAAGCCGATCGAGGAAAAGATGGAAGCGCTGAAGAAGGTGAAGGACGGCGAAGACAAAGCCGCCATTGAAACGGCAACAAAGGAGCTTTCAGACGCAGCCCAGAAGATCGGTGAGAAGCTCTATAAAGAGCAGCAGCAGGCCGCAGAAGGCGGCTCGTCCGCCGATGCCCCAAAAGGCGAAGGCGAGGAAAAGGTCGTTGACGCGGAAGTCGTTGATGACAAAGACAAGACTGAAGAAAAGAAGAGTGATAAAAAAGAATAATTATGCCAAACGTACAACAGCCGCAGCCCGGGCAACAACAGGGCCAGCAAATTCAGATCAAACTCCCTGATGATGTTGGCAAGGGCGTACACGCAAACCTCATGAGCGTGATGCATACGAAAGAGGAGTTCATCATAGATTTTATTCTTGTAAATCCTGCGCAGCGTCAGGGTATGGTGAATGCTCGTGTGGTCACAAGCCCAGGCCATGCAAAGCGCATTGCCAAGGCATTGGAAGAGAACGTGAAGAAATACGAGTCAACGCACGGCACCATAGCAGAAGCACAGGCACCAGAAGTGGGCTTTACTGCATAAAGGAAGACCGGCAGCCACCGTTTATGGAGGGGCTGCCGGTGCGGACGTTGTGCGAAGCACGGAGTGCGGAGCGCGCGGGGTGACGGTCATGAAGAGCAAAACAATCATGCCCATCAGGATCATACCCATGAAGACCCAGAAGGCCCAGTGCATGCGCGGCGGTCGCTCCAGCTGCTCATTGCAGTACGGGCAGTTCTCAGCCTCGCTTTGGCTGTCGTAGCGTCCACCGCAGTCAATACAGACGTACGGCGGCACATCGAACCGAAACGGTTGGTACATGTGTACCTCCTCAGTGCGGAAGCACCTGCGTCAGTACTGGCGATGCCAGCGTGAACGGGTCGTTCTGCCGCACTGCAAGCAGTGGGCGCGTCTGGAACAGCAATGAACCGAATATCCGCACACACCGTACGAAATAATGTTTCCAACGTCAAGCATATTCTTGTAGAACAATGGAAAAACCAGTAGAATCAGAACACATGAAGGGGCTTAAACCGCTCCCCGAAAAAAAAGTTCGGGAGGGTAAAAAACATTTTATTCTTGCAGCGCTGCTCGTTATTATTGCAGCAGCGTTTTGGTATAATGCGTATTCCTTTCTGACAGAAGGGATACAATTCGAAACCGGCCGACTCATACAGCTCTTGATGACGCTTCTTCTTTTTGGATCTTTGAATGGACTTGTTGGTGTTATCGGTTTTACCTTTCATGATTGGACGACACGTATTTACGTTTATTTTTTTGCGGTGGCCACACATTTCATTTTTTTTGGTCTGAATTTTTATACCATCATGACGGTTGTACTGCTCTGGCTTTTTTGGATGCGCTATGGTCGCAACACGGGTTGGGAGGAGCGCGAGCGCATTCATTTTCACGCCATTAAAATTCTTTCACATACATTAGGTACGGTGATTAGTTTTTCTATTTTTGCCCTCGCCTTCGCTTATTTTGGCGTTGTTGCGCAGAATGAAGCACGGAGTATTGATGTGATCGATGCATTTTCTGAGACCGCAACCACCGCAGCCGTCCTGACTCTTGAGAGCTTCGTTGAGAATTTTGATAAGGATATGACGCTTGATGCATTTTTGGATCAGTATGCCGGCGAGCAGATCAAGGCATTGTTTCCCGGGGACCTTTTGCCCGCGAATTTGGAATCAATACTACAGGCTCGCGATGAGCAGCCGGACGGTGCCCCACATATACCATTAGCAGAAGAAACATTGCAGGAGTTCAGGGAAACGCTGCTTCAGAAATTTGGCATTCATGCAGAAGGCAGCGATCCGATAAGCGTAGTACTCACTGATATTGTTCGTGCGCGCATTCGCGAAGCAATCGAGCCATATCAGAAGTATGTTCCGCCCGTGCTTGCCATTTCACTTTTTCTTGCACTTTCCGCCTTTGGAGCGCTTTATTTTTGGGTATCGGTTGGCATGGGCTGGTTGATGACAAAGGCACTCTTCCTGGTGCATCTCCTGAAGATCGAAGAGCGATCAAAAATCACCGAGAATCTTATTATTGAATAATGGCAGAGAATCCATACGACGTTTTGGGGGTAGGCCGTTCTGCCACGCAGGATGAGATTAAGCGTGCATACCGAAAACTCGCGCATCAGCACCACCCGGACAAATCAAGCGGTGATGAGCAGAAGTTCAAGGAGATCAACGCGGCATATCAAATACTCGGCAACGAGCAGAAGCGCAAGCAGTATGACCAGTTTGGAGAGTCTTTTGCCGGCGGGCAAGGACCCGGAGGAGGAGGCATGCGCTGGGAAGATTTTGCGCAGCAGGCTGGCGGACAGAATCCATTTGGCGGGGAAGGGTTTGATATCGGCGATATCTTTGGAGATTTTTTTGGCGGCGGCAGGCAACAACAGCGTCGCAGACAGGCAGGACAAAGTCTTGAGATGGATATGCAACTTGCATTCGAAGATGCGGTCTTTGGTGTAGAGAAAAAAATAGAGATTTCCAAGGATGCCACGTGCCCGCACTGTAAGGGCGAGAAGGCAGAGCCAGGAAGCAAGGTGATGACGTGTAAGACGTGCAATGGCAGCGGAAGCGTTCAGCGCGTCCAGCGGACGATTCTTGGCGCTATTCGAACATCACAAATATGCCCAACCTGCGGCGGGGAAGGCAAGGAACGCGAGAAGAATTGCAAAGAATGCGGTGGTCGCGGTGTCACCAAACAAAAGCAAAAGATAACCGTTTCTGTGCCGGCCGGTATTGATGATGGTCAGTTATTGCGCGTGCCGGGCCACGGAGCGATGGGCGAGAGCGGTGTTGCCGGGGATCTGTTTATTACGGTGCATGTTGAACCGCACCCGCATATTCTCCGCGAGGGGAATGACCTTTTTTCAGAGCTTGTGGTGAGCTTCCCTGATGCGGCGCTTGGCGTAACGGCGACCGTTGAAACAATTGATGGGAAAAAGGATATTAAGATCCCTTCTGGTGTGCAGAACGGACAGCGTTTGCGCATGAAGGGGCATGGCATTGGCGAGAAAGGCGGAAATCGCGGCGATCATTATGTCATTATTCGCGTTGAAACCCCGCAAAAACTTTCACGCAAGGAGAAGAAGCTTTACGAAGACCTTCGGGATAACTCCTGATTGCGGTCTGTACCATTTTATGGTATATTCTTCGTAGAAGAAAAAAAGAAAACATGTTTTCACTACTCCAAGTGAGTACCATTGTGAATACGGCAAGTGATGCTGCAAACGGCGCAGGGAATTTTGTTACAAACGTCGATTGGAGCACGCCAACATGGGACATGTTCATTGTCCTGTTTTTTGTTCTTGCCGGGTTTCTTTATGGTCTCTCGCTCGGGCGGGATCGGATCATCGTTATTCTTGTCTCAATATACATGGCGCTTGCCGTGGTAACGACCGCGCCATACATCGGAACGGTTGCCGCGGATGTGGGTATTGATCAGATTTTCGTCATCCGCATATCCACCTTTGTGACAACGTTCATCGTACTTTTCTTATTGCTTTCACGCTCTGCGCTCCTGCGCACCGTTGCCGCAAATGCAGAAAACAAAGGCGGGTTCTGGCATGTGATGCTTTTCAGTTTTTTGCATGTGGGATTACTGATATCCATTACGCTCTCCTTTCTGCCCAAAGAAGCGGCTGAGACGCTTGCGCCGTTGACACAGCAGATGTTCGCAACGGATACGGCGCGTTTTCTTTGGATCGTTCTTCCGATCCTTGCGATGGTCTTTATCCGTACGGACGGAGACAAGAAATACAAATACGACCTCTAAACAGAGGTCACGTTGCATACGCGCCACCCGTAAGCCCTGCCTGCGATCACGCGGCAGTTTTGTGCTTCATGATTCTTGCTATGTCCTGCAGCGACTCGACGCGAACAAGTTCTTTGCGCAACTGCGATGCGCCGGGAAATCCATGCACATACCATGCAAGGTGCTTGCGTAGTTCCAGAATGCCCCAATGCCCCTTTGCTGCCTCTGCAAGTTCTGCGTGACGCAGCGCAGTGGCGGTAATATCTTCCCAGCTTGGTTCCGTATAGGCGCCTGTTGCAAGGTAGTCTTTGATTTGCTGGAAGATCCATGGGCGGCCTTGCGCGCCGCGCGCAGGGGCAACACCATCCGCGCCGGTTGCTTCTAACATTTCTTTTGCGTGTTCTGGTGTGAGGATGCCGCCGTTGGCGATCACAATGCCATCAAAGCGTTCTTTGACCTCGCGGATCATTGCTGCATCAATCTCGCCGCTATGGCCCTGCTCAAAAGACCGTCCGTGTATCATGATGGCCGCGACCGGCACATCGGCAATAGCTGCCACTAAATCAAGCGCGGTGTACCATTCCTGAACATCAGGGGCGATTTCTGCGCGTTCTTTGCGAATTTTACTCCGCACCTTGATGGAGACAGGAATATCAATCTCATCAACAATACGCGCAATAAGGTCGCGGGCAAACCGCGGATTGCGGAGCAGCGCAACACCCGATCCGGCATTCACGACTTTTCGCGCAGGGCAACCGAAATTAATATCAATACCTGCAAAACCGCGTTTTTGAATTTCTCGAGCCGCCACCGCGAACATTGCGAGGTCGCGGCCAAAAATTTGGCAGATAACCGGTTGTTCGCTCGGGTCAAACATCATCTTCTCATGCGCGCGGCGCGCATCATGCCCGATTGCGTCAGACGAG
This sequence comes from Patescibacteria group bacterium, assembly GCA_041671225.1. Classification (GTDB taxonomy): domain Bacteria; phylum Patescibacteriota; class Patescibacteriia; order JBAZBY01; family JBAZBY01; genus JBAZBY01. The sequence continues at coordinate 693,515 of JBAZBY010000001.1, forward strand.
ATGAATTCTGTGTAGAGCACATCAGCGCCGTGCTCCTTGCAGAGCTGGCGAAACGCCGTATCGGTCACGCCTTCCATTGGGGCAAGCGCGATGATCGGTTTATGAAGTTCCTTCCAAAAATTATTCAAAGATTCGTAGTAATGAATAATGGTAAACTACGCGACCACTGTTATCTCATATTATTCCTGAAGGTGCAACTGCCGCACGAAGAAAAAACTCGCGGAGACGCGCGGGCTTGGTCCCGCTCAGCGGGCCGCGCGCCGAGCGAGTAGTGGTGCCGCCGACCGCTGGAGTTGGCGGACACCCGGTTTTTCTGAGTGTGGTGGTTGCACCTTCTATCCTCGCAGCAAGCGAGGGCCGTCTGGCGTGTCTTCGATGATGAATCCTGCTTTGCTGATTGCGTCGCGCAGCGCGTCTGACTTCGCAAAATCCTTCGCCACGCGCGCATCTTCACGCTTTTTGAGAAGCTCGTGCACCTCCTGCGGGATGACAACCGTTGGTTGTTGCGCGCGCGCCGCAAGGCCGAGACTTAAAAGCTCATCCATAACCAGCGCGCTGTGTCGCTTTGCACTGTCCGGGTGATCAGATTTCAAAAGTTCCCAGAGCACCGCAAGCGCCTGCGGAGTGTTCAGATCATCATTCATCGCATCCTTGAAGCGCTGTTCAAATTCAGCGCAGCCTGTTTTTCCTTCGCCATTGAGCCGAGAAAACGTCGTGATCAGTTTGTGATATGCGGCTTGCGCGCCATCCATTCCCTCCCATGAGAAGGTAAGTTTTTGGCGATAATGCGCGGAGAGAACAAAGTAACGGTAGGCAAGGGGATCGTAGCCCTTCTCCTTCAGCGTTTCGAGCGTCAGGGTGTTTCCCTCAGACTTGCCCATACGACCACTGTCCACCACAAGGAATTCATTATGCATCCAAAAGCGCGCCTCTTGCGTGCCATATGCCGCTTGCGATTGCGCGATTTCATTTGGGTGATGAAGAGAAGCATGATCTACGCCGCCCGTATGGATGTCCGCAAGGTTCCCAAGATACTTCGCCGACATGGCCGTACATTCAAGGTGCCAGCCGGGGAATCCTTTTCCCCACGGTGAATTCCATTCCATTTGGCGCTGCTCGTTTTTTTGAGAGAATTTCCACAGTGCAAAATCGCTTGGGTGCTTTTTCTCCGGATTTTTCTCAACGCGCGCACCTTCTTCCATCCCTGCTACGTTTGCAACGCCAAGGGCAGGGTAGTCTGCAATTCGGCTCGTATCCAGATAGATACCGTCGCTCGTTTGATAGGTAAAGCCCTGTTCCTCAATACGCGTAACTAACGCGATCTGTTCTTCAATATGATCCGTTGCTTTTGCCCAGATATCCGGCGCAGCAATATGCAGGTCAGCAAGATTCTCCTTGAAGACGCCCGTAAAGTGTTCGGCGAGCTCCCAGGCATTTTTTCCTGTTTCTCGCGCGGCTTTCTCCATTTTGTCTTCACCATCATCCGCGTCACTCACAAGATGACCCACATCAGTAAGATTCATGACGTGCTGCATCTTCCATCCTTGAGCGAGCAGCGTTTTGCGCAAAAGATCAACAAAGATGTATGCGCGAAGATTCCCGATATGTGGCTCCGAATAGACCGTTGGTCCGCAAGAATACATGCGTACGGTGTTTTCGCGCATTGGTTGGAATTCCTCCTTTGCGCGATGGAGGGTATTGAAAAGCATTAACGGCATATATCTATTGTAAAGAAAAACCCCGTGCCAGGGAAGGTCATACCCCAGCACGGGGCGTCCCGCATCTCCCAAGCAGGGAGGTGACGGGATTGCGAGAGAAGTCTCTGCAGAGCCTCTCCTTCGTAGAAAAAGGAAGAGGTGCGGGATGAACCGGACCTTAGACCTGGAGATTCCAGGCCCAGAGGGTAACCCCCCAGAGATAGGAGAAGGTGACGAGCACGGCGCTCAATATCACCCCGTGCATGACTTCCACGAGCATTGGTTCGGCTTGTGCCTGAACCGGCGCGTGGACATCCATGCCCTCCTGTGTAGGCGCGTCTTGCATACGCATGTTAGTTTATTTTTGTTTTTTAAACCCGAGAGTCTTTTTTCTCTTCGAGCTTTTGCCCTGTACCGGAGCCTTACGGCGACTGGTGCTGGGCGGTCGACCTTTTAATGAACAAACCTTCAGCCAGAGGCTGATCCGCCTTGGGCGGAGGTTGGGCTTGCCCCGTACTGCTTCAGATGAAAAACGGTACGGCGCTAGCCAATCGTTGGCGCTGGCACGTCGGTGGGCACGTCGGTACTTGGAAGCGAGCGGACGTCTTCTGCCCACTGCTTGATGATTGATTCTACATCTCCCTTCATCACTGCCACATCTTTTCCCGCGTACGCTTCAGGGTGTTCAATAGAATGCAGACGGACCTTTGCGGCCGCTTCATCAATGACGTCGATCGCCTTGTCGGGGAAGTGGCGATCAAGCAAGTATTGTTCTGCAAGAAGAACCGCGGCGTTAATCGCTTCGTCGTCAATGCGCAGATGGTGGTGTTCTTCGTAGCGTGGACGCAAGCCCCGCAGGATGCTGACCGTCTCTTCTGGCGTTGGTTCGCGGACAAAGATCGGCTGGAAACGACGCTCAAGGGTTTTGTCGTTGCGGATCTTTTCATACTCCTCGCGCGTTGTTGCGCCAATAGCCTGGAGCTCGCCGCGGGCGAGTGCAGGTTTGAGAATATCAGATGCGTCAATGGCGCCAGTTGCCTCGCCGGCTTCTGCCAGCGTGTGAAGTTCATCAATGAACAAAATAATTGATCGCTTTGCCGCAACGATCTCGTTGATGATTCCCGTCAGACGCTTTTCAAATTCACCGCGATATTTTGTCCCGGCAACGAGCCCGGAGAGATCCAGCGCCAGCACGCGTTTTTCCTTGAGCGGACCGGGAACTTCGCCGCGCGCAATCGCATTGGCAAGCCCTTCAACAATCGCCGTCTTGCCCACGCCGGAGTCGCCGATGAGCACCGGATTGTTCTTTGTGCGCCGGGAAAGGATTTGAATAACGCGATCGATCTCTTCTGAGCGGCCGATGACGGGGTCAAGCAAACCCTGCGTTGCAAGAGCGGTAAGATTCTTGGAGTAGATATCCAGTGTTGATGTTTTTGCCGTGGTCGTTTGACTTCGCTGATACATAAAAACCACCAGCATGATCAGCACGGCAGCAATGAGGAGTGTATAGAGCATACAGGGTGAGTGGGTTTTATTTTCTTTTTCTTTTTTTCCTGACCAGCACTAACTATTGTAGCGGCGCATCCGGAGTGGTAAAGCTGAAGGTAGGAACATCTCCTGTCTGTTCTAATGCGTTCTCTGCGGAGGATGTTGTCGCTGCGCCTGAGTTTGCCGCGCTCGAACCAGTGAAGGTCCAGATGGCTGTTGCAACAACTGAAAGCAAAACAAGCACGGCTGTTGCAATGGTATATCCTAATGAAATCTTTGTACCGAGGGAAACCTTTGTACTCGTTTCCACTTCAGTTTGTGGATTTTTTGGCATAAGGGTATGCAAAATACTAAGCGCCGTATGCAAACATCATACCATAGTTTTGCGACTTTTGCAAGCAGTGGTCATCCTGAGCCTGCCTGCCCGCCGAAGCGTAGCGTAGGAGGGTCAAAGGATGATAGGGCAGTGGACACGACAAAAGACAGATTGTCACTCCCGCGTAGGCGGGAGTCCTTGCCTGTTGCCTTAGTGGATTTCGGGTCTCCTCCGCCGGAGGCGGACTTGCCCGGAATGACAGCAACAATAAAAAAAGCGCCGGCACCACAAGTGGGTGTCGGCGCGGAAGGTTCGAGCTTTCGCGAAGGGCATTTGCCTTCGCGTCAGCCACGAAAGTTTCTAGCGGACGCGGAACGGAGAGTCCACGATCCGCTGCGGATTCCCAGTCAGGCTGACCGGGATGGTCTTGACGCGGGCATCGGCGTGGAAGAATCCGCGCCCCCGGTGATTCTTGGGAGAGTCATCGAGGTAGCGAACCTCAACGCCATACTTGGCGAATCGGTCCACCTTGTAGCTCACCGCGTAACCCGGTGCGACGATGGTTTCGTCGCTCGGGTCCACGTACTGGGAGCCCTTGGCTCCCCAGACGACGAGTCGAGCGATATAGGTCTCGCTCGAGGTGTTCACCGCCTCAATGAAGAGGGGTTCAACAACACCATCGATCTGGGATGAGCGCGACGCTACCTGACGACGGGCGGGATGAGTCCGCCGCGTTTGAGTCCGCGGCGTGAAGTTCGAGGAAGGTTCCTCGTACTTCTGTCCCTGGTCGAGTTCGCGCTCAAGGTGAGCGTTCTCGCTGATGGCTTCGAGGCTGTCGGGCTCGACAGCAACGAGGAGAGAGTCATCCGCTTCGATCACCACCGGAGGTTCGGTCGCCTTGCTGACACTACCCAGTGTCAGCGTGACCGAGCCTTTGGAAGGCGCGAGTTGCGCCTCCAAGGAGAGGACCACCCGATTGAGTCGGGCAATCTCGCTCGCGTTCGCGTGTGCCAGCGCGGAGTCGCGCTGGGCAGCGGCCGTGTTAAGATCCTGCCGGAGCAGGTCTTTCTTGGCGGCCGCCTCACTCGTGTGAGCTGCCGTAACAGGAGCCTTCTCCTTTGTCACGGCGATCTCCGCTTGGAGTGAGTCAATCTGCGCCTGCAGATTGGCGACGATTGTGGAGTCGGAAGCCGAAGCTTCCAATTCCGTCACGACGACCAGGGAGTCCGCCGGCTCCACGACTGTGGAGTCGGTAGCGGCCATGTCCGAGGACATGTCCGCATTGAGGATTTCCTCCTCCGCCGGGGCTTCATCGACCAGCGAGTAGTAGTCCTCGCTGCTCTCCCAGAACCGAAGCCCCGGGAAGAAAAGGAACGACGCCGCCGCCGCCGTGAGGAGCAGAATTGCTCCCAGGGCGACGAGCGGAGCCTTCCTGCTGCGCTTTCTGGGCGCAGCCGGCTCCTCGTCGTCCGTCTCGGGCTCTTCGTCGGTCTCGGATTCGGGCTCGTAGTCGTCCGTCGGCAGGGCCGGCGGTTCGACAGACTCAGGTTCGGAGGCGGGCGTCTCGGGTTCGGGGATGGGCTCGGGATCCGGGGCAAACACGTTGCCCTCGGCGTCGATGTACCCGTCCTCGATGAGAGCTGCGAACGCCTTGTCCGCGCTCTCATCCGAAATTTGGAACTCGTGGGCTTCGAGCGCCCACGTGATGATCGTCTGAACACTGACCTGGGCCTGGGTTCGCACCCAAGCGATCAGCATCCCAAACGTGAGTTTCTCCTCTGACATCGTATTCTCCTATCTTGGGGTTCTTGGCGGCACAGAGAAAAAAGGAGGGGACCACGCGGCACGAATGCAGCGCAGCCCCCTCAGGAACGAGCCGAGGATCACTCCTCGGTAAGGTCGATGGTGGGGACCTCAACCCAGGTACTATCCGACGAATCGGCTAGCGAGTTGATTCCCAAGGAACCTGCGTAGGCCGGGTCCAGCTTGTAGACCTTCCCATCATGTCCCAGCTTGTAGCGCGGGTTAGGCGCTCCATCCGGAACGTCGACGGTAAACTGCTTCCAGTATCCGGCGCGGTCTTTTCCGACGCGCCAGAGTTTCACAGGGAACTCACCCTGTCCCGGAAGCGGGACGAAGATCACACGGCCGGAGTAGCAGTAGGGCATGTTGTCCCCACTGTACCACCCGTCGGTGTTTCCAACCTTCATTTCCACCGACCACTCATACTCGTTGCCGAAATCGAAGCCGTAGTCTCCCCAACCCACAGGGCCGAGGATTCTTTCACAGCCGGTCGCCCCCAGGAGGAGCGACAGAAGAGCTACCATCAGAATCAGAGATTTGGTTTTCAAGGTTCTGTCCTCTTTCTAGATGGGGCGTTTCACGGCCGCTCACCTGTTCGTACTGATCCGTTATGGAGTGGGGAAGAGAAGCCTTCCTCGCACTGGACACAATTGTCCATCAAGTGAACATATCATCATACCACTTCCTCAATATTTTGTCAAGTACCACTTGAAAAGCCTTTAAAACAATGTCACCCTGAGCCCTTCGACCACCTCAGGACATGTTTGTAGAAGGGCGGAATTGGTCTTAGAATTGTCATGGTGGCGGAAAGCCACTATTTTATGCAGTATTTCGTATACATCCTCACGAATAAGCGTAATGGAACGCTATATATTGGTGTTACGAACAATCTGGAACGACGCATGGTTGAGCATAAACAGAGGCTAGTTGAAGGTTTCTCCAAAAAATATGAATTGCACCAGCTTGTCTACTTTGAAAATACAAAGAGTATTGAAGCTGCGATATGGAGAGAGAAGTGTCTGAAGAAGTGGTACCGGAAGTGGAAAATACGGCTTATTGAGGAACAGAATCCTGAGTGGATGGATTTGGCTGAGGATTTTTGAATGTGGATGCCCGCCTACGCGGGCATGACAAAAGGGTACGCGGGCATGACAACGCATAATTACTTCTTCTCCTAACGTCATTCCCGCTGCCCTGTCATTCCCGCGAATGCGGGAATCCACTGTGGTTACTGGAACGGATTCCAGATCTCCCTCGCTTTGCTCAATCGTCCAGAATGACAGGGAAACAAAAGACGCCTATACTAATGCACATGCTTTTATACATCCTCATTATCTTCATATTTCTTGTCCTCGGTTCTGCGGCCGTTGCAGGATTTAAGGCTGCCCCGTATGTGCCAACACGCACAAAGGAGAAGGAGCGTATGCTGCGCCTTGCCAATATTCAGCCTGGCGAGACGGTCATTGATCTTGGTTCTGGTACGGGTCAGTTGGTGATGAGCGCTGCCAAGGATTATAAAGCTCGCGGCATTGGCTATGAGATATCGATTCTTCCTTTTATCATTTCCGTCATTTGGAAGCTGTTGCGACCAGGCGTTTCAGCATCGTTTCACTTTAAGGACTTTTTTTCTGTGGATCTTTCACATGCGGATGTGATTGTGTTTTTTTTAACACCCGGAGCAATGAAGCGCCTTGGTCCAAAACTCGCAAAGGAGCTCAAGCCAGGCGCACGCGTCGTTTCGCTCGCGTTTGCCATACCGGATCTTCCACTCACGCAAAAGGACAAGCCGCAGAGCAATGCAACACCGGTATTTGTGTACACAAAATGAAGTGAGAAGCATAGGTTGACCCGCTTTCACAAAGTGTTACGGCAGGCAGGCAGCTACTTTAGCAATAGTAAGCAATAGAGTTGACAGTGCCGCTTTGCGTTGCTAGACTGGCTCTGCAAAAAGAGAACGAAAATCCAAAAAAATCAAACAATATGCCAAGCGAAAAACAACTCAAACAGATAAAAGAACTCATCAATAATGCCCAGCTTGCCCTTGCCGAGGCCAACAAGCTGCTTGCTGATGTGGAGACAGAAGACGACGACGAGACAGAGCCAACAGCGAGTGCCGCTGAGCAGGCCAAATCATTGAACAGCTCCGAGGAAGATGGACAGAAAATCGTTGAAGGCGTGTTTGATGGTCAGCACATGGTGGGCCCGGATGGGAAGCAATACGCCGTCCCTGCGAACTATGCGTCCAAATCAAAGCTCGTTGAGGGTGACGTCTTGAAGTTGATCATTACCGAGGATGGCTCATTTATCTATAAGCAGATTGGGCCAGTGGAACGAAAGCGCAAAGTAGGCAAACTCATGAAGGATGCTGAGACGGGTGATTTTCGCGTGCTTTCAAATGGCAAGCAGTTCCGCGTTTTGCTGGCGAGCATCACGTATTTTAAAGGCGAGGTTGCTGATGAAGTGGTGATCCTTGTGCCGGAAAGCCGCGAGTCCCAGTGGGCTGCGGTTGAAAATATTATCAAAGAAGGAGGCGCTCCAGCGCCGGCCGCAGACGACCTCGATCTCGCGTAGTCTTCACCCTTCCGTTGTTGTGGAACCTGTGGTACGCTGCACTTCGCGCATCATCCTTTTGTTATGTCGACAACACTGTATCGAAAGTACCGCCCACGCATCCTCGACGAGCTTGTAGGGCAGGACCATGTCAAAATTACCTTGAAGCAAGAAATTGCCTCAGGGAGACTTGCGCATGCATATCTCTTTACTGGTCCGCGCGGTGTTGGGAAGACAACCACAGCTCGTTTGATTGCGAGCGCGGTGAATGTCCCGGAAGGTTCAAAGAAGAAGGAGGATCAGGCGCGCGCAGAGAGCATCCTTTCCGGCAACTCGCTTGATGTTGTGGAAATTGACGCAGCGTCCAATCGCGGTATTGATGATATTCGCGCGTTGCGAGAAGGCGTGCTTATTGCGCCATCACATTTGCGGTTTAAGGTGTACATCATCGATGAAGTGCATATGCTGACGACGGAGGCTTTTAATGCCTTATTAAAGACACTCGAAGAGCCGCCAGAGCATGCCATTTTTGTTCTTGCCACAACCGAAGTGCAAAAGCTTCCGCAGACCATCGTCTCTCGCTGTGAACGGTTTGATTTTCATCGGGTTTCCATTGAGCATCTTTTTGAACGCCTCACGGATCTTGCCGGCCGCGAGAAAGTGACGGTCGAAGCAGAAGTCATGCGCGCCATTGCCATTGCCGCAGAGGGATCCATGCGAGATGCAGAGAGCGTTCTTGGTCAGATACTTGCGCTGGGAGAAAAGAATATCACGCGCGATATCGCCGCACTTGTGTTGCCCCATTCTGATCTTGCCCGCCTGTTGCAGCTCTTTGGCCATCTTGTGCACAATGAAACCGCGAGTGCAGTGCAGCTTCTGCGTGAGACCATTGAACAGGGAACGAACGTCTCATACTTCACAAAATCACTCGTGCAGTTCTTGCGCGGCGTGTTGTTGCGAAAGGTAGATGCGAGCCTGCAGCATGATGCGCTGCTTGGGCTCACCAAAACGCAACAAGAAGAGCTTGATCATATACTTGATGTCGTGACACCGCAGTACCTTGTGCATATTTTGGACGCGTTTCTTGCGGCAGCAAAGGATATTGACGCAACCTATGTGCCAGAACTGCCGCTGGAAATGGCGATCGTCGAGCTCACCACTGCAACCGAAGGAACACAATCCATGGAATTGCCGGCAGCAAGGGATGCAAAGGCGCCTGCTGCGGTGAGCGCGCCGGCACAAAGCACGAATCCCAAAAAGCAATCCACACAAAAAGCGAAGGATGCAGACGTATCAAAGAAGAAGGCTCGCGGGGCAGTATCTGCCGCTATCCTTCAACAATGGAATGCGCTTGTCGATCGTATACAAAAAGAGAATACCGGTCTCGCACTTATTCTGAATGTGGTGCACCCTATTGGCGTGGAAGGCGATACGCTTACTTTGGCTTGCCGCTATCGGTTTCATGCAGAACGTCTTGCTGAGCCATCGGTGCAAACGTACCTGCAAAATATCATCGAAGAAGTGACGGGTGAGAGATATACGATCGTCACTGATATCCAAGACGACATGCCGGCAGGAGAAAAAACTGCAGCACCCTCAAAAGCCGCGCCCGCAGCAGCACCAGAAAAGAAGCCAGAATCAACAGGGGATCTTTGGAAGGATGTTGTGGGAACCTTTGGTGACGATATCGTCCAGGAAGATTAAAGCACGAGTACGCGGAGCTTGATTGCTTCGTGCCAGATCCAGAAGCGTTCAAGAATAAAGAATATGGGCCACTTTACAAAGAAGATGGCGATATTGCGTTTGCCGTGTATAAGGTAGCGAAAAAAGAGAAACGGAATCACGATCGGGGAGAAAAGGAGTAAAAGATACGTAATCGGCCGAAGAATAACACCAAAGGCAAATTGTTTGCGAAAGATCTGGTAGTGCCGGGGGTATTTCTTTTTCATATGCACCATCACGGCAGTATTGTGCGCGGCCGCGAGCAGCGCGGGTGCTGTCCATGCGCTTTTTTGGTGAAAAACGCGCGCAGAGGGCATGCGAAGAAAGTGATTGCCTGCAGCAACAGCGCGAATGCCGAGTTCCGTATCTTCATTATTAAAGCGATCATAGAATGCATCAAATCCGCCAAGATTCATAAAGACTATTGCACGGTATGCCATGTTGCTCGTGCTGGGCCACACGGCATTGCGATTTTGCACAACGCGTTCCGGGAATGCGCCGCGGTAGTGATCTGCAACGTAGCGCGTTTCCCCGATGACAAACGCAGTAGAGTCTTTTGCAAATCCATTCCGTAACTCTGCAAGCCAGTTCGGCGCTGCAGTGCAGTCATCATCAATGAATGTGATAAGCGCATGCGTTGCAGCGCGGACGCCGCGATTTCTCGTTTCAGATTTTCCTTGTTGTGTCTCATTTTCCAGGAGCCGAAGATTTTGCACAGCATTTTCATTGAGGAATTCCCGCGTGCCGTCAGTGGATGCGTCATTGACCACGATGATCTCAAAGGGACCTTGTTGTTTCTTCAACGACGCGAGACACTCTTTGAGCAGATCTCGGCGGTTTCGCGTTGGGATGACGATGCTAATCGGTTCTGGCATGTTTGTAGATTACCATATTCTTGTATACAAAACCGCCCTTGCGGGCGGTGTTGTGTGTTTCGTACCTATGCGTGGTGGTCTGCTTCGTCAGCTTCTGCTTCTTTCTTCGTCATGTGAATCGTTCCATCTTTATGTGCAGGAGGGGAATACACCGTATAGAGCAAAAGCGGTTCATCGCCGGTATTGAGAATATTATGCGCGGTACCCTGAGGAATCACCACGGCGTCGCCATCCTTCAGAGCAAAGTCTTCACCATCAAGAATTGCCTTGCCCGTGCCGCGTTCAATACGAATGAATTGATCGAGCTCGTGCGTCTCCATGCCGATCTCTTCGCCAACCCTCAGGTTCATAACAACAAGTTGACTGTTTGGCGCAGTATAGAGCACCTTTCGAAAATTCGTGTTTTCTTCTGTTTCGTTTTCAATATTTGTAATGAATCCAGCCATAGCATCTCCTTTGATTAATCGTTATACCCTAATTTTAGTATACCAAACATAGCACTATTCTACCCCTTTTCGATTTGAGGTGCGGTAGCAGATATCTGACTTTTCATGTTGGCAATAACAAGGATTGCGCCGAGTACTAGAATAGCGCCAATCCATTGCGCGAGAGTAAGTCCCTTATCATGTATAAAATACTCAAGAACGATGGCACTCACTGGAAACATCATTTCATAGATGATCGAACGTGATGCGGTGACGCGCTTCAATCCCCAATAATAGATAAAGATAGCCGTGCCTCCGGTGGTGAGGGCGATCACGACAAATGCAAAAATGATATTCCAGCTTAACACCGAGAAGCCAGAAAATCCTGCGTATCCCGTATGAATGTCGAGGCTATTGAGGAGCGCAATGATCAGGATAATGATTGCCATGATCCCTGTCGTGATGGTGAAGCGTAACGCTGTACCAAGCCCGTGGCTCACCTTGGCGATGGCGCTCTTTGAAAATACGGTCGAGGAACCAAAGGAGAATGCCGCAAGCAAAGCAAGGAGCGCGGGGGTAAGCATGCCCTCTGCGTTGAGATTTGGTTTCTCAAAACCAAAAGTGAGAAAATAACTGCCAAGCAGCGCGATCAATGCCCAGAGGTAAAAAGGTTTTTTTGGCCGCTCTTTAAGAAGAAGATACGCAAGGAGAATGGCAAAAATGGGCTGGAGTTTTTGAATAAGGAGAACGACAGCAATATTGAGACCGTTGGTATAGACAAAGATAATTGCCCCAATGATCGCCATGGTGCCCGCTGCCCCGCCAAAGATTCCGACGAGGGAAAAAGAGATCCAGTCCTTTTTCTGCAGTCGTGCGAGTTCATGTTTTCGACTAAAGAAAAAGTACAAAAGAAAAAGAGACGAAACCGCGTGAAGCATAAAAACGAACGTTGGGACGTCCGAAAGTCCTAGATCCAGCACCCAAGGGGTGAGTAGAACGCCGTCAAGCGCCCAGAGGAACGCCGCAAAGAGAATTGCACCGGCAGCAAAAAAAGCCATAGAGCAGTATTAATAGGTAACGTGCGTAGTATATCATGTTTTGCCTTGCGTTGTGTTTCTCCGTTGTTGCTCCATCGGTGGCGTACATATAAAAAAGTGTCCGAGCCCCACACAGAGTGGCGGGGCCCGGACGGGGGTCAAAACGTACACGGAACAGTCTGTTCCGCGGTGTCCGGAGGATCATCCTGGCATGCAAGGACACGCCCACACCAGGACTATCCCTGTTCTTTTTCACGCGGGCTGCGGAAAACCGGGAATCGTTTCCCGCAACGCACCGAATGTTCAGGAGCAACATCCGGTCATGACGTTCTAGCACGTCTGAAAAAAAATGTCAAGAGGACGTACGGAATGACCACGCGTGTGCAATTTCATGGTCTGCTCAGCAAATGCCGAAAGGAGCAATGCTCCCTGGAGTACTGCAAACGAGATTAAAATATAGTGTCATGCTACCCGAACATCAACCATTCGGGCTTGAGAAGAAGTAGTATGCCGAGGAGCAAGAGAATACTGCCCCCGATGATATGTGACGCCCGCGCATACTTTCCCGTGACGCCCGCCACCTGCAAGGTCTTCATCGCGATGAAGAACACGAGCAGATCATCCAGCATGAAGATGAAAATATACAGCAACAGGTAGAGATAATACTGCCATGCGGGAAGGTGTGAAAGCGCGAGCACTTGCGTATATACCGCCGGAAGGCCGGCAGAGCAAATAAGTTCCACAAGGTTCACGGCAGCGGCAAGAAGGATAATGCCGATAAGCGCGAGCCAGAAGCGCTGTTCCTGTGCAATGCGGCGCAGCCGGTCAAAGATCTTGCGCCGGTTTTCCTGCCCGGTTACCTTGCACGTGGCATCGCGGTTCTGGAAGAACTCCTTGAGATAATAGATACCGCCGGCAATGGCAATGAATCCGATCGCTACCCGCACCCAGACCACGAACCCGATGAAGAGTAAAAGGTTGAGCCATGCCGCGAGGAAGAGAAAGTACACCGCTCCGGATGTCACAATGAACGCGCCGCCAAGCGCCCAACGCCGCCGTGCGTTGGGCATACCCACCAATAAACCGATGAGGAATACCAATGTCCACATGGCGCACGGGTTAAAGCCATCCAGCGCGGCGATTCCCACAGTGAGCAATGGAAGTGAGAATGCCTTTGGATCGATGCTGCCGAAGAAAGGTACGTGCACGCGATCCGCAGACGGGTCATCTGCTGTCTCCGCTGGGACGTCCGCCTCCGGCTGCTGCGGTTCCGGATCATCCGCAATTGTCACGATCGAGGCAACGGGATCTGCACAGGGCGTCGCAATACACTCCTGAATGCGTTGCTCGATCTCCGCGCCGGTCGTCTCATCGGTGTAATACCCGGGAATGTACTGCCCGCCAATAATGGCGACGGGAACGCCGGAAACATCAAGCGAAAGTGCATTGCCAACAGCGGAAAGCAACGCGCGATTTTCCGCATCGTGCCACACCTCCAGCGCATGTACGCGCATAGAAGGATAACGCTCCTGGATCTGTTCAAGAAAGGATTCTTCTTTTGCGCAATGCGGGCAGCCATCCCCCCAGAAGAAATAGACATCCACGGGGTGTAAGACATCTTCCTGCGCGCGCGCAGCAAACGGAATGATACCAAGAAAGAAAGAAATGATGAGAAAAAAGATGGATAAACGCTTCATACGGATTCAAAAAGCATGGTAAAGAGGTACCCCATCATGATGATGCCGAAACCGACCACACCGGCAAAAACGCCTACCCGCGCTTTGAGTTGATCGTCGGTGAGATCCGGATGCTTTTTCTTCATCTCATTCCAGTATTTTTGATAGATATTCCGCTGTACATCACGAGAGCGAAAACCATCAAAGCACAACGCTTTGCGAATAAATACTATTCAATACGACGCCACGTATCCCTGAAAAGGGTCGTGGGAGTGTTGCCATCTTCCTGCTTCCGGAATTGCCACATCCATGACTGCGAAAAAAGAAGATCATTGAGCATTCCTATGGTCGCGCGAGGATAGCGGGCAAACTTCTTCAAGAGCACGAACCAGACCTTTGGATTCCTGGGTATTTGTTGTTTCATCCTCGCCAGCCAGTATTCTGACGTCCAATGGTAATCTTTTGTCCCATCTTCACTGTGTTCCAGTATGAAATGCCCCTGTGCACACTCCTGTAGCTGTCCGCGCATCGGATACCATCCACCAAAATCCTCCAAAAGAACTCTGGCAAAATGATACTGTGTGGAGCCGCGTTGCTGCTTGTTTGCGCCTTGGATGATGACGCTGGGGTCGGGCGGCTGATTGAAATGCAAAACGGTCGTTGCCAGATATCCTCCTGGTCTGAGTATTCGTTGGAAGATCGCAAACATCGTTTTGTAGATGTTGTTCTGCTTTCCCTGCAGCGTATCCTGCACTTGGACAAAATGTTCAATAGAGCCATTGGCAATGACTCCATCGAATCGCCCAGCCCAATCTTTTGGAATGTTCTGGTAGTTCATCAGATGCACTTCAAGGCCCTTATGCTGTGCTCGCTTTACCTGCTGCGCAGAGATCGTGATCCCCACGGCATGTGCTCCGCGCTTCTGTGCTGCTGTGAGTATTCTCCCATTGCCGCACCCAACATCAAGGATGGTACTTCCTTTTGTGCAATGGATCTGATCCAGCAGCCATTCCGCTTGATTCGCCTGTGCTTGTATGTATGGTAGATTTGGATTTCCAAAATACTTTCCGTCCGTAAAATCTTCCACACCACCGGAAAACGCAGCATCAAAAAGATCATAACATCGAATGACCGTTCGTGATGTGACTTGGGAGGAGTCCATATTATATTCTTGGCGCCTCTTTGATCTCCCCGTACATGGCATGCGGCTTGTGCAGCGTGTATGCCCACAACTGATTGCCATAGTCAAAATGCCACCACTCATCTTTGTCCTGTCGAAATTCTGCCGCATCCATGGCTTCGCGCAAGCGCTTGCGATTCTGACGCACTGTCTCATTAATGGAATAGTTCTCGTAGTAGAATGCCGCCGCCTCCGGTCCAAAGTGATCAAACGCTGTTCCCATGGCGAGCTCATTGCCGTTTTTGTCGGCAAGTGTGAGATCCACTGCCCCTCCTGTGCTATGAGGAGGAATGCGGCTTGGCTGGTCCGGGTCTGTGGCAAAAACACCTACCCGCGCTTTGAGCTGATCGTCAGTGAGATCCGGATGCTTTCCCTTCATCTCATTCCAGTATTTTTGATAGATATTCCGCTGTACATCACGAGAACGAAAACCATCGAAGATCTTGATGCGAAAACCGGGAAGGCAGCGTTGCACCTCCATCAGCCGCTCAACAACGCCTTGGCGCAGGAACATGCGTTCATCCTGCGAAAGCTTTTGTTGAAAGTAGGAAGGCTCCAAGACAAGAACATTCTGATCCAAGGCGACCAAAGGCTCATTCGATTCAAGAATTGGGATGGATTCAAATGCAATAAGGGTCATGGATCAAGAATAGCATACAATGACCACTTTTGTAGGCGGCGTGAAAGTCCATTTTCTTTCTTTAGGTATGCCAAAAAACCCTTCCAAGCGTGTCGAGAGGGTTCCAATTTTCTGTACGTATTGTGACGGATCCGTGGCCGTGAATGTCTGAGGCCGGACGCTTCGCGCAACGCGCGTACAAAACTGATATCGGTGTGTTTTCGTTTTCTGCTGCTTCCTGCCCCCTATATCGGGGTGCATTTCATGACTTTTGTGAAGCAGGTTCGAAAATTGAGCAATACTTGACGAAAGGAGCATACAGCACATGATCGCTTCTGTCAAGAGTGTACGGAAATACTGACTGGCTCCCCTGGGCTGATTATCTTCGAACGTGGGCGAAGGGATTGATCCTAAAGACTGGCCGCGATTTCCTCCTGAACCTAGGCTGAGGGTATGGTTCCGCCCGAAGTCAACGGGGAGACGAAACTCTCAAAGTCAGGGGGTGTGAAGTCAGGGGGTGTTTGAAGAAGGATGTACAGGACTGCGTTCTCTCTTAGGAACCACAGTTCCCAGAGCTTCTCATCTGCAACTTCTGATCCCTCCTCTCCTCGACTCTCGATGAACTCGCCACTCCCCAAGGCGCTATGAATGTCGCCACTGCTTTCGGGCTGGTTGCCCGTATGGAGAACGCGCACAGCCTCCTGGTAGTACGTCTCTGCCTTGCCTTTATCCACGAAGAGGAACGCGGACTGCGTTAGCGTGAATGCCTTCGAGTCGTTGACGAGTGCAGAAGGCTCATACTGGCTGGTCATCCCCCTCTCGGGCGCGTAGGAATCGACATACTCAGCGCTCCCTTCCTCATGGAAGAGCCCCAGGGAGGTGGGGAGGTCTGTATTCTTCATAGGAAGCTCTGCTAGCTGAGCAATGGTGATCATTGATCCACTCGGGCGATGCCCGTAGCCGGCCACCGCGAAACCCACCGCTAGCAAGAGGCAACAACTTGCAACAACAATGTGAACACGACGGACCCGCATATAAATTGAGTGATTCGGGATCGCTGGGCAAGAAGCTCTTCAGTCGGAAGGACCTTCCGGAGCGCTACAACTTGTACCAGTTGATAGTCGGGTTGATCTGGTAATGCCCTCCGTTGTATGTGATGTAATAGGAACCCGTTTGCTTCGTCTGATGATCTGAGCGAATGCAGATCACTCGTGTAAAATATTGGCGGAAAATTCCAGAAATATGGACTGGCTCGGCATAGTGGACGCTATTGGAACTTTATTGTCCCAAACAGAATCCTTGCGTTATTTATGTGACTTACCCTGACAAAGGCTGATAGTTTGATAACTTGTTCTGCCATTGGATCAATAAATCTTCCAGATCGTTTTCTAGGAATGTCGTTGGTGAAACTATTCGAAACTCCACAGTCATATTTGATGTGAGAACATATACAATCCAGTGAGTACTGTTGAAACTCGCGTCATATTCATTCACATATGGATCAGTGTCGTAATAACTCGCATTGCCAATATCTTCAAAACTGCCTTCTAATGAATCCGGATCATTGAATAAGAGTGAGGCACCAGTCACTTCTATATTGTAATATTTTGCTGCTTTTTCAGTATCTTCCAGTATTGCTATGGTCATCCCGAAAGTAAAGTCATCAGGGCCAGCATTGGCTGACATTACCTGTTGCGGAGTGTACATATAGATGTTTCCAAAAAACGAATCACCGATAGTGGCTTCTGCGACTTCATAAAATGTGTTTTTCTTGTATGGTCCGTAGGCGGTTGGTAAATCATCTTCGGTCAGCATAATTGCTTCACCATTTCCATTGTATATTCCTGGATCACCTTCTGCGGGCGGGATGACTTTTCCTAATTCAGAAGAAGCCTCATCATTTGTATTTCCGGTTCCATTATCTTGACCTGTCGTTGAAGTGTCGGATTCCTCGCCGTTCGAAAGCATCACAATATAAATCAATGCACCAACACCAATAATAACAACCGCAAGCAAGAGTATGAGATATATTTTTGCAAGCCCTTGTTGTTTTTTCATATCCACTAATTACTATTTATTTCTTCAGTCTATCACAAAACCACCGCGTCAGCGATGATGCTTTGATGGCTCGGGGACAACTTGTCCGCCTCTGGCGGAGGGATTTATCGCCTCGCCCCGCGCCTAGCGGTGCTCGTTGTCCGGGGCAGCAGTGAACGCTGCGCCAGCTCGCGTTCCCTGATCGCTCGCCGTCGCCACGCCTTCGGCAAGTGGCTTGGCTCGCTTCTGCCCGGTTCGAATCCTCCATAAACAAAAAAGGTTCTGCCGCCCGCAGACGGGCGCCAAAACCTTTTTGGCTCGGGGACAGGGATTCGAACCCCAATTACTGGGACCAGAACCCAGCGTCCTACCATTAGACGATCCCCGAATAATGGATGAATGACAAAAGAGAGGCTACACCATCTTCTACTATTGGTCAACCACCATTTCTTGACATATTGTAAGGAAGTTGTAATGTCCTCCTCACTGGAGTGGGGCCTACATTGAGCCCTTTGTTTCATCTCTTGCATTGGAGAAGGAGGAGTTCCATGGGAGACACTTCTACGGTCCAGAAACGGCCGATCGTCGGCAAGGAAGTGCTTGCGAGGGCGATCTGCGAGCAGTTCAAGGATGACGCGGCCCCGATGCATCTGCCCGAGGCACGCATGATGGTCGATACCGTACTCGGCGCCGTCGAGCAGCAGCTCGTTGCGGGCAACGACATCCGGTTCATCGGGCTCGGCATCATCGAGGTGAAGGATGGCGTTCCGCAGTTCCGCCCGGCAGACGCTCTGCAGGCGGCCATCATCGCTGCTACGAACCCGCCGCCGGCCAAGGACGGAGACGCCAAGGAGCCGGCCAAGGACGGAGACGCCGAACAGCCCGTCGGCGAGGGCACCACCGAGACCGAGGGGGACGGAGCACCCGCCACGGAGACCGAGCCAGTGACCGCCGAGTCCAACGCCGATCCTCCCGCGGAGGAGGTGGCCGGCAGTGAGGAGGACGGCACTGCCGAGCCCGCTGCCAGCGAGCCCGAGGCTGCCGGCGAAGGGGAACCGCCTACCGATCCGCCTGAGGAGGCTGCGCCCGCTGAGGAATCCGCCTCCGAGGATGGAGACGCCGAACCCGCTGCCAGCGAGCCCGTCGCCGGCGAAATCGTGGACCCGGGTAGCCAGGCGCCAGCGATTCAGGTCGGTGCCAAGGACACCCCCGTCGAGGTCGGCGAGAAGGCGCAGGCAGTCGGCGCCACCGAGGGCGCTGAGAGCTAGATCCGCATGTTCTGAGTTCGTTTCGGTCGGAACCTCCCCGTGGGGTTCCGGCCGTTTTTCTCATGTCATAAATTATGTTATTCTTTCTTTATGGAAGTCACGGGTAATCAAATTTTTGGCGTTATCATCGCGTTAGTACTTCTTGGTATTGTTTATTTATACACATACAAGAAGTGGTAGGGGATAGGCGCGTGTCCCACTCTCAAGTGAATCCCCGTGAGGGGATTTTTTATTTGTACAAAACTCTTGACGCGCTTGTTCACGGTGCTACAATGAAGTTACAAAAGAGCCGTCGCAGATAATCAGCGCCGTCGCAAAAAAAGAAAACGTTCGCTCGTTACATTACACAGGGGATAAAACACTGGAGTTTTTCTTTGTTACACGTGCGCCGTCGCGAGGCGAGCGCCGTCGCAAAAAAAGTGGATAACCTCCTTGTTCGTGACCTGGCCAGCATTGCGTTTCCGTTCTTAACCATTTTCCGCCACCAAAATGGGTCTCTCGGAATCACAC
Organism: Patescibacteria group bacterium; assembly: GCA_041671225.1. Classification (GTDB taxonomy): domain Bacteria; phylum Patescibacteriota; class Patescibacteriia; order JBAZBY01; family JBAZBY01; genus JBAZBY01. The sequence goes on from JBAZBY010000001.1 coordinate 712,718, forward strand.
TGGCCAGATCAGGGATGAGGAAGTGCCTCGTCTCGATTGCTCCAATGTGGAGCAAAGGCGGCACGCACCTTAACAAGCGTGAATAAAGGCTAGACGATACCGTTCAATCCACATAATTGATGCGCGGTTTGGACTCGCGCATCCTTCTGGTTCCACATGTTCCGGCAAACTGTACTCCCGTACAGCAAGAGGAGGACGGACCACTTGCAGTAAAACAAAGGAGCATCACATGCTAACATCCCCAGCTCCTATCGTTCTCGCAATTCCTGACATACAGCCCGAAGTCCGTTCCACGATCGTCGAACACATCGCGCGGGAAGAGCATGTCAATAAGGAGCGCGCAGGACGCATCTTCGATGCGCTTCTGCATGTCTTCGCCTTGGCGATGTGCTTCCAGCACAAAGTGTTTCCGCTTGCGCCGAGCATCGGAAGAGCGGAAACGACGTTCCAGCAGTTCCCCGTTGCATACCAGGCGTATTGCAGAGCGCTTGGACCAAAGCCGGTGAGGGTGAGAACTGGTTCCTATGAGACCAGCGAGCCCAGCCCGTTCTTTGGTCCCGAGTACACGATCCAGTTCATGATCGCCAACGGCATCGTTTTCGACGAGGACGTCTGGCGTGAGAAAAAGGAGTAGAGCGCCATGCAGACGCCACTTTCGCTGAAACCCCCAGTGGCCATCACTGTCCCGGCGGTGGCCTGGCCCTTCCGTGACGAGCTCATCGACGTGTTCGCAACCCAGGAGCGCATCTCCCGTTCTCGTTCTACCCGTGTCATCGACGCACTCTTCCACTTCCTTGCTGTGGCCGCGACGTTCCGGGGGCGAAACCTCAGACCCGCGGATGAGATCTCCGCAGCGTGGATGCTCTTCGTCGCATATACAAAGGAGTACACCGAGTTCTGCGACGAGCTCGGCGGCTACATCCACTTCCGGCCCGCTACCAGTCCCCGTACCATCGCAACCACCACGCCGGCGGATGCGATCAACCTCATGGAGAAGTTCGAGATCCCGTTCAACAAGATGGTGTGGATGCCGGAGTGCGTATCTCCGGAGACGGTCAAGTCCTGATTCACGCAGATAGAGAACAGTAGAGGCTTCGGCCTTTATTGACATAATGGGGAGTGGTGGCGCTGGTGGCTGCTACTCCCCGACCTTTTTCGCGATCTGGTCAGCGCATTGTTTCCGTTCTTAACCATTTTCCGCCACCAAAATGGGTCTCTCGGAAGCAGTTCCTGGCCAGGTCGGGGGAAAGGAACAGTAACGTTACCCCGATGCCTATTTTCTTTTTTGGGGGCATTATTTTCACCGCATGTTTTATGTTCATCTTCAGCAAGAGACGACGCATGAAAAAGCCGAATTCACAATATACGATTTTCATCTGGTGATTTCTTGCTTCCCGTCTGGTGGCAACCGGGAGGCCGGAAACTCGTCCAGCTTCTAGCTCAAGGTGGCTCGCACCTTACATCGGTCGCAGACACGCGGCCACAGATAGAGGAGGTACGCAATGTACCGCATACGAAACACGTGGAGTGTTGCGACGTGTTGGGTCGCGATCCTCTGCATGCTTACCATCCCGTTGCTCTCCGGGTGCTCAGAGGACCACGCGCAGGTCATTGCTCCGCCGCAGGAGCAGACCGCGCCCTCGGTGCCGGATCAGTACGCACAGTATGAGGCCCAGGGAACGCTGATCCAGCAGTGGATCGATCGCATGGACCCGTACGTCACGCAGAACGCCGACGGCACGTTCGTCTGCGACTGGCAGGCGTTTCAGCAGGATCTCGCGCGCACCAATCCCCAGATTGCGCTGGCTCTCAACGGCGCCGCCACTCCGGGCAAGGACGCCAAGGTGATCGTGGAACTGCGCGACGGAATTCCCATCGCCAACAAGGCGCTCAAGGAGCAGCCCGAGGGCATGACGCAGACCGCGTCCACGCGTTGCTACTGGCGCTGGTGGGGTCGCACCTGCTGCTACACCGGCTGGGATGCTGAAGTTGCCGTATGGACCAATGCCGCCGCGGCTGTCGTGGCGGGCATCGCCGGAGGTCCGATCGGCGCGGGGGTGGTCGCCTACATCGCGTGGGTAGCTGAACGTCTCACCGATCAGTGTGGTGGGTTCTGCATCAACGCAACGTGGGTTGGCGGCTTCTGGCTTACCTGTCCGTAGCTTCGCGCTACACCTCTCTCACGTGCTCGGCGGGCCTCAGGTCTCTCCCGCCGAGCACAATTTTCTCCATTTGCTATCATACATTTATGAACATCACGACAGATATCCTTCCATTCTATATTCTTTTGCTCGCGTTTGCGCCGGCCATAAACCTCCTTGCGCTGTATTTTGTCTTGCGGCGCAAAGCAAAATTTCAGGATCCAAAACAGGCAGTATTGGAGTTTGTCCGCATTCTTTTTGGTTATGCCATCTACACTGCGCTCATCTTGAATATCATCTTCCAGTATATGGATTTTCTCTGGTTCATTGCCGTGTATGTCGTCTTACTTGTCCTATGGTATCTCACGGAGCGCATGATCCGGGCGAAGTACGGTATTAAGGAATAATTTTCGAATTCCCCTTAGGAAGAGGAGACCCGCTGGCGGCAGGAAAGGAACAGTATGGACGTGAACAAAGTCACGCTCATCGGGAATCTGGTGCGGGACCCCGAAGCAAAAGAGACCAAAGGCGGAAACTCCCTTGCAACGTTCAGCGTTGCAACAAACCGCGCATGGCGGGATGCGGAGTCAAAAGAGAAGAAAGAGGCGGTGGAGTATCACAACGTGATTGCCTGGGGCAGGCTCGCGGAGATCATCAGCGAGTATGTGAAGAAGGGCAATAAAGTGTATGTGGAAGGCCGTCTGGCCAACCGCAGCTTTGAAGGCAAGGACGGTAAGAAGCGGTATTACACCGATGTGGTTGCAAGCAACCTCATCATGTTGACGCGTAAGCCCGCGGTGAAGGAGGACACTCCTGCAGCCATGGCGCCTGAAGAAGTGAACGTCGAGGAAGTCGTCGTCGCATAGAGCGAAACGCAGACGAAGGAGCAGCCACGCGGCTGCTCCTTCCTTCTTCAGCGCAACTCCTCTACACTGCATTCATGAAGCGGCTTATTCTCTCTGGGGTATTTTGTGCAGCATTTCTTCTCGGTATCGGGGTTGCATGGATGCAATGGCGCAGTGTTGAAGACGATGCAATACCGGTTGTTGAACCCTTCACGTATATGTCCCCATGGGTGCCGTATGATGCATATGAAACGCTGTATCGCACCCAGGTGCAGGAGACAACGCCGGTGGCAACGTATGTTCCGGCTGCCATTGTCAATCATCATCTCCTTGCGTCGGATCTCATCACAAAAACTCTTGCCGCGCTTTCCACACAGCATCCGTCGGTGATTGTCTTACTTGCTCCGGATCATTTTTCCAAAAGTACAACGCCCCTCTCCACATCGTTGTTTTCCTGGCATACTGAAGTCGGGGATCTCTCTGTTGCTACCGTACTCGCGGAGCGTCTTGCGGAGGACGATGCGCTTTCCATAAATCCGAATGCATTGGATCATGAGCACGGCATTGGCAACATCACCACATTCCTCGCAAATGTATTTCCCGGTACGCCCTTCATTCCGGTTATCGTCAGTGAGCATGCAAGCGTTGCGGCAATGGATGAGTTTGCACAGCGCCTGGATCTCTTACTCCCTGTAGATGCGCTTGTGCTCGGTTCGTTCGATTTCTCTCACGGCAAAACACTTGTGGTGCAACAGGAGAATGATGCAGTGAGTACAGAAGTTCTTGGGCGCCTTGCCGCAGAGGAGACGAGCGAGCTTGATGTTGATTCCCGCAATGGACTCCGCATGCTGCTGCAGTTTGCCAGGTTCCGCAACGCTGGCATCTTTGCCCCCATCGGTCATTCCAGCTCAGCCGCGCGCATGAATGATCCGGAAACCACGGAGAACACCAGCTACATCACAGGATATTTCACGGCAGCACCGTAGCTTTGTGCTGTGACGGCTGCGGGTTTATACTAGAAGCACTTAATTTCAAATTTTATGACAACAAAGATTGCGCTTCTCGCTGCACTCGGACTCGTAGTGCTTTTTGGTGCCGGTCTCGGTGTGGGGTATGTGCTTTTTGCCGATAATGAGCCTGTTCAGGAGACGGTAAACATCAACGGACCCATAAGCGTTGCTGATACCGTCGAGACGAATGAAAATGTGAATCTCGCGCTTGCCGATGAGACGGACGTGAGCCCTTATGAAGAAGAAATCACCGTTGATGAAGATATCAAACCGTTTCCGTCCGAGCCCGTGGAGGGGGATGACAGCGTGACGGATATTCCCGCAATGGATATTTTTGATCCGGTGGCGGAGTTTAATTACGGGCAGTATGAGCGGGAAAACGCGCGTTTTTACAGCGCAGGTACCGTTGAAAGCGGCGCGTATGCCGGTGGAGAAATGGTTCTTCTGGTATTTTATCCCGAGGGTCCGGTTTTTTATCCGACGATGGCGCGCTTTGTGCGTGACGGCGATGAGTTGACTTTACTTTCCCTGCATTCCTCAGGCTGGCTGGATATTCTCGACGACAGCAAGTTCACAACGGATTCTCAAACGCTGCTGCCGGAATACAATTATCCGGCGGTTCTGCTCGGGCCGGATCAGCGGCAGATCCTCCGCCTCGACACAGATGTGCAGGCCTTCTTTGATCCGGCCGGACTGGAAGTTGCGTTTACCGATGAAACCTGGGGGCCGGTATACCGGGCAAACGGAAGCAACACCGCGGAGAATATTTATGCCAAGAACGGTTTTTATCTGAACGCGCCGGACGGCACAGTGCGCGTCTACGGGCTTGATGTGGATTTTCAGGATGAGAACGATATTCTGAACATCACCTGGAATAACGGCGAACGGAGTTATTGGGCATATTCCATCGGTGATGTGGGCGGCTGCGGATTGCAGAACTATATCTCCGTGATTGATGACGGATCAGTGGTGATTGAGCGCGACCTGGTGAAAACCGGAACGTCCAATTTTGGTGATGTGATATACGAGTATGCGGATTCCGATGCCGCATTCCTGCATGATTGGTATGAGAACGGGTATTGGGGGCAATGGAATGACGTGACGCAGGATTTGGAGAAAGATACCTATGAGAATTATCTCGTCATGCACCCTTTCATTTTCTGGGTGGATCCGTTTGACCGTCTTGTCCGCGCAATGAATAGCGCATTCCTGCCTGCTGCGGAATGCGGCAAGCCGGTTATTTACCTTTATCCGGATAAGCCCACATCCGTGCAGGTGACCGTTGAGCCAAAAGGAGGGTTCTCATACACCGACCCGGCATATAATGATGGCTGGCAGGTGACCGCTGATGCTGATGGCCGCCTCTGGAACAGCGACGGTACCGTCTATCCGTATCTCTTTTGGGAAGGTCGGGGAGCCGCACTCTATGACACTCCAGACCGCGGATTTGTGGTGGCGCAGCAAGATGTTGACGGGTTCCTGAGCGAAAAACTCACCGCATTGGGCCTCCGCGGACGGGAGATCACGGACTTCAAGGAATTCTGGCTTCCCCGCATGCAGGAAAAACCGTGGTATTTTGTGACCTTCCTTGGGAATCAGGCGATGGAGACGCTTGCGCCGCTCACGGTCACACCAGCACCAGACACAGTGATCCGTGTGCTCATGGACTTTACCGCACTTGATGCGCCGATTTCTGCAGAGCCTTATACCATTCATACGCCGGAGCGCAAAGGATTCACGGTTATTGAGTGGGGCGGCGTACTGCGGTAGGACTCGTGATACTCAAAACGACAACCCGCTCACTCATTGGGCGGGTTTTGGTTTGGCAGAAGTGGATAACTACCACGTTCTTTCTCTTGACAGTGCATTCGTCGGGTATACACTTGAACTATCACTGGTGGCGAAGTGCTCATTTTGAGCGCGCCACTCGTTTTATATAAAGATATGGGATCAATGAGTAAGAAGCATCTTTACCAGCAACCAGCCGTATTGCTTACTTTGTGCATCGCCGTTGCCTTTTTTATTGCTGCTGTATATTCTGCTCGTCCAAATAATAAGCAGAATACAAATGAGACCCCTTCAGTCAATGATGTCAGTGTTTCTGAAAATGAAGTTTATAAAGTTTTTCCATATGCGGAATACTTTGATCCTACTGTCGCCGAGCGCATTGTTTTTCAGAACATTCGTCTGCTCTTACCTCAGGGATATGAGTATTCCTTGAAAGCTGGGAGTGTACCGGTATTACGTATGTATCCGACAGAAGATCCAACGGCAGTAGCACAGCTTACACTCAGTGAAAAACTGCCGGAGCACGCCGTGGATGGATTCGCGACATCTCAGGATAATTTTTGTTCTAGAGATGAGAGAAATTTTGGCCTAACGTGGTTTCGGGGGATTTTAGAGAGGAATATTGTTCCTTATCAATTTGCGTGGGAGCGGAATGATGTTCCGGATAAGTATATCTGGGCAGGGAAGTCTAGCGGGCAGACCTATGTGTATTCTTTTTCAGACACGGAATATGCTGGTTACTTCGTAGCTATTGGTGAACAGATCCAGCCTGGAGGAGTAGCATTCGTTGACGTGACCGATGAATCTCTTGGAGTGAAATATACATTTCCTGAAAATTGGATAAAAGATGAAGAAAACATTCCGGATCGATTTCTTAGTGATATTGATTCTTATCGGTATCGGCATGTTGCTTCACATGGGTTTTTGTCTCCGGAATGGAAGTCGCGCGGTCATTCAGCCGTTTGCACTTTGTCAGTATTTGAAAATGCGGATGGCTTATCGCCGGAAGCGTGGGCAGAGAGCAGCGGTATTTATTCGGAAAAATATTGGTCTCGTGATCGATCAGTGGGAGAGGTCAATAATTTGGATGCATATTTTGTTATTGAATGGGGGCAAATGCAAGGTGAGGAAGCAATGACGGGGACTTCAGATTCTCGGTATCTTGCATTCGCTGGTCACATATTGCGCTTTTCGGAATATACAGGTTTAACACAGGACTTCTCAGATGAGGATAATGATCTACTTCAGAGCGAGATATCTCTTTGCGATGAAATACGTGATTCATTCCAGGACACGAAACGCGGAGTGATCAATGATGGCGGTTTACAGCGCTACCATAATGAACGTTTCAGGACGAGCTTTGTTATTTCCAAGGATCTGCGTTTATTGCGCGATAACGGACATGAAGCTGTTCTCATACTAGCGTCAGAGAATATTGGCGCGGCTGGCGATTATGAAGGGCCAATGATACGCATTAATTGGTATCGTACGGATGAAACTCCTCGCGCGTGGCTTGAAAAGAAATTCAATGAAACAGATCCTCAGGTAGTTGATTCGTTAGTAGATTTTTCTTCTGGAACGATCAATGGTGTGCAGTATGATCTTGAATACGAATATGGTGCAATGCACACATTACGTGAAAGAGTATTTCGCTCTGGTAAATTTATAGTGGATGTACTTAACCTCGACACACAGAATGTCGAGTTAACCTCGGGTACAGAACAGATTTTAGATACGTTTCAAATACTTTAAATATGCAATCAACACCCGTCAGTCCAAAAAAACCAATGAGCCCGATGCCATGGATTGTCCTTGGTATTGTGATTGTTCTTGCTGCCGTAGGTTTGTGGTATGTGGTTGGGCAGGGGAATGGGGCGGATGAGAATGCGAATATTGCTGTGGTAAATACCAATACGACAGGCAATCAAAATGTGAGCATAGTCAATATTAATGCAACAGTTGATACGAGTGGGTGGGTGACACACACTAATACGCAACTTGGTTTTACGATAAAACATCCTCAAAACTGGACAGCAAGAATTGTTGGTAGTGAACCGGAATTAAATCAACAGGAGGCGGATTCGGTCTTGTCAGAGGGGCAGTGTGCCGAGGGCGAGGTATGCGAAATATCAGAGGGGTACTGTACTATTACCATTGGTCAACTGCCATATCCCTTCACTTCAGAAAAAAATATAGACCTCGTTCTTGATGATTTGAGGACGCGTGCGCGCTCCCCAATCGTAGAGGTGACATTCCCAAATTTTTCCGGATATGTTACCGACACCGCGGCAAGTCCCCCTGATGAAAATGGTGATCAACTACTGGGGAAATATTATCTTCTTCAGCTTAATAATCAAGTTCTCCACGCCATATTGGGCACGGGTTATTTGCGAGAGGATTGTAGGAATGCACTGCACGATATTCTTTCAACATTCAGTACAGACTTAGTAGTCGGCTTCGATGCCGGTGACTTGGTGACATATATCAATCAGGAGCATCAATATTCTTTTCAGTACCCCCCAACACTAACCGTTCAGGACTATACGAGTTTAAGCTTATCAGACAACGATAAGCTTGTTAGTCGCATCTTAGTTCCCGTTGCGGAAGGCGACTATTTCATCGAAGTTACAAAATATAGCGGTACGCTTGACGAAGTGAAAGAAGCACTTCGCAATCGTACTGCAAATGCGATATGGTTGCCTGGTACTCTTGATATGCAGGAGGCAGAATACACACGGCGGTCATATAATCTTGATGAGTCATTTTTTGAGTACATATATCTTGTCTCACGAGAGAAGTACGTTTTTGTGGTTTCAGTTTTTGATCAGAGCATCCTTAATACTTTTCATTTTCTGTAATCTGTGTGGTCTATCTTCCTTCCGCGTTGAACATTTCAACTCGGAAGTGAGGTAGTTGTTCTCTGACAACTCTTCCGGGTGTTTACGCCCAGAAAGGCGGATGCAGTGTTGCGCATTCTGATCACGGTCGTTGCGCTGGTTCTGTCAGCTGGAACTGCACAAGCGGCCAAGGTTCTCTGGTTTCCCTTCGACTACCCGATCTCCGTCACCTGTGGGTTTGGGTGCTACACAGTACCCATCCATCATGACGGTGTGGATTACTCCTGCCCTGAAGGGACCTCCCTCTACGCCGCGATTGGTGGAACGGTAAAGAAGGTGGTGAACTCCGTATCGGGCCAGGTGTGCAGTTCACCGAATTTCGGCAACTACGTGCTCATTGAGAACACGCAGTATGGCGTTCAGGTGATCGAGGCACACATGCTGGCAGGCTCCATTACCGTTGTTGAAGGGCAGGTGATCACCGCAGGCCAGTACATCGGCAAATCCAGCAATTCTGGATACACGATGACGCTGGTCAACGGGGTCTACAAATGCGGATATGGCGGAGGTCATCACCTTCACCTTGAGACGCGCGTTCTCATCAACGGCAGGTGGGTTGCGGTGGATCCCTATATCTATAATGGAGGGCTCTGGACCAGCCCCCTCCAGTACGGGAACGATTCCAACTGCACCCTCGCTTCCTCCTCCGAGGCGAAGTCCCAGATCACGGCGTGCCGGAACAGGAACACCTGGCTCGGCAGCGCGACCTCGGGATTCCACCAGTGGAAGCCCTCGGGCGGCAACGGCAAGTGGGTCTACATCATCGATTACCAGAAGGGGTCCGTGGTGTTTGACGCTCTTGGCGGTGCGGAGAAGGCATATGCCGTGAGTAGCTACATGCTCGGTTGTTGGGCCGCGGATCACGGTTGCGCTGGTTCTCGGCTCGGTTGTCCGATCACTGAACGCTACGCCTGGAACGGTGGGCTGCGCATGGACTGGAACTACGGGTATACATTTGAGAAGGCCGGCATTTCCTGCGGTCCCATCAAGTGGGGTACGGCGGGCTATTACGGCCCTGGCACGTTTGCGGGCTACGCCATCGATTGCCAGGCGACGTACAAGTTCGCTGCGTGCTATGCGCGTCATGGCGTTGGGAAGCTCGGGTATCCCGCGTCGGGAAATGGAATTCTGCCGTACGTGCATACCATCGGCAGCAATCCCAACATCCTCGCGCAGGATTTCAAGGGTGACCAGTGGGACAATGTTGTGCTGCTCTACGACCGTGAAGCGCCGCAGTATGCGAGCATCGTCGCATCCTTCTGCCCGTCACCCAACACGCCGGATCAGGCAAGCGAACTTCATGGCGGTTTCCGCGGCTACTGGGAAGCGAACGGTCGCTTCAGCACCATCGGCGTTCCGTTCACGGATGAAGTGCCGGTTTTCGGTAAGCCGTGGATCGTCTACCAGCGGTTCATCCGGCGATCCGGAAGCAACTGGGTCGCGTGCGAGCTCCGTTACTACCCGAATGGCAGTGTGTCGAAAGCCACGCTGTTCACGAAGGCGGTTACCGTAAGCTCTGTCGACGTTGAAATTGACATCGTGGACGACACGCAGGAAAGCCCTGCGCCTCGCCCGGTGCTTCTCCTCAGCCCCAACCCGACGGCAGGCAGCAGCACCATCCAGTTCTCCCTTCCCACCGAGGGACAGGTTGCACTGCAGGTGTTTGATATCGCTGGCCGGCTGGTGGCCACGCTCCTGGACGAAACGCGTCCAAGCGGAGAATACCAGATTTCCTGGGATGGAAAGGACGGACAGGGCAATGCGGCGGCAAGCGGAATCTACTTCGTTCGTCTCGCAACTCCTTCCTTCCAGACCACCAAGCGTCTCGTGGTACTCCGTTAGATCCGCCAGCGCCCCTTGGCGCAGGCAGAAGCTCCTTCACTCTCAACCCCGGGGTGTGCCGTGACCTTTCCAGGTCTCTGGCCACGACGCACCCCCCTTTTTTCCGCTCTCCCGAGCGGTGGCAGCCGGGAGGTCAGAAATTCGTCTGGTTTCTAGCATAAGGTGGCTTGCACCTTGACAGCGGTCGTCTCTTTTGGAGGCGGCCAAGAACAGAAGGAGATAGACGATGAAGCGGTTTATCCTGCTCATCACGCTCATCGTCGTTTCTTTGGTGTTCGCGGCAGCGCCCATCAACGCGCAGCAGCCCATCCAAGAGACGACCTGGGGGAGGATCAAAGTTCAGTATGGGGAGCAGACCCATTTGGATCGGCCCAATACTCTGGATCCGAAAAGCATCGGAGCATACACGGCAATCGCCTGGCCGTTCCCCTGGGAGAGCCCGAACGACTGGCGCGGCGATGAAGGTGATCGTACGGACGGTGGTTGGTATAACTCGCGATGTGCCGGCTGGATTCCGACGCACAGCGGTGCCGATCACTATGCTCGCGACCTTTCGCGGAGGTACAAGTCCACGGCTGGCGCGCGCGTCTACGCCGGACTTACCGCGAAGGTCGTGAAAATCGAGAAGTATGGCGCCGGGTGGAGCGTCGTACTGTACTATCCGAAACAGCGACTGTGCATACGCTACGCCCACATGGACGGCATCGTCGTGAACGTTGGTTGGACTGTGTCCATGCGGCAGTACCTTGGATACGTTCTTGACCAGGGGAGTGGGTCTCACCTGCATCTGGTCGTTTATGAGAATGTGCCGGAGGGTTCAAACGGCTTCCCCGCGTATATTCCGAGCGTCTGTAACAGGGACACGTGGCACGCCTGCCGGGTCTACTTCTTCTCCTGATGATCACGCGGGCGCCTCGGAAGCAAGGTCTTATCTTCTGAGGCGCCCGCACATAATTCCTACGATATATTTCTATGAATCATATATTCAAAAAAATCAGCACGATACTTTTTTTTGTCATTCTTTTATTTATTGCCACATGGTTTGTTTTTCAGGATCAAAGTAAGAATACAGGGGGAAAAAAGGACAGGTGGTCATCAGATGGTCTTGGTTTTCGGGTTCTGCTTCCAGAAACACTAGTTTTTTTTGACACATCCTCGCGTCAAATGGATGATGGCGAGATTCAAACCGTATCCTTCATTATTGAAGGGAGTGCAGACCCTGCCGATCCGTATGTCCCGCCCTCGTTAATGGTTTCCGTTCTTCCGAGTATGGGGCGCACTGCATCATTTTGGGCTGATCGCAAGATTTTTGGGGGATACCCAGAGGGTACCGTTGTGTCTGATCGCATAGCCTCCTCAATTGCGAGAGAGGATTGTGTACAGCAAAAGGAGGGCATCAACGCAGGCATGCCAACTGAACAAACCCTGATGCATGTTCATTATTGCGTTCACGATGATCAACTGTATATGCTTGGAATTCTTGCGAACACGGAATCTATGTTTTCCACTTTTGAAAATCTTGAGAAGGACTTCGTTCGGGATTTTGAATTCCTCTAGTTTTTAACACCTGTCCCCGAAGCAATTTCTGAACTATACTTTATCCTATGAATAAGAACATCATTCTTGTCAGCCTGGCAGGCATTATTGCTGTCGTGACACTGGGTATTTTTATGATGTCTTTTACGAGGACAGAAGAAGGCAACAATACAACAACGAACCAGACCCAGCGTGTGAACGCCGCTGAGACGACAAAACGCATTCCAAATACTTTGTTCGAAAATGAGGGTGCGCTTGTGAAGGTGAATTTTAAGGGTGAAGATTATTTGTTTGCAACAAGTGTCTATAATATGTTACGTCCCGGATCAACAGGCTCCGAAGAACTTATCCTGCAAGGTGAAGAGTGGCAGCCGATTTTGTATTCATCGCTTCATGCGAATGATGTTCTTTTTCCCGGAGGACCACTGCTCCGTTTTGATCAAAGAACGCAGGAGATCTCCGAAACCGTCTCTCGCGATGAGTATTTTCTTCGTGTGTATAACATAGAAAATGGCAACCTTGAAAATACTATTAGCTATCACACGGGAGATACCATTTTGACCTCGGGGGTTGAGATTGAAGGCGACGTTAAATATACGAATGTTTCCAGCGACTATCTCGTTGATTTTGCGGTGGATGCTTCGAACAAAAAGATCTATATGCTCGTCGCGATAGATGGTTCCAGCGGTGCGCTCTGGGGTGATTCAACATCAGAATCTTCTGTGGAAATTATTGAGGTTGACGTCGTGAATGGTACCGCTGAGAGTATTGTCTCATTCACAAGTGAAAAAGCTACTCTCGTGCATGAGGATGAGGCCGATACATGGTTATTGCCAACAGAGATTCATTATGTTGAAGGAGCGGTGCTTCTTACATGGAGAAATAAACTGGAACGTGTCGATCTTCTTACTGGAAACCGTCAGGACATTCTTTCCTTGACGCAGGAAGATTGGGATGCAAACCGACAACTATCCGTTGAGAGTAACCCAACTGGCACAGCGGCCATTATCTTTGATTCAGTGGGGTATATGACGAATGAGGAAGAAAGTTCAATTCGATTATTCAACGCAGCTGACCGTACTCTCTCGGTCATTGGCCCGCTTTCTGCTGATATTGTACAACAACATCCTATTTGGAATGACTCAGGTACGCAGATGGTTACGACATCAAATACGAGTTCCACCATCTATCAAATATCACTCGAAAATAATACACTGACATCGCTTGATAACATGGTCGTTGAGAGGGTTTATGATTGGCTTCCGTCAGGCGAGTTATTGGTAAGTATTTTTGATGTGTACGAGGATCCTGATGAGATTCCGGAAACGGACAGTAACTATCGTTCACAATTTTATCTCTACAATTTGGAAACAGGGCTTGGAGCGTCGTTAGGGAATTATCGCAGCCCGCATTATTTCGGCAGGGTATAGCCTTCCGCTCTCCCTCCTAGCAGCCGGGAGGTCAGAAAGGCAATGTTTGAATGCGCTTTTGCGGTATTTTGGTTTTGTTGCGAATCCTAGCGGGAAGTGGTATAATTTTTTTCAGAGAACAACTGAATTTTCTATACTCATGGAACCAGTAATTGGGGCGGAGGGTTCCGGACTCACTTATTTCAATACCTATCCAAGGCCATAGCGGCTTTGTTTTTTGTATGGATTTGATTACCGCATTACTTTTTCTTGTCGGTATCGCCGATGTGGTGATTGGCGTATATATTGGCATACAAAAACCAGTGACCACCATCCGTAAATCGTACACATGGGTGGTGTTTGGAACAGCTGGGTGGGTATTGGCGAATGCTGTTTTTCGACTTATGAGCACGGATGCCGCTGTTGAAATTGCGGAACGCCTCACGTTCTTATTCGGCACCGTAGCGACATCAGCCTTTCTCTACTTCTCTTTCGTTTTCCCATATACAAAGCGTCCCCTGAAGCAATGGATGTTTTTGTATGTAGTTTTAAGTGCTGTCGTCATTTGTATTTTTGCCTTATTTACAGAATTTTTTCTTGTTAGAAGCGTTTCAGTTGGATCACATGAAAGTATCAGTACCTATGGACAATTCTACGCAGTATTTTTTATTTGGTTTATTGGTACTTGGATATGGAGTATTGCGAATCTTCTATTGAAGTATAAGGATGCAGATGCGTTTTCTCGTTGGCAAATACGCATGATGCTGTTTGCGGTTCCGTTAACAATTATTCTCGCAATTCTTTTTGATCTCATTGCGCCGTATCTCCAGATTGCTGGCACAGGGTGGTTCGCTTCAGTATCATCGGTTATTTGGCTGGGTTTTACTGTTTATATTGTGATGAAACGATGAACACCACCGACATCCTTTCCTGGTTCAACATCGTGGTTGCCGCAGCAGAGCTCTATTTTGCATTCTATATGCTGCTCACGCGCGTGCGGAGCAAGGTGAGCGTTTTTTATTTTTTGTTTTCCCTTGGAGTTGCGGGGTGGGTATACAGCATCGGCGGGTTTTATCTGTTTGAGAATCCAGGGGTCGAGCGGTTTCACCTCAACCTCGCGTATATTTCCGCCTCGCTCATCATGTCGGCGCTCTTTCTCTTTGCCATGGTGTTTCCTTTCCAGAAGCGGCGACTGGGGCTGGAACACTATGCACTCGCGATCCTTCCATTCCTGGCATTTGCGGTCGCATCCTTCGCGCATCAGATCCTCACCGGTTACATCAAAGATCCCACGGAGTATTTCCTTGGTCCGCTGTACACGCCGTACACCATCTATATCGTGGGATATTATCTCATTGCCATGGCGCTGTTGGTGGAAAAGTACCGTATGAGTGACGGCATCCACCGCTGGCAGCTCAAGAATCTCATTTTGAGCCTGCTCTTTGCGGGCGTCATGGGCGTTACCTTCAACCTGCTGATCCAATTCTGGGGCATCGCGTATCTGAACCACGTGGGAACCCTTGCGTCGGTCATTTGGTTCAGCACGACCTTATACATTGTGATGAAGAGATGATTGACCAGCCATATTTTGCAATTGCGGCCATGATAATAATAGGGCTTTTTGATTTTGGATTCGCATCCTTTATTTTTACCCGCTATCAACGAGAGTCGCGGATTATCATGTATGGCATGTTTGCGCTGATGGTTGGTGGGTGGGTTCTCCTCAATGGGGTTGGTCTACTCTTTGAGCGAGGCGGTGCAACCTCAGATTTTTTTGGTCGAAGTGCATTTGTCTTTGCGGCTTTCATTTTTCCGTTTATGTATGTCTTCTCTGTTCTTTTCCCATTCCCATCAGCGCGTATTGACGGACGGTTCGTTTTTCTTGCCCTGCTGCCGGCAATACTTTTGTCCGCCCTTGCATACTTCACCGACGCACTCATTCAGGGGTTTGATTTAACTCGGTATGCACAAACAATACCCGGTGAGGGTTTTTGGCTCTACGTGCTGTATATACTGATATTCTTTGGATTAATTCTTGCGGAACTCCTCGGTAAATTCCGGCGTTCCGATGGCATTCATCGCTGGCAACTAAAGTACTTAATTATTGTCATAGCCCTTTCTGGCTTTATCGGCATTATCACGGTACTTATTTTGCCTTATATCTGGTACTTTGACTCACTTGCATGGATTGGGCCATGTTCATCAATCATTTGGCTTGGTGGGAGTATGTATATTGTTATGAAGAGATGATTTATTTACGACAGCAATAAGCACGTCTAATTTCTACTTGATTAGTTTTCCCAGGTACTGACAAATGAGTTATATTATTAGAAAAGTAAAATCAGTTTTTAAAACTATTTATTTCACTTTTTTTTATAAAGAATTATTTAAAGATTACCGCTTTACTATTAGTAAAGCTTCGACTGAAGTAGAACGAAGGGAGTTGTATCGATTAAGATACCAGGTGTACTGCGAGGAATATGGTTATATTGATAGGAATAACTGTCCAGACGGATTAGAAAAAGATGTTTATGATGAGCATTCAGATTACTTTATTATTCGTGATAGTAAAAATAATATTGCTGCAACGGTAAGAATTATTAAGAATTCTCAAGCAGGATTTCCTCTTGAGAAAAATTTTCACCTAAATATTGAAACATCAAATCTTGATCATGATCATTTAGTCGAGATTTCAAGACTTATAGTTGCTAGAAAGTATCGAAAAAAATTATTGCTATTGTTTCTAGTGAAGGGTTTATATTTGTATGCGATAGAACAAAAGATAACTCATGCATATTTTATAATCGATGAAAAACTCTATCCTCTTCTCTTGAAGATTAAAGTACCTGTAATAAAAATTGGAACACCGGCAATCTATCAGGGTTTAACATTTCCATGTCTTGTTGATGTTACTGAATGGGAACGTAATGTTAGAAGAAGTAGAAGTTTTAATAGGTTTTATTATTTTGGCGGTATGGATTTAAGCGATGACGGAAATAAGTATGAAGTTCATTAAGATTTACGAGGGATACCGTGCAAGGCATTCAAGATAATTTGGGCGAGTATTTTAATTTTACGCCAGGTGTTTTTCTATATATATATATACTAACATTTATTCCATCATGGATCGCACTGATATTATCACTTCGTTATCTTAAGAGACGCAACATTCACGCTAGTCTCTTTTGGCTCATTATCCTTTTTGGTTTATTGGCCTTGCCGTATCTGTATGTATTAGTTGGGAGCGTAGGTCTTCCTTGGCAATTTTTGAGCGCGATTATTCTCATTCCGACATACAGCTTCTCAAAAATTTTAATGAACAGAAAAACATATTCTGATACCTTCGGGGGTTCATTTTTTTGGACTTTATATGCAAAAGTGTATGATTTGTTGCTTCTTTTCAGTCCCTATAAACAACTTGTATCTCAGCTTTTAGAAGAAATAAGAGTAACTAAGCCAGCTGGGAATATTATTGATATTGGTTGCGGTACAGGAAATCTTGCGGTGTCACTTTCTGCGAATACAAACTATACTATTTTAGGAATAGATAATTCTATTGGAATGCTTACGCGTGCACAAAAAAAACATTATGATAAACAAAGGGTGCTTTTTCAAAAAGTTGATCTAGAGAATGAAAATTTTATATCTGAGATAGATGGAAAATTTGATATTGCTATTATTAGTAATGTGCTTTATACACTTGGGTCACCAATTATGGTTCTTAAGCAAATCAAAGCATTATTAAACAATGATGGCTTCTTAATTATCTCAGAACCTAAGCAGGGTTCTAGTTTATATGCTTTATTCAAAGAGCACTATAGACAATTGTTTAGTCATTTTAGTATTAATAATCTAATCATATCTGTTAGGGATTTTTTTATTTTATTAGTTGTTGGTGTATTTAATTTTGCAATTTCTTTTAGAGCACGGGGTAGGGGGTCATATTCTTTTTTTTTACCGCACAATCTTACTCAACTAGTTCAGGAATCTGGATTCAGTATTGAAAAAATTGGTGCGTCTTATGCAAACCAAAATATCTTACTTAAAGCAAAAAAAATACTAACATGAATGCAATTCTTGTTTTTTCTTCTGTTCTAGCAGCCCTTGTATTTATTTTAGGTGTCGTTATTTTGTTGCGGGGAAAAAATCAGAGAACGAATATTGTATTCTCATTGATTACTTTATCAGCATTTTTGTGGACTGTTTCAAATATATTTGTAGATACCTCATATACTTCTTCTGCTGCATTGTTTTGGAGTCGTACGGCGTTACTTGGGCCGATTTTTATTGCAAGCCTTTTTGTGATTTTTGTTTCGATTTTCCCTTCTGGCGTGCTAAGTCTTCAGAAAAAATTATTTTATTCACTCCCAATTCTTCCGTTCCTACCGTTTATCTATACAAACTCAAATATCTCAGCTGTTAAATTTGTTAATGGGACAGTTCAAGCAACACCAGGAGTATTATTCTATTTTGTGCTAGTCTATTTTGCAGTATTTTTTGGGTTTGGATTTTGGACACTTATTCAGAAATATAGAAAGTCTTACGGTTTACAACGACAGCAGATCACTTATGTATTTTTGGGATTTTTTCTTACTGTAGGAATCGCAACCTTCACAAATTTATTGTTACCACTTTTTGGGATTCAAAATGTGCAAAGCCTTGGGCCAGCTTCTACATTTTTTCTTATATCATTTATTGGCTATGCAATCATTCGCCATCGTCTCCTTGACATAAGTATCATCATTAGACGGTCCATCGTCTATGTCTTCCTCATCGCATTTGTTGCCGGTTCCTTTGCAGGCGTCACCTTCCTCTCCGGACGTCTATTTTCAGAGGCCCTCGGTCTCGGGCAATTTCTCACTTCCGGCCTCGTTGCTTTACTGGTTGTTCTTCTTCTTGATCCTCTCAAAAATTATATTTCTCGCGTAACAGACAAAATTTTCTTTAAGGCAAAAATTGATTACAGTACCGTCCTGCAAAAACTCTCAACGACCATGGCAGAAAAGATCGAGATGGACCCGTTGTTGGAAGAAGTTGCGCATATAACAAAAGAAGAGCTCAAGGTAGAATCTGTGATAACGATCCCAAAGAACAAGCAGGGGAACTTTCGCGCACGCGTGAACCGTCCGCCGCATGATATGTCTCTCATTTTGAAGCAGGATTCTGAGCTCATTAAATTCCTTTCAACAGGAGAGATTTCTGTATTGGATTCCTTAGAGCGCAAGATCGAAGACACCACAAATGACCGTGAGCGTAAGAAGCTTGAAAAATCCAAAGAAGACATGAAGCTTGCCCATGCAGCTATTGCCGCGCCCATCATGCGCAAAGGGGAACTCACAGGGGTCTTTTTTATTGGGCCAAAGAAGTCCGGCGATAGCTTTTCCCTTGAGGAGCTCCGGCTTTTCAAAGTGCTGGGGCCTCAGCTTGCAACTGCCCTTGAAAAGGCGCGCCTCTTTGAAGAGGTAAAAGCCTTTACCGCGCAGTTGCAACAGCGCGTTGAAAGCGCAACCAAGGAATTGCGGGAACGGAACGCATACCTTGTTGCCTTGCAGGATGTCTCCGCGGCCATCACCCGCACGTTTGACTTTGATAAAGTCACGCAAGAAATCACGAATGCGATTGCGGATGAACTTGGTTTTGTCGGCGGGCTTATGGTGTTTCTCGATAACGATGGACGGAACGTCTTTCCGCAGGCAATCACACAAACAAAGATAACAGAGCGCGCCCTAAAACTTCTGCCAACGAACTTCAAGGAGTTTAAGGGAGATCTCTACAAAGAGAATACGCTGGATCACCGCGTTATCCGCGAAGGCAAACGCAGGATTACCACACAGCTTTCTGACGTTATTTCACCACCGGTTCCAAAATTGATCGTGAAAGGAATTCAGAAGCTGCTTGGCATTAAGACATTAGTACTCGTCCCAATTTTTTCGGAAGATAAAGCAGTGGGAGCGATTGACTTTGCACTTGCGAAAGAGGAGAAAGATATCAGCGCCCGTGAATTTGAAATCATGCAGGCACTTGCAGACCAAACAGGGATCGCGTACCGGAACTGGCGGTATGTTGAACGTATTAAAGAAGCAAACCGGCAGCTTGAAGACGCAAATGAGCGCCTGATGCAGCTGGATCAGGCGAAGACGGAGTTCGTCTCAATTGCTTCTCACCAGCTCCGCACGCCAATGACCGGCATCGCGGGGTATCTTTCTATGCTGGTGGGAGGGGACTTTGGCAAGCTCATCCCTGAGCATGGCAAAATTTTGAAGCAACTGCTTGAAGAAAGTCAACGCATGATACGGCTCATCAACTTGTTCCTCAACGTCTCCAAGATCGAAGCGGGCAAGTTTGAGCTTACCTTCCAACCCACCCAGCTTGAGGACGTGGTGGAGGGTGAGGTGAAGGAATTAATTCGCTTGGCAGCAGAGAAGAAGCTCAAACTCACCTTCAATAAACCAAAGAAAAAGCTTCCTCTTGTGACGGCTGATGGCGACAAACTGAAGGATGTTATTTTGAACCTTGTGGACAATGGCATTAAATACACGGCAGAGGGGAGTATCGTTGTGGATATGGCAAAGGTTGGGAATGAGGTGCATGTTTCCGTGAAGGATACCGGCATCGGCATTGAACCGGATGATGCAAAACATTTGTTCCAAAAGTTCGTCCGCGCTTCCGGCATCGCGCAGATCCACCCTGATGGTTCCGGCTTGGGACTCTTTATCGCAAAGAAGATCGTTGAGGCGCACGGCGGCAGCATTTGGGTTGAAAGCAAAGGGCAGGGCAAGGGCAGCACGTTCTTTTTTGCCATTCCAATCGAAAAAGCAAAGGTCTTATCAGCAGCGACAACAACAAAGAAAATATGATCACACCACCCCGACCCATGAGAGTCCTCGTTGTGGAGGACGAACCGCTCATCTCCAGTCTGTATGCGCGCGCACTTGGCAAGGATAAGAATATCACTGTTGAGACAGCAAAAGATAAGATTGATGCTGTGGCAAAGATAGAACATTTTGAGCCGGATATCGTGTTTTTGGATCTTATGATTCCTCTTGGGACGCATGAGTTCACCGCGGATTATGATCACCCCGCCGGCTTTGACGTTTTAGAAACGGTCAAGCGTAATCCGCACACAAAAAATGCAAAGGTGATCGTCCTTTCCTGTTTGGATGGACAGCAACATAAGGCGCATGCGGAATCATTGGGCGCCGATGCATACGTCGTGAAATCAGAGATCGACCCGCATGAATTGATCGAACGATCCAGACAGATGTTTGCCAAACAGGCGCGATAAGCATGGCTGAGCGCAAAAAATCTGTTGTCATCTGCGGAGGCGGTTTTGCGGGGCTTTCTGCTGCGCGCAGTATCGCGCGTTCACCAGGTATGGAGCATGCCCAGATAACAGTGTTGGATGATTCGGTGTTTTATGTCTACCATGCGTGGCTCTATGAAGTGGCGACCTTTACTATTGAGCACGGCATTTCACAGAAGCGACTTCGAGATTTTGTATGCATTCCTACTGAATCGCTCGAGTATCTTTTTTCAGAAACCAATATACGTTTTGTACAGGATCGCGTTACGAGTGTTGACCTTGCGAGTAAGACGGTGCGGTGTGAGAGTGGTCGTAGTTATCAGGGTGATGTTGTGCTCTATGCACTAGGGAGCATCACAAATGATTTTGGTGTTCCGGGTGTTCCAGAGCACACCGTTGGGTTGAAAAATCTTGAAGATGCACTGACGATCCATGAACGTATTCAGGAACTTTTTCGCGATGTGCAGCTGCATCCCAGGCAGCGTAAGGTGGTGATTTGCGGTGGCGGGCTTTCTGGGGTGGAAGTTGGCGCAGAGCTGATGCACTACATCCGTCACATGGAGCGTGATCACGCGTTACCGGAAGGAAGGGTTACAGTGGAGATTATTGAGGCAGGTCCAAAAATCCTTTCTATGCTTCGTGATTCTGTCCGTAAGATTGCAGAATATCGTCTGAAGAAGCTCGGCGTGACCGTGCGTCTCAATACACGCATCACGAGCATCGCACACGATGAATATGCAGTAGAGGATGGTGCGGTTTCGCGTCACGACCTGTTTATTTGGACCGGTGGCGTGAAGCCAAATCCCGTCGTGCAGAATATCCCCGGAATGCCCTTAGACGGGCACTCCTGCATCATGACGGAGCCGACGTTGCAGGTGCAGGGACATCCCGGCGTTTTTGCATTAGGTGATGCGGCAGCATGTATGCCACTCGGAGGAAAGCATCCGCTTCCAGCAACAGGGCAGATTGCCTGGAAAGAGGGTATCGCAGTCGGGCCAAACATTGCGGCGTACCTTACCGGAAAGCCCTTGCACGCCGTGCATGTGAAACAGGAGGGCCCGGTGGTACCACTTGGCGGCAAGTGGGCCATTGCTGTGCTTGGACCTCATACCGTTTTTTCCGGATTCATCGGATTTGTCATACGGCGCATTGCGGATTTTCGCTATTTAAGGTCACTGCTACCATTCTGGGAAGCGGTTCGGTTTGTCGCGGAAGGTACGCGTGTCTTTTCCAAAAACGACTAGAAAAGACACTACCAGAAAAGTTCAAAATATGGTTTACTATATGCAGTGAACCTCTTATGAAATTGCGCAAACTCACTGCAGATTTAGTCAGGGGGAAGCGAGTCCTTCATCGCGTATGTTTGGATGTGAAGTTTGATAAAAAGAACGGTCAGCGCATCGTAAAGGATGACAAGCGTTTGCGTGAGATTCTTCCCACGATACGGTTTCTCAGAAAGGCCAATGCGAAGGTCATCATTTTAACGTATATTGGCAGACCCAAAGGCAAGAGGGTTCCTGAGCTTTCTGCTGATCCGGTTGCCGCGCGGCTTGGTGAACTCCTACATATACGAGTAAAAAAAGTTGATGATTGTATTGGTCCGGCTGTTCAAAAAGCCATAGCCGCTATGAAGCCCCGCGATGTGTTGATGCTGGAAAATGTACGTTTTCATGCAGAAGAAGGAGAAGGAACAAAAGGAAAAACTGACGGGAGTGATACTTTCGGGAAAAAACTTGCAGCACTTGCTGATGTCATTGTAATGGACGCCTTCGGGCAGATGCACCGCGCAGTACCTTCCATTTTGCATATCCAGAAGTATATGCGTAAACGCGCCGCTGGTTTACTACTAGAAAAAGAAGTGAAGGAATTGGATCGTGCTTTGAATAGTCCGTATCATCCCTTTACCGTGATCATCGGCGGAGCAAAAGTGGAAACAAAACTTCCTGTTATGACAGCGCTCATGAAGCATGCAGATGATATGCTCGTTGGCGGCGTCCTGGCAAATACATTGCTCAAAGCAAAGGGCATTCAGACGGGGCGTTCGCTTGTTGATGATGACACGATGTTCATGCTTAAGAAATTCAATCTTACGGATAAGCGTTTGCATTTGCCCGTTGATGTGATGGTGGAGGATGCTGCTGGCAA
This sequence comes from Patescibacteria group bacterium, assembly GCA_041671225.1. GTDB lineage: Bacteria > Patescibacteriota > Patescibacteriia > JBAZBY01 > JBAZBY01 > JBAZBY01. Next base: position 735,634 of record JBAZBY010000001.1, read on the forward strand.
GCGCCACAAGCGCGCGGTGGGAGCGGTGCAACCGCGCGAAAGGATTCTGGATATTGGGCCAGAAACGATCGTACTCTTCCATGACATTCTCAAAAAAGCAAAGATGGTACTTTGGAACGGTCCGCTTGGGTATTTTGAAGATCCCACGTATGCCATTGGTACAAACGAGGTCGGCAGGATTCTTGGCAAGGTGTCTGCCTACACGATCATTGGTGGCGGAGAAACCATTACCGCGGTCAGAAACGCGCGCGCAGAAAAACATATTGATTTCATTTCAACCGGCGGCGGCGCCATGCTCGAATTTTTAACCGGGAAAACACTCCCAGGCATTAAACCTCTCTTGGTATGAAGATAGAAAAACTCAACGCACGAGAAATTCTTGACTCGCGCGGTAATCCAACAATTGAAGCAGTGGCCTTCGGCAATGGACACCACGCGGCCGCGGCTGTTCCTTCTGGCGCGAGCACGGGCTCACATGAAGCGCTTGAACTGCGCGACCGTGACGAAAAACGCTTTGACGGACTCGGCGTGATGAAGGCAGTTGCCAATGTGAAGGAAACCATTGCCAATGCGGTGGTCGGCAAGGAGTTTGTTGATGTCACGCAATTGGATGCGTTCTTGCTGAAGCTTGATGATTCCCCCAAGAAGACGAACCTTGGTGCAAATTCACTTCTTGCGGTTTCTCTCGCGTTTGCACGCCTTGATGCGGAAAATAAGGGGCAGCACCTTTATGAGTATCTTGCCAAGACATATGGCTTTGGTCCGCTGCCAAAGAAGATGCCGCGCCTCATGATGAATGTGATCAACGGCGGGAGTCACGCAGACACGCAGCTTGAGATCCAGGAGTTTCACATTGTGCCGCGTCAGGATAGCGCGCTGGAAATGGTGCGTGTTGGTGCGGAAGTATTCCATGCATTGAAGCAGGTATTAAAGCGACAAAAAAAAGTAACGCTCGTAGGCGATGAAGGCGGCTATGCGCCAGAGTATCGCGACGGACGCGAAGTCCTGGCCGTTATGCAGCAGGCAGTGGAGCTTGCCGGATACATACCTGGAAAGGATGTGGATTTTTCAATTGATGCCGCAGCAACGGAGCTTTTTGACATTGAGACGGGGAAGTATCGGTTAAATGAGAAAACGTTGAGCGCAACACAGCTCATCAGCGTCTATCGCGATTGGATAAAAGAATTTCCTATCATTTCACTTGAAGATGGACTTGCAGAGGATGATTTTGAAGGCTGGAAGAAATTAAAACAAGAGTTTGGAGAAAAAATGACGCTCGTCGGCGATGACCTTTTTGTGACGAATCTTGTGCGATTAGAAGAAGGTATTAAAGAAGATCTCGCGAATGCGATCCTTATTAAACCGAATCAGATCGGTACATTGACCGAGGCGGTACAGGCAATTCAACGCGCGCAGAAGGAAAAAATGGCGATCGTCATATCCCATCGGTCAGGAGAAACCTGCGACCCGTTTATCACCGATCTGGCGGTTGCCTCGCATGCGAATTATTTGAAGGCGGGATCCCTCTCACGCGGTGAACGTCTCACGAAGTACAATCGCTTAATGGCGATTGATGACCTTCTGCATCAAACAGGAGCATAATGCCAAACGCACGGGGGAAGAAATCGCAAGAGCAGCAGCGTGCCGTTTTGGGACCGCTTGCTTTGGTTATCATTGATGGTTTTGGCATTACGGATGTTACAGAGGGAAACGCCGTCGTTGCCGCAAAGACGCCGAATTTTGATGCCTACATGAAAAAGTATCCCCATACGGAGCTTGCTGCGTCCGGGAAGGACGTTGGGTTGCCGGATGGCCAGGATGGCAACTCAGAAGCCGGGCATATGAACATCGGCGCTGGCCGCGTTGTGGAGCAAGATGCGGTGCTCATTTCTGAATATATCAATACCGGTGCATTTTTTCAGAATCCCGCATTCATTCAGGCAGTGCGTCATGTGAAGCGGAAGAGATCCAACATGCATATCATGGGGCTACTCACGGGTTTTAATTCCGCGCATTCGTATCTGGATCATCTTATTGCTTTGCTTGCCCTCATGCGCAATGAAGGGCTCACAAAGGTCTATTTGCACCTCTTTACCGACGGGCGTGATATGTCCCCATATTCTGCGATCGATCTGCTGCGCAAGGTGCAGCGCGTCATAGCGGATAACCATGCGACGATCGCAACGATTACCGGCAGACTCTATGCGATGGATCGCAAAAAGGAATGGTCGCGTACGGAATCGACATATAACACGCTTGTTCACGGACGCGGCAAGCACACCGCGCGTACCGCAGAAGAAGCGGTGCTCAATGCATATAATCGCGGGCAAAGTGATGAATTTATTGAGCCAACGGTTATTGTTGATGAAAAAGGCAAGCCGCTTGCGCGTATCGCCGATGATGACGCAGTGATCTTTTTTAATCTCCGCTCGGATCGCGCTCGTCAACTTGCAAAGGTATTCGTGCAAAAGAATTTTGCAGCACGGAATCCGCATGCGTTCGAGCCGCAGGGACTGCCAAAGAACCTTCTCTTTGTTGCGATGACGGATTTTGGACCGGATCTTGAAGGAATGATTACGGCGTACCCTGCAAAAAAAATTCTTCAGACGCTACCGACGCAGTTAAAAGGACTTCGACAGATGTACATCGCAGAAAAAGAGAAGTACGCGCATGTGACGTACTTCATGAATGGGGGATACAAAGATCCTGTAGCAGGCGAAGAGCGCGTCATTGTTCCATCCCCGCGTCTGGATCATTATGATGAAAAGCCGGCAATGAGTTCGCGGGAGATCACGGAGATAGTGCTTGCATCCTTAAAAAAGGATGCACATGACGTGTATGTCATCAACTATGCACCGCCGGATATGATCGGACATACGGGCAATTTTGAAGCAACCGTCAAGGCAGTTGAAGGAATTGATGTGGAATTGGGCAGGCTTTCAGAGGTATTGCTCAAAAAAAATGGCGTGATGCTGCTGACCGCTGACCATGGTAATGCTGAACAAATGCTTCATGAGGACGGCCGTGTTGATTCTGAGCATACAAAGAACCCCGTTCCTTTTATCGTGATCGGCAACACACAAATAAAGAAAGGCATGCTGAGAAAGCACGGGAGACTCGCTGATATCGCTCCAACAATACTCACACTGCTTGGGAGGAAGGTGCCACCGCTCATGACGGGGAAAAGTTTATGGTAGGAGAGGCCACACAACTCGCGCATCGACCGACGGTTCTCATTATTCTTGATGGCTGGGGCGTTGCGGAAGCGTCTCGCGGAAATATCATCGCAACCGCGAAGACGCCGGTGATGGATGAACTCACCGCGCGGTATCCGGCAATGGTTCTTGAGGCCTCCGGAGAATCAGTCGGTTTGCCATGGGGCGAGATGGGTAATTCAGAAGTTGGCCATCTTTCCATTGGCTCTGGCCGGATCATCTATCAGGATTTGCCGCGCATTACAAAGGCGATCACTGATGAATCATATTATACCAATGCAGCTTTTATTGCTGCCGCAGAACATGTGAAGCAGCACAGCGGTACGCTGCATATCATGGGACTCATGAGCTCTGGTGGCGTACATGCATCAAATGTTCACGCGTATGCGTTGCTTGAATTTGCAAAGCGACAAGGCCTGACTGATGTGCGTCTGCATCCTATTCTTGATGGACGCGATACTGCGCACAATAGCGGGCGCGGTTTTATTGAACAGTTGATCAAGAAGACGCAGGAGCTTGGCGTTGGCGAGATTGCGACGCTTTCTGGCCGCTTTTATGCGATGGATCGGGATCATCGTTGGGATCGTATTGAAAAGGCATACAATGCAATGACAAAGGGTGAAGGAGAGAAGGCGCTGGATCCGCTCGTGGCGATCGATGCAAGTTATGAGAAGGAAGTCTATGATGAGGCATTTCATCCGACGGTGATAACAAAGGAAGACGGAACACCGCGCGGCCTCATCAAAGAAGGCGATGCGGTGTTGTTTTTTAATTATCGGAATGATCGTGCGCGCCAACTGACGCAGGCGTTGGTTTTGCCAGGGTTTGAAAAGTTCCCAAGAGCGTATTTGTCGGATCTTTTTCTTGTGACGATGACAGAGTATGAAAAGAACCTTCCGGTAACGGTTGCTTTTCCTCCTCAAGAGGTCACCATGCCATTGGCTCGCGTGATAAGTGATCTTGGCTTGACGCAGCTCCATATCGCAGAAACGGAGAAGTATGCGCACGTAACCTTTTTTTTCAACGGAGGGAAGGAGGATCCCTTTCCCGGTGAGGAGCGCGCGTTGGTTCCTTCTCCGCAGGTTGCAACATATGATGAGAAGCCGGAGATGAGCGCTAAAGAGGTTGCCGATAAAATCATCGAGGCAATCACAAAGGGTACATATGATTTTATTGTTGTGAATTTTGCAAATGCTGACATGGTGGGACATACCGGTTCCATTCCCGCCATCACAAAAGCCGTTGAGATACTTGATGAGCAGGTCGGCCGCGTTGTGCAAGCTGTACTTGATACCGGTGGCGCGGTTGCCATTACTGCAGATCACGGCAATGCGGAAGAAAAGATCAATGTGCAAACAGGGTTTGTAAACAAAGAACACACAACAAATCCCGTTCCTTTATTATTAATTGCGAGTGAGTTATTACTCCATAAAGGCAGCACAGGGGTTCCGCCCGATCTTTCGACGCAGTCCTCCATTGGTCTTCTTGCGGATGTCGCGCCAACAGTGCTTTCACTCATGGGTCTTTCTATTCCAAAAGAAATGGAAGGCCGTAATCTTTTAGAATCATATGCATATTCCCATTGAAGTTTCAGCACGACACATACACCTCACTGCAGCGGATATTGCAGTGCTTTTTGGGGAGGGATACATCCTTGGAAAGCATCGCGTTATTTCGCAGCCAGGACAGTTTTCAAGCGTTGAAAAGGTGATAATAAAAGGACCAAAAGGCGAAATGGCCGGTGTCCGGGTTGTTGGTCCTGCACGCAAAAAAACACAAGTTGAACTCTCTATGACGGATTGCCGCACACTGGGCGTTGAAGCGATGCTGCGCGTTTCTGGGGATCTTACGGGGACGCCTGGCGGGGTTACCATTATCGGCCCAAAAGGCGAGATAACACTTATTGAAGGCGTTATCGTTCCACAGAGGCACCTCCACATTGAGCCAGAGTATGCAGAAGCGCTTGGGCTCACACATGGTGATACCATTGCAGTGAAGGTTGAAGGTGAACGAGCTGTGACATTGCATAATGTCGCAGTGCGTTCACGGGAAGGAATTGATGCGCTTGCGCTTCATATAGATACCGATGAGGGTAATACAGCAGGAGTTATCAAACCAACATATGCATCATTTATCGGTAAAGAATGAATATGCAAAAATATATTCTTGCGCTCAACGCCGGTTCCTCAAGTCTTCGTTTTTCTCTTTATACTACAACACTTCATCTCGTGCTGAGCGATAATATCGATCGCATCGGCGCGCGCGGCGGCGCATATGCAACGCATGCTGCGGCAGTGCAGGGAATGCGCGCCGTGATGCGGAAGAAGGGGATCGTCCCCGCGGAGATCGCTGTTGTTGGACATCGCGTGGTGCATGGCGGCGCAACATTGCGCCGGCCTGTCCGCATCACCGCGTCGGTTGAACGCGCCATTCATACGGCGGCAGCTTTGGCGCCTTTGCATAATCCTCCGGCACTCATGGGAATACGGCTTGCGCGCAGGGCATTTCCCCGTGCTGCGCACATTGCGGTGTTTGATACCGGGCTGTATGAGGAGCTTCCGGAAGTTGCGCAGACATATGCCTTGCCCAAGGCGCTCGCGCGGAAGTATGGGCTGAAACGCTATGGCTTTCACGGGCTTTCCCATGAATATGCGCTGCATGAATCAGCACGACGTCTTAAAAAGCCGGAACGCGCGTTGAATCTTTTGAGCGTGCACCTTGGCAGCGGATCCAGCATGACCGCTTTTGCAAAAGGCAAGCCCGTTGCAACAAGCATGGGGTTCACACCCATGGAAGGCTTGCTCATGACCACGCGCGTCGGGGATATTGATCCGGGCATTCTTCTGTATCTTCTGAAGCAGGGGAAGACGATAAAGGAGCTGGATAATGCATTCAACCATATATCCGGGTGGTATGGCCTTACGGGCATGAAGGATTTTCGCGATGTGCTCTATGCCGCGGGCTTTTCCAAAGAGAAAGGCGTGCAGTCTTTCCCTATCTCAAAAACACAGCGCCATGACGCAAAGCTTGCGCTGGAGCTTTTTTTGCGCCGCGTTCGGTTCTACCTTGGCGGGTATGCAACGCTGCTCGGAGGGAAGGTAGATGTCATCGTTTTTACTGGCGGCATTGGCGGCGTGAATGTGCGGCTATGGCGCGAGATCATGCGGCCATTCCCGCGCTTGCGTAAGGTAAGGATCTTTCGCTTTCCTTCCGACGAAGCTGCAGTGATCGCGCGGCACGCCAAGCGTTTTCTTTAACACAAAGTGAAATCGCCCGGCACTCGAGAGGGAGGCCGGGCGTTTCGGTATGGGTACAAGGAACGGGAGGCGTGGTTACGCCGGGGCGAGAGTCGCCTCTATGGGGATGGGCTCTCCGAAGAGCGGGAACAGGTCGGTGGCGTTGAGTTGCACCTGCCCGGGGATGCACGTCTCGGGGCAGGCAAACGGCTCCTTCCAGCCTGTGAGGATGGCGATCCGCCACGGGAGGCGCCGAATGGCCAGCATGGGCAGGAGGTGCTCCGTGACGTAGTCCCGGAGATCCTGATCTCCAGGGTAAATGGCAAAGCGCATCTCGCGCATCGTCGTTCTGGCGCCGGGGATCTCTTCCGCCGCACCAGGAGCATCATCCACCGTCCCGTCGTCGGGCACGACATCCGCCGTGGTCATCAGTTGCTCGAGCAGCGCGTATGCGAACCGGCCCTGATCGAGCTGGTGCGGAACTCCGAGTGACTGGAGCACGCCGCTGAAGGTGGGTGAGTCCGTGTGGACTGCCCAATCGCGTTCCTGTGCGGCACGCAGAAGTTCGTTGAAGATGGATTCGTACCCCACCGGGTTTCCGTAAAGGAACAGTAGCGGCTTGAAGCTTCGTGGCATGGCACCCTCCAAACGGTTGTAGGTTTGTGTGCAGCCCAGCGATGCAAGGCTGCTATGGCTTATCAGTTTTTCTCCCATACGTCAACAGACACGGCATTTGCTGTATGGTATAATATAGAGGAAAGGAATAAGGGTATGATTAAATGGTTGCTGGATATTCTACTTGATACGCGCGATGTCTTCTGGCGTCGACTCTCAGGCTTCCGCGCCGTTCCAAACTCTATTTTTCGCGTGCATCTTCTGCGTTATAATGGGAGTACGATCAAGCTCTCAGATGGAACAAAGGTCAAATGGGGTGAGGTGTTTATTGGTATACACCTGGATAATCGACGACTCATGCGCATCCTGAAGGAGTACCAGCCATTGGAGCGGCGTGAGCGGTTTCAAGAGGAAGCGAAGAAGAATCTTCGAGTGCTCATAACGTATATTGATGAGCACACGCCATATGAAGAAGCAGTGGCGATCCGTGCACGCACGATCCTCGCATATAACTTTAAAGACTGGCCGGTTGATATCATTCCGCTGAAGAGGAATTCCTGGTTCACGCGCCTCTACCGTTGGGGGCTCAAAGTGAATCTTGTACGCTGGCACCCGTTACGCATCAAGCGGATCTTTTCAAAAAATCATGATCAGTTGCAGATACAGGATGTATGGATGTCCATAGCATCCTTAAGGACATTTGCGGAAAACTATGAAAAAGGGGCGAACACAAAAAAAGAATAAGAACATCATTCTCAATTGGAAGATCGGGGGAGAAGCGGGCTTTGGCATCAAGGTAACCGGGCAGATGTTCTCGCGCATGCTCACGCGTGCGGGATATTTTACCTATGATTATTCTGAATACCCTTCGCTTATTCGCGGCGGGCATAATACCTATCAGGTTGCGGCTGGCGCGGATCCGGTGCGCTCTGCATATGCCGATGTTGATTTTTTGATCTGTTTGAATCAGGACGCCTGGCGGGAGCAACAGGACGAACTCGTTCCCGGCGCTGCCGTTGTGTATGACGCATCATACGTGAAGATTCCTGAGCGCGTGGCAAAGGCAAAGAAGCTGAAGCTGTATCCTGCACCGCTTGAAGAAATTGCACGTGAATACGGGGACCCCATCATGCGCAATGTTGTTGCCCTTGGCATGACGGTTCAATTATTTGGTCTGGACTTTCACTTACTCCAGGGTGTGCTTGAAACAGCATTCGGCAAAAAAGGAAAGGACGTCATCACCCTCAATATGCAGCTTGCGCAGGCAGGTGCGGCTGTGATAGGGAAGCGTCGATTCCGTCATCTGCCGCCGGCAAAAGAGAAAAAGCGATCACTCATGAATATTGATGGGAATACCGCTCTTGCGTATGGCGCAATCCGCGGCGGTCTGCAGTTCTATGCGGGGTACCCCATGACACCGTCATCATCGATCCTTTCCACGGTCGCAAAGTATGCACGTGAATATGGCATGGTGGTGAAGCACGCAGAGGATGAGATCTCGGTCATCAACATGGCCATTGGCGCGGGGTTTGCCGGTGCGCGTTCTATGATCGCAACATCAGGCGGGGGATTTGCATTGATGAGTGAAGCGCTCGGCCTTGCCGGTATGACGGAAGTGGGAGTGGTGATGGTGGATGTCCAACGTCCTGGTCCCGCAACAGGCCTGCCCACATGGACGGGGCAGGGTGACCTGCGTTTTGTGCTGCATACCGCGCAGGATGATGTTCCGCGCATTGTGCTCACCCCCGGCGATCCAGAAGAATGTTTTTTCATGGCGGCGGAGGCGCTGAACCTTGCAGAGGAGTATCAAACCCCGGTGATCATTGTTTCAGATAAACTTCTTGCCGCGAGTCTTGTTTCGATGCCGCTCTTTGATGAAAAGAAGGTGAAGATTCGCCGCGGCAAGCTGATGAAGCAGTCGCAGCTCAAGGCGGGGGCGGCCTTTGCGCGCTATAAGGAATCCGCGGATGGAATTTCTCCTCGCAGTCTCCCTGGTATGAAGCATGGCATGTTCATCGCGAATTCTGATGAACATGACCCACAAGGGATTGTGGATGAAACAGCGGAAACGCGCAACATACAGCATGAGAAGCGTCTTCGTAAACTTGCGACGTATGCAAAAAAAATGCCAGAGCAGAGACTCTATGGTCCAAAGAATGCTGCCGTGACGTTCATTGGTTGGGGTTCCACCAAGGGCGCCATGCTTGATGCGCTTGATATCATCAATAGCGGAAAGAAACCCCGCGGAGCGGGATCCTCCTCTGGCGGAAAAGCAAACTTCCTCCACATCACACACGCGTTTCCCTTTCCGATAAAAAGCGTGATGCGCCAACTGAAGAATGCAAAGCGCATCGTGAGCATTGAGGGTAACGCGACCGGCCAGTTTGCCGGCCTCCTACGCGAACACACGGGCATCACAACGGATGAGCAGTTGTTGAAGTATGACGGACGTCCCTTTTATCCGCACGAAATCGTGACATTCTTTGAATCCCATGCCAAAAAAAACTGAACAATTTGAAACAGGATTGAATCCAAGCTGGTGCCCTGGTTGCGGGGACTGGGCGATCTATCGCGCGCTGAAAACCGTTTTTACTGAACTGGGCTTAAAGAACGAGAACATCGCGATTGCGTACGGTATCGGTTGCTCAGGCAATATGGCGAGCTATCTGGATATCTATGGTTTTCATGGCCTCCATGGGCGGCCATTGCCCGTTGCCGCAGGAATCAAGATGGCAAATGATAGATTGACAGTGCTCGCTGCCGGTGGGGATGGCGATGGGTATGGCGAGGGCATATCTCACTTTCTCCATCAGATGCGCGCGAATCAGGACATCACCTATCTTGTTTTTGATAATCAGGTCTATGGACTCACACAGGGGCAGGTCTCTCCGCGTGGCATGAAGGGCTACAAAGCTTCCACAACGCCAGACGGCGTCATAGAAGAACCGGTGAATCCGATCGCGTTGGCGCTTGCAAACAATGCAACGTTCGTTGCGCGCACCTTTGCCATTGATTTTTTGCACAACATCAAGACGATCAAAAAGGCGATTCAGCATAAAGGGTTCTCGCTCGTCAATATCATTCAACCATGCCAGACGTTTAACAAGCTCAATACGCACAGTTATTGGCAGCGGCGCATCTATAACATGGAAGAAGAAAAAAATTATCGCAGCAATGACCGTATGTATGCAATGGAAAAAGCTTTTGAAGGTCCGGAGCCACGGTTCCCCGTTGGCATTTTTTATCAGGAAAAGCGATTGTCCTACGAAGATGAGCTTCCACAGATAAAAAAGAATCCTCTTGTGCAGCAGAGCCCTGAAGGGCGTTCTGTGCGGAAGTTGTTTTCAAGCCATCAATAGCATCGTCCTATGAAAAAAGGGACTCAAGGCTTCACACTTATTGAACTCCTCATTGTAATAGCCATCATCGGGATTCTTTCTGGTATTGGTATAACGAAGCTTAATGGCGCACAGGATAAGGCACGGGATGCAGGACGTATTCTTGATATTCGCGCGATCGTGCAAGCGCTTCAAATCTACTACAGCGACCACAATGCCTGGCCGTATGTGGATCAGACATATACGTATTCACCCGGTGTCATTATTTGCAGTCAGTCGGCGACATTTACAGAATCACGCTGCAATTCCTACAGCATCTGTTCATCGATAAATATTCATGGAGTTCCAAATAGTCTGAATTGGGTTCCATTGCTGGGGACAAAATTTGCTTCCGGTCACCCCCCAATCGATCCCATTTTTAAAGGCACTTGCCCATATGGCTTGATATCTTATGCCTACAGGTATACCGCCAATCGATCACAGCCAGTTGGAGATGGCGCTGACAGCTTCACTTTGGAATTCACACTGGAGCGGCGTAATGATGAATCTGGTCTCGGGACTTTCGTTTCTTGCATTTCTGGTGCAAGCGAAAAGTGCGTGTATGTCATTCATGGTGATCCTGATGGGAGTATATGGTGATAGTATTGTATTTTAAAAGGTTCTCATCTTTGTCACTCTGCGCTATACTGCTTTCATGAATACACAGCATTGGTTGGTACGGCAGGCGCCACCCGAAGAGTTTTACAAGCGTTTTCCTGAGCAGTCCCGGATCCTCACGGCACTGCTTTTTCAGCGTGGCCAAGAAACACAAGAGGCAGTTGATGCTTTTTTAGAACCGGAATATTCGCATGATCCGCACGATCCTTTTCTTTTTCGTGATATGGAAAAGGCTGTTGCAAGAATCCTTACTGCGCTCAAAAAGAAGGAAAAGATAACCATTTACGGAGATTACGATGCAGATGGTGTTGCGGGTGCTGCGGTTCTTTTTTGTACACTTCGGGAATTTGGCATCACGCCTGATGTCTACATTCCCTACCGGATGACCGAAGGGTATGGCATGAATCTTCCGGCCATTGAAGAGATCGCAAAAGGCGGAAGTACGCTTATCATCACGAACGATCTGGGAATCACAAACGTTGAAGAAATTGCACTCGCACATGAGCGGGGAGTGGATGTCATTATTAGCGACCATCACACCGAGCCAGAGAAGTTGCCTGATGCCTATGCAATCGTGAATCCCGCAGTGAAAGCTGAAACATACCCCTTTGCGCGCCTTTCAGGCACCGGTGTTTCATATAAACTCGCAACAGCGCTTTTAAAGCGTTCAGTATATGCAAAGGACTTTCGGGAAACGCCGCTGCCCGAAGGTTGGGAGAAATGGCTTCTGGATCTGGTTGCTATTGGCACCGTAGCGGATATCATGCCGCTTGTGGATGAGAATAGATCATTGGTGACCTTTGGACTTGCCGTTATGCGCAAGACGCGCCGAAAAGGCCTGCTTGCATTGGAAAAAACGATGCGCACAGCGCTCCGTGACGCGAATACGCAATCTATCGGCTTTCAGATTGCGCCGCGGCTCAATTCTGCCGGCCGGCTCAAGCATGCGTCAACGGCGTTTCAATTGCTCGTGACAGATGATGATCAGGAGGCGGCATCGCTTGCGGAAGATCTTGAGCGCACGAATCGTGAACGGCAGACGCTTACGGATTCCATGGCGCGTGAAGCGATACAGCAGATCGGCACGCCGGATGAAAAAACAAAGATCGTTTTTGCGGAAGGAGAAGGCTGGCAGCGCGGCGTTGTGGGTATTGTGGCAGGCAAGCTCGTGCATCATTATGGCCTTCCGGCGATCGTGGCAGGCAAAGACAGCGACGTGAACGGCTCTGGCCGCTCCGTTTCTGCATTCAATATGATCGAGGCAGTGCAGCAGTGCTCAGCTGGTTTAACAAAATTTGGCGGTCATCCGCAGGCATGCGGTTTCACGGCAAAGGATCAGGAAGCATACGCAACGTTCAAGCAGTGCCTCACAAAAGCAGCGGCAAAGGCGCTGACAAATGAAGATCTGCGTCCTGAATTGCACGTTGATATGGAGATAACATTTTTTGATATCACATGGGATCTCCTTGATGATCTGGAACGTCTTGAGCCATTTGGTGAAGCAAACCCGCAGCCGCGTTTTTTGATCAAAGACGTTGCTATTACAGATTTTTCAACAGTAGGCGCAGAGGGGGACCACCTGCGCATGACATTGACCCAGGGTGAGATCAGCCGCAAGACCATCGCGTTTCGCCGCGGCAAGGATGCAGAGCGCCTGACACACGGCACGCGCCTTGATATTGTTGCCGTCATCGAGAAGAATGAGTGGAATGGGATGCAGTCTCTTCAATTACGCATCGAAGATTTTATGCTGCATCAGCAATGAAAACGACAAAACATATCCAGCTATGGACAGACGGTGGCTCGCGAGGCAATCCCGGACCCGCGGGGATCGGCGCGATTCTCAAGAGCCCGGACGGAACCGTGCTTGCGACGGTTTCAAAATATATTGGGGAGGATACCAATAACCAAGCAGAGTACTTTGCGATGATTGCCGCGCTTACAGAAGCAAAGAAGTTACACGCAGAAACAATTGAAGCATTCATGGATTCACAGCTTATTGTTGAACAACTGAATCGTAGGTATAAAGTGAAGCATCCTGATATTCAAAAACGATTCGTTGAAGTGTGGAATCTCATTCAAAAATTCAAGAAAGTGACGTTCACGCATGTTCCACGCGAAGAGAATAAAGAAGCCGACGCGCTGGTAAACGCTGCATTGGACGCGGTACAGGAATAAACAGGAGAGCGTTGACAAAAACGCTTATTTTTCCTATGGTAATCATCGACGCAACTTCACAAGATGGTCGCTCCGTCTTCGCCCCCTGCTTCGCAAAGGGCTGCGACGGACAAGCCCCGTAAGCACAAAAGGGCCTGTCCGCCGTAGCTCTGAACGGAGTGAGGAGCGAAGGCGGAGAGGAAAGTCCGAACACCCCACGTGGTGCTCGCGGCACTCTAAAAATGGGAGTGCGACGAGCGTCACGTGGAAGTGGATACCACCGAAATGGTGGCAGGAGTGATCCTAGGGAAAGTGCCACAGAGACAATACCGCTCCGTCTTCGCCCCCTGCTTCGCAAAGGGCTACGACGGACAAGCCCCTGTTATTGCATCGTGCAATAGGCCTGTCCGCCGTAGCTCTGAACGGAGTGAGGAGCGAAGGCGGAGTAAGGGTGAAAAGAGTGGGGTAAGAGCCCACAGGCAGGTCTGGTAACAGATCAGCGTGGCAAACCCTATCCGGTGCAAGATCGAATAGGCTCGCGTGCTTCATTTTGTGAGGTGCGCCGAGCGGGTAGATTGCTGGATCGCGTTGGTGACAACGCGGCAAGAGAGATGATCATCACCTGCAAACCGTGAGGAATGTAGGGACAGAATTCGGCTTATCGTGAAGTTGCGTCCCCAACTCATTTCGCGCTGCGGGTTTTGCGAGCTCATCACATGAGCTCGCCTCACCCTTCGCGCGAAGCCTCGTTTCTACGCCACAAACGCGTGCTACGTGTCGCGACGCCTTTCGCTCGCTACACTCGCTCAAGGCTGCTCCTTGTGCGCACCTCGTTTGCGGGGACCCCCAGAAGCTATGAAGAAATCTGAACTCATTTTTGCAGCGTTGCTTGTCGTTATTGACTGGTTGCTTATCGTGGCAGCGGGTCTGACGGCCTATGCATTACGTTATTGGACGTTTGTGCAGGACATTCGTCCGGTTATTTTTGATTTGGCATTGAGCGAGTGGGTGAATATCGTGTTGATTGTTGCGACACTGTTTATTGTCGTCTTTGCGCTATCAGGCCTGTACATTATCCGTTCGACGCGGCGCATGGTGGATGAAATAGGTCGTATCTTCTTTGCCGTTTCAACCGGCGTTCTCTTTGTTATTCTTCTGATCTTCTTTCAACGCGAGCTTTTTTCTTCTCGGTTCATCATCCTTGCTGGCTGGGTTGTTGCATTTTTCTATGTTACGATCGGCCGCACGCTTATCTATGCGTTGCAGCATGCGCTTTTTTCTCGCGGGATTGGCACGCATCGCGTGGTACTCGTGGGGGCGGATCGCACGACGACCATTGTGCAGGAATACCTTGCACAACATCCAAAACTTGGATACCGCGTGTTCGAGCGTTTTGATGGGATTACCGATGAGAGCCTTCGCAGGATTGATGTGCTTGCACAGGAGAATAAGATTGACGAGGTGATTCAGGCGGATGCGAGCCTGCCACGGAATGATGTCATGAAGCTCGTTGATCTCGCGAGCGATCGCCACAAGATTTTTCGCTACACCGCGGATATCATGGATGCAAAAGTATTGCGCATTGATGTGAAGACTCTCGCTGGCATTCCTATCATTGAAATTAAGCGTACCCCCCTTGATGGATGGGGGAAGATTCTTAAACAGATTTACGATTTTATTGTCGCTCTCGTTCTTCTTGCCATTCTGTCGCCGCTGTTTCTTCTTGTGGCCATTCTTATCCGCCTGGAAGGCAAGGGACCGATCTTCTTTGCGTCAAACCGCATTGGTCAAAGTGGCCGTCCTTTTTCTATGTACAAATTCCGTTCGATGGTGCCGAATGCGGAGAAACTGAAGGAGCAGCTCATGCAGCATAATGAACGGAGTGGTCCGCTTTTTAAAATGAAAAATGATCCGCGCATTACCCGTGTTGGTCGTTTTATTCGCAAGACGAGTATCGATGAACTGCCACAGCTTTTTAATGTTCTTCGATTTGAAATGAGTCTTGTGGGGCCTCGTCCGCATGAACCAGGAGAAGTGGATAAATATGACCGCCAGCAGCGCAAATTGCTTACCATCAAGCCCGGCATTACGGGCATGGCGCAGATCTCTGGCCGTTCAGACCTTGAGTTCAATGAAGAAGTAAAGCTGGATCTCTATTATATTGAGCATTGGTCGCTCCTTCTGGATATGAGCATCCTTGCGCGGACGCCGATGGCCGTTTTGGGTTCTAAACACGCCGCGTAATGAAAGTTGCACTCGTTCATGAACATCTTGCCCAGGATGGCGGCGCCGAGCGCGTTGTGCAGGTCTTGCAGGAGATTTTTCCTGAAGCGCCGCTCTACACGCTGGTTTACGACAAGAATGATGCGAACCCGGCGTTTCGTGGCAAAGATATTCGCACCTCATTTTTACAGAAGATGCCGTTCGCAGTGCGGCATTATCAATGGTATCTCACCATGATGCCAACTGCCGTTGAGAGTTATGAGTTGGAGAAATACGATGTGGTCATTTCTTCATCTTCTGCGTTTGCAAAGGGAATTATCACCCGTCCGGAAACACTGCATATCTGCTATTTACACTCACCAACACGATACCTCTGGAGCGATACGCATCGGTATGTGCAGGAGCTTTCTTATAATGCCGCTATAAAAAAGGTGCTTCCGCATATATTAAATCATATTCGCATTTGGGACCGGGTGGCCGCTGATCGTGTCGATGTTTTTATTGCAAACTCAAAAATGGTTCAGCGGCGCATAGAAAAGTATTATCGCCGCACGAGTGATGTGATTTATCCGCCAGTTGATACATCCCGTTTTTCCCTAGCAGATTCGGTGGGGAACTATTATTTAACGGGTGGCCGTCTTGTCGCATACAAGCGTTTTGATATTGCAGTACAAGCGTTCAATAAACTTGGCATTCCACTGAAGATTTTTGGCACGGGTCCAGAGTTGCGAAGACTACGCGCAATGGCAAAAAAGAATATCGAATTTGTCGGACGCGTAAGTGATGAGGATTTGCCAAAGCTGTATCAAAAGGCCATTGCATTTTTGAATCCGCAAGAAGAAGATTTTGGCATTACCGTGATCGAAGCAATGGCAGCAGGTCGCCCCATCATCGCATATAATGCCGGCGGTGCAATGGAAACAGTGATCCCAAATGTCTCTGGAGTCTTTTTTGAAGACCAAATGTGGGAATCACTTGCGGATGCCGTCATTCGTTTTAAACCAGAAGAGTATGATCCGCAACAGATTCAACGACACGCACAAACCTTTAGTACGGAGACATTCAAAAAAAATATTTTGGAGTATATTACGCAACAACATAATCTTTTTAAAAAATAGAATATGGAACTCAACGACTATCAACTCGTCTTTAAGCGCTTCATTGCAGCGATGATCATCATTACGGTTCTCGGCGGGCTCGCGGGGTTTCTGGTGAGTAGTATCGTACAGGATGTGGTGTATGACACTTCTATTTCCTTTGCGGTCAATCGCATAAGCCGCCAAGATACGCCAGACTATCAATATGATGGCTATTATGCGATTCAAGCTGCGGACCTTTTTTCGCAGACAATTGTGAGTTGGTTCTCAACGCCATCAGTGCTTCTTGAAATGTACCGCAATGCGGGTATTGAGCCAGAAATCACTTCTATTGATGCATTCTCCAACAAGTTCCGCACACGGAAGTATTCTTCGCAGAATATCGTTCTTCGTTTTCATGAGGCGACCCGCGAGCGTGCGGAGCAGATCTCTCAGTCCATCATTGAAACAGCGCAGGCCCGCGTAAAGGAGCTGAACAAGACAAGCAACCAGGAAGCGCTTTTTGATGTTGTCGCGAGTGAGCCCGTTATTGTAGAAAAGCAGCCGAACGTTATTTTTTCGACTCTTCTTGGACTTATCGCAGGATTCATCATTGGCATGATTGTTGCGATTGGTTTGCATTATTTGCGACCACAACACGAAGCACCGCGATCCACTATCTAGCATATGCGCATAGGGATTGACGCTCGGTTTTTTGGCCCTATTGGCAAGGGACTCGGGCGCTATACAGAAAAACTCATCCAGTATCTGCAGGATAAGGAGGATGGGCATACCTACCGCATTTATTTGCGGCGCGAGAATATGGATGCCTTCACGCCCCGCTCGCCACGCTTTCAAAAAGTACTGGCGCCTTTTCGTTGGTATAGCCTGCAGGAACAGATTGCGTTTCCGCGCCTTTTGAATCGTGATGGCTTGGATCTCATGCATTTTCCGCACTTTAATGTGCCGTTGCTGTATCGGAAACCATTTATTGTGACAATTCATGATCTTATTCTCACGCGCTTCCCAACGAATCGCGCAACAACGCTCGGTCCGCTTCGGTATTTTGTAAAGCGCAAGGCGTATGATCTTGTGATCCGGTCCGCCCTTCACCGTTCGCAGAAGATCATCACGGTATCGCGCTATTCTAAGGATCAGATTCTGGATCATTTTCCTGAGCTTCCATCAAAAAAAATCGTCGTGACATATGAAGGTGTGGATGATCTTGCCGCAAGTGCCACAGGCGTGATACCTGCAGCAGTGCAACAACCGTATTTTCTTTATATCGGCAATGCGTATCCGCACAAAAATCTTGAAAAACTCCTGGAGGCAATGAAGCTTTTCAGCGAGGATGATGACGCCACAAAACTTGTTCTCGTCGGCAAGATGGATTATTTCTACACCCGCCTCGTTGACTATGCGCGTGAGCTTGATATAAGCGATCGTATCGTTTTTACGGGGTATGTTGATGATGCGACACTCTCGGCACTGTATACGCACGCGGCTGCATACATTATTCCTTCATTGGAAGAAGGTTTTGGTTTGCCCCCGCTTGAAGCAATGATGCATAAAATACCCGTTCTTGCCGCGCAGGCTTCATGTTTGCCGGAAATTCTTGCTGATGGTGCAGAGTACATGGACCCGCATGATATATATGATATGGCAAAACATATGCGCCGCATTCTGAATGATGAAGTGCTACGCGCAAGCCTTGTGCGAAACGGGACAACAAATGTTCTTCCGCGGTATTCTTGGAATGCGATGGTGGAAGAAACACGCTCTATTTACGAACAGGCATGAGTATCCACATCTCAAAAGGACAAAGAAAGTATATTCCCTCGGAGAATATTTTGGATTTGCGCAAACAAAGAACAGCAGAACCCTCAATACAGAAGAAGCAAAAGTACACGGCATCACATTTTACTAAACCAGAGAAGGAGGCTCGTCCCAGGCGTGAACGCAAGCCAATACGTATTGCACTGAATACGAATGGCGTGCGGGGATTCATGCAGTTCACATTGGTCGCTTGCTTTCTCGTGCTTGCTATTTTTGCCGGCGTTGCAGTGAGCAAGGTGCAGGACGCCAAGGGTGAAGTGCTTGGCGTTGCAACAGAAGCATATGATCATCTTCTCTCGGCTCGCGATCAGGCGTTTACCTTGCAGTTCACTGATGCGCAGGAATCTTTTCTTGCAGCCGAGCGAGCCTTTGCAGAAGCAATGGATCGTATGCCTGTTTCAGAAGGTACACTCAAGATCCTTGCCGCCCTGCCAACAGGGGATACCGTCAAGAATGCATACCATATCTTACTCGCCGGCCAACGCCTTTCACGCGCCGGTGCTGCGGTGAGCGCTATTCTTGCGCCTGTTGCGTCTGATGGGATCCGCTTTGAAGAGGAAGGATTCCCGACCATTACTATTTCCGAGCAATTGGTTGCGCCGGAGTGGATTGCCGTGCAGGATGATGTTACTGAGGGATTATCACACCTCGCATCCATACACCCCGATGCTTTGCCGGAGAATTTCCGTGAAGATTTTACCGCGCTTGCAGAGCAGCTCCCGTTACTCAATGATACCGTGCAGAGCATTGACGATGCACAGGCATTGTTGCAGTACTTTTTGGGCTTTGAAGGAAGAAAGGAGTTTGTTGTGTGGTTTCAGAACACCACAGAGCTTCGAGCCACCGGAGGTTTTCTTGGCAGCTTTGTGGTTCTCGCCGCAGACGAGGGAAAGCTTTCAGTGATCGATGTTCCTGGCAAGGGTCCTTATTCCCTCAACGATTATTTGACAAAGAAACTGGTCCCGCCGAGTCCATTGCAACTTATCAATAAGCATTGGCAGGTGCAGGATGCAAATTGGTGGCCGGATTTTCCTACCAGCGCAGAGAAGTTCAATGAATTCTATGTTGATGCGCGTGGATTCCCCATTGATGGCATTCTTGCCATCACGCCAGAAGTCATCACAAGCCTCCTTGATTTTACAGGACCACTTGCCTTGGATGGGTATGATGTAAAGGTCGACCCGGAGAATTTCGTTTCAATTACACAAGAGAAGGCTTCGAATGATTTTGATATAACAGTCAATCAACCAAAACAGTTCATTGCAGATTTGATCCCCGTGCTTTTTACGAAAGTTCTTTCTCTCTCCGCAGATACGATTCCCGGTGTTGCGGGAACATTTTCTAGCGCCCTCGCGTCGCGGGATTTGCAGCTCTATAGTCGTGATGCTTCAGTGCAGGAACGCATTCAATCAGCTGGTTGGAGCGGGGAAGTGCTTGCCGCACCACAGGATGCGCTGATGGTTGTTGCAACAAATATCGGTGGTGGCAAGACCGATGACGTCATGACGATGGAGTTGGATCTTAGTACACGCATGACAGAGGGAGCAGAAATTGAACACACACTGACGGTGCAAAGAACGCATGCAGGAGATCCAGCAGACCCGCAGAAGGGGATCAAGAATATGGCATATATGCGTTTTTATGTACCGGAGGGAAGCACGCTTGTTTCTGCGGAGAATTTTACCGCAATAGATCGTGATCTCGTGCAGCACCCGGATGAGGATGCGATCATCGATCCATTCCTTACTACGGTAAGTGGCTCGGTGGTTATTGATGAACAAAGCGGCACTCGTCTTTCACATGAGTTTGGTCGGGTGGTTTTTGGCAACTGGATTGGCACCGAAGCAGGAGAAACTGAAACAGCAACAGTAGTGTATCGTACGCCTTTTATCTTTGCGGATTCTTTGCCCTATGCGTACTCACTCTTTATGCAGCTTCAGGCAGGAGCGCATAACACCACATTGCGCCATACGCTCACGATTCCAGAATCTCTCGACTTTGCATGGACAAGCAAGGATAGTGAACCAATTTCAATGGGGGCAGGCAGCATACAGTATTCAAAAGTACTTACCACAGATCATTTCTTTGGTGCAGCGATAGAATAAAATAGCTAATCTTAGCTTTAAAAGTGGAATTATCTTGCCGCAACACTTGACAGGATTTTGAGGGTATGGTATAGTTCTCTGTTATTGAAAAAGGGGAACTCTCGCAAGCTGGACAAGGGGGATCATTGAAAACACACTCTCACCAACCATGTCGCTCTAGGCGATGTGTGTATTTTTCGTATGAGCACTATGGAGGGGGAGGCGTTTCGTCGAGGTCTCTCGATATCGCCGCAGGGGCTAGCGTAATGGGTAGAACGGTTTCGACTGTTCTATTCCTACTCACTAACTTCGGCTGGTTCATCCTTCGGGGTGTAAAATCAGCAGTCCACCTCCATTGTGTTCTTACGAAGGCAGCTCTATGCCGGTACACCGTATCTTCTTGTATGAGAGTGCAAGAAAGCGGTTGCTCGGAAAAACATCTCGTATGTTCCTCGAGCCCAGGTGCCGGCAGATAGCTGCTTTTCGTCGAACCTCAAACCCGCGCAAAGGAGGGCAAACCAATGCGCACGTTCGTTGCTATCATTCGCGGATTTTTTGGAGTGATCACCCTCGACCCGAGTTGGCTCAAAGCCCAGCTCGAAGAAGTGGGAGATCGCCCTAGGGCTTGACCCTGGGCATCCAGTCCGTTACCATCCGGGGGATCGCGTAGCCTACAAAGCCGCGTGATTCCCCTCCATCAAAGATCATTTATGTGGGCTCTGATGGGGGGGAGAAATCAGAGGATACGATGCGTATCGTCGTGGTAACTCCCAAAAGAATCGCCATGGCGGTGATTCTAGCCCTCCTCATCTGGGGAGCGGCATCCGTCGGTCAGTTCGTCAAAGACTCTCAGAAGCTGGTGGTTTCGTACCATACCAAGCAGATCGAGGGTCGATGATGAGCGCCGAGCAACGCCTTCTCATGGAGGCATTCAAGGCTCATTCGGTGATTGACACGTCGGCACACGACATCGTCATCACCGTTCGCGAGGAAACTCCTCTGGGCCCGATCTTTCACCTTTACGTCGCAAAGCGCGTTGACACTCTTGACGCACGACGCGACCCACCAACCGAGAAGGTGGCGTGATTCTCAAGGGGGTGGCGGACGTCTGACGACCGTCGCCCCTTTTTCTTTTTGGCAAACCCTGCTTTACTACTGAGCAGTTATGAATCAACAGCACATACGCAATTTCAGTATCATTGCCCATATTGACCACGGGAAGTCAACGCTTGCAGACCGTATGTTGGAGAAAACACATACCGTGGCACAGCGGGATATGAAAGATCAGCTGCTGGATCAGATGGAACTTGAGCGTGAACGCGGAATCACCATCAAACTCGCGCCCGTACGCATGGAGTGGAAGGGGCATATTTTAAATCTCATTGATACCCCCGGGCATGTGGATTTTACCTATGAAGTATCTCGCGCACTCGCCGCGGTTGAAGGTGCCATTCTTTTGGTTGACGCAACGCAGGGAATTGAAGCGCAGACGCTTGCGAACCTTTATCTTGCGCTTGAGCAAGAACTTACCATCATTCCCGTTGTGAACAAGATCGATCTGCCGAACGCGGACGCAGAACTTGTTGCGCAGGAAGTGATTGGCATTCTTGGATGTACGCGTGCTGATATTCTTTTTACATCCGGCAAGACCGGTGAGGGTGTTGATGCGCTTCTTGATGCATTGATCGAACGCGTTCCCGCACCTCGCGGGGATGCTGCCGCTCCGCTTCGCGCCCTTATTTTTGATTCGCGTTTTGATGATTACCAGGGCGTGGTGGCAGAAGTACGCGTGGTTGATGGCGTACTCAGCACGCAGCAGAGCCTGCGCTTTCTTGGCACAAAAGCAGAGAGCGAAGCTATTGAAGTTGGCGTCCTTACGCCAAAGCCGAAGAAGCGAGAAAAATTGACCGCGGGCGAAATAGGGTATGTCGTGACAGGACTCAAGGACGTTGCAGAGGTGCGCGTGGGCGACACGATTTCAAATGAAAAAAGCATCGCCCTGCCGCTTCCGGGATACCGCGAGGTAAAGCCGATGGTCTTTGCGGGGATTTACTGTAAGGAGGGTGATGATTTCCCTCAGCTGCGCGACGCGCTCGAGAAACTTGTTTTGTCCGATGCATCGCTCACATATATACCAGAGCATTCGCCCGCGTTAGGGTACGGATTCCGCGCGGGTTTTCTTGGCCTCTTGCATTTGGAAATCATTCAGGAGCGCCTCAAACGCGAATATGGTTTGGACCTCATGGTAACGGTGCCTTCTGTTGAGTATCGCGTCACCAAGACCAATGGAGAAAAAAAGACCGTGCACACGCCGATAGATCTTCCTGACCCTTCAGAGATCCAGGAAGTATTTGAACCGATCATGTCCATTGATATTGTCACGCCAAAAGAATATGTGGGCCCGCTCATGCAGTTCTTGGCAAAGCGCCGCGGAAAGTATACGACAACGGAGTATCTTGAGGGCGAGCGCGCTATTTTGAAGTACACAGTGCCGCTTTCAGCGCTCCTATTGGATTTTTATGATACACTAAAGAGTGCATCCCAAGGGTATGCATCGCTTAATTATGAACTGAAGGACTATCAGCCTACCGATGTTGTGCGGCTTGATATTCTCGCAGCAAATGAACCGGTGGAACCGCTTGCAAGCATCGTATATCGTGACGAGGCATACAGCGTTGCGCGCGGGGTTGTTGATAGACTCAAAAGCCTGCTGCCGCGCCAGATGTTTGAGGTGAAGATACAAGGCGCGCTCGGTGGAAAGATCATTGCATCGGCAAGCATTCCTGCGATGCGCAAGGATGTAACGGCAAAGCTCTATGGTGGCGATGTCACGCGGAAGCGCAAACTTCTCGAAAAGCAGAAAAAAGGAAAGAAGCGCATGCGCTCCATGGGAAAATTAGACATCCCACAAGATGCCTTCCTCGCTATTCTCAAACGATCCTAAAGACTACGACGCGGTATTGTACCCAACGAATGGTAACACAGTGAATATGAGCATCCCGAGTATCATGACAATCGCGATGACAACCCACGCTTTTTGAACTTTTGTACGTTTTTTAGCCATGTTCGAAAATTATCTTATCAGAAATTTGAAGGAGGGGGAAGAGGTCATTGCCATCGTGCGGCCATTTTGGCTCACCATGGGGTTTCCGCTTTTTTTGGCCGGTTTGCTTATTGTGATTGACGTGTTCCTGTTTGCATGGCTTGTACAGTTTGGCGGCTGGGGACTTTTTGGGTTTTTCCTTGTTCTTCTTCTTGGCGCCTTGTGGGCGATACGTTCATGGATCGTTTGGTCGCTTAATGCATTCATTCTAACGAATGAGCGCCTTGTTGATGTGGATCAAAAAGGTTTTTTTCATCGCACCGTTTCTGAGGCAACGCTTTCAAAGATACAGGACGTCAGTTTTTCCGTTGGGGGTCCATGGCAAACGATGTTTCAATACGGCAATGTTATCGTACAGACTGCTGGGGCAAAGAATAATCTGGAACTCGAAGGCGTGCATCACCCGGAACAGGTGCAGGAGCTGGTAACGAAGTTGCAGCAGACCGTACAGCAGGAAATGCATAATGAGGATGACTTGACCGCCTCTGAATTACTTGCGATGGTGCAAAAAATCAAAAAAGGCATGACGAGCGGGAAACTCCATAAGATACTCGATGCCGAACATGAAGCGGCTGAAAATGGCAAAACAGAGGCGCTTGAAGACTTTCTGGAAAATGAGAATGAAACAGGTGCTCCAATAGACCTCAGAAAACGCCGAAAAGAGAAGTAGTTTACAAAGTGCGGCCGCTTCCGTACAATACGTTGGCATGATACGGCACACTACACGAGAACAATTCAAATCCGTTGTGCAATCGCGCATCGTCCTTGTCGCACTTATCGGCCTTTCATTCGTTTTTTTGGTTGGTATTGGCCGCGAGGTGGTGCGCCGCTATTCCCTTGACCAGCAGTTTTCTGACCTTGATCAGCGGATTGCGGAGCTTGAGGAACAGAATGCCACACTGACAGGACGCATTGCATATTTTCAGTCAGACACGTATCGTGAGGAGCAGGCGCGTTTGAAGCTGGGTTTCACGCAGCCTGGCGAGCAAACAGTGACCGTTCCAACGGGCAGTGGCACGCCAGACGAAATAGTCGTGGAGACCGCAACAACCAATGCCACAACGCAACATAACATTGAAAATTGGATCCAATATTTTTTTAAGAAAAACACATGAGTGAAGACCTTCTCCAAAAACCACAATCGCTTCGCGCCCTCTCGTTATTCTTTCTCTTGATTTTAGGGTTCGTTGTCGTCTTTGTTGGTATTTTTGCCTTTGGCTACTATACGTTTGGCTGGAACGATTCCATTACGCAGCGCGTCGTACGGAGTCTGCATTTTCCCGCTGTTTTTGTTGAAGGGAAAGTGATTGGCGTGTTGGATTATGAGGGAGATGTTGATGCACTGACGCAGTACTATGATGAACAAGTAAAACAGTCACCAGAGCTCGGTGAAGCACCGACTGCCGATGATATTGCACTCTTGGCGTTGAATCGCGGCGTTCGAGATGAGATGATGATCCAGCTTGCGCGTGAGCGGGGGATTCGCGTGACCGATGAGGAAGTTGCGGAGGAATATCAAAGCGCCATCGATGAGTCTGGCGGAGATGCAAATTATGTTTCTTCAACCATTGAAACGCTGTATGGCTGGACACCAGAAGAATTTCAGAAAAAGGTCATCACACCTTTTCTTTATCGCACCGCATTACAGACCGCACTTGCCGGCGACGATGAGCAAGAAGTGAATGCGGCTGCGCGCGTGAAGGCGGAAGAAGTACTTGCATTGGCTCGTGCAGAGGGTGCAGATTTTGCCGCCCTTGCAAGAGAGTATTCAGAAGATACATCCGCTGAAGCGGGGGGCGACCTTGGTCTCTTTGGTCGTGGCCAGATGGTTGAAGAATTTGAACAGGCCGCATTCGCTTTGGAGCCGGGCCAAGTTTCCGATATTATTCGTACACAGTTTGGTTTTCATATCATCAAGGTGACGGATCATATCGCAGCAGACGAAGAAGCAGGAACCCCTGAGCAAGTACAGGCAAGCCATATATTGCTTCTTACCCAGGGTATTGAGGATTACATCACACAAGAACTGCAGAGTGGCCGCGTGCATGTTTTTCTTCCAGGATTTTCATGGGATAAGGAAACAGGCGAAGTTATCCTTAAAGGGTAACTGGCGAAGAATGGAGCCGATGGTCGGAGTCGAACCGACGACCTCTGCTTTACGAAAGCATTGCTCTACCAACTGAGCTACATCGGCATATGTTTTCACTTATCTGCAGCGCATTGCATGGTAGCATATGGAACCCACTCGTCAACACATCCTCGCATGCCAGAACCGCGTGCAATAGAAGAACAAGGCGTACATCCACGCGCACGTACGCGTATCTACCCCGGTGGGAATACGGGTATTTTATTGTTGCATGGACTTGGCGGTTCTACCGCTGATCTTGAAGATACCGCAGAGGCATTGCATGCCATGGGTTACAGCGTGGTGAATATGCGCATAGCGGGGCATGGCAGTACTCCAAAGAATCTCTCTGAGGTCGTTGAGCAGGAATGGCGCGAAAGCGCATTGGAGGGACTTGCACTCTTACGACAGCACGCTTCAGCATTTTTTATCCTCGGGTTTTCCTTTGGCGGCAGTCTTGCGATCGATTTGTTGCTCCGCGAGCCATACAGGATTCGTGGTTTGATTCTTGTTGGTATGCCGATAAAAACAACACATGAACGCCGTAATAAATTTCTCCTTCCATTGGCGCGAAGAACAGGGCAAGCATTCCACAAAAAAAGTTGGGTAAAGGATGCCAAAACCGCTGAGCAATATCTTGCGCAAGGGAAGTACATTGTTACACCCGTTGCCGCCTTTGAACGGTTGCTACATTTCATTGAAAAGCGCACAAAACCTCAGTTACCCGACGTGCATGTTCCGACACTGCTTATTTATGGGCATAAGGATTATGCAACAGATCCACGCAGCGCAGAGTATGTTTATACACATCTTGGGACTGAGCAAAAAGAGCTCTATTGGGTTCGCACAGATGACGTGACGCATCATGTATTACGCTCAGCAAAACGCGAACCAATCCTTCAGAAAATAGCCGAATTTCTCGCAAGAAACAGCATATCGTAGGGGTTTTTTGTAGCCTTGAGTTCTCAGTGCTCATTTGGTATAGTTTCACCTGCTTGGTAGGGCAAAATCTGCGGGTCGCCGACCACGAAGGCGAACCTCGCTCTAAGCGGGCGTAGTTTCCGGCAAAGCCGGACCCCCGCCCAGCGGGGGCAGTGTCAGGTCATACAAACAGGCGACGTAGACTCCAACCTCAGTTCAAAGAACCATGCGGGCGTAGTTCAGTGGTAGAATGCTTCCTTCCCAAGGAAGAGGTCGCCGGTTCGAGCCCGGTCGCCCGCTCCAGTCTTCGCCCGCTCCAAGTAAAAAATTATGCGCAAACATTCATCCCTAAAACGT
This sequence comes from Patescibacteria group bacterium, assembly GCA_041671225.1. Taxonomy (GTDB): domain Bacteria; phylum Patescibacteriota; class Patescibacteriia; order JBAZBY01; family JBAZBY01; genus JBAZBY01. Next base: position 762,577 of record JBAZBY010000001.1, read on the forward strand.
TTCATCACATTGCTTGGTTTTTTTGCCTTGCTCCCGACTTTTATCCCCGTGGGCGTCGCTGTTGCAGGGACACCCAAGGTTGATTCCAACGATGTTCGGCTGCATATTGATGAAAAGACGATAGAGCGCGGCTATACCATCCACAAACCGGGTGGTGATTTTACCATGGGTATTTTTCCCCATGTGCTTGACCGTGAGGCAACGGTGTACATCACCGATGCTGACGCAGCTGGAACAGTCGACCTTCAAGGATGGACTCGTGTTTCAGAAGTCTATGAATTTGATATACGCACGGATCCAATAAAAATATTTGCGAAAGAAGTCATTATTGAAGTCGCGTATACATCGGACACGACAAAAACAAAACGCATACATTTTTGGGACAGTAACTGGCAGCAATGGCGGCCGCTGCGTTCCGTGAATCTGCTGGATGTCCGGCGCGCACGCGCGTTCACGCATCTGCCATACTCAAAAGTGGCGGTGTTTGAGGAAGACGCCACCCGGGAAGGAATTGCAAGTTGGTATCGCGATACTCGCGCCTATACTGCGTCATCAAATGATTATGCTATCGGCAGTACCGTGAGGGTGACAAATGTAGAGAACGGTGCATCCGTTGTGGTAAAGATTGTTTCCACAGGGCCCTTTGTTGCGGGTCGCGTTATTGATCTTGAACACACCGCATTCGCTGCGCTTGCGGATCCGGCTGAGGGCGTTGCAAAGGTTGTTGTTGAGCCAACAGATGATGCCGCCGGCCAGACATCCGGCGCAGTGCCATCAAGCACGACGCCGTCAATAAATGGCGCGACGGGTATTGTGTGGGATCCACAGTCAGGGACGACACTCTATGATAAGAACGCGGATACCGTACGTACGATTGCGAGTATCACAAAAATCGCGACAGCATTGACTTTTTTGGAAGCGAATCCGGATTGGGATAAAGTCATGACTATTACGGATGACGATCATCCTCAGCCGATTCCTGGAGTTGAAATTGCAGTAGGTCCCGGCGATACTATTACCGTACGCGATTTGTTTGAAGCAATGCTTACGGGTTCCGCAAATAATGCTGCATATGCCCTTGTGCGCTCTACAGGATTGTCTCGCGATGTATTCGTCACGAAAATGAATGATCTTGCAAAGCGTCTTGGAATGACCACGGCGCATTTTGTGGAGCCGAGCGGGTTGAATACGGAGAATAAGGCAAGCGCACGCGATCTTGCAAAACTTTTTGAGTATGCAAGTCATCGTCTCGGTCTTTCGCAGGTAACGGTGCAAGGAACCGACTCTTATACCAAACTCAATACCGGCGAAGTGCGCACGATCAAAAATCCGGTGTACCTCGCTTCCGGTCTGAATGATAAACCGCTTCGCATTGCCAAAACAGGCTATCTTGATGAGTCACTGTATAATCTTGGCGTGAAGGTCCGCGGCAGCGACGGCAAAGAGCGCATAATTGTTGTTTTGGGTTCAGGATCACGCGCGTCGCGGAATAACGACGTCGCGCGACTTATTGATTGGTCACTCAATTAGGATGGCATATCTTAGTGTCAAAAATCTCACAAAGAAATTTCATCTCGGTGGTGAAACGATCACCGCGCTTGACGATGTGAGTTTTGATGTGCAGCAAGGTGAGTTTTTGTCCGTGACCGGGCAGAGTGGTTCGGGCAAATCAACACTTATGCATATTCTTGGTGCGCTGGAGATACCCACAACAGGCACGTACGCGCTTGATGGCGAAGATATCAGCGGTAAGTCGCTTTCTTCACTTGTGCACGTTCGTCGGCACTCTATTGGTTTTGTGTTTCAAACATTCAATCTCCTTCCGCGCCTCTCCGCAGCAGAAAATGTTGCCCTGCCTTTGATCTACCAGGGTATTGGTCTTGTTGAACGCCGTCATCGCGCCCAGGAGGCCCTGAAGCGCGTCGATCTTGAGAATCGCATGAAGCACAAGCCAAATGAACTTTCTGGCGGCGAACGCCAACGCGTTGCCGTCGCGCGCGCACTTGTGACAAATCCAAAGATCGTCCTTGCTGATGAACCAACCGGCAACCTTGATTCCAAGACAAGTGCCGAGATCATGAAATTACTCCTGCAGCTCAAAGATCAAGGAACAACCATCATACTTGTTACACATGAGTCAGACCTTGCCAGACTCGCAGATCGCGTCTTAGAACTACACGATGGTAAAGTTGCATCAATAACATCTGGAGGTGCCAAATGATCGCTCGTATTCTTGAATATTTCCGCATGGCCTTTCGTGCGATTTTGGGCAATATTGGCCGCTCGCTTCTTACCGTTCTTGGTGTCGTTATTGGTGTGGTTGCCATTCTGACGCTCATCGGTTTGGGCGCAGGAGTGAAGCGCGAAGTGACAAATGAAGTTGATGCGCTCGGCCCTTCAGTCTTTGCGGTGATTTCGGGTGATCTTGGTGAAGGTTCAGATATTAATCCGACTGCTGCCGCAGGAGCAAGTACGTTGACGAACAGTGACGTTCTTGCAGTACAGAACATAGCGGGTGTGGAAGTTGCAGCACCACTTGCGCTCATTGCCTCACCAGCTCGTTATGAAGAAAATGCGGGTCTTGGTGCCCTTGTTGTTGGCATTACCCCTGATGTTACGAATATTATTGAACTTACTATTGAACAGGGACGCTTCATCAATGAAGATGATATGACGAATGAGCGGAATGTGCTTTATGTGGGTGATTCCCCACGTCAGCAGTTATTCCCAGGGATGAGTGCAGAAGATATTTTGGGCGAAGAGGTTATGATCGGCACAGAAGCATACGAAGTGATTGGTGTGGCACCGGCGCAAACAGAGACATCGGTGTTTGGCGGTAGCACCAATCCCTTTTCTGGCTTTCTTGCCATTCCCTATGCAACCGCCGAGGCAAACTTTGAGAATACACAGATCTTCCGTATTCTTGGCAAGGCAACAGATCCAGAGCAGGTTGATGCCGTGACAGGGCGCATCGAAGAGGCACTGTTGGCATCACATGGCACGAAGGACTTTAGTGTCTTTACACAGGCCGATCTCCTTGGCATTATCGACAACATCCTTTCTCTCATAACCAATGCTATTGTGGGTATTGGTGCGATCTCCCTTGTTGTTGGCGGCATCGGTATTATGAATATCATGCTTGTTTCTGTAACAGAACGCACAAAGGAGATTGGATTGCGCAAATCAATCGGTGCATCAAACAGCGATATTCTTATTCAGTTTTTACTCGAAGCATTACTCCTTTCCCTCCTTGGTGGGCTATTGGGACTTGCGATAAGTGGCCTTGCATCATTGATTGCAGACAAGGCTGCAAATATACCGATTCTTATTGATGGAAGCTCTGTTTTCCTTGCGGTTGGGTTCTCCGTCTTTGTCGGTATCGTCTTCGGCGTCGCCCCTGCGATCCGGGCGAGTAGACTGAACCCGATTGATGCGCTACGATACGAGTAAGCATCATTAGGGGGACGCATGATTGTTTTCAAAAATGTAACCAAAATTTATCCCGGAAAGACCGTTGGTCTTCAAAACGCCGATCTTGTAGTAGAACCCGGCGAGTTTATTTCTATTGTCGGTCAATCCGGAGCAGGGAAGTCAACGCTCGTAAAGCTTATTACCGCAGAGGAACGTCTCACATCAGGACAGATTATTGTTGGCGGCTGGGATATTACGAATATTTCTCACAGTGACATTCCAACACTGCGCCGGCAGATTGGAATGATTTTTCAGGACTTCAAGTTGCTTCCTAAAAAGAAAGTTGAAGAGAATGTTGCCTTTGCATTAGAAGTGGCAGCTGTGCCAGATCGTAAGATACGGGAGATCGTACCCCAGGTGCTGAAAATCGTTGGCCTAGAAGAAAAAATGGGTCGATATCCAAACCAGCTCTCCGGCGGAGAACAGCAGCGCGTTGCCATTGCGCGGGCGCTTGTGCACCGGCCAAAGATTTTGCTGGCAGATGAACCAACTGGCAACCTTGATTCGATCAACGCGCAGGATATCATTACCCTTCTTAAGAAGATCAATGAGTTTGGAACAACCGTCGTGCTTGTAACGCATAATCGCGAAGTGGTGAATCAGTTGCGCCGCCGTGTTATTACCATTGATAACGGGAATATTATCGCCGACCAAAAGGGCGGTAAATATATACTCTAGCTATGTGGCATACCACTAAACGCGCATTTCTCTTTGCTGGTCAGAATTTCATACGAAATTTCTGGCTCTCTTTGGTAACGCTGCTGATTATGGTGCTCACATTGTTCATGATAACAACACTTGCGGGCGTGCAGCTTGTTTCGACTGAGGCGATTCGCTCTGTTGAAAATCAAGTGGATGTGACGGTGTACTTTGAGCCAGAGACTCCGGAATCTGTGGTATTTGATGTGCAGGAAGGTTTGCTTGCTGATAGTCGCGTGGAAGGCGTTCGTTTTGTTTCCCGTACAGAGGCTCTAGCGGAATTCAGGGAAAAAAATCAGGATAATCCACTACTTCTTGACGCTATTGAGGCATTAGAGACAAACCCACTTGGTCCAACACTTGTTGTGAAGGCAGTGCAGCTTGCTGACTATGCAGAGATTCTTAAAGCGCTTGAAACCGAGGATGTCTCTCGTTTTATTCAGGATGAAGGAAGAGACTTTGAAGAAACAGCACTTGTCGTTGAGCGGCTTTCTGGCATCACTGACCGACTACGTCAGATCGGCCTCATTGTGTCCTCGGTGTTTGTGTTGATCGCGATGATGATGACGGTGAACACTATTCGTATTGCGATTTACACGCACCGCGAGGAAATAGCCATCATGAAGCTTGTGGGCGCAACAAATGGTTTTATACGCGCACCATTTATCATTGAGTCTCTGTATTATGCGGTGCTCGGAGCGATCATTACGACGCTGCTTTTCCTGCCGATGATCGGCCTTGTTGACGCGTGGCTTGGTGGTTTTTTTGCCGGTTATGAACTCGGCGTGGTTGAACTCTTACAAAACAACCTGCTCTGGTTTTTCCTGGGGCAGCTGGCCTTTGCGGTTTTTCTTTCTGCGCTTTCAGCGGCAATTGCTGTTGGCAGGTACTTGCGAGTTTAAAAGTAGCTTTTGTCTTCTGGTGCCTGCGCTTTCGTTATAACCTCCTGCACGTCTGGCGGATAGATTTTTGTGATGCAAAATATTCCCGATGTTGTTTTCTTTTCAGCGTGAATGGTTTGTTCCAGTATATGCGCTTCTCCCCAGAAGAGCCATTTGCCGTCGATGTTCTGAACAAGATGCACGCGTACTGGCGCGGGCTGGTACAGCCGCATATCCTTTTTCTCAAATGGGAATGTCATGCCAGAAAAATCCTCAGTGGTGAAAGGCGTCTGCAGATGCTTCTCCAATATAAGCGCAGCAGGAAATCCTTGTTCCTGCGTTATCTGCAATGTGTCGTTTATTTCGATAAAGCTACCCATTAACGACTTATCAACATAAATCCAAGCAGCATGAGACTCGCAAGAACGCAGAGACTGATAAGGTGACTATCTTTTGCTAGTGGATTTTCCATGAGAATAGTATAGCGTTTTTTTGTGTCCCCGCAAATGAGAGGGTTTGGTGTCACGCTTGCGGCACGTGGCTTTGCTCGCCATGAACCTGAACGAACGGAGTGAGTGAATGGTTTATGGCTCGGGGACAACTTGTCCGCCTCTGGCGGAGGGATTTATCGCCTCGCCCCGCGCCTAGCGGTGCTCGTTGTCCGGGGCAGCAGTGAACGCTGCGCCAGCTCGCGTTCCCTGATCGCTCGCCGTCGCCACGCCTTCGGCAAGTGGCTTGGCTCGCTTCTGCCCGGTTCGAATCCTCCATAAACAAAAAAGGTTCTGCCGCCCGCAGACGGGCGCCAAAACCTTTTTGGCTCTCTTTACTGTGCGCCGCGCGAACCTATTTTGAGACGCAGGAAGGAAAAAACGGGGAAAAATGAAAAAATCTTCTCTTGGAGGGGCGGGGCGGAATTCCCCCCAAACCCCCCTTCCGCCCCGCCCCTTTTCTTGGGCGCGAAAATCTGAGAGTACGAAGATCTTTGTTTTACTACCGTCGCTTCACCCTTCGTGCTTGCTCAGTGCTTGCTTCGTGTTCGTTCGGTGGTGTCCATGGTAACTCTTTGTGCTTACCCCACCCGCCCTGTGAGCGCGTAAACCCGTCCGCTAACGCGGACGACTCCTTTAATTAGTATTTTTGATAAATGGTGTTAAAGTCTGTAATTTTTCCTTTAAGCTGTGAAAGGCCGTGGTCGTCGCCCACATCAACATGAGAAGTAGTCCAATTACAAAAAGAATATATATTCTTGATCTTATCCAAATCGTCGTCAGAAACTTGCTTATTTGTTTTTATGCCATCTACAACTTTTGGAAAGTCCTGCAATACATCAAGGTGTAGGAGACGGCATTTAATAAAGTTTTCAGTCTCGTATCTTAAATATTGGCCATACTCAACTATTTGAAGTTCAACATCAAAACCATTCTGGTTTTGTCCAAGTTGCAATAAATGTTCCTCAAAGTTGGTAAGTTTTTCAATGAACCTTTGCGTCATGCTTTTACAAATAAAGCTCCCGCCAAATCTCTTTTCGTTTCTTAGAATGTTGTATTCAAGTGATTGATCGCGGAATTTTTTGCGCAGAAACTTAAAAAATGTTCTGTGGTGAGTAAAAACAAATGTTTGTGAGAATTTGTCTTTTTCAGTAGCAATCAAATCTACCAAGCTACTCAAGTTGCTATCGTCTAAACTTGTAATAGGATCGTCAAAGATAAGAATTTTCTTATCCTCATCTTTCTGAATATCAAGGAAGGCAAAAAAGAAGCAGAGTGATAGAACCTGTATCTCGCCTTCCGACAGTCCTTCTTTAAGATCTCTTTCGGTCCCGTCAGAATCAATGACCCTAAACGCTAAAGGCAACTCTTTTGTAGAACCTGTGTGGCGATTGTCTGTATCAAGTTCTAAAGTAAAACTAAATTTGAAATTGCTAAAATAGGATTCAATTTTTCGGAGTGTTTTTTTAAAAGCACCCTTAGCGCAATACTCCTCGTAGGATTCTCTTGCTATTTTGTGGGCTTCTCGTGCCTTCTCAAGCGACCTTATTAACTTGTTTAATTCTTTTAGTTGTTGGAGTTTGAACTTATTACTTTCAATCTTATTACTATTGATAAACCCCAACTCCCGCTCAATATCATTCAAATTTCTTTGATTCTTTTCGATTCTACCAGCTAATTTTTCATCAGTATGCTCCTTTTTGAAATTTCTAATAAGCTTATTCTTGGCTTTTACAAAGCGCGCAAGTTCTAAAAAATATTTTTTTAGATTACTAAACTCATCTCGCGCCTCGCCAAACAGAATGGATATATCCTCTTTGGTAGGTTTCCCAAGATTAACAAGTTTTGTTTTTAACTCGCCGATCTTTTTTAGGGTCGGTAATTTTCTAAAATATTCCTCCTTTTCTATGTCGTAAAGTCCTTTTATGGTATATTGTTCAACGAGCTTCTTCATTTTGATAAAATAATCGTCCAACTCAAACTCGTTGAGTGCCTCTTGTACTTGTTCCAGCTCTGCTATTAAGGTTTCCTTGTATTTTTCAAACTGACCCTCCTGCTCCTTATAAGATTCATCATAAATTTGATTGTAAGTTTTGACTATCTGTTTTATTTCTTCCTCTCTATTTTGCGTCCCGCAAAACGGGCATTGATTTGGGTGTTCATCTCTTACATCAAACCCCATTTCAAAAAATTCTTTATGTTTTTTAATCTGCTCAACCAAACTACGCTCGGCCTCCACTTTTGCACGCTCTTTTAGTTTGAAATTAAAAACTTTCTGATAGGAAGTTTTTGAGGAGAGGTTAAACTCGATATCAACTTCCTCTAATTCTTGTATGACTTGAACTTCCCTCGTCTTTTGCAAGAGCTGACTATCAAGTTCTAGTTCGTTGGACAAATCCACCCTCTTTTGACCGAGTTCTTCCCTTATGTTCTTAGTAGTATTTTCGTCCTTTCGTTTATACTTTCTAAAAAGTCTTTCCCCATCTTCATCTAATTCAAAACCAAGAACCCGTTTATTGCTTGTCTTAAAGTCATCAAGTTTCTGATTTTTCTCCTCCTTTATTCCAGCCAATCTATCCCTAACCTTGCGAAGTTCAATGGCATCGCCGTCAAACTCTATGACGAGGTTTCCGGATTCTTGCTCCTGTTCACCTTGCTGTGTACCTCGTTCACGGCCAAGATGAACATGCCTATCCACAAATTCCCGGTCAAAAAATAATATAGAATCTTTCGGAATATAATCATCCCACTTATCCTCAGTGCGAGTATATTTATACCTCTTACTATCAATCAATACTTGCGCTTCTTCAGGGTAGCATTTAGTAAATTTTTTATTTTGAGATACGCTTTTAAGAATGTTACAAATTGAACTTTTTCCGCTTCCGTTCTCGCCATATAAAATGTTGGTCTTTTGGTGGAAATTCTCGGTATTAAAAAAATTATGCCAAGAAAAATCTTGGAATGATTTATAACTTTTTATCTTCTTGATTTGCTTGAGTTTCATCTTCCGGTCATGGCAAGGACGTCTTGTTACCGATTTCCTTTTGCTCTATTGTGTGTTTTACACAGCATCTCACAATTCTTCGCCGAAGTAGCACCGCCCTTGCTCCACGCTGATACATGGTCTGCTTCCATTTCGCCAAAACCCCAAATCTTGCTTTTGTTAGCATCATGCCCAACGGCGCAAAGCGAGCAGTTTGACTTCTCTTTGGTTTCAGCCTCTTTGGTTTGTTTAGCATAAACAGATCGTTTGGTCGCCTCATCAAAAAATCGGACATCTAGCAATTTTGTATCAACGGAGCCACCGAGAATGTATTCAAAAATGCCTCTGCGATTTTTGATATACGGATCACCATAGAGCTTATGCACCTCAGCCGATACTTTGGCTGGGTTATATGATTTTTTGTGATACTCCCCGTAAAGTCGTCCCCATTCAAGCCCGCGCATTTCGCTTTCTACGTCGGTAAATACGCCAGATACCCAATCAATGACGGTGTTAAAGTATTTTTTCAGCTCATCAATGTTTTTGTCTTTGCGATGCTTGCTCATGTAATCGCCAATATTGCCTTTGCTAACCCAATCCAAAGCACATTCCAAAAATTCCTGTCGGTTCGCACTACCGGATACATATGCGCTCCATTTTTGAATGTTGGCGTTTTGGCTATTGCTAAATTCTTCTTTAGCCCTAGTTACGAATGGACCGGAATACACGGCGTTGAGTAACTCCTGATTATTAAGTGGAACACCAGCAATATTTATGGTCTTGAACCATTCTTTTATCTGACTCTCTGTTCCTTCACATTCGTAAATGAGTAGTTTCGTTTCCAAAATCTTGGCTTGTTTGTCTTTTGCCATGCCACCAAAGTATTGTTCCATGCCATTTTCGTCCTTGATGGCAAATTTGTCCGTGATAAATCGTCCGAGACTTGTGATGCGCTGTTGTCCATCTAAAACTTCTAGGTTGTCGGCGGAGACGATATTAAAATAAATCAATCCGATTGGGTATCCCTTGAGAACTGATTCGATGACGGCCATTTCTCTTTTTCCGCCATCAGATGCATAAATATAATTTCGTTGATACTCCGGTTGGATGGTAAGCTTGCCAGACAAGCCAAACAGACCCTTACCCTCAAGTTCGTTATAGACAAATCCGTCACAGATCTCTTGAACAGTTACATTGGTTTTTAGGGTTGTTTTCATATTATTTCTTTTTAATAAATATCCGCTTGAATTTGGTTTTTCCGTTTATTATGCAATGAGGATTTTTGCCGTCCCAAATGCCGCCAGAAAAGCCCTTTCCGTTATCTTCTGCCATTCCGACAATTTCAAATTGTTCAGGATTATATTTGTCCAAATAACTAATTGGCACACCCATCACACCTTCATAATCACTTGGGATGGCGTCGGTAAACGGCACTTCTATTGCATTATAATTGTCATATTTATAATATGTTTTTTCGCCTTTAATCTCTTTGTGTCTACTGTATTTCAAATTTTCTTCCATTGTCATAAGTGGTAATGGTTGATGACGTCTTCCGTGATCAAGATTAGTGAGCCATAAACAGCTATTAGTAGCAACAATTCTATCCCCATTTTCATCTATTCGCGCTTCTGTTCCAAATAATTCGTAAGATTTGGGTACAATAAACCCAGAAATCCATCTTCCCATTCCATTACCAAGCCATATTTCATTATTTCTAATTTTTGGGAAAACTTCTTTATATGTTATGCAATTAATATTGCCGATTATCAAAAACTTTTTTTTGTGTTCAAAAAGTTGCTTAACATACTCACGGAACAAACTAAACGGCGGATTGGTTACCACAATATCAGACTGTTTCAGTAATGCTATACATTCGGGACTTCTGAAGTCACCATCTTCCTCAAGGGGCATCCATTCGTTGTTTTTGTTTTCCTTTAACTGTTTGGCAACATCTTTCAGATTGAACTCGCCATCGCCGTCTATGTCGTGCACTTCGTTTATAATGAATGTATTGGCAGTTATCTTTGGACGGCCTTTTGCATTTACAAGCGTTTTGTCATCACCAAATAATCCCAGTTGCGTGTTGGCGACAGGCGATGGTTTGTAGCTCGTTGTGATTAGCTGTTTCAGTCCAAGTCTGTTGAAATTGAGAACAAAATAACGGAAGAAATTACTCTCAAATGGATCGTCGCAGTTGCAATACACAACTTTAGCTCGAAATGTATTAGGGTTGTAATCTAAATACTTCTCAATTTCTTTCTGAATATCGCCATATTGAGTATAAAACTCATCGTTCTTTGCTCGTTTCGCATTTGTAAGATTTTTGACTGATGCTTCTCTAGCCATAAATTTACCTCAAAAGCTCGTCGCTCGTTACTCCCAACGCTTGAGCTATTTTCTCAATGGTGGCAAGCGTGGGGTTGCCTTTGCCCGATTCAATATTGCTCATTTGAGCACGATCAAGCCCTACCGCACGGCAAACGTCGCCTTGCGACATTTCCTTTTGCTCGCGTATGCGCTTGATATTTTTACCAAGTCTGGACGTTGGGGTTCTTATATTCACAGATGTAATATAGCCAGATATTGTGTCGTATGACAATAATGTGTTATATTACAAGTATGCTGAAATCGAAGCGACGGTAGTAAAACAAAGATCTTCGTACTCTCAGATTTTCGCGCCCAAGAAAAGGGGCGGGGCGGAAGGGGGGTTTGGGGGGAATTCCGCCCCGCCCCTCCAAGAGAAGATTTTTTCATTTTTCCCCGTTTTTTCCTTCCTGCGTCTCAAAATAGGTTCGCGCGGCGCACAGTAAAGAGAGCCAGCTCATACTTCTGGAATTTTCCGCCAAAATTTTCCACGGCTTTTCCCAAGTCCACAGGGGCTTTCTGCCAAGGAGGAGGCGGTTCGTGGCACGGAACGTGCCACCAAGGAATTTCTAAAAAACACATATTAGAAATTTCTTGGTTCCAATGTTTTCCACGTTTCCGCCAAAGGCGGAAAGACGAAGCAAGATTTATTCTTCTGGCGAATCCCTATGACATATTTCCTCTACGCAAGAAAATCCAGCGAGGACGAAGAACGCCAAGTGATGTCCATAGAGGCACAGCTTGTTGAATTGGAACAATTTGCAAAACGTGAGAACCTCACGATTGCCAAGCAGTTTGTGGAGAGTAAAAGTGCAAAAGCACCCGGCCGCGAAGTGTTCAACCACATGCTTTCCGCAATCTACAAAAGCAAGGAACCCGTTGGCATTCTTGCGTGGCATCCGGATCGTCTCGCGCGCAATTCCGTTGACGGCGGCCAAATCATTTATCTCGTTGATACTGGGAAGGTCATTGCGCTCAAGTTCCCGACATTTTGGTTTGAACCAACGCCGCAAGGATTGTTCATGTTGCAGGTGGCATTCGGGCAATCGAAATACTATTCAGACAACTTGTCCGAGAACGTAAAACGCGGGATTCGCCAGAAGCTCCGCAAAGGAGAATGGCCCGGCCCTGCGCCGTTCGGATATGTGAATAATCGAAACACGCATAGTATTGATCCGGATCCGGTGAAAGCAAAAATCGTCCGGCGTATCTTTGAGGAGTATGCAACCGGAGAATACAACCTCCGCACGATTGGAGAACACTTTGCACTCTGGGGCGTGGTGAGCGCGTCCGGCAAACCTTTGGCAAAATCCACCCTGAAGCATCTGCTTACGCACCAAGCATATATTGGAACGATTATTTGGAGTGGTGAGCCGTATGAAGGTTCATTCCCGCCGTTGGTGCCAAAGGACGTGTTTGAGACCGTCCAGCACGTCATAAAAAGCCAAGAGAAGCGCAGGTACGTCCGCCGGAAGCATGATTTCTCATTCCTTGGCCTATTCCGCTGTGGAGAATGCGGCGGGGCGATTACGGCTCAACTTGCCAAGGGAAACGGCGGCACATACCGCTATTATCGTTGCACCAAAAAGTTTGGCCTGTGTAAACAGGGTTACATTCAGGAAAGTGATTTTGCAGTGCTTTTGAGAAAGGAAGTTAATCGTGTTGCGATTAACGAGCAGTGCGCCTCGCGCATGCTTGAACAAGTGAAACTGTGGGAACGTGAAGAAAACGTTGATGGCGAAAAACATACGCGCGAAAGAAAAACGAAGTTGGAAGTGATTGACCAAAAACTTGATACCCTCGTTAACGCCTTTCTTGAAGGTACGTTAGAAAAGGAAACCTACCTCAAAAAGAAAGCCGAACTAATTGACGCCAAAGCTGGCCTTCGGGAAGAAAAGGTATCTTTACAAGCGCGAGGCGCACAATGGATCGAACCACTACGAAACTGGATAAACCGCGCTCACCACGCCCAAAATCTTGCTTCGTCTGATGATTTGAGCAAACTCAAATCATTCGTGGAAAACATTGGAACGAACCGCCTCCTCCTCGACAGAAAGCCCCTGTGGACTTGGGAAAAGCCGTGGAAAATTTTGGCGGAAAATTCCAGAAGTATGAGCTGGCTCGGGGACAGGGATTCGAACCCCGATTGACGGCGCCAAAGGCCGCTGTCCTACCATTAGACGATCCCCGAATGGATCTCGCCAGCGAGCATACCAAACGCGTGCAGCAGTGTAAAGTGCATTTGACGGGGCATTCTATCCAAACTAGGATGCAAACATTCGGCATTTTCGCCGACGCTCTGTCACATTCCTGAAAGGGGCCATTACCGTGGCAACTTCCACTGCTCCCAACCGAGTCGTGATCCTGAAACCGAGCAAGTATCGGGTTGGAGGCGCGGTGGAAAGGTTCCGCCGCGGTTTCATGCCCAACTCTACCCTCAATCATTTGCAGGCGTTGACGCCGGCATCTGTCGGGGGGCGACTGCTCGAGGTCGTGACCATCGATGAGTACATCGAAACCGATCTCAAGTACCTGGATGAGCTCAACCCTGAGACCTGTCTGGTGTTTGTTCTTGCTGGCGTGCAGTCACACCAGTACAACCGTGCGCTGGATCTGGCCGCGTTGGCGTTGAGTCGCGGCGTGGCCAACGTCATCATCGGCGGACCGCACGCCATGACGTGCCACACAGAGTCCGAGGAGGGTCGCGGCCTGTCATTCGCACATTGCGAGGCTGAGCTTGTTTGGGAGACCATCCTAGCGGATGCGGTCTCCGGCAAACTACGGCCGACGTACGGCGATACGCAACGGTGGCAGCGCCAGCTCATCACCAAGCCGCTGATTCCGCCGACACCGCAAGAGATGCGTCGTTACGTGATTCCGCAGATGGGGATCTACCCCTCCCGCGGATGTCCGTATCGGTGCACATTCTGCTCTGTCACGCAGCTCGCTGGGCGCGTGCTCCGCAACGAGCCTTTGGAGGTAACGCTCCAAACGCTTCGCGCGGCCAAGGCTGCTGGCGTACGCATGATCATGTTCACCCCGGACAACTTCAACAAGATCCCGGGCATTGAACATCTCTTGCGTGCGATGATCGCGGAAGATCTGCGTATCCCGTTCTTCGTGCAGTGCGATACGCAGGTCATGAAGCAGCCGGAGCTCATTGCCCTCATGGCGAGGGCGGGGTGCTACCAGATGTTCCTCGGGGTTGAATCCTTCAACCGCGCCGTGTTGCTTGCCGCTGGCAAGACGCAGAACCATCCGTCGCAGTATCGACTGATCGTGGATCTCTGCGAGAAGAACGGCATCCTGTGCCACTTTTCCAACATTGTCGGGTTCCCTGAGCAGCATGAGAAGGACATCCTCGAACATCTGGCGACGATCCTGCAGATCAACCCGCACGTGGCCTCGTTCTACATCCTCACCCCGATTCCCGGAAGTGAGCAGTACGCGGACTTTCTGGCGCGCGGGATGATCACCGAGGTGAACATGGATCGGTACGACGGAACGTGCGTGACATGGCGTCACCCGCACATCCCACCGGAGCGCATCGTTGACTTGCTCTTCGAATGCTACGCCGCGTTCTACGCGGAAGAGCGGGCGGCGTTCCTGCCGCCGGAAGCGTTCTGGGCAAAGACCCCGGATATCTCGCGTGATGCGCACAGGGCATACTGCGCGTTCTCACGGAAGGTCATCCAGGAGCGTCACCATCCGATGTCCGGCGGATTCGGCCTTGTGGAGGTCGATAATGCGGCAGACTACGCCGCCCTGCGCCGAGAACGCTTCGGGTTTGAGATGGCACCGCTCCCGCTGCGTCGCGAGATCAACATGGAGGAAATGGATCTCTACGACAGCTCGAGAGCGTGATACGTTCATTCACCACTTGTGCTCTGGCGTTGCCTCACCGCAGCGCCAGAGCCCACTCACCCATTTCCTATGCGGGGATCTTTGCTATACTCTATATCTATGACATGGGTTATTTGCTAGGAATGCGGAATTTCGCTAGCTGAAGATGCGCGGAGCAAATTTTCTTATGCAAGCTATATTTTATCCATGAATAAAAATACCACCGCCATTATCTTTGACTTCAACGGTGTGTTGCTTTGGGATGCAGAGCAACACAAAGAAGCATGGAATATCATGGCTGTGAAGCTTCGCAATACGCCATTTACTGATGAAGAACTTGCAGAACATATGTATGGTCGCGTGAACCGTGACATTATTGCATACCTTTTACGCCGTGCTCCAACACCAAAAGAGACCGCCGTATTCATTGAAGAGAAAGAAAGTATGTATCGCGCCATTCAGCAGAAGCGGGGGAGCGCTTTTGCGCTTTCACCCGGTGCCATCCCTTTTCTGGATGTACTGAAAGAACAAAATATTCCACGCACCATTGCCACATCATCAGAAATCGTTAATGTGCGTTTTTTCTTTGCACATCTGGATTTGGCACGCTGGTTTTCGTTTGAAGATGTGGTGTATGATGATGGCGTGCGCAACGGCAAGCCCGCACCAGATATTTACCTTGCCGCAGCAGAACACATCGGCATTATACCGCAGCAATGCATGGTCATAGAAGATGCATCATCGGGTATTGCCGCAGCACATGCCGCGGAGATTGGCCGCATCATTGCCTTGGGACCGGCAGAACGGCATGCCGCCCTTGCCGCACTCCCTGGCGTGGATGATGTCATCACAACTCTTGCAGAGATAAACATCAATGAGCTTTTATGACCCCTATCACGCACGAACAACAAAAACGACTTTGGGAAGAAGAACATGCCAAACCTTTTTTGTTTGACGCAATGAACAGTACAGATCCATCCAGCGGGGTGGTGAAGTTTTGGGATTGGTTGCAGCAACGCGGCCCGCAGAAGGATCTGGAGGGTCTTGAATGCGCATGCGGCAAGGGAAGGAATGTCATTTGGCTTGCGCAGCAGGCGGCCGTGCGCAAGATGCATGGGTTTGATTTTTCCACGGTTGCCATTACCGAGGCGATCAAGCGTGCCGCAGTAGCGGACGAGGAAACCGCAACATCCTTTAAGATCCATGATGCAACAATACCATGGCCATATGCAGACAACACTTTTGATTTTGCGCTTGATATTTTTGCCTCAACCGATATCGAATCCCCGGAAGGACGGGCATTTATGCGTCAGGAATTTTTGCGTGTCTTGAAGCCAGGTGGGTATCTTTTGCTTTATACTCTCTCCACTGATGATGGTTTTCATGGAGAAATGATGAAGGAGTCTCCTGGCGACCAAAAAAATTCTTTTTACCATCCCACCACCGGGAAGTTCGAAAAGATTTTTGACCGCGAGGAGTTGGCGGCGCTCTATGCGGATTTCACCGTTGTTGCGGAAGATCGCGTTGAGAAGATGGCAACGTTCTTCGGTAAGGCGTATCCCATGAAGCATTTCTGGATGGTCTTGCAGAAGCCGTCAGCGTGAACCTTTTGCCCGCGCAACAGACTCATTGTTTTGCATCTGCCAGAGCCGCAAGAAGAGGTTTTTTGGGTATTGACATACGCGATAAGAAGTGTAGTGTCCTATTGCAGTTTACGCGCAATCCCGTCCAAAGGGGTTGATTTCAATGCCCTTTGACAGGTGAAAAACCTGGAGAAGGGGGGATGCTAACCATGAGGAGAAACGGCATGAGACGGAACGTGAAGTTCTCTATGCTCATCGCAGCGGCGGCCATCTTGCTGGCAGCTGCTACGGCGAGTGCCACGACATATGTTGTGAAACCTGACGGCACGGGGGACTACCCCACCATCCAGGCGGCGATCGCGGCTGTCGCCAACGGCAGCATCATCGAGCTCACCGACGGCACCTTCATTGGTGCCGGCAATCGTGACATCGACTTCGCGGGAAAGGCGATCACAGTCCGTTCCCAAAGCGGGAACGCGGAAGCCTGTGTTATTGATTGCCAGGGGTCGATGTCTACGCCTTACATCGGAGTCTACTTCGACTCTGGTGAGGGCGTGAACTCCAAGCTGGCCGATATCAAGATAATCAACGGTTTCAGCAGTTTCACCTATCAGCCGTTGGCGATCTACGTGTATAGCGCTGGCCCAACGATTGACGGATGTGTCTTCGTGGACAACGGGATCTATGTCTCTGGGTATGCGAGTCCGCAGTTCGTGCGGAACACATTCCGGGACTTCAACTCGGGCGGGATGATGCAGCCTCCGATTTCCGTGACGAACACAAGCTCAAGCGTGGCAACGTTGACCATCGAGGACAATGTGTTCAAGGACTGCACATTCGGTGGCCAGTACTCGTCTGGGACAGCGATCTCGGTGAGCGGGACGGGGTCGGCCACCAACACTGCCTACATCAGACGCAACGTCTTCGAAAATCTCAACGGAACCGCAGTCGCTCTAGGTGGAACCGGCGATGTCACGGTCTGGGGTCATCTCGACGACAACGTCATCAAGGCGTGCGGCAACTCGATGATGTCCACTCCGGCCGTAAGCATTTCTACCAACAGTACCTCGGACACCCACATGCTTATGTCAGGCAACGTCTTCGTTGACTGCCAGTCAGCCGCCATCAAGACCTGGGGGTACAACCCCAACATCTGGGTAGCGGTTGATTCCACGACCATTACAGGTTGTGATGCTGGGATCATCAAGGGTACCGCGGTGGCGTCGCTGGCCATCAGCCACACCATCCTGTGGAACACCGATGACCTGAACGGCGTGCTGTCGTCCGAAGTCAGCTGTTCCGATATCGGCAACGGCGACTTCCTCGGCGTGAACGGTAACTTCAGTGACGATCCGATGTTCTGCGACGCAGCGAACGGAGACTTCCAGATCAACGTTAAGTCGTCGTGCGTCACTGGGTACGGTTGCGGGTTGGTCGGTGCTCTGGGGGTTGGCTGCGATGTCGTGATCACCGAGGTCAAGGACATCCCGAACGATCAAGGACGGCGTGTGCTTGGTACGTGGCTGGCGGCTTTTGCCGATACTGGCAGCGTGTCCGAGTACACCATCTGGGGAAAGTACGAGTACAGTGCCAAGGGTGACCTCACCACGCTCTCGTATCCGCCCGGCACGTGGTACTACGTCATGACTGTCCCGGCTTGCGAGGAGAGTGTGTACAGTGCAGTATGGCCGACGCTGGCAGATTCGAATGCGGCCGGCATGCAGTACAGCACGTTCTTCGTGAGAGCCAAGATCGGGAACTCGTATCTGGATTCGGATCCTGCTTCTGGCTACTCGGTGGACAATCTTCCGCCCAGCGTCCCGGGAGGATTCGCTGGGGAGTTCGATGCCGGCTTGACGGTTCTGACGTGGGATGAGGCCCTGGAGGGGGATTTCAACCACTACAAGGTCTACAGCGGGTCGAGCGCCGACTTCATCCCCGGGCCCGGCAACCTGCTGGGTGCGGTGATTGAACCGACGTTCTCTGATGCCAGTTGGGGGCTGTATTACAAGGTGAGCGTCGTGGACTTCAACGGCAACGAGAGCGCCTTCGCGCTCTTGAGGCCGGAAGAAGTCACAGGCGTGAAGGAGACCGGCGCGGTACCGGTGATGGCGCTTGCGCCGCTCACCAATCCGCTCCGGGGGCAGATGTCCCTCTCGTTCTCACTCGCCTCGGACCTGCCGGGGGAGATCGTCGTCTATGATCTCGCCGGACGTCGCGTGGCCGGGAAGCGGGTCTCGGGTGCCGGTGCGCAGACGATGTCCTTCGGCGACTTGCCGTCGGGTATCTACTGGGCACGCCTTACCCAAGGCGTGGCCCAGGTGACGGCCAAGGTGGTCGTCATCCAGTAGTTTCTTTAGGCAGGTTTTCTGCCATAGGTGGGGTCGTGCGCATGCGCGACTCCACCATTTTTGTATGCTTGAAAAATCAGCGGAAATACGCGATGATACGTACATGCGTATTTTCCGCTTTGTACTTCCATCAATTGTTCTGTGTTTGTTATTACTGCTGCCGTCTGCTGCGCATGCCGGTGAAAATTCTGAATATGGCGCCACGACCATTGCAACAAGCAGGGGTGCGTTTGGTATCCATTATGTTCGCATCAGTCTCGCCAATCCCAATTTGCGCATATACTCTCTCACCGGCACTTCCGGGACTTGCACCCAGTGCGTCACCAAACCGCTCGCAAGCTATGTACAGGAGGTGAATGGTTTTGCCGGCATCCACGGGAGCTACTTTTGCCCGTCAGATTACGCGTCGTGCTCCGGTCAGGAGGGTTCATATTATTGGATGTGGTACAACACGCTCACCAAGATCATGGCCAATGCAACGCAGAATCAGTACAACACCGGCGGCTCGCTCGTTGCGTTCGATGCGAACAACACCGCGCACGTCTACCGTACCGCACCGGGGTTTGCGTCCAAGGATGCGTTTGAAGACCAGTACGGCGCCACATTGCAGGCATTGTTCTCCAACGGTCCGGGACTCATCTACAATGGCGAGAACATCACCGAGACGTTCGGACTTGATGAAAAGCAGCGCACGGTGAAGGGTGCTCGCGGCGGCGTGGGGTTCAAGGGTAATGATATGTACTTGGTGATCGCATCCGGTGCGACGGTCATCGACCTCGGCGCCATCATGCAGACCATGGGCATGTCCTATGCGGTGAATCTGGACGGCGGGGGAACGTCTGCGCTTTGGTATGACGGCGGATATAAAGTGGGGCCGGGGCGCAACATGCCAAACGCCATCGTGTTCGCAGAAGCGGGCAGCGCCACGCCGGCACCCACTGCAGCAAAGGGCACCGGATTCTTTGCATACAGCGAGCAGCTCCGCGGCGGCTTTGATGTTGCAAGCGGGAACGTGACCGGGGACAGCGCGGATGAGATCGTCATGGGAACGAGCAGCGGGTTCGGGCCGCATGTGCAGGTGCTGAACGCCGAGGGCACAGTGCGCTCGTCATTCTTCGCGTTCAATGATGCGCATCGCAACGGCGTCCGCGTGGCGGTGTGTGATGTGGACAACGACGGCATTGGCGAGATCCTTGCTGCAGAAGGCCCGGGCCAGCTTCCGCGCGTGCGCATCTTCACGGCCGCGGGCGCGCTCATTCGCGAATTCCCCGTGCTTGACGGCCGCTTTACCGGCGGGGTGCATGTGTCCTGTGGGGACACGGATGGCAATGGCACGCCGGAGGTCATTGCTTCCGCAAGTCCCGGGGGCGGTCCGCACATCATGGTATACACCGCGACCGGGAAGGCAATTGTGAACTTCTTTGCGTATGACCCGTCATTCCGCGGCGGCGTGAACGTGATGGCAACGGACATCGATGGGGACGGTCATGATGAGATCGTCACCGGTCCGGATGTGGGCGCACCGCACGTGCAGATATTCCAGATACGTCCGGGCGGCGTGCACAGGCTTTCTCCGGGGTTCTATGCCTATGATCAGTCATTCCGCGGCGGCGTTGATGTTGCCGGTGCAGATCTGGATGGCGACGGCGTGCAAGAACTCATTGTTGCGCCTGGCACAGGGTTAAGCCCGCTCATCAAGGCATACACCATCCGCGAAGTGCTGACAGATTCCTTTTATGCGTTCGCACCAACCTTCCTTGGCGGAGTGAACATGGCCGGCGGAGATGTGAATGGGGACGGTAAAGATGAGGTGATCATCGTGCCGCGCAGCGGCGGCGGACCGCAAGTGCGCAGCATCTCGCGGTAGTTTTCTGTCATTCCCGCCCCGGCCTTCGCCGGGGTAAAATTCAGCGGGGATCAATGTATTCTGTCACCCCGAAAGCCTTTCTGTGGTATGATAGAGCAGGTTTCTTCTTCGAGGCATTATGCTGAATCCAATGGTCACAGAGGCGACAAAAACACGACGGAAAATCTCTCAACGCGTGAGCATGATGCTGGTGCTTGGATTCGGCGCGATGGCCGTTGCCGCGCTCGCACTCAGTATCCGTGCCATTCCGTCCGGCAAGTCCGCCGCACGCGTGGTCTCCGTGCATGAGCGTCTTGTAATTGCCGCAGAGAATATCCAGAATGCCGCAGCCGCTGGGCGCCAGAATGAGGCAGTGCAGTTTGCACAGAAGAGGCGCATGCTGCTGGCAAATCTTGCAAAGCGCAGTCCGCAGCAATTCCGCATTGAAGCCATCGCAACCGCGCCTGACGGTGCATCATTGCCAGCGGACGTTGTGGCGCTCACGGAAACCGCGGAAACCCTCACCGGAACCGTCGCCCGGTATCTTTTTGATGACAGTGAAAACCAGACTTCCGCTTTTTATACAACACTGCTGACCGATACAGGGGTGCCATATGTGATGATCGGCGAGGATGCCGCGCTTTCCGCGCTCGACACCGCGCAACGCGCGACCATCACCGGGATCGCGCTCCCGGCAAGCGATACGGAGGGCGCGTTGCTCATTCCCAATGCCGCAGATGGCATCACTGTTGATAAGGAGCTCCTCCTCACTGCGACTGCCGAGGCAGGCACGGTGAGAACCCAGCGCGTGCTCGCGCTGTTGATGACCTTCCACAACGACCACAGAGAACCCCGCACCCGCGAAGAGATAAGTACGACGATGTACCAAGGACTCATCAGCCTCAGCCAGAGCGCGTATGATCGTATTCAGTTCACCTGGGAGAGCCCCGGAGATATCATTGGCTGGTTCGATGCGCGCGATGCATCAGGCGCGGTGGACCTGCCGACGGTCTGCCCGCCCGGAGGCGCGCTTGCATTCGCCGATGATCTGCTCTCCTGGGCACAGTTCGGCGCGCAGGATGCAACGGGAGAGAGCATCGATCTCTCACAGTATGACCAAGTGCTGGTCTTCAGCGGCAACGGGAGCCTTCCCTGCAGTTTGCCGACCGCCTTCACGCGCTATGTCGGCAATACGCAGCACTTCTTCAAGGGGATCTCGGATTTTCTGATCTCCCACGAGGTCGGGCACGGGCTTGAACCCGGTATCGGCGTGGATCATTATGATTTCTATGCGTGCCCGAGCACCGGCGGCACCCAACAGACATTCACGGATTCCTGTAATAAGGTGGATTACGGCGGCGTGTATAGCATCATGGGAATGCAGGCAAATGAACTTGGTGCCCAGCACAAAGAACGCCTCGGCATCTTTACCAATGAAGAGATCGCCATTGCCGATGCACCCGGGGTGTATCAGTTGGTGGGGATGAGCGATACCACAAAGCTGGGGTATCGGACGCTGAAAATCCCGCGGGTCTTCTATCCGCCGGATTTCAGCAATCCGCAATACCAAAATAAAGTGAGCGAATGGTTCTATCTTGAGTACCGGCCGCGTGTTCGCATGGACAGCACCGTCCCTGCGCAATGGGAAAACGGCGTGCTCGTGTATTACAACAGAGCGTCAATACCCCGTTCGGAATCCAGTCTCTTGGATATGCACCCCTCAGGAACGGTGCCCGCAGGCGTCGGCGCAGCGCAGACGGCATTGCAGGATGCGGCACTCGCAACCGGAGAAAGCTGGACGGATCCGTTGGGCTCGGGCGTGACCATCACCACGCTCGGACTGAACGCCGCGGGATACATGCAGGTGCAGGTGAGTTATCCGGAGAAGACTGGCCATGGATGCGTTCTTGCTGCACCGACCATCGACGTCGGCAGCGGTTCTGTGATGTACGCGTCAGGCGCAACCGAGGTGAATATCGGCGCGCGCATCGTCAATAATTTTAAGGAGCAGGAAAACGGATATTGCCCGGCGAAGTTGACTGCGACGTTCACCAAGCCCGTCGGGTTTGCAGTGCCTTCAAATTCCTATTTAACGCAAACCATACATATTGCACCAGGAGAGAGCAGCTCCGTGAGTACCAAGCTCACGCCTCCCAGCCGTGGCAGTACAACGCCATCACTGGTCCACATCACTGTCCAGCCGCTGGGAATTTCCGGGTATGCGGCAAGCGCGGATGTGTCCGTGAGCATGCAGAGCGAACCCACCCAGCACATCCAGCAGGAGTAGGGGTTTTTCAGCCAACGCGTGCTTTTCTCCCTCTGTCACCCTGAGGTTTCTTGCTCTGTCATTCCCGCGAAAGCGGGAATCCAGGAGTTGATTTTAGCCGGAAAATGAAGGATGATGAAGCAATGAACGGTACACGGATCATATCACAGGAGCGGCGCAAATTTATTTCCCCAATGTTCCTGTTAATATTCATACAGGGGCTGCGGTTTCTCGTTGACGCACAGTATATCTGGGCGGGTCTGCTCATGGCCGCTGGCGTGCTTGGGTATATTGCATACAGAATATATTGGAAGGATGCAGAGCCACATTTGCTGCAACAGATCGCACAGCAGTACCACCTCACCGTGCACCAAACGCCCTCGGTTCCAGAGGCCTGGCGAGAAACAGTCCTCATGACAACGCTGCGTCCGCGGAAAATGTATACGGCCGAAGGCACCATCGAGGGGCACGCTGTTGTGCTCGGTTTTGTGATGGGAACCCATGAGAAACGTTCGTTGCTCAGCCGTAAGGTGCAATGGCGCGAGGATTTTTATATCGGCATACGGATCGCACAGGATATTGCGGGATGGCTCGTCGTGGATCAGGGCATCCGTGATATTCAAGGCATGGGGACGCGCGTGCAATTGGAAAGTAATGACCTGCACAAGAAGGTGAGCGTTCTTGTTTCAAGTCCACCGCTTGCCCCGCACATCCTGGACCCGAACGCGATGGCGCTGCTGCTCGATTGGGAATTCTTGCCGGACGTTGAGATTCGGGATTCGCTCGTACTCCTGCGTCTGGAAATTTCCCGCTATCACCATCGCAAACTGGACTTCCATATCCACAACGCCCTCCGCCTTGCCGCGCAGGTCGAGCGGAATGTGTAGCATCCCGTGGAGTTGATTTTACGGGGTAAATGGGGGATTAAAGGAGCTGATTCTGTACAATATAGTGAATCTATGTCATTTTTTGTTTATATTCACTCTATATTGACAAAATAGCGTGAATAGAATATACTGTCTATATGGCTACCTCCAATCCCTTTCGTCGTCGTATCAAAGAACTCAAAGAAGAGTTCGACCGTTTGCGTCCGGGCAAGGAATCCTTGCTGAACATCATTGATGAAGCAGAGTTGCCGGAAAGCGTGTATAACTCGAACGCGATAGAGAATTCCACGCTGACACTGAAGGAAACCGAGAAGATCCTTCTGCAAATGGAGCTTTCGCGCGAGGTGGACCTGCGGGAAGTCTTTGAAGCCAAGAACCTGGCACGCGTCATGGAATATGTCCGTGGCAAAGCGGCGCAGTCGGAGATCACCAAAGAGCTGATGCTTCTCCTGCACCAGATGTTGCTCCTGAACATCAAAGACGCCATTGCCGGGCGGTTCCGGCAAAAGGGCGAGTATGTCCGCATCGGTACGCATATTGCCCCTGCGCCAGAAAAGGTGGAACAGATGATTGATGCACTCTTGGTCGATTTTTCCAGCGATCAGGAAAGCTATGTGACAGACAAGATCGCCAGATTCCATTTGGATTTCGAGACCATCCATCCCTTTAACGACGGCAATGGACGCATTGGCCGCGTGCTCATGAATTTCCAATTCCTCCGCTTTGGTTTTCCTATGGTGGTCTTGCGCGATAAGGAGAAGCGAGCGTACTACCGCGCGTTCCAGGAATATGAAGGTACAAAGGCAACAAAGCCGATGGAGCGGTTCGTTGTGCTCGCGCTCATTGAATCACTGCATAAGCGGGTGACATATCTGCGCGGTGAAAAGATCATCGCCTTAGCGGAGTATGCAAAAATACATGCACAAAAAATGCCTGCATTGTTGAACGCCGCACGTCGTCAGACCATCCCAGCATTCCGCGAGCGCGGCGTTTGGAAGATCGGTGCGGAGTATACGAATGCAGAGTAATACAATCGAGCGCCCAGCTTTCCCTCTCTGTCATTCCTCCCACTTGTCATTCCCGCGCATGCGGGAATCCAGGAGTTGATTTTGTCTGCGCAATGTTAGATGATGTCCCCATGCACACACCCATCACCGCCGCCATCTTTGATCTCAACGGCGTCTTTATCGTGAGTCCAAAACTGTCCGACCGCTTTGCGGAAGTCTATGGCGTGCCGCAGGAACAATTCCTGCCCGCCTTGCAGCATGTGCTGGATGTTGCGCGCATGCCGAATGCCGGCAGCAGCTTCGCACTCTGGAAGCCATATCTGGACCAATGGCATGTTGAACTTTCTGAGCAGGCGTTCTTCGATTTCTGGTTCTCAGCAGAGCAGGAGAACACGGCCATGATAGCGCTTGCGCGGGAATTAAAGGATCGTGGTATGCGGCTATTTGTGCTTTCCAATAACTTCCGCGAGCGCACGGAGTATTACCGCAGCCACTTCCCATTCCTCGCAGAATTGTTCACGTTTATATATTTTTCTTGGGAGCAGGGGTATGTGAAGCCGGACCCGCGTGCCTGGGAATGGCTCATCCAGAACACCGGCGTGGTTCCCAACGAGACACTGTATATGGATGACAAAGAGGAGAATTGCACCGTGGCGGCGAGTTTGGGTTTTTCGGTATTGGGAGCGATGGATACAGAGGAAATTCGGAAAGTGGTGGGGATTGAGGGTTGAAAAAGTGGGGGATATGCGCGATGATTCCCCCATGCTTCTTCTCTGTTCAAACGGCCCGGTCGCCCTGAAAGCGATCCCGGGCATACTCGGCACACCCGTGCAGGATATCCGCCTGCTCTACGTGTTCACTGCCGCCAAGGTGGCACGGGACCGGACGTATCTTGGGCCGGTGGAGGCGTGTCTTCAAGAGATGCCATACCAGCTCCGCCGCTTTGATATCCAAGGGAAGACGGAGCAGGACATCGATGCGGCGCTTGCGGCCTGTGATGCCGTGTACGTGGAAGGCGGCAATCCGTTCTTCCTTCTGCAGGCCGTTCGGGACAGCGGGTTTGCACAGGCAGTACAACGCTTTCTTGCACAGGGGAAGCTGTATGCCGGTGCCAGCGCTGGTGCATATATCGCATGCCCCACCATTGCCATGGCAACATGGAGAAAACCGGGGGATGAAAAACCGCAGCATGGCGTCACGGAGTATACCGCGATGCACCTTGTGCCGTTCCTTGTTGTGGCGCATTACACCCCCAAGCGTGCGGATGACGTGCGGAATGGCATGCAGCACACCACGTTGCCGGTCCGCCTTCTGCAGGATGGCCAGGGTCTGTTGGTGAATGATGATGGCAGTGTGGAGTTTTTTGGAGAAGGGGAAGAGGGGCGGTTGGAGTAAGGTGCGCCCTCCTTTCTGTCATTCCCGCGTAGGCGGGAATCCATCCGCTCTGTCATTCCGGCCTTGAGCCGGAATCCATTCATTTACTTTACCCGCCGGAGCGAAGCGTAGGAGGGTTGATTTTAAGGGGGAAATGGGGGATGATGGATTTATGACTGAGGTCTATTCACTTATTAAGGGAGTTGTAAAGAAGATTCGCGATGGACTTTTTTTGGCATCTAGTAGGACGACCGGGGAACAATACATAGAACCCTTTATTCGCAAGAAATATAATCTTAAAGATCCGACGGGCAATGACTATGATGGGATGGATCAAGCGGGAAAAAAATACGAGATTAAGACGTGCAAAGTTTTAAGGGAGACAGGAAACGACAAAAAAACAAAATCCATTCTAGATCGTATACTTTTTGAAAGTACAAATTTAGAAACGAAAAGGCTCGTGGTTTTTAGGGACCGCGAAACGGCAAAGTACTTAGCAAATGTTCAAAACGTCAAGAGGGATCATTTTGATTATCTCATCTACGTTTTACTATTTGCGGACTGTGTGAAAATATTTTGGGCCAAGAGGGAAGAGATTAACACCAAAGATTTTTCTCGTTGGAGTGACAAGCATGGTCGCTATGATGCACTTGGTAAGAGTGGTCAATTTGGGATAGATAAAAACAATATATGGTGGCATCTGCAGAATCATCTCAAAGACACTGTATCCTATGATGAAATGAGAAAAGTGTATACTGAGCTCTCCTAATGAATGGTGTGATCGCGAGAAATACCACCATACAAAATCGCTCAAAACAACAAAGGCTAAGTTCTGAGCACGTCATTCCTTTTCAGAATGTAAAGGGAGTTGGAGTTGTAAGTTTTTTGCAGTCTTTGAATTTTTTCACTAAGCCAAAGGAGCAAATTTTATTCTCGATTGGTTGCCATTTGCTAAAAAAAAATAGAAATCCCGCAGTGAGGAAATTTTTAGCAGAGTACGATTATGAAATTCTCGATATCCAAAATATACCCGAGAATACATTTGATCTTTTGGGTTCGATCTATCAGTTTCTCAACACAAAGAAGGAGAACTTAGAGAAGGGATCATTTTATACTGGCTCTGAAATAGCAAAGGATTTTGTTAATGATCTGGATTTTTCCTCCGGGCAGATCATTTTTGATCCTGCATGCGGATCTGGTTCATTCCTATTTAATTCCAATGCACCTGCTGAGCAAATAGTTGGAGTTGACTCTGATCCTATTGCCATCATGATTGCAAAATTTAACTACTTCATTAAGTTTCCCAGATCCCAAGAGCCAAGGCTATTCTGCTATGATTTTTTTGATTGGTTTCCCGACAACCGTAAAATAAAATTCGATTATGTTATTAGTAATCCGCCATACGGCGCAAACCTAGATCTGTCTAGAATTCCAACTCAATTTGTATCGTCAGGAGAAAGTTTTTCGTATTTCATTGAGTTTGGATATCAACTTCTGAAGAGCGGAGGAGTATTGAGATTTTTATTGCCAGAGGCAATTTTGAATGTAAAGCGACATACAGATATAAGAGACTTTATACTCGATCAGACTAACTTAAGGAAGATAAAAAGATATTCAAAGAAGTTTTCGGGAGTAATGTCTGATGTGTATATGATAGAGCTTGATCGTGGCCATGGCCACAAGATGTTATTTATTAATGATGTGACAACAGTCATACCAAAGAAAATATTTAGGGATTTTAAAAATCACATTCTTGTTCATTTAAATGAACAAGACATAACGATCATCGAGAAGGTGGATCGACTTAAGAGACATGATCTTTCAAATAGTATTTTTGGGTTAGGAGTGGTGACTGGCGATAATATGTCTAAACTTCTGGACAAGAGAATACCGGGCTCGGAGCCCATCTATACAGGAAAAGAGGTTAATAAGTATAAGTTACTCACGCCCAGAAATTATCTGGTTTTTGATAGGGAGAAATTACAGCAGGTTGCTCCTGATGAAATATACAGAGCACCAAAGAAATTAGTGTACAAGACAATCAATAAATTTTTGAAGGTTGCTCTCGATACGACGCGATCTCTAACAACAAATAGTGCCAACATAGTGATTCCAAGGGTTCCGGAGTTAGATATTTATGTGCTGATGGCATTTTTGAATTCTGACCTTTACTCTTATCTAAATTTAAAGTTATTTGGTGGTGTTAACAAAATCGCAAAAGAAAATCTAATGGCATTGCCCTTCCCAGGTATTTCAAAAACAGAGAATACCGTGATTAAAAATCTAGTCAAAGATGCTATCAAGAAAGGAAATGATGAATATCTGCAAAAGTACATTAATAAGAAAATTTTTAAGTTATCTGAACGAGAGATTGCTTATATTAAAGGTTTTGTAACAAAAAAATAATAATTTTCTTGACGCCCCTTCCAGCGGAGCGTATGGTTGTAATATTGTAGGAGTAATTGTTAATATCCAAAGAATTCACCATGAGATGCTACATTCTCACATATGAGAATAAGTCAGGGTTTGATGAGGCACGATTGATTCAGACGATCAAGGATTATGGAACCTGGGCTCACATAAATGGAAATGCCTGGGCATTTTTAAGTGATAAACCTGCATCTCAGCTTCGTGATGAATTTAGGGCCATGGTCAACGAAAGCGATAGCGTTTTTGTTATAAAGACGGGCGTTGAGGCAGCTTGGTCAAATACACACGCTGAATCAAGCTGGTTACGCAAATACCTTTTGTATGGTTGAGCAAGGAGAAAAAAATCCAGAATCCCAACCACACATTGTCCGGGCATCACTAGACGAAATTGTTGTTTATGATGTTACAGAGGATGAACTCGACATACTTGAAAATGGTTCACCTAGCTCGCAATACCTGAATTTTGCTTTATTTGCCCTTTCCAGTTTCCTTTCCTTTCTCGCCGTTTTGCTGACGGTTACAATTGAATTGGACAGAATTTTCATGGTGTTTATTGTGGTTACCATTGTGTCGGGGGCTGCCGGAGCCATTTTTGGAATTCTTTGGTTTCATAATCGGGTATCAGTAAATAAAATGACCGCTAGAATTCGTAAACGTAAAAGAATACCCGAAGCTCAGGATAGTAGTGGTCAACAGATCAACGTAACCACTAAATGATAGGGCTTGTAGCTTCGGAATTCTAAGCCCCTCTGGCACTCTGGAAAAACTTTTCTTGACGCCCCTCCTCTCGGGGCGTATGGTTGTGTTTGGATATACATGGAATACAAATTAGTTTGATACTTCATGCCCAGAAAAAGAAGCTCGAAGCGAAAACGTCAACAGGATGAGTTTGATCGATTATCAAAAGTTTTTGTAAGTAGAATTGTACCAATTTATGACTTATTTTTATTATTCCAAAATGTTAGAGATCAACGGTATAAAAAATTTGATAAAAATTTAAAATCATTCCTCAAAAAAAGATACATCACAAGTGAGGGAAAAATAGCAAAACTCCAAATTGAACATCCTCAAGAATTCAGGGCTTTGATTGCAACACAAAAAGAACTTAACGAATTAATATTTGCAAGAACACGAATCCCTTCCGCCTTTTTGTCGTTGCTGCTTGAGGAATACGAAACATTTGTTCAAAAATGTTTACAACTTTATTTTCAAAAAAAATCTTATCGGCTTTATAGGTCTGATAAAACATTAAGTTATGAGGAAATTCTGAAGGTTAATTCAGCTTTAGGTTTGAAGGAACGAATCTTCCAGAAGGAATCAAAGAAAATTATCGATGATGGCGTGAGCGGTATTATCAAGTGGTTTCAGCATGAGGAGATTCAAATACAAAATTACCTCTTTGATATTTGGATGCTAGCTGAAATATTTCAAAGAAGAAATATGCACGTTCACAATCTTGGTAGAGTTGATGAAAAATATATTAGTGTTCTTAAAAATGCAGAATTTCCGAATCATTCGAAACTAAAAATAGGTGAGAGATTACCAATCGATTCGGATTATCTGGAAAAAGCTCTCGAGGCTTTTATTGAGAGTGGCATAATAATTGCAACCCTACTTTGGATGAAGTGTAGTCCAAAGGATAAAAATAAAAGAATGGAGAATTTATATGAGCTTGGGTACAAATTACTTGAAGAACATAAATATGGTTGTTCAGGTAAGGTTCTAAATTTCGCGCAGCATTCGAGTATGACTATTGGTAGCAAAAAGGAACTAAAAATTATTAATATCATAAACCTTGCAACCGCATATAAATTGTCCGGTGATCGAAAAAAATTTAAATCAACACTATCATTAATTAATAGAACAGAATTAGATGAAAGATTTCAATTTGCTATTGCCGTTCTTGAGCATAAGTATGTGTTAGCATCTGAATTGATGAAGAAGATTGGAAGAAATGGTTCAATAAGGCGCGATGATTACCATGAGTGGCCACTATTAGCAAAATTTAGAAAAACAAAACTTTTTATTAAAACTTACAAAGGTATTTTTGGAGATAATTATAATTTTAAGAGTCCATTTACATCCCGTGTATTTAAAAATATTGATCTCTAACACGAACTTCATTATTGAGTCTAAATAGACATCCCCACCCCCCCAACAGTAAAGCCCAAAAAGTATCTCCACCCAAAACCCAAAACACACATGCACATGCCCCCATACACCATCCGTAAAAGCAGACGCGCACGGCATATGCGCCTGGCAGTGCATTCGGATGGCGCAGTCATCGTCACGCTTCCGTGGTACGTTCCGAGCCGCATGGCAGAGCGTTTTGTGCATGCGCACCATGCATGGCTTTCTTCCAAGCTCGCCACATGCAAGAAACAGCAACAACCGCCAATGCCAAAGCACACCTCTTCCGAGATCCGCACATACACAAAAGCGGCACGAGACCTCGCAGCAGAGCGCATCGCACAGGTGAATCAGCATTACCAGCTTCCCTTTGGGCGCATTGCCATCCGCAACCAGCGCACGCGGTGGGGGAGCTGCTCAAAGAAAAAGAACATCAACTTCAATTACCGCATCGCGCTGCTGCCTGCAGAGCTTGCTGACTACATCATTGTCCACGAGCTCTGCCACACCAAGGAATTCAACCATTCCACAAAGTTCTGGGCATTGGTCGCAGAGACCGTGCCGGAGTACAAAATACTGCGAAAGCGGCTGCGGGAAGAGCATAGTGTCTATTCGATGATGTAGTTTTTCCCCACCCCTCCGCACGGTTGTCACACAGCAAAAACACCCCAGTGATACCGTCACAGCGGTGTGGTGTTTTTTATGCGGAGAAGATGTTCCGTTCGTTCAACGGAATATGCTGCCCTTTGAGTTCCCGGACGAGGCTGTGGAGCGCGCGATCCGTACCAACCAGTTCAAGCACGGCAACTTTCACGTCACCGAGCTCTGATTTAATCTCAATGATACCACTTTCCATCCGATCCATCCGGGCGTCCATCCGATCCATCCGCGTATCTTGTTTTCCCTGGCCACGAACAAGCTGTTCGTTCAGGTCGCGAATCGAGCCACTGAGAACTTCAGTTTGGGCTTCAAACTGTGTTTTGAACAGCTCCTTGATGGTGCTGATATCGTTGTGTGTGAGAGACATGTTCATAACTCCGTACCGCCGTAAAATGGGAATACAGTATACCCCTTGCAAAAATACGCTGTCAAAGGTATATATGCACTGCATATCTTTCTGGCAAGCATCTTAGCATTCATCGCATTTTTATGCCCACCCCACACAACGACAACCAAGAAGAATTCAAAGTCTCCGGTGATGATCTGGTGAAGAAAGTGAAAGAGATCATCAAAGAGGGGAACGCCCGCAGGATCATCATCAAGAATGAGAAAGGCGAAGAGATATTGCAGATGCCGGTCACGGTCGGCGTGATCGGGACCGTGTTCGCCTTCCCGCTTGCAGCCATTGGCGCCGTTGCCGCGTTGGTCACCAACTGTACGTTGGTGGTGATCAAGAAGTAGCAGGCGGACGCGTTTCTCTCCGCAAGCCCATTACTCCCGGGGTGTTTTTTGGTATACTTCTCGCATGAAACCATTCCTCCTTATTATTGATGGCCCAATGGGTTCAGGGAAGACGACCACGGCGGAGATGATGCACAAGAAGTTTCCCCGAACCGCAATACTCGGCCTCGATCGTATCAAGTGGTCTGTTTCTGGATTCAAGCGCGACACACGGAATAACACCATCATCTATGATGTGGTCTTTGCGATGACCAGCGCATTTCTTGCGCATGGGGTGAATGTCATCGTGGAACAAGGATTCCGGAAGGGGATGGTTGAACAGTACCAGAAGCGCGGGAAGCAATTGGGCGCACGGACCGTCACGGTACAGCTCATCGCGCCACGAAAAGCACTCATCGAACGCGTTGATGCCCGCAGAAAGAAACCGAAGTTTCCCGGACGCACGCAGATCTCACACGCTCGCGTGCTCCGTAATTTTCGGAAGCATGCAGCAAAACCGCTGATCAAGGGTCACATTCTTGATACCACAACACTTTCTCCGAAGAAGGTCGTGAAAAAGATCATGCAAATGATATCGAAGCCGTAGTAGTGATGGTGAGACAGAAGTAGTAGGACAGACAAGGTTGACAATTTCTCTATATTATAATACGATTATAATACTGATTTTTCATACACACCTATGACCCAAAAAGTACTCAAAGTCGGCAGCTCTGCTGCGGTGACCATTCCAAAGGAAGCGTTGGTTGATTTGCAATGGAAAATCGGAGATAGAGTGACTGTGGAAAAAGACACCAAACGTGGTGGCCTTGTTATCTTGCCGGTACGCAAAGGAAAGATCGATGCAGAAGTGCTTGACTGGACGGATAACTTCATCAAAAAGTACCGTCCGGCACTGGAAGCATTGGCAAACAAGAAATGACGTACCTCGACGGCGAAGAGGTGCTGGTGCTTCATGCCCGCATGATCGAACTGATCGGCGGTTCGCATGGCGTTCGCGATGCTGAGCTGTTGAAGTCTATTCTTGAAGCGCCGAAGCAACGTTTTGGCGGCAAGGCATTACATGCAACCGTATGGGAAAAGGCGGCAGTATATCTGGAACGCTTTGCGCAGTTTCACGTGTTTGTGGATGGCAATAAGCGGACGGCCATTATTGCGACAGCACGGTTCTTGTATCTCAACGGCTATACCTATCATGCGACGAATACAGAAACGGAGCGGTTTGTGTTGCGCGTTACTACAGAGAAACTTGATATGAAGGAAATTGCTGCGTGGCTGAAGAATCACAGTAAGAAGCAATAATCGTCGGTTCTTGGAGGCGCAAGGATAGAATTTACTATATATGTATGCGCAATCGGGCCGTTGGCATCATCCTGAATAATGGAAAGCTATTATTACTTCGCCGTGTGAAGCCGGACGAGGAATATTTTGTGCTTCCCGGCGGCGGTATCGAAGAAGGGGAGACTCCGGAACAGGCGCTGCTGCGCGAACTGCACGATGAGCTTGGTATTGAACCGTCAACGCATGAGAAGGTATTTACGCGCCACACAGATAATGGCGAGGAACACTACTTTCTCATCACCGCACATGCCGGCACCCCCAACCTTGGCCCGGAGATCCGCGCGCGCATGACAGAAGAGAATCAGTATTTCATCCACTGGGTCGACGTGATGCGGCTTCCTGCTTCCTTCCAGCCGCGGGAAATACAGGAACGGATCCGAGCATTAAAAATGTAGGATCCTTTCTGGTATTATTTGCTATACTTCCCGTATGTCTGAATCAATATCTCAAGAACACGTGAAGCGCCCGACAGCTTTTACAATCACCACTACCATTGCATTCAGCGTGCTGCCGCTGGTGTTTCTGCTGACCGGCTATGCTTCTGGCGTGGCGGTGTTTGCCGCGTTCTGTTATGAAGCTCTGGTGCTCACATTGTTGCAGCCTGTCCGGTTTATCCTTGCCCGGGCGCCGCGGAAAGAGCCGTTTGTGTGGCTGCTTGGTATGAGTGGGTTCCTTGGGGGAGCGGGGGTATTTGCGAACGAGTTTGCACCGGAGCTCATTCGGGCTATGGTCACCACACCCACGATAGTGCTTGGCGTAAGCTTTCTCGTGCAGCATACCGTGGAGCTCGTGATGGCGGTGCGCCGTGGTGAGTTGAAAGATGATGGCGGGAACCCAACGTTCCGGACGCTGGGGTATCTCTGGCTCCTTGCAATGGTGGTGGTGGTGAGTGTTGCCAGCGGACAGTTTGGGTTGGTTGTGCCGGCGTATAGCATCGTGATTGTGAAGATGCTTGCTGATGCGTGGATGCTGGTTGCCCGGTGGCAGCAGGCTGCGCGCGCATGACGTACGCATAACCCCTCACTCATCCTCGGCAAAATCACCACCCAGCAGGTGAGGCGCGCAGCACGAACTGCACGTCCTTTTGGCATTGACACGGGTGCATATCTTTGAGAGGTTGACCATAGTTCTAGAGGGGGTCTCATGCCCCTTTTTGTGTGCCGTTCATCCGCGGAGGAGGATATGCGCATGTGGTTCTGGATCTTTCTCGTTGCCGGTCTCATCGCCGGCCACTTTGCTGGCAGCTGGTGGGCTGGCACCGTCATCGGCGGCACTATCGGCGTGGTTATTCAGGTGATCATCACCGAGAGGAAGAAGGCCCGGCCCGGGCGTCGCCGCCCCCGCTGAAGGAGCAGTGTCTCATCAGGTGGCAGGCAACTCCATGCGGGTTCGCCTGCCACCATCATTACCACCTCGACTTATTAGAAGAAAAGCAGACGCTTCACCCATCTCTGATTGACAGGTGAATTTTCTTCTGGTAAGACGTAGCTGTTCAAGAATGGTTCGGTTTTGCAACCATGGAGGGGGCGAATGGCAAGACAAGCGCAGCGTGTGCAGTGTCGGATTTGTGAGGACAAGGACAAGCGGAGTGAAATGCACGTCAATGCAGGGGGGATCGCCGTATGCAAGAAGTGCCACGGGACCTGCGTGAAGTGCAGGAGGCCCATCCCGCAGGAAGAGCGGCGGAAAAACGGTTTTTTCTGCCAGTCCTGCGTCGGCGGCGCGAAAGATGAAGCGCGGGCGGCCTATCCGTGCGATCCGCACGTCCACACCGCCATTGATTTCTCCGATCGTTCGCGCAGGGCGCTCCACAGCCCTATCACTGGTCATCCGTACAGGCAGCGGGTGTACCTGGAGTCCAGCGACGATGACAACGAGTCCTGATCATTCCAGACCTTAACCGCGGCAGGTCGGCCCCTTCTGGGACCGACCTGCCACACCCCTCATTGTCTTTGTGGTGTGTTTTTGCGTATACGAAAATCCTTCTAATGCTCTCCCGATGCAAATTGTTTCTGCTATACTTCTTTTATGCCCAATCTCTTCCTCATCCTCGGCGACATCACTACTGAGCAGGTTGATGCGATTGTGAATGCCGCAAATCCTTCCCTTGCAGGTGGCGGGGGCGTGGATGGCGCCATTCATGCCGCAGCCGGACCGGAACTTAAGGAAGCTGCAGTAAAACTTGCGCCCTGCCCAACCGGTGAGGCGCGCATCACGCCGGGTTTTCACCTGCCGGCGAAGTTTGTGATCCACACTGTTGGTCCGGTGTATGGCGAGGAACAGGGCAGGGAAGCGGCACTGCTTGCCTCCTGCTATGCGCAAAGTCTTGCACTTGCGGAAGAACAGGGCGCAACAAGCATCGCATTCCCGTGCATTTCCACGGGCGTGTATGGGTATCCAAAAGCAGAGGCTGCTGCAATTGCCGTGGAGGCGGTAAAGAAATATTTTGTTGAACATCCAACGTCTTCCATGCGTGACGTGCGGTTCGTGGTGCATAGGGAGGAAGAGAAAATCATTTATCAAGATATTCTACAAAAATAGACTTGTAAGGTGACAGTGGACAAAACTCTTCATTCTCCCGCATAATGAAATAAAGGGGATAACCTATGGCACACCACAAAAAAGGATTCACGCTCATTGAACTCTTAGTCGTCATCGCGATTATTGGAGTTCTCTCTGCAATTGGCCTGGTGTCTCTGAATGGTGCACGGGAAAAGGCACGAGATGCACAGCGCGTAAGTGATCTTGCCCAAATGAGCACCGCGCTTGTACTCTATTATGATGATCACGATCATACATACCCTGAGCAATTAGCGCAGAGCCTTGATGCGGAAGTGGATTGCGTCAATTCAGATAACGCCGGCTTTGATGTTGGGTTTACGTCAGACGGAACAAGTCTAACCCCTTCCGTGGTGGGGGAATTTATGGTATGGCAGAAAAGTGGGCCGATCGTCCCGCAGTATTTGTCTATAAATCTTTTTCCGCCGGGTGGTGGAACCGGATGGCAGGATCTCTACTGCTATGATACGAACAATGCTGCGAGCACGCCGCAAAGTTCGTATATTATTTTCACCGGCCTTGAGGCAGGAAGCGGCAACGGATTTTTCTACATTAATTCCCGTGGGTTCACTGGAAATACCAAACCGGCGTCATTGTGTGAAGCTCAGGACATTTGCATGCCTTAATGCAGTGCAGCACGCCTCTGTGGTATTTTTAGATTTTTTGTATATTTACCACACATCACGCCGGGCTTCAACGTGCCCGTGAAGTTTGTGATCCATACGTTTGCTGGTGTATGGGTATTCAAAAGCGAGGCTACATTTCTTGACACAAGCTTCATCACCTGATACGGTGCCGTGCTTGTCACAATGCTCATTCCCAAATGCTCAACGCGAGTATGCGGTGCAATGCGCGATTTTTGTTTAAGGAGGGCTCTCGGAAGTGAAGACTCGGAAGAAGGTTGCGCGCAAACCGCGGCCTCGTTGGCCATGGGCACTGGTTGGCATCCTCGTGCTGCTTGTGGTCATTGCCAAGCCGGTCATTCGCGAGTATGGCGAGTACCGACGGACAATGCCGTTCATTTCGATCACAGGTACCGAGCATGTCGACCCGGATTCGCTTCCGCGGGGTCTCATCCTCACCGAGGATTACCTCGCGCAGTTTGAAGGGCTTCCGTGCCTCGCAAGCAAGCTGGAGAACATCCGGCAGAATATCCCCATCTGGAACGCGTTCATCGACTCCGCGTGGAACCAGGCGGATGGGCTCACCATCGATCTGCTCATGCAGGAGCACGCGTCTGAGCTCACTCCTGTGAGCAAAGGGATCGAGCGGAGCCAGCATGCCATAGAGAAGATCCTGGAGCGCGAGCGTTACTCCGTGGTTGGTTTTGAAGGCAACGATATCCCCAAAATCAACGAAGCAAGCCTCCGTACGTACACGCGGAACTTGATGAGTTCGTTGGGGTTGTCGCCGATCGAAGGAGACGTTGTAGCGATAACGCGTGACTATATTGCACAGAATGGCGGTACGCGCTACGCCCAGCGGCATCCGGACGTACATCTCTTCGGCTGCGAGGCTGAGAGCCTGCTCTCGGCGAACTCCTGCTTCGTGTATTCTTTCAAGGGATTGCGCTATGCGCGCGGGCAGGATCCGCTCATGGATAACCTCGTGGATGCTTTGGAGTTTTGCCGCAGCGAGATGGCGCTTGCCAAGACCATCTTAGAGCTTCACCGCCTTGGGGAAACCCGGGGCGCCATCATCATCGGCTCGTACCACGGGCCTGCGATGGAGGGGATGATGAAGCTTCTCAGGATTCGTGGCACCATCTACAACACGGCGAGGTAGGTGTACGAAGTTCGTTGTATTGTGCAGGCTGGTCCTCTTATTGAGGACCGGCCTGCTTTTCCTTCTCTTGCTTTTGACCTAGAAATGCGGGATTATTCCCTTATGCGCTCCCATACCATAAAGCAGCCCTGGATTGTTCGTGCTTCTGCTATTCATGGCAAGGGTGTGTTTGCGCACCGCGCCATCAAAAAAAATGAGGAGGTTTTTACCGTGGAGGGACCCAAGATTACCTACCCGGATGAGCCGAACTGGCGCATGGGGCCGGACTGGCTGCATGTCGGGCGGAACACATACATCATCGCGTATCCGGATAATCCATGGATTTTTATCAATCACTCCTGTGATCCGAATGCATTGGTAACCAGAGAGTGCCGTGTTGTTGCCCTGCGTCCACTTCACCCTCGGGAGGAAGTGACCATTGACTACGCATTTGTTGAGGCTGGCACGCAATGGCGTATGCACTGCACCTGCGGTTCTGCACAGTGCCGGCATGAGATACGCGGCGTACAGTACCTGCCGAGCCGCAGCGTTCTGCGGTATAAGAACCGCATGCTCCCGTACCTGTACCACGTGTTCCAGCGCCAGAAGGTGGAGACAATCCGTCGTGGAACGCAGACGTTATTGATTGCCAAGCAAACACTGCACCGCGGCGAGACCGCCTTTGTGGTTGAAGGGCCGGAGATTCGCTATACGCTTCCCCCAAACTCACGCCGCGGTTTCTACTGGCTTGGGATCAGTAAGAATAAATGGCTGATTCCGTACCAGAATAATCCATGGAATGTGATGAGGCACTCCTGCATGCCGAATGTTGGCATCACGGATGCACATCATGTGAAGGCGCTCTGCACCATCCGTCGCGGTGAAGAGATTACCATTGATGATTCCATCACAGAGGCAGACCCCAATTGGCAGGTCCAGTGTGTCTGTGGTTCCCCTCACTGCAGAAAGATTGTCCGTTCTATCAATTTTTTGCCGCCCGCATCATTCCGCCGTGCCATGCCATACATTCCGAGTTATATGCAAAAGGCGTATCGCGCTGCACAAAAAGACATTTTCCCTTGACGCCCGCGCGTTTTCCTGTATAATACGCAGCTGTTACTAGCAAGAGAGACTCACACGCCAGCTCTCAGATAGCTGAGGTTTTTGAAGATTATGGACATCCGCAATATTGCCATCATCGCCCACGTGGACCACGGAAAAACAACGCTCACAGACGCGTTGCTTCGCCAAACCGGCATGACCGACGAGACAAAAAGCATGGATTCAAACGCGCTTGAACAAGAGCGCGGCATTACCATTTATGCAAAGAACACCTCACTTTTTTATCAAGACACCAAGATCAACATCGTGGACACCCCTGGGCACGCTGACTTTGGTTCTGAGGTAGAACGCGTGCTTCGCTCCATTGATTGCGTTTTGCTCGTGGTGGACGCGCAAGAAGGCCCTATGCCCCAGACGCGCTATGTGCTCAAGAAGTCTCTGGAACTGGGCCTTAAGCCTATTGTCGTTATTAATAAGATAGATAAACCGGCAGCGCGTATTCCGGAGGTTGAGGAAATGATCCTGGAGCTGTTCATGGATCTGGGCGCGAATGACGAGCAGCTGAACTTCCCCCATGTGTATTCCATTGGTTCGCAAGGCATTGCAAAGCGCGCACTTACGGATGATTCAAAGGACCTCACCCCGCTCCTGGATATGATTCTTGAAAAGGTTCCGGTTGCGCCGCATGACATCTTCGTGCCGCTCCGCATGCAGCCTTTTAATCTTGCGTATGATGATTACCTCGGCCGCATGGGCATTGGCCGCATCTATGAAGGCGTCATCACGCAGGGTGAAACAGTGGTGATAAAAACACCCGCAGGGGAATCCCGCACCGGCAATATCACCAAGCTGTATACATTTCATGGGACGGATCGCAAGGATGTTGCACAAGCAGAAGCGGGGGATATTGTGATGATTGCAGGGATCGAAGACATCGACATCGGCGAAACCGTGTGCCATGACGAAGCACAAGTGCCGCTTGCCGCTATTCATGTGGATGAGCCGACCATCTCCGTCCACTTCATGGTGAACAATTCACCATTTGCGGGAAGGGATGGAAAATTCGTCACCAACAGCCAACTCAAGGAGCGCCTGGAAAAAGAACTTGAAGTGAACGTGGGATTGAAGATCGATTTTTCTGATAAGGATTTTTATAAGGTCTACGGCCGCGGCGAAATGCACATTGCCATTCTTTTGGAACAGATGCGCCGCGAGGGCTATGAAATGCAGGTTTCCCAGCCGCATGCGATCTTTAAGGAAGAAAACGGCAAACGTCTGGAGCCTTTTGAGCAAATGACCATCGATATTCCCAATGCAATGTCCGGCACGGTGATTGAGAAGCTGCAACGCCGCAAAGGCGTGATGACCAAGATGCACGCCGCGGATACCACGCGCCTCACGTTTGAGATCCCAACACGCGGCTTGCTTGGATATCGCGGT
Source organism: Patescibacteria group bacterium (assembly GCA_041671225.1). Lineage (GTDB taxonomy): Bacteria > Patescibacteriota > Patescibacteriia > JBAZBY01 > JBAZBY01 > JBAZBY01. The sequence goes on from JBAZBY010000001.1 coordinate 802,744, forward strand.
GAGTTCGTTGTGGATACCAAAGGCGAGGGAATCATGGCAGCGGAGGGTTTGGGGTTTCGCTCATATGCCGGAGAGATCGAATCGCGCGATGTTGGTTCTATGGTTTCCATGATATCCGGCAAAGCGCTTGGTTATGCGCTGTACAATCTGCAAAATCGTGGCCAGCTCTACATTCACCCGAATATTGAAGTCTATGAAGGCATGGTGATCGGCAACACCTCCAAAGGTGATGACATGGCTGTGAATCCCATCAAGGGGAAGCAGCTCACGAACATGCGTTCTTCTGGTACAGATGAGGCCATAAACCTCGTTACGCCGATCGAGCTTACGATCGAGCGCGGCTTAGAACTCATGAGCGGGGATGAATATTTGGAGATCACTCCACACAACGTCCGACTTCGCAAACAACACCTCACTGCAGAGGCTCGCGTGAAGGCCCAGAAGGTAGTGTAAGGACACTGAAATAAATACCCCATAGTCGGTGTAACAAGGATGAGCGTATAAAAGCTCATTGTTCCTTCCTTATTCACTATTTTTTATACATGAGCGTTTTGAAGCGCGGGGTGAAAAATACCTTCCGCAACGGGATACGAACAATATCTGTTACCGCTATTTTGGCCATAAGCATCGCATTATCATTGGTCATGCTGCTTTCCTATCAGGCCGTGGAGGGACGGATTACTGAGGTGAAGTCGTCCATTGGCAATATCATTACCGTGACGCCGGCGGGCTCACGCGGCTTTTTTGGTGGCGGGGAACCGCTGACGAATGATACTGTTGCGGCCATAAAAAACACCGCGCACGTCAGCAAGGTTCAGGCAACGCTTTCCAGTCAGCTCACAACGGATAGTACAACGAATTTGGAATCAGGCATGGATGCTGGCACGCTTGGCGAGCGGAGATTTGGCGGACAAGACGGCGGTCCCGTTCCGCCGGACGGTCAGGTGAGCACGGGCACATTCACGCTGCCAATTTTTAGCGTGGGTGTTGATGATGTTGCGAACGCGCGTGCCATCAGCGGCAGTGCCATTACCATTGCTTCTGGCAGCGCATTTGATGCAAGCAGCAGTGATCGTGAAGCACTCATTGGTTCTGGTATTGCAGAAAAGAATGAGCTTTCTGTTGGTGCTACCTTCACCGCATATGATGAGGAAATTATTGTTGCGGGTATTTTGGATACTGCGGATAACCGTTTTGCGGAGAACGTGGTTGTTTTTCCATTGGCGACATTGCAGGAACTGGCAGGACTTGATGGTGAGGTTTCTGATGCGACGGTGCAAGTAGATTCTATTGAGAATATGGATGCGACGGTTTCGGCGCTTCAGGCCACGCTTGGCGACATTGCGGACGTTGTGAGTCAACAGGATACAGCCGCAAGCGCGTTGGAGCCGCTACAAAATATTCGCGGCGTGACGCTTGCAAGTTTGTTCGGGGCACTTGGTGCTGGCGCGGTGATCCTCTTTCTCACGATGTTGATGGTTGTGCGGGAGCGGCGCCGTGAGATCGGCGTGATGAAGGCGATCGGGGCGCCCACAAGCAGTATCGTTACCCAGTTCTTCACCGAAGGTGTGACGTTCACCGTACTCGGTGGTATTTTTGGCACTATTTTGGGCGTGGTACTGGCAAATCCGGTACTTGGCGCATTGGTAAAAAGCAGCACCGGCACAACGGGCACACCAACAGAAGGCATTGCCAGGATCGCTGGCGGACCGGGCGGGGGATTTGCACGGGCGTTTGAGACCATCAACCTTCGCGGTACGCTGGATAATTTGACGGCTGCCGTGAGCTGGGAAGTGGCACTCTATGCGGTACTTGCCGTACTCGTGATTGCCGCTCTTGGTAGTATGATTCCTTCATTCTTTATTGCTCGGGTTCGCCCGGCGGAGGTTATGCGCAATGAATAACGTTCTACAGGTAGAAAAATTAGATAAGAAGTTTCAGACAGGGGAACACACCGTGCACGCCGTGCGCGACGCGTCGTTTGGCATTCCTCAAGGATCGGTCACGGCTATTGTCGGCGCGAGCGGCAGCGGAAAGAGCACGCTTCTGGCATTACTGGGTTCTTTGGATGTGCCGGATAGCGGTACGATCACCATGGATGAACAAGAAGTGACCAAACTTTCTGATCACGCATTGATCAAATACCGTAACAAGAAGATCGGGTTCGTGTTTCAGGCGTATGAATTGATCCCCAATCTCACTGCGCTTGAAAATGTGATGTTACCCATGGAATTTGCGCATAGTAAAAGACATGAGCAGCAACACCGTGCGGAAAAACTGTTGCATCAGGTGGGTTTGAACAAACAACAGATGGAACGCACCCCTCGCAAACTTTCAGGCGGTGAGCAGCAGCGCGTGGCTATTGCACGCGCACTGGCCAATGCGCCGCGCATGATCCTTGCAGATGAGCCAACAGGGAACCTGGACAGCAATACCGGCAAAAAGATTCTGGAGCTGCTCAAAGGACTCGCCAAAGATGAGAACACTGCGGTGATCATTGTGACGCATGATCAGTCGATTGCGAGCCAGGCAGACCGCGTGTTGCACATAAAAGACGGCAAGATAGCATAGCCATTCTATACGTGTGGGGATAATGTGTCATAGCCAGTATGTCTTTTTTTGGTATACTGGGCATACTATTAGTAAGAAAGAATCTATGAATAAGACCATTCTCATTGTCATTGGTGTGCTTATCATTGGCGGCGTTGGCGCATGGGCAAGCGGCGTCTTTAAGGAAAAAGTATCGGAAAGTATCATTGAAAATACCATCGAATCGCAGTCTGGTGACGACGTCGATGTTGACCTTGATCTCTCAGGTGAGGAGACAACGATCAACGTGAATGGGTCAACATTGAATCTTGGAACAGATGTGGACCTCCCTTCTGATTTTCCCAATGATGTGTATATTCCCGATGATGCGGAGATACTTGCAGTTGCAAATATAGAAGTTGGTGCCTATACCGTCAGTATGACAAGCGATCGCGATGTTGCGGATCTGCGCCAGGATTATGAAACCCAACAGTCGTCAGACGGCTGGGTGATTGGCAGCACAATAACCGTCGGTGAAGGAGTCTCGCTTATCTGGGAAAAGAATGACCGCATGATGAGCGTGAATATCATAGAAAGCGATGACGGGACCACTGCCATCGGGCTTTCTGTCGGTTCATCGTCATAAGACGCATACGACCATATACATGGCGCCCCCGCAAAGCGGGGGCGCTTTTGGTTTTTATTCTAGTGAGCGGATGCTGCCCTGCGCGCGCTCATTCGGTAGTAAAGCAATTTTACGCCTTCGGTAACGCCCAGATACACAAGGGCAATCGCGAGAATAATGCCAAGGTCGGCAAGCTCAGGGGGTTCAAATTTGAACAGTGTTTGCCCAAAGCCGGTAAATGGAATCACGAGCGTGACAAGGATCGCGAGAAGTGAAAGCCATATGACGATACCCGCCGGGCGCTTTGCGCGGAACATTGGCAGGCGCGTGCGAATAGAAAAGAGGAGGAGGAGTTCAGTCAGTACGCTTGCAATGAACCAATTCGTTTGCAGCACCGCGGCGCCCATGCCGACGAACGTGGCAAAAACAAGAAAATCAAAGAATGAACTCACAAGCCCAAGCACGCTTGCAGAAAGCGCAATATCTTTCACATTATACGCGCGCGGGCTCTTAAGCTCTTCTTTATCAACCGTGTCTGCTGCGATGGCGATCATCGGGAAGTCAGAGAGAAGGTTGAGTAAGAGGATCTGCACGGGAAGCATCGGCAGAAAGGGGATGAGCAGTGATGCGACTGCCACGGCATAAAAGTTTCCAAAATTTGACGTCAGTGTTGCCCGGATGTATTTGGTGGTATTCGCAAAGATTTCCCGACCTTCACAAATTCCATCCACAATCACCTTAAGATTCTTCTTGAGAAGGACGATATCCGCGGTGTCTCGCGCAATATCCGATGCATGATCCACGGCCAGCGCCACATGCGCCACTTTGAGCGCAGGCGCGTCATTGATCCCTTCTCCCAAAAAACCAACAAGCTTATCTTCCTTGAGCAGGGATATGATGGAAAATTTGTCCTGCGGCGTCGTGCGGGCAAAGACCGCTTTCTCGTGCACTGCGCGATGTTTTTCCGTTTCTGTGAGCGCATTGAACTGCTCTCCTGTGAGAACATGCGTCGGGTCGGTCAGAAGGCCGATTTCCTTCCCGACCGCGCCTGCAACGGCAGCGCTGTCTCCGGTGAGGATCACGATTCGTACGCCTAATGCTTTGGCGCGGCTCACCGCCTCCGGCGTTGTCTTCTTCACCGGGTCAACAAAAGCGATCAATCCGCTGAAGGTGATGTTTTTTACATCAGAAAGCGTTTCAGGGATGTGCGGCACTGTTGCTTTCCCAACGGCGAGAACGCGTCTTCCAAGAAATCCTTGTGCGTCAATCCATGCGTATGCATCCTTACTTTCATGCGCAGAAAGGTTCGCTGCGGCAAGCAGCGTCTCTGGTGCACCGCGCAGAATAACCTGCTGCGATTTGCCTTGTTTGATGCAAACACCGTTGCTGCGTGCAACAGGATCAAATGGATAGATACGCAGTGGTTTTTCATTTTCAAAACTCGCGCGCGATGCTTCTGGCAAAGCTGCAAAGAGTGCAAGGTCAAATGCGTTATTTGCTTCGTGCTTCACGCTAAAAGAACTTGCCGCTTGCGCTGCAAAGGTAAGGAGCTCTGCTTTTTCCGTTTCCCCGTATGTCTCAGCCACCGTCAATGTATTCTCCGTGAGTGTCCCTGTTTTATCCGTACAAAGCACTTCAATGCTCCCAAGGTCCTCAACAGCAGAAAGTCTTTTGACCACGACTTTATTTGCAGCGAGCCTGCGCGCGCCGCGTGAAAAAGAGAATGTCATCACAACAGGCAATGCTTCTGGCGTCACACTGACGGCAAGGGCTATTGAGAAGATGATAAGTTCAATGATGTTTGTTTCTCCGCGATGAATAGCGAGATTCGCGATAAAGATGAACACCAACGTGATGCCTATCAATTGGAGAATAAAGGTACTGATGCGGCCGATGCCGATGCTGAACGCGCTCTTCTTTTCTGTTTCTGTTGTCAGTTTTGCGATACTGCCCACAGCCGTTTGATTCCCCGTGGCACACACAACGCCCGTGGCACTTCCCGATGATAGCGTTGTGCCGGAAAAACCAATATTCGACGCTGCAAAAATGTCCTTTGGCGCAGCGGCAAGGGGGTCCGCATGTTTACTCACAGGAGCGGACTCCCCCGTAAAGACGGATTCATCTACGGCAAGCCCTTGAACATCGATAAAACGAAGGTCGGCAGGAATGCGGTCGCCTGGTTCCAGCAACACAATATCTCCTGGCACAAGCTCTGCAACGGGTATGCGCACAATAGCGTCATTGCGCCGCACATGGCACTGCTGTGCAATGACGCGAGAAAGAAGGTTTGCTGTCTGTTCTGAACGGTATTCCTGAAAAAATCCAAGCGCCGCGTTAATGAGGATAAAAAGAAGGATAAGGATACCATCAAAGAGTCCGCCGAGTGCAAAAGAGAGCACTGCCGCAGCAGCAAGGAGGTAGAGAAAGGGTGAACGAAATTGACGGAAAAAAATTCCAAAAATAGAGGTGCGATGCGTCGCAATGGTGTTGGGGCCATATTGCGCAAGCCGTGTTGTTGCCTCAGCTGCGGTGAGGCCCTGAGGCGTGCTCCGAAGCGTTGTGAGAACGTCTGGTGCAGGAGGTGTTGCAAATGATGTATACGTTGCCATAGAGCTATGCGTAGTATCTCGCTTTTGTAGCAGAAAGACAAGGAATATTTTTTGAAAAAGAAGAAGCCCCGAGTCCTCCAAGGTCGGGGCATTCAAGGCGGTATGAAAAACGAAAGGTGCTGCATCACTGGTAGCGAGACTTGAGCAGTCCCCAGGTCGTGGGCTGCACCGGCGTGGGCTTCGCGTTCAGCGACAGCTGATACGTGCCGGTCTCGTTGTAGGCGCTGTATGCCAGCACCGTGTAGAGACCGGACGCCGGAAGGTAGACCCTGTCGATGAGCCCGTTACCAGGCTTGCCGAGAAGAGTGCCATCCAACCGGTAGAGTTCGAGTCGCGGATTGACGCCGCTACCCTCGCCATACCGCACCATACTCACAGTGACGGAATCTCCGGCTACGCCCTGGAACTGGTAGGTGTGCGTAGTCCCGCACCCATCGATGCTCTTGATCCAAGTGTAGCCCGGTTCCAGGAGTTCGATCTGTCCCTCGGGGGCGCTGGTCCGCTGCAGCGTGATGCTGAACTGACCGCCGCCGCTGTAGTTCACATCGTGCGTGGTGATGATGTGCTTCCCGGAATTGGCAAGGCGAATGTCGGTGAGAGCGAGACGAAGCGACCAACTGCAGTGGTTACTGTTGAGACCAGAGGCGTTCTGACGCACAAGGTTCCCGTTGGAATCCTTGATTTCGGACGCGAGGTCAAAGCAGCAGCATCCAGGCCTGCAATTGCCGCCGTAGTCACTGCACCACGTCACGAACATAACGACGCGGTCACCGGCATTGCCGTCGAATGAGAGCGAATCGATGCTTCCGTTGCACACGGAACGTCTGTACAGCGTGTCCCCGAAGTTGATCGGATCCACCCTGGCAGTCGCCGGCGCAGCGATAAGCACTGCGAACAGAACGAGGAAAAGAACGCATTTCGTCATAGCCGAGCTCCTTATGGAGGTTCATGTGGAAGGGCGAACTACACATTCTTTAGCAAATAGATATACCCTTGTCAATGTGTTATGCATTGCCTTCACTATCCCTCTTTTTTAGTGTATTCTTAGTGCGCTCATTCGTTTGCAATTAAGGGAAAATCTATGACTTCCAGGCCATTTTTTCTGCTCATTTTATACTTCAGCGTCCTTGGTTCACTTCTTTCTGGATACCTTTCTTACAACACGTTATTTCGATCCGAAGGATGCGGGCAGGCATTGATCACCTGCGGTGAAAAGCCAGTGGAATTCTTTGGTGTGAGTCAGTGCATCTATGGCTTCATTTTCTTTGTGATCGTGCTTGTGGTGAGTATTTTGGGACTCACAATGAAGGATCGCGCAAAAAAGCTCATGAGCCTTGAGGTCTATCTTGGCATTGCGGGCACTCTTTTTGCTGGAGGCCTCTCATACTATGAATTGTGGATCCAAACACCAAAGCCCATGTCGATGCCATCGTGCGTGTATGGTTTCTTCTTATTCGGCGGTGTTCTGCTCACGGCATACCTTGCAAAGCAGGCACTGTTTTCATCAACAAATAATGCATCATATGACGGAGCCTAACGAATTACCAGGGGGAGCAGTGAAAGAAGAAAAGAAAAACGAACCGCAGCCGACTATAGATGAAGGAGGCAAAAAGAAAAAACGGCGTGTGTGGCCGTGGGTGACCCTTGGTGTTGTTATTGTGGTTCTCATTGTGCTTGTTGCCGTATCGGGTTTGTATTCCATACCCTTGCTCTCTGATCTTTTTGGCGCAGGTAATCCAAAGGATCTCGGAGTGACATATACAGAACAAGATGTTGCAAGTGCGGAAAAGAAGTTACTTTTTAATCTTAAGGGTACCTCAGAGGGGTATTCTCTCTTTAGCAATATGGAGTATGAAGGCAGTAAAGATGTTGATCAAACGCTAACATCATCAGAGCTTACTGCTTTTGCAAATACCTATATTCCGGATAATGACCTCTTCTCAAATATGCAACTGAAAGTACGTGATGGAGGCATGGAAGTAAGTCTGCATGTTACGCCATACATAAATGCACCGGTGTATATTGCCGGGGATATTGCTAAAGCATCTGAAAAAGGAATTGCGTTGGATCTCACTGCACTCAAGGTTGGTCTGCTGCCTATTCCTGGAAATATCCTGCAACAAGTTGAAGACTTTGCAGAAGGCGTTATCAATGACCGTATGCAGGACATCGATGGCTTCACCATAGAGACGTTGGAATTCACTGATGACGGTATTGTCTTTACGGGGACACATCCGAAGAGTAAAACTCTCTCAGAAGGAGATTGGCTTTAATACGTAACCAAATACTATGAAGAAAGTGATTTTATTTGCCGCCCTCGCATTGTTTCTTGCACCGAGCGTGGCACATGGCGCAACATTGCGCGCCGGCACTGATTATTCACTGCCCGCAGATGAAACAATTCAAGGCAGTCTCTACCTTGGTGCAGGGAGTGTAGCAATAAACGGTATCGTTGCGGGAGATCTCATTGCAGCGGGTGGCACCATCACGCTCAACGGTGAAGTGCAAGGCGATGTTCTTATCACAGGGGGGACGCTCTCTGTGAATGGTAAGCTTGGCGGAGATGTACGTGTTGCAGGAGGAAATATTGACATCAATACTGAAGTTCCGGGGGATCTTGCAGTTGCAGGCGGGGACGTTGGTTTATTGAGCGGAGGATCGGTTCGCGGCGATGTGCTTGCAGCAGGCGGCAATGTGAAGCTTGCCGGACCAGTTGATGGGAAAGTGAACGGCGCAGCCGGAACGTTCACCCTTTCAGGAATCGTGAGCGGTGATGTTGATGTGCATGCAGGTGAGTTGATTCTTGAAAGCGGGGCAAAACTCGGGGGCAACCTCACCTATGAGGCTGAACATGAAGCAACAATTTCCTCAGCGGCGACCATTGAAGGAACCATAAAGTACACAGAAGGGCGCTGGAATAATTTTAACTTTGCAATAGGCGGCGTGGCATTCGTTGGCTGGTTCATCGGTTTGCTCTCCATGGCTTTCTTTGTTGTTGTTTTGATGTTGCTCTTCCCGCGCTTCAGTGAAGCGGTCATTGAGCGAGGTATGAAGCAGTTTTGGCGCCAGGCACTCTATGGGCTCATTTTTCTTATTGTTGCACCGTTCGTAGGAGTATTTCTCTTTACAACGGTTGTCGGATGGATGCTTGGGCTTGCATTATTCACCATTTATGGACTCTTTGTGATGGTTGGTGCTGGTTATGGAAATATTTTGCTCGGTACGTACTTCATGAAACTTGTGCGCAAGAAGGAAGTCATGAAGCCGACATGGGCTATTGCGCTCCTGGGCGTGCTGCTCGCGACCTTCATTGGTTTTGTTCCCGTCATCGGATGGGCATTTGTGTTCATCTTTTTTGTTGCGGGTCTGGGTGCATTCTTTATGCACGATTGGCAAAAGATGCGGGGAGCATAACCTCATGACAGCACACAAAGCGCCCCGGCATACGGGGCGCTTTGGTATTGTGTGCATCTCGTTTATACTAAAGAGGTGAAGCCGATGACAAAAACACTAAGCATTGCATTGGGCATATTTGTGCTTCTCCTTGTGCTTTCTGTCTTTCTTTACATTAATGATGTGACGCGTGAGTATCTCACTTCAGATACCCTTTTGCGAGAAAGCGTAGAGCGCTTTGGCATCTTTGCACCACTTGTTGTCATTCTCTATCACATTGTACAGGTTATTATTGCGCCAATTCCAGGCCAACCTGCAGATATTGCAACAGGGTATCTCCTTGGGCCGTATATCGGTATTCCCACATCACTGATTGGGATCTATCTTGGCAGCCTTATTGCGATCATTCTTGCGCGCAGATTCGGCCGGCCGCTCGTCGATCATCTTGTACCCAGAAAAGCGGTTAGTAAGGTGGATCATTTTTTGGGAAAACGAAGCATGTGGTTCTATATTATTCTGTTCATCATCCCGATTTCTCCGGGCGATTTGCTTTGTTTTGCTTTGGGGCTCACCAAAATGCCAATATGGCGCACGCTCGTCGTTATTATTTTAGGTCGCACGCCAGTCGCCATAACCGCCGTACTTGTTGGTGCAAGCGGTAGATATTTCAGTCCATTAGAATTTCTTGGGATTGCGGGAATAGTCGTCATTGTCTTTCTTGCTCTCGTTCGTATATTGCCGCTTAAGCGCATTGAGCGATTTCATTTTTGGACGAACTAGTATTTTTCGGCAAACATCGTAGACTACACATATGGCAATAAAGACACAGACGCACACGTCAACTGGTTTACTCACAACAATCCTTATCGTACTTCTTTTAGGTATTGGCGGCGCAGGAATATGGTGGATTTTCTTTTATCAGGACAATGCTGCATCAGGCACTGCTGTGGCTCAGAAGAGTACCCAAGATGAAAATGGGGCTATCTTATTGCAAGCAGCTGAGAATGTCACTGTCGTGGAGAATCAGAATACCGCTATCATGCCCCCTGCTGCGACTGAGAAGGATGCAGATAATGATGGTTTACCTGATGTGCAGGAAGATCTTTATGGCACGAGCAGCACCAATAGCGATACTGACAATGATGGTTTTCTTGATGGCTACGAGATTGAACAACTCTATTCGCCGGTGGGCGAGGGGAGACTCTCTGCCGTATATGCTTTGACCGCATGTCTCACGGGGCAGTCGACAGAGGGAGTTGAGTTTACGAGCGAACTTGAAGAAGCAATCTGCGGCGCAGCTTCAGAATTATATACAGCATATCTTCTTAAAGAAGCTCATGATATTGCCGCAGCGCGCACACAACTCGTATTGGATCGTGTTGCGCGTTGTGACGCACTTTACGCCGCAGGCAGTAGTGAGAACTTCCTGTGCTCGGCGGCTCTGCAATATCTTTTTGTTCCACTGGTGAAAGAAGATGTAGTGAACGAGTCATGAGCCAATTCATTCATACGCGCAATGGAAAAAAACTTGCAGTCGTTGTTGATATTCCTGAGAATCCTCGAGGATTGGCGTTTGTGCTGCATGGATGGCGCGGATTCAAAGAACAGCCGCATATTGAGGCGATAGCAGAATCGTTTGTTGCAGACGATATTGTCTCAGTGAGGCTGGATACGCAAAATGCAGGTGGCGAGAGCGGGGGATCAGTCGATGATCTCACGATCACAGGAATGCAGGAAGATTTTGAGGATACCTTGGCATGGGCAGTAACGCAGCTGTGGTTCCGTACTCCATTTTTTGTTGCAGGCCACAGCGCTGGTGCGCACATCGTTGTACGGTATGCCGCGCAGAATCCACAGGCGGTTTGTGGCGTGGTAAGCGCTTCTGCAATAGTTGATAATGATATTTTTCTTTCACAACACACTCCTGAGGAAATCCTCGACTGGAAGGAAAAAGGTTACCGCATGGTGCAGAGCCGAACGCAAAATCCAACAGGCGCAAAGATGACCTGGAAGTTCATTAATTCATACAATGGCGTTGATTTGCGAAAAATTGCCAAAGACCTTACGATGCCGGTTTTGATCATTGTTGGTGAAAACGATTCCATAACCGGCCCTGCCGTGCAGCAACTATGGTTTGAAAAAATTGCCGGCCTCCGGACAATGCATGTCATTCCCAATGGCAGGCACACACTTATTGATGCTTCAGACCTAACAGAGATTAAGGAAACGGTCACAGGCTGGCTTCATGAGCTTTTGTAGGTTGATGGATTTTTCACTCTTCATTTGATAGAATGAACGTATGCGGGGGTATCGTTTTCTACAAAAAGGTACTGAAATAGTGTTCGTTATCGCCGAACTTTTTTTGCTATTGCGATTTGTCTTGAAGCTATTCAATGCAACAACAGATGCGACGTTCGTTGAGTGGCTCTACGCAACAACCGAACCACTTCTTGGTCCTTTTGTACGCATGTTCCCTGCGCCTTCATCAGAAGGCATGGTCATAGAATTCACTGCGCTCTTTGCGATCATCGTGTATGCGATCATCGGATTCTTGTTAAAGATAGCTCTCAAGGCTCTCAATGCGGCAACACGCGAACAAAATGCCCGTATCACCTCGCAAGAAGAAAAAAAATAATATGCGCATACTTCTCATTTACGGCACAAATACCAGCGGCACCTATGAGGCAGGCACCGTGATACGCGATGTTTTTAAAAAGCATCGCCATACCGTTACGCTGAAAGCAGCAAAAAATACCAAACCACAGGATGTAAAAAGGTATGATGCGGCCATCTTTGCGTCATGTACATGGGGAAAGCTTGATAAAACGGGAAAGTATCCTGTGTGGCTGGAAGGGCAGATGCATTGGGATTGGGATCAGCTTGCTGCAAAGTTTAAAAAAAGTTCTCTCAAAGGAACTCCCATTGCTGTTGTTGGGTTAGGGGATTCAAACTATAAATATTTTTGCCGAGCGGCAACGTATCTGGAAGATATTGTGAAGCTAACCGAGGCGAAGAAAATTGGCACGAGCTTGCGCATTGACCGTTTTCACCATACGCTTCGCGAAAATCGCCGGAAGGTAGAACAGTGGGCTGATGCAACGGCGCGTCGGTTCTCCAAACTTACGCACGCATAAAACTGCGCACGTGAAGAAAAAGCAGCAGAAGCAAGAATCAGTACCCGACATCGAGCAACTCGCACGGCTCGCGCGTTTGAATATCCTTCGCATGACAACGCGCGCTGGATCCGGGCATCCAACGTCATCACTTTCTTCTGTTGAGCTTTTGGCAACGCTCTTTTTTGGCGGCTTTTTTCGAGCAAAACCAAAACAACCGTCATATGAAAACAATGATCGATTCATTCTTTCAAAGGGTCATGCCGCGCCGCTGCTTTATGCGTTATACGCCGTTGCAGGAATAATCCCTGAAAAGGAACTCTGGACGCTGCGCAAAAAGAAAGGGCGTCTGCAGGGTCATCCCATGCCTGATTTTCCTTATGCGGAGCTTCCAACAGGCTCGCTCGGGCAAGGCCTTTCAGCTGGTATCGGGTTGGCGCTGAACGCGCGCTTTGAAAATTTGACCTATCACACGTTTGTGTTGCTCGGAGATAGCGAAATGGCAGAAGGATCCGTTTGGGAAGCCATTCAGCTTGCCGGGCATGAAAAGCTCGATAACCTCATTGCGATCGTTGATGTGAATGCGCTTGGTCAAAGCGGCCCAACGATGTGGGGCGGGAATCTCCAAACATATGTCAATCAGGTGAAGGATTTCGGCTGGCAAACGCTTGTAGTTGATGGGCATAACCCAAAGGCAATAGCAAAAGCGTATGCCGCCGCAATGAAGGAGCATCGCAGACCTGTGATGATCATTGCAAAAACAGTCAAAGGAAAAGGCGTTTCCTTCATAGAAGGGAAGTGGGGTTGGCACGGAAAGGTGCTTTCCAAAAAAGAATTAGCACGCGCAGAAAAGGAACTCGGGGTGGTGAACCACAAGGTGCGCGGACATTTTGTAATTCCAGACGCGTTACCCATTACGCACATCAAGGCGCAGAAGGTTCAGGAGCCGCACTATGCTCAGCATGCACTCGTTGCTCCGCGTAAGGCATTTGGCGCTGGTATTCTCCGGCTCGCAAAAGCATATCCGCATATGGTTGTATTGGATAGTGAAGTTCGCAATTCAACATTCACCGAGGATTTTGCCGACGAGCGCCGCGGACGTTTTTATCAAACATACATTGCGGAACAGAATATGGTGGGCATTGCGACAGGTCTCGCTTCGCGCGGGCTCCTGCCGGTCCTTTCAACATTCGCGGCATTTTTCACCCGCGCGCATGACCAGATACGCATGGCGCAATATACGGGAACGCATCAGGTCTATGTTGGGACGCATCCTGGAGTCGCTATCGGCCCTGATGGCGCATCGCAGATGGGACTTGAGGATATCGGGATGTTCCGCGCCCTCGAGAAGAGCATTGTGCTGTATCCTGCCGATGCTTATGCCACGGAGAGGCTTTTGCAGAGCGCCTTGGATGCAAAGGGGCTTGTGTATATCCGCGCGACTCGCGGGGAGCTGCCAGTATTGTATAATGCAAAAACAGTATTTTCTATTGGAAAAAGCCGCACCTTGTTAACGAGTAAAAAGGATCGCATAACGCTTGTTGCTGCAGGTGTGACACTTCATGAAGCACTTGTGGCCGCGAGAACGCTTGCAACAAAGCACATCGCAGTACGCGTCATTGATCTGTATAGCATCAAGCCAATCGATGCAGTAACGCTGCGCAGAGCAGCAAAAGAAACCGGCGCATTGCTCGTTGTGGAAGATCATCGTCCTGAAGGCGGCATGGCCGAGGCAGTCCGCACTGCATTGGGGACAGATGCGGGAGCGGTACATTCCCTTGCAGTAACAGGAATACCGCACAGCGGCTCTTCAGAAGAGTTACTGTGCGCACACGGGATCGATCAAAAAGCAATAATAAAGAAAGTACGAGAAATAGTTACAATGAAGGAACATTGATTGAAAGGAGGTGACGAGTATGGAAACATGTCCAAAGTGCAGTATGGAAGTAGAGGATATGGAGGCACATATGGCAGAAGCGCACGCCGATGAAGCAATGGATGATATGCCACCTGAAGAAGATTCAATGTAGTTTTAATACAAAAAAAGGAAAGAGCGCCATACGGCGCTTTTTCTTATTATACGCGCTGAAAATCAATGTCGCCATTTTCCTGAAGCACGGCCAGATACGATTCAACATGAAGACCCGGAAATGCCTTTCTGAGCACCACTTCCGCTTCCTTCAGATCCTTTTCATGTACACGGCGCTCGCTCTGGACGTCTGGGAATGCCGCGCTTCCGCCATATGCGCTGCAGTCCGTATGATTCATGAGTATGACCCGCGACGTCTTATGGAGCTTCTGTGAAAGCGCCACGTGCTCCATGAGCATAACATGCTTCGCGCTATTGGCATCGGCAAGGTCCTTTGCCGCGCCAGCGATGGAGAGGATATCCGCGTCGCCGCAAAGACCTTGCGGTTCCAGAAAGCCGTAGTGGATGCCTTTTTCCAAACGAAAATCCATACAGCGGATAAGTAATGTTGAACAATGATGTGTCATAGTCGTTTAGCGTTCTTTGTTCGCTCGGCAAGTTTCCTTGCGAGTTCTTGCGTTAATTGATCATCTTTTAAACGCCAATCCCAATTCCCCTTGATGCGCCCCGGACGGTTCATGCATGCCGACCCTGGCAGGTTTAAAATGTCCTGCATCGGCGCGATTGTCATGACGGACGAGGAGTTCCATACAGCATCAAGCGCAGCATTCGTGATATTCTTGTCATCGCTCCGCAAGATCCTCCGTGCGAACGCCAGCCTTCTTTTGATACCACGCGCCGTGCGCGAGCCGCGCTTCGTGGGCTTTTCTGTGAACCATCCGCGGAAGGTATTGTTGTCATGCGTTCCGGTGTATCCGATGGTGTGTTTTGGATAATTCTGCGGCAAATGGAAATTCTGCGGATCAAGGCTCCCCAGGCCGAACTGCAGAACGCGCAAGCCCGGGAGTTTCAGTTCATCACGCAGCATGTGTACCGTATCGGTGATATCACCAAGATCCTCGACGATGAAGGGGAGTGTTCCGATATGCTTTTTGAGTGCAGTAAAAAGCGCTTTGCCCGGACCGGGCTGCCATTGGCCGTTCCTTGCCGTGTGCTCGCGCGCGGGGACCTCCCAGAACGAGAGATAGCCGCGGAAATGATCGAGCTTAATGAGGGAGAAGTATTCAAGCGTCGCATCCATCCGTTCAATCATGAGCTTCCACCCTTCACGCTTAACCTGGCGCCAGCGGTATGTCGGGTTTCCCCAGAACTGGCCATTCTCATTGAAATAATCCCCGGGAACTCCCGCGATCAGTTCGAACCTGCCGGTTTTCTCGCTGACGTTGAAGCAGCGCTGCTGCGCCCAGACGTCTTCGCTGTCGTGCGCGGGGTAAAAGGCAAAGTTGCCGATGAATTGCACTCCATAGTGCTCTGCATATGTGCGGAGGCGATGCCACTGCACACTGAACTGCCATTGCAGAAACTGATGATATCTGATCTCCTCTTTCAGATCCAGTGTTGCTTTTTTCAGTGCAATTGGCTCGGCAGCGCGAAGATCCGCAGGCCATTCCCACCAGGGCCTTCCTTTGAATTGATACTTGAGCGCCATAAAGAGTGAGAATCGGCGCAGCCATGGTACGGAAGCGGCAAAGTCGTGGAAGTGCGCTTTTGCGGCGGGGTGATGATGCTGTTCAATAAAACGCGCGTATGCCTTCCGGAGAATGCGTCTTTTCCATCGCGTTGCGATATGAAAATCCACTCGCCCTTCCGGGAAGGAGGGGGCATGCGCAATATCCCTTTGCGTCAGCCAGCCGTCCCGGACAAGGTCTTCGGGTGAGAGCAGTAATGCGTTGCCGGCCTTGGTTGAGTATGCAGAGAATGGGGAATTCACATGGCCAGTGGGGCCGATGGGCAGCATCTCCCACCATGTTTGTTTTGCTGCAGCAAGCCAGTCAACAAAGTGCCGCGCCTCAGGCCCAAGATCGCCGATGCCAAATCGGCCAGGGAGGGACGTGGGATGGAGAAGGATTCCAGATGAACGTTTGAGTTGCATGCCCTAATATTTTAGCATAGGATTGATTTATATGGCATTCACAAAGCTCGGCGTGCACACCATTCTCTACAAGAATTTCAAACAGATGCGGAAAGATGTAACGAGAATTTTACACTCGGGAAGTTGAATAACACCGCTATCCGTGCCATACTAGCCATATGATTTGGATATGGTTTGCATTGGCCGCCGCGTTCCTCTGGTCTGTTTCGAACATTGCGGACCGCATTATTCATGAAAAATACATCACGAGCAGCGTGCTGACGGTGGTGATTCTTTCGATATTCGAAATGGGTATCACTATTCCGCTCATCCCAATGGTGCAATGGGATGCCTTTACCTCAGATATCATCATCCTTATTCTGGCGTCAGCAGCGATCGGTCTCGTTGCGACTGTCTTTTATTTTCAGGCTATTGTATCAAAAGAAGTATCGCGGGTGATTCCGACGTTTCAGTTTATTCCTGTTTTTGTACTTTTGTTTGCCGCGGTCTTTTTTGGTGAGCTGCTTACTGAAAAGCAGGGTATTGCTTTTGCGATTATTTTTCTCGGTGTAATGTTCCTTTCTATTGAGAGAGGGGAGCAGTTGAAAATTAAACTTTCACGAGCATTCTGGTTGGCGCTCATCGCCTCAGCATTTTTTGCGCTTTCAAATGTTATTCTTGCTCAAGCGCGAAATCTGCTGCCAAACACACTTTCTACTTTTGTCGGCGTGCAGATTGCAACATTCATACTCATTCTTTTTTACCTCATGCTCGCGCCAGTGCATTTTAAAATGGTGATTCATGAATTTAAAACCATAGGAGCAAAAAAGACGAGTTGGTACGCGCTCAGCGTTGTTGCCTCGATGCTTGGGTATGTGCTGTTCATTTCAGCGCTTCCGTTTGCTCCTGTTGCGCTTATTTCCGTTATTGGTGGGATCCAACCATTTTTTGTCTTTCTTCTCGCTGTGCTATTCACGGCTTTCGCGCCACAGCT
Source organism: Patescibacteria group bacterium (assembly GCA_041671225.1). Lineage (GTDB taxonomy): Bacteria > Patescibacteriota > Patescibacteriia > JBAZBY01 > JBAZBY01 > JBAZBY01. The sequence goes on from JBAZBY010000001.1 coordinate 820,008, forward strand.
TATTCGTGAGGATATTAATTATCGTACGGTCATTTTGAAGATTGTTGCGCTTATTATCGTGTTTTCCGGCACCTACCTTCTCTTTACCTAGCGTGCTATAGTGAATATATGAAAGGATTGATTGCCATTTCCGTGTTCGGTGTGCTGGCAGCTGGCATACTCTACCAGCAAGGTCAAACTGTTGCTGACATGGGGTATGTTCTTTTAGTAAAACATTCGGTCCCTGCAAGAACAGCACAGACACTTGAGCTTGTACCCGTTGGGCAGGTTGCCGGTGCCGAAGACACAACAAAAGATGAGTCAGCTGACCCGCCGACACAAACCGTCATAGATCTTGAAGGCAAGCCGGTTACGGTTGTGATTGGTGCTAGCGGATTCTTTCCTTCTTCAGTAACCGTGGAGGCTGGTACTGCTATTGTATGGGAGAATACTGATACTCTTGCGCACTATGTCACGCCTGATGACCACCCGTCACACACAAAGTACAAAGGAATTTGGGATGACGTCGGTGCTGGGGAACTTGCTCCTGGCCAATCCTATACCTTTATTTTCAGCGTACCAGGTACCTATACCTACCATGACCACTTCATTCCGGAATCCACAGGAATGATCATCGTACAATAAACGTGAGCCGCCATGGAATCTACGACATACAATAAAGGTGAGCCTGTCCCGAATACGGGTCAATATATTTGCGCTCCTTGTGGTTTCAAAAAAGAATTCAAGAAAGGTGAAAGTTTTCCGGAGTGTACTTCATGTCTTTCTGGGTCAGCGGCCGGCAGAGAGGAATATATCGAGGGGCTGGAGCTTTGGGAAAAAATTCGTGATTTTCCAAAGGACGACGCAGAAAAAGAGAAGCAGGAATCATAGCATCACGTGCCAAAGGGATTTGATACTTCGCGTCCGTTAACACCGCAGCTGTTTTATCAGTATCTGCAGTGTCCACATTGGATCTGGTTTGACCACTATGGTGACCAGAGCAAAAAGAAGGAGCTCTCTGCATTGCAACAGAAGCTTCTTGAGCGCGGCGTTATGCATGAAGAAAAGTACATGAAGGATCAGGATGTTATTGAGGTTCGCGAAAAAAATATTACAGAAGCAGCCGAGAAAACGCTCGCACTCATGAAAAAAGGGGTTCCGCGTATCTATCAAGGAGCGCTCATTTCCGGCAGGTGGCGCGGAAGGCCTGATATACTCGAAAAGAAAGAAGGGAGTTCCTCTTTTGGTGATTACCACTATATTCCCATAGATATTAAATCCTCACACGATATACATACCGCGCAGCAACTGCAACTCGTTTTTTATGCTCTGCTTCTTGAGGACGTGCAGGGGTTGAGGCCCCCAAAAGCCGGGATCATTAACATTGATCACAAAACGATTCTTTTTGATGTCTCTATAGGACTCAAGCGCCTTTCTGCGGTGCTCGAAGGGATCTATGAGCTTCTTGATGGCAAGAAGCCGGATCCGTATCTCACGCGGCAGTGTTCTGAAACCCCATGGTTTGGCGAGTGCAAGCGTACTGCAGAAGAAAAGAATGACATCGCCTTGATCTATAATATCAAAAAGCCCGCCATGCAGGCGCTCAGAAAACATAAAATCAAGACAGTTGCTGATGCGGCATGGATGGATCCAGATGAGCTCACTCACATTGCACCGGGACTCACCAAGCGCGAGTTGGAACGTATTAAGCGCCAGGCAACCTCGCTCATGAAGCAAGAGATGATCGTGAAGCATCCTGCAAAGCTGCCGGCCGCTACGACATATATCTATTTTGACATTGAGGGTGACCCGTTCTATGCCATGGAATATTTGTTTGGTTTTTTGATGGAGGTCGATGGAAAGGAAAAATACACCGCCTTTATTGCTGAACGCCCCGAGGATGAGGAAAAAATGTGGAAGGAGTTTCTTGAATGGATCCCGACATTACCAAAGGACTATCTTGTGTATCATTACGCGAGTTATGAAAAAAGTCGCCTGACGATGTTTGAAAAAAAATACGGCGGGGGAGAAGGCCTTGCGGAATTCAAGGAGCGCCTTGTTGATCTTGCGATCGTCATACGGGATAGCGTCGTGCTGCCGCTGTATTTTTATGGCCTTAAAGATATTGCCAAGCACCTTGGATTCACATGGTCACACTCTCAGGCAGGCGGGGCGCAGTCGATTGCGTGGTATGAGCAATGGCTTGAAACAGGGGATCGCAAGATCCTCGATACGATCATCGAATACAACAAAGACGACGTGGTGGCCACCAGGTTCCTCAAGGAATGGATTGAGGGAATAAAAAAGTAGCTATTCCACAATGCGCCAGGATCCCGGCTTGATGGTGAGTGATGCGCCTGGGCCTGAAACAAAATTCGCGTTTACCAGACCACTGTGATACGTCACAATGGCATTGTTTGAGAGAAAAAGCTTATATGCAACAGCTTCATTAACTCCGGCATTATTATTCATGCGGATCGTGCCGTTTGCAGCATATACGATCACACCTTGTGAATTATTTGAAATATCTACTGATGGATTTGCAGTATCCTGTGATGTGTCTGTGGTAACCATCATGAGGAAACTATAATTACCGGGATTTACCGGATCTTCTGCGTAACAGATATTTGAACCATTATCATAGTATGATCCGCATAATATCGCGTTGTTATTAAAAATGATCTTTCCATCGTTGACTATCACGCCACTCGTTGCGTTATACCCCGGCGAAAGGTAAACCTCAGCACCAATGTTTAGCGTGATATTGCCGTGCACATAAAGTGAACCCGTGATTTCAAGCTCAACGCTGCCATTAACAATAAGATTACCTGTTATTTCTTTTGGGCCGATTGATCCATTGGCACTAATAATAACATCCCCCGTTGTTGTTCCACCAAGTTGTGCATCCGCTTTCCAATCAGCAATAGTGCCATCAGAGATAGGCATCTGGCCAGGAGATTGAGGAATACTCCCAGGATGCGCGTTTCGGCCATACGTTGAACCTGTCAACCCTCCATCATAATACACATCACACTCAACGGTTGAGTTGGTTATTTGTTGTGCGTAGGCATCGCCGTGGTGGGTCGCGTAATGGGCATCATCACAAATATGCGTAATATCCCCAACAACAACGCCACTGAGTGATGTTGAAACGCTGCCCATATATGTTTTGAAGTTATAGTCGCGTACGCTGTTTATCCATGAACTTGTACCATTATTGTAATGCATACCAATCCCATTGCCGTATCCCGAGTTGTCATGCGAACCAGAAACCCAATAACGAGATGAATTAATAGCCTGCGGCTCAACAATGATCCAATACGTGAATCCACTCGTGAGTGTTGGGTTTGGGGAAAGCGCAACTTCTATCCACGCAAGGGATCCTGTGCCTGCTGCACTTGACAATAATGTGCCCGTCGCAAGATTCACAGAGCCGGGTACGCCGCCATTGTCAGCAACAATGCGCACTGTTGCGTTGCTTGTATTGTTATGTGTTTTGCGCACAAATAATTCCACCTTATTGATGGTATCCGTTACTGTCGGTTCAAAGCTTTGTGCAATGCGTGCTTGTGATGCATTATTACCAAAATTAAATGTGCCGCTTTGGGTCGTGACGGTCGCATCAGCGAGTAAACTTGTGCCGCTTGCAACAATAGCATCACCCGTGATGCGTGAACCGCTGCCACCAGAAATACTGCCGTTAGAAAAAACATTGCCATCAACCATAGCGTTGTTTTGCAGTATAAGTCCGCCGTCACCAACCTGCACCCCATAATTGAATGAAACATCGCTTGAACTTGTTGCAACAGTAACTTCGATCACCTTCGTCTCCTTGGTGTTCACTTTATCCGGATAGTATGCCGTACTTGTCACAGTCGTCTCACCGCTTCCAGAAGAAACCGCAATATCCATAACACCATCCCCAAAAGGAACATCCATCTCGCCGCCATAACCAGGATCTGTGTTGAGTTTATCAATAGCATATTCAATGCCCGCTTCAGCCACTTCACGTGTTTCTGCAGCGCGCTCTTGGTGCCGTACTGTATTATTTCCAAAAGCGATTTTTGAGAGCAACACGGCAGTAGTGGCGATCACCACTGCGAGGATCAGTGTTGCGATGATGAGAACTTGTCCTTTTTGTGTGAACATATTAATTACGGAGAGAAATAGTGCGTTGCAAGGTTACTTGAATTGGATGATTCGCAACTACGCGTTCTGCGATCAAAATAATAGAAACAGCATCAGCATCGCCAGGGAGTTTTTCATTATAGGTTATGATGAGCTTTTCGATATCAAGGGAAAGCACTCTTGTATGCGTCGTTCGTCCAACATCATGCGCTTCAAGCTCCTCAAGAAGCTTCGTACCATCCAGGCGATACCCAATGTAATCCTGGCTGCTGAAGTTCACCGCGTCAGTATTTGTTACTGACTGCATTGTAAGGGCGAGCATATCATCATCTGAAACAAACACCGTGCCGTTGATCGTTTGCGACGCAAGAATTTCACGCGAGGATTGAACGCGCTCCGCAATCGCGTTCATTGCGACAGTTGTTTCGACATAGAGCTCAACACGAGAAGCCTCACGGTTATAGATGCGCTGAAAGGCGACATAGAGTGATGTTAGCAATCCCATGCTCAGTGTGATAACAAAAATAACAACCAGAACCTCCGTGAGAGTAAAACCGTCTTGGTGTCTTTTTTTATTTGGCAGTGCCATAACGGCTGATAATGGTTTGAAGTGAAACTGATTGCAAACCCCCGACACCTTCGTATTGTACTGTTGCAACTATTTGTTTAAGGTCTGGATTGCCGGCATGTTCAGTAATAGTAAGCTCAGCGTTGTCATTCGCAATAGCAGGAGTCGTATTGGGCAGGTCATTAATGCCAAAGCGTCCCCAGCCTGCTGCAACAGCACCAATTGTTTCTCCTGTATCAAAATCCCATGTGCGATTCCATGACGGTTCAGCCGGAGGGATATTGCTTGTATCAGTCGCAATATGAATATCATCAAAGTATGCGTGTGCAGCATTCTGTGTTGTGAGTACAATATGCCCCTTCGGTATGGTATCTTCTGTTGTCGTAAAAATAGTCGATCCTGCGAGTGAGATGCTGAGGTTATTGGAGACATCATCCGTAAACCGAACACGAAGCGTATGCCATGTATCCTGTTGTATCGTTGGTGTTGCGGAGTAAAGAGTGCTGTTGCTGATTATCCCTGTAGTATCAGTACTGCGTCGTGTAAGCGTGATACGATCATCGCCAAGCGCAAGAAGGTAGTAATTATTTTCATCTTGATAGCGGAAATAAAATCCAGCTTCCCAGTCCGAGCGAACAGAATCTGAAAGAACGCGTACCTTTGCTTCTGCGGTAAAGGTTGAAAGGGTGGCTTCAAAATTTGTTGCTGAGGGTACCACGGCATTACCGGTAACCCCAGCGGTTCCTACGCCTGATTCTCGTGCGGCATACACTGCAGATCCGGATGCGGCGTCTGTGGTGCTTGTAACATCCCAAATACCAAAAGGGTACGCCACATTCATGAATGCGGCAGGGGATGCGTCATCCCGATCAGCAAACGCAGCGAACCCAAGATCGCGCAGCGCCTCCAACTCTTCAAGTGCGAGATTATATGCTGCGGCACGGTGTTTCACCTGAGAATTAAGCGTGATATAGCTAGAAAGAGCGCCAAAAGCAAGAATAGCAACGCCAATAACAAAGAGCGCCAAAAGCGTCTCAATAAGCGTTACCCCTTTTTGCTGATGTGTGCTGCGTAAGCGTTCCCCCATAACGCATACTATACCTCATTGTTTGGCTTGTTTCCAGCTGTTATACTCGCACATACATGAAACGCAACCCAAGTCAGTACACAATTTTTCAGAAGCGCATCCGTCGCTGGTTTAAAGCACATCAGCGCGATTTGCCATGGAGAAAAACGCGCAATCCTTACCAGATCACTGTTTCTGAATTCATGTTACAGCAAACGCAGGTTGATCGGGTTATTCCCAAATATCGATCCTTTCTCCATACATTCCCAAACTGGGCAACGCTTGCGAATGCGCCGCTGCATTCAGTATTCAAAGAATGGTCAGGCCTTGGTTACAATCGCCGCGCAAAGCACCTTCATCAGCTTGCGCAAATCGTTCAACAAGAATGGAATGGCGTCCTTCCCAAAAGTATTTCACAGCTTCAGCAACTTCCAGGCATTGGGCCATACACCGCACGGGCGATAGCCGTCTTTGCATTTGGGGCGCATGAAGCGCCGCGTGATACGAATATTGAGCGTGTTACTCGCCGCTATTTCTACGGCGAGCGCGCTGTTTTAAAAACGACACTTGAAGATGCGGCTCAAAACGCACTCCCGGCGCGTGACGCGTACTGGTGGAACCATGCACTGATGGATTTTGGCGCGCTTGTATGCACGGCGCGCAGGCCCTCCTGCATGACGTGCCCATTACGATCCACCTGCAAAGCCGCACCGCATTTTTTACGCGGCAATAGTGCAACAGTCAGCAAGCGCCCTCAGGAATCGTTTGGGCGATCTCTGCGCCAGCTGCGAGGATTGCTCGTGAAGGAACTTGTTCAACTGGGTCCGCAGCAAAGAAACCAGCTGATACATGCCGTCTTGAGGCAAACAACGCAAAACAAGGAGCGAATTCTGCGCGCACTCCAGGATTTGACGCAGGAGGGGATAGTACGCGCGAAGGGTGGCATCGTAGAGATCGCGTAGGTTGCACCTCGCGTAAAAAATGGTATAGTAAAATTGGTTTGTTACTCATATATGCATCGCGAACTTAGCATCCACAATGTTACGTGGCACTATATAGAAAAGACCTCTGCCAAGGATATTCAATATCTGGCAGAGCATTTTAAGTTCCACCCGCTGGATCTTCAAGACTGTTATGACGTATCACAACGCCCAAAGATCGATACGTATCCCAGTTACCTTTTTCTTGTTTTTCATTTTCCTTACTACGATCAAAAGTATCGAAGAATTCGCGCGCATGAGCTGAATGTTTTTGTGGGAAAGGGATACGTGATTACGCTCTCACATGAACCCATTCCACTTCTTGCAGAATACTTCCAGGAAGTACAGGAAAAGAGTGCAAAAAAACCAAAACATGACAAGTTGAAAAACACATCCGGGTACATGCTCTATAAAATTTTGGATCTGCTCTTTGGAAACACAGCTCGCCTCCTTGATACAATGAGTCAGTTGATCATTGATGTAGAGGAAGAAGTATATTCGGATAACACGAAGCATGCGGCGAAGGACCTCGGCATTATCCGCCGTAACATAATGAATCTGCGCCGCCATACGCAGCCGCAGGTGCGCATGCTCGGGCAGTTGGTGGCACTCCGAACAACATTCATGCCCCATACGCTTTCTGTGTACTTTGACGACGTTCACGATAATCTTGAACGCATGTGGTCAAGTATCGAGACGTATCGTGAAAATATTGATGGACTCCATAACACGAATGAATCCCTCATTAACCAGAAGACAAGTGAAGTCGTAAAGCTTCTTACGCTCATTTCTGTAGGTTTTCTGCCACTCACGCTTCTCTCCGGGATCTATGGAATGAATATTGAGGGTCTTCCGTTTGCCAATCATCCGGGCGCATTTATGCTTTTCTTTGGCGTTGCGCTGATCTTTATTGGTGGTCTTATCCATTTTTCACGCAGAAAGGACCTTATATGAATATGCAAATGCGCATCATTGGTGGTATTGCCGTTTTTATTCTTGTTGGGGCGGGTATTGCGTTACTCGTTAATTCATTTCAGAATAATAATGACGACTCGCTGAATCTGAATATTACATCACCGGTTGAGGTCATTGCCGCTCAAACAAAGTTGCAGCATGGGAGTCAAGAAGGGGATGAACAAGTCTACGCGCAGTATGTGGATCAGCTTGTGATCGGTCGCCTTGGTCTTGAACAACCAGGCAATGATGACGCTGGGAATGTGCTTTACCGGCCTGAAGATCAAATTACCTTTACGCTCGTGACGCCCGATAGTATTACTGCCCCGTTCCGCGTGCATCATGAGATATATAATGGAAACGAAGAAAGAATCTCCAAAAGTGAGCTTTTTGATATGAACCCCGGCGCAAATACTTCCTGCTGCATTCAAGCGCCTGATGATGCCGGTGAATATGCCCTTCGTTTCTATATAGATGATGAACTTTTTGCAGCTCGCTACTTTGCGGTGAGGTAGCATGCCCGTTACGGAAAAAAGCGTCAGGGAGCGGTTAAGAAATATTCGCGATCCAGAAATCGGGCTTGATATTGTTACGCTTGGTCTTTTTTATGGCATGACTATTATGAAGACAAAAATAGTCATTCAGATGATGCTTACGACTCCAGGATGTCCGCTGACGGGCTATTTCACCCGAGAGATACAACGCGCGCTTCTGGTTGAGGAAGGTATTGATGATGTCGTTGTAGATTACATTCTGGATCCACCGTGGACGCCAGAAAGAATTGATAAAACAGCTCGGCTCATTGTTGGCATGTAATATGGCACTCTCAGAATATAAACGATACCGACTCCTTGAAATGCTTCCCGGCATGATTGTTTGGAGCGTCTTTCTTGCTGCCGGCATGTTGATTTTTTTTCAACCGCTATGGGTTTTACTTTTTGTTATTGTCTACGATGTTTTTTGGCTTGTACGCGCATTTTATATCGTGGTATTCGTGCTCATCGCGTTCTCACGATTTCGTAAAGCTGAACAAGTAGACTGGCGGGGAAAGCTTGCTGAAACACCAGCCATCGCCGCAAAGGTGCAAGCAACAAAACATCTCGTGGTTATCCCGACATATGAGGATCCTCTGGAACTCCTGCAGACAACCTTTCGGGCGTTAACAAAAGTTGACTACCCGATCAAAGGAAACATGGTCGTTGTGCTGGCGGGTGAAGAACGAGAAGGGGAAGCATTCACAAAAAAAGCAGAGGCACTCCAAAAGGAGTTTGACAGTTTGTTTTTGCATTTTCTTGTCACCGTGCATCCAAAGGATATTTCAGGTGAAATAGCCGGAAAGGGGTCTAATACGCACTGGGCAGGACGCAAGGCACAAGAATGGATAGATGTGCATGGATTTTCATACGACAATATTATCGTATCAAGCTTTGATTCTGATACTGTGACTCATCAGCAGTATTTTTCTTATCTGACCTATATATACTGCACTATCGATAATCCTACGCGACGCAGCTACCAACCAATTCCATTATTCACGAATAATGTCTGGGATGCGCATGCATTGATGCGCATTGTTTCAGCCGGAACCACATTTTGGCTTCTTGGTGAAACGCTGCGGCCAGAACGCATGCTGACGTTCTCGTCACACAGTATGAGTTTTCGCGCGCTTGTTGATGTGGGATTTTGGCAGAATGATATCGTCACAGAGGATTCGCGTATTGCCTTGCAGGGGATTATCCGTTATGACGGAGACTACGCTGTCACGCCACTCTATATTCCAATCACCATGGATGCCGTGCATGCGCAATCTTTTCTGCAATCTGCAAAGAATCAATACAAACAGATCCGACGTTGGGCATATGGAGTTGAAAATTTTCCATTCATGGTGTGGCACTTTGTAGGCAATAAACGCATTTCCTTTGTCAAAAAATTTCGCTACGTGTTCAATTTATTGGAAGGTGTCGTTTCATGGGCAACCGCGCCTATTCTCATTCTTGCGCTTGGCCGTCTTCCATTTTTCTTTGCAACTGAAGCTGAAAAAGAAACCGCCATCTATCAAAACACTCCATTCATTCTCGGAGTACTTGTGAACGTTGCGCTTATTACACTTCTTGTAACAGCGGTGTTCAATATATTGTTGCTCCCACCACGACCAGAATCACGCTCCTCTGCGCGTTATGGAATCATGATTCTCCAATGGCTCCTCTTTCCCATTAGCATCATTCTTTTTGGATCGATCCCCGCAATCGACGCACAAACACGCCTTATGTTCGGCAAATACCTTGGATTCTTCCCAACACCAAAAATACGCCGACGTCTACCGAATGAGCCGGCTCCCGGTGAACCCGGCATTACCATTCAGAAATGATGCGCCGTCTGTTTTTTGTTTTCCGGGCAGTTGCACTTCATCCAGTACCAATAGACCATCTCCTGTCTGAAGTGCGGGAAGATTCCCAATGCGGATAGCAACTCCGACGTCATTCTTTTTTTCTGACTCTGCAATATGCGCCGTGATGATGCGTAACGGCTTGCCATTCCATTCAACAAATGTCCCGGGCCAACCAGTATAGGCACGGACCATACGCTCAAGAACCGAGGCTGGTTGCGTAAGGTCGAGCCTGCCATCCGCTTTTTGTAATGGCCGGGTTATTGATATGCCTTCAGCAGACTGCGGCACAGGCACCAAGGTGCCTTGTTGGTATTTCTTCAAAACATCAGGGAAACGCACTGCCGCCCGTTGAATGAGACGTTCGCGTAAAAGTGATTGTGTATCTTCAGGTGTTATGGCTACCTTTTCTTGGAGCAAAAGCGGGCCAGTATCCATTCCCTCATCAAGGAGCATATAAGAAATACCCGTCTCCTCGTCGCCATTCAACAAGGCCGCGGAGATAGGCGCCGCACCGCGATAGCGCGGGAGCAGGGAAGGATGAATATTCACCGTTCCCTTTGGCGGTAGTGCGAGGAGTGATCGTGGTATGAGGCTTCCATAGGCAAAAATCGCAAACATATCAGCATGAAAGGTTTTGAGTTGTTCTTCGATTGTATCGTCCCTAAGTGAAGAAGGCGTAAGCACGGGGATATTGTGTTTCTCGCCCCAAGACTGCAACGCAGAAGACACAACACGAAGACCGCGCCCTTTTGGTTTTGGCGGGCGCGTGACAATCGCCGCAACCTCGATTTCAGCCTCTTTGCGAAGACCCTCTGCAATAGGCAGTGCGTCGTCAGGCGTGGCAAAAAATATCAAACGGATCATTCCTTTGGAACCGTACCCGTAGTGATTTTTTTTGTACGATCCGCATACACGATACCGTTCAAATGATCGGTTTCATGTTGAAAGACCCTTGCAAGAAGGCCCTCAGCGTGCATACGCTGCGGATTGCCCATGCGGTCTACATATTCAACAGTTATGGTTTTATGCCGCTTCACAAGGCCAAAAACACCGCGAATGGAGAGACATCCTTCCTCACTTTCCACTTTACGAAAGGATCTTTTGATGATCTTTGGATTACAAACAACAAGATCTCCATCCATATGCGACACAATTGCAAGCATGAGTGATTCACCGATCTGTTGTGCAGCAAGACCAATGCCATCTTCTTTATGCATCGTTGCGATCATCACATCCATAAGTTGTTGCATGGATGGTGAGAGAATTTCCTCTTTTGAGAGCTTGCGGCCAGTTGTACGGAGAACGGTTTCACCAAGCTGCGTAATGCGTTTTGTCTTCATTTTTGCAGTATACTCAAAATATGTTTTTCACTCAAGGTCAAGCGGGTCTACATCAATGGTCCATGTTGATGGGAGCAATGAACCAATACTACTCCCGAATCGCTGACCAGAAGGGGACTCCTTCAAAAGTACGGCGTATGGCAGTTTACCTCTAGCATGAAAAACAGGACTCAGTTCTGCGCCATCCGGAAGCTTATGTTTCAATGTTTCAAGCTGCGCAAGCGTTTCTGCGTTTTCTTCAGAAAAACGAAGCCGGGTTAGCGCTGCAAAAGGGGGATAGAAAAATTCATTTCTGTTTTTAAGCTCCTCTCGAAAAAAGTGTCCCCAATTTTTTTCACGCAATGAAGAAAAAAGAGGATCGCTCGGCTCTCGCGTCTGTATAAAATACGTGCCATCCGCTGCAGTGCTGTTACGCAACCGGATAAGGCTCGCAAAGGCCTTTGTCCGCGCACGAAAGTAAGTGCGAAGTCGATCACGGTCCGCATCGATAGCCACAACCGTCTTCATGTAAAAATCATACGGCGCAACACTCCAGAAGCGCTCCGTTGCAAGAATAATATCAGCATGTTCAATCTGTGTGCGGTTTGGTAAAGCGCTATTTCCAGAAACCACGACAATGCGCTTTTCTGGAAACAACTCGCGAATCTCAAAGAGCAAAGTCTCGATGCCGCGGCTTTCCTCCTTCTCGCCATGTTCGATCTTGTTTAAGTATAAAAGTGCAGGAAAGACATCAGGATCGCGCAGATGCTCGCGTAGCGGCGCGCTTAATAGCGTTTCATTCCCTTGATGCCGTTCAGTTCGAATATTCAGAATAGTCGGCGCTCTGTATTGAGGGACCTTGCCAGCCCGTTCTTGCTTGAGTGTTTTTTCAGCAAGTGCGTGCCATGTTTCTGCGAGCGGCACTTGAGCGTAAGAAAGCAATGCCGAGCCACTTCTCATGGCAAGTTCATGCGCAAGCGTCCGAGAATCATAATAAGGCTGCTGGTCGTATTGCTTGTGTGCAGGATGTTCCGCGTCCTCTATAAGAATCAGATCAAGACGGGGGAAAGGGGCAAAGAGTCCAAGTTTTGTTGTCAGCAGAACGGTATTTTTTTGAAAGCGCACAGCTTCGTAATTTTCCCGCCGCACATTGGCTGACTGACCATGCTCTATGATTGTCGGGTCAAATCCGGCCTTCGTCAGAAAAGCATAAAAACGCAATAATGCAGCATGTGTGGGAAAGATGCAAAGCGCCATGCCCCTTGCTGCTTGAATACGCTTTATGGCATCAGCGTCTTTTTCCGCATATGAGGCATAAAGAATAAGCGTATGCAGGGGCATCTTTTGTGTGCCGGGTTTGACATCATCTTCACGGGAAAATTCCTGCGGAGCGCGTATCGGAAAGAGTGGCAGCGTTGTTTTGAGAAGGGTGGTAATTGCGGCGCCATAATAATTCCTTACAAATTGAAAAATCTTCTGTTGCAAGGGGGTCATCGCGCCACCAACTAATACTTTGTCGATTGATAATCTCGCCTCGGGAAGTTTTGCCGCGGTTTTCCAAACAATGCCGCGTACTTTTTTCTTTCGGAATGGAACAATGACCATATCACCAGACAGCACATTCATGCCTCTGGGAATATGATAATCAAACCCCTCCTGACTTCGCGGCATGCGCAGTAAGGGAAGGACGCGCGCATCCATACGCTATGCCGGGGTTATTTCTGACACAAGAAAACCAACACCTATCGGCGCTTCATATGAATGCACAGTCGCATGATAATTCATATGATCAAGCAATCCAAAAAGCATGAGAATCGAGTGAAAGCCGCATTCGTTTGCGTCCTGCGGAATGGTTGGCGGCATTTCGAGTAGACTTCGACCGGCGTTATTCTTCAGTGCTTTAAGAACCGCAGCATCATATGGTTCCTGTTTCTCAGCAATCTCATAGGCTTTTCGTTTACCTCGGTTTGTCAGGTCAGCACTTGCAAGAACGGCAATGCGTGACGTGGATCCGTGAATTTCTTCGCGCAGTAGCTCACCAAAACGAAAATGCGTTTCTGTGTCCAATGTGCTATCGCTGATAGGTATGATCTTTAGTTTAGGAAGATGATCTTCAAGAAAAAGAAGGGGCACAGTGCTGCCGTAATCAAGTTTATCATTATGTTGCAAAGCCGTAGGGATTTTATGCTCATCTGCGCGGCGCTGTATGCGATGCGCAAACGCGACATCTCCGGGAAAATGCACCTTGAGTGAAAAATCCCCGAATTGATCCATGCCTCCTTCAAAGGTCTGCGCAAGTACAACAGTGAACACGCCCGCTGTTGAGGCGACATGCGGCGTAAAGATGATGAGTGTCTCTGGTTGCGCTGCATAAAGATGATGTGCAAACACCTCCATCTTGGCGCGAGTTTTTTTTACCGCATCAATGTATTCCGCCCCTATTGAAGGCAAGATAAGCGGCGTATGGGGGGTTATGCCTGCAAAAACAAGTGGCATGGACTCTCCTAGTTACCACTGAAATCGATGGGCGCACCCTCTTTATGGGCGAAGAGTGCGTTATCCGTTGTATGAATGAGATTTTCCCAGCGCAGACCAAGTGTTTCAAACACAGAAGGGGAAGGAATACCGCGGCGCAGTCCATTGGAGATATACCACACTCCATTCGCGTTTGGCGACGTCACAATTTCACCATCACGGAAGTGCACGGGTTCGCCTCGTGTGAATGCATCGATAACATCTTGTTCAACTTGATTCCAACGCTGCCCGCCAAATTGATTCTTTAAAATTTGCGGGGAATGGATAGCGTGTGCCACTCCATCTTGAACGTGATAAATAGCACCAGTCTGCCTGGACTGCATAAGCGTTCCACGCGGGTACACACTCTCAAGCGTGATCTTTGTACCATTTTTATATGCGTCAAGTTCTTCCCATGTTGCGCGCTGCAATTCCTCCGGGTTGAAACCAATATTGCGGAATACCTCGCCAGAAACAATGGCACGCTTGGTGTCATCAACGATCAAATAGACTCCATTGTTTGGCGCCTGCACCAGGCTGAAATTTGGGAACTTGATTGCTGAACCAAGATCATATTTCTGCAACTCATCTACTGGGACATCAACAACGCGGTTGATGCTGTAGTTAGAAAAGAAGGCAGACGCGGAGTGGAAAGGATGACGCATCCCATCCTTGATAAGCCAGATGCCGCCTTCACCGCGCGCACGAAGCAAGGCGCCATCAGGGAAGGTGATAGTGAACCAGCTGTTCCAGATACGCCAGAAGAGCTCATTGCCGTGGAGGTGGGGAGTATAGGTATAGAGCACGGCGGTTGCATTGTTCGCCGGCGTAACAGTAACACCGTCAACTTCTTTACTTACGCCAGGCTTCCAACCGCTGATGGTAAAACCGCCAGCTTCAAGCGGGTCAAGATACCGCGTGCGGATAGTCCTTGCCGCATTCCAAATTTGCGCATAGACCCCCGCGTATGCGGGATCACAAGGGCTTGAATCAGGACATCCATACCCCATTGCATAGTTTAAGGCCCGGACACTCGGCGACGAATCACTAATCAAGGATTGTTCCTTTTGCAGTGTTACCACAAAAAATTGTGGAGAAAGTCGCCATTCCTGCGCAACGGCATAAATAATCTCCGCAGCGGTCTTTTTACTACCATTAATGACCTGCGTGTAGGTATTTAATACTCCATTTTGAGAATCAAGAAACTGCTGAATACGCTTGATGCTCATGAGCTGAGTAGGGGAAAGATCCTGATCCTCAATAATGCGGTTTCTATTGAACCCCAAAGCTATACCCTGAAATGGGAATAACATAAGCAGGGTCGCAGTACATACCAGACCCATAGCGGTTCGTTTGAATCCTTTGTGAAGCATTAGAATTATCTTAAGTTGCACACCATAGTATACCTGATTTTGTGCTATACTTCAAGGGTATGGGTCGCAAAGGAATGAGCATAAATGGAGTATACATTGACGCGATAACGCGTCCTGATGTGCGCAATACACTGAGGGACTTCCTCCAGGGTACGCGTGCGCGTCATGTCGTAACAATTAACCCGGAATTTCTTGCCGCAGCAGCTGAGGATGATCAGTTCCGCGCGGATCTCAACAGCGCTGACCTCTCTCTTGCTGATGGTTTTGGTGTTGTTCTTGCAAGTTTTTTTCTAGGGAAGCGGCTTCCTGCTCGCACAACTGGTCATGATGTTATGCACATGCTTGCTGCACTTTCAGAAGAACAAAACGCGAGTATTTTTCTCTATGGTGGATTTGGGAGCCGCGTACACCGCGCCGCTGCCGCGCTCAAAAAGGCATATCCAAAAATAACACTTGTGGGAGCTGATACGGAACATCGTTTTTGGGGATGGAAGCTACCCGAATGGGCAATACGTCATCGCATTCAACTGGCTGCGCCAGCGATTCTTATTGTGGGGCTTGGGGCAGGGAAGCAAGAACGTTGGATTCGTCGCAATCTTCCAGACCTGCCTTCGGTAAAAATTGCCGTTGGCGTTGGCGGGGTTTTTGATGTCTGGAGTGGAGCAGTAGCACGCGCACCACGTGCATTTCAGGTTTTGGGGCTCGAGTGGGCTTGGCGTGTTTTTAAGGAACCGCATCGTGTGCAGCGCATCATAACCGCAACTTTACGCTTCCCACTCTCCGTGATACGATTACATTATCGAAAAACACCAGATTTCTTATGAAAGCTCTCATTATTACGCTCGTTGTTACGGTTGTCCTCATCATGATTGGTGGGGCGGTGTATCTTCTGAGTGACGCATTGAATCCGGAGGAGCTTGCCATCAATACGACCATAATAGAAAACACAAATACCGCAGCACCAGCAAACATCAATGCCGGTCCAGGCACAACTCCTACTACGTTGACTATGCCTGCGGACTACCCGGCAGATGTTTACCGCCCCTCATCAGTTGAAGTGCTGAGTGTCAATGTCGGCGCAGATTCTACGACCGTTGGTATGCTGGATATGCGCACTGGTAAAGTTGTTCTTGCAGAACTTCGCGCTGCTATGACGAGCAATGCGTGGACTGAAGATTTTGCAGTGAGTGAGGATACCCGTACCTATACCGGAACCTGGACAAAGGGGGGGACGCGAATAACCTTCTTTATGCAGTTAGTGAACGAGACGGATGACACGGCAAATACGTCCATTGAATTGACCTATTGATGTGGCGGGAAATTCAGGGCATTGCAATGCTCTCAGGCACCATCCTCGGTGTCGGCATTTTTAGTCTTCCATACCTCCTCCATGCCGTGGGGCTTATTCCTATGTTCGGCCTTTTTGCCGTGCTTGCAGGCCTTATTCTTTTTTTGCAACGCGCCGTAGGGCATATGGTAGCAAATACCGAAGGGACGCATCTCATTCCGGGATATATTGGCAAGTTTCTCGGTTCAGGTGGAAAGTTTCTTTCGTTCTTCACGTCGCTCTTTGGACTTCTTTTTGCAATGGTCGCGTATCTGATCGTGGGCGGCGTGTTTCTTGCGGATCTTTTTCAAAACTCAATCGAGATTTCACCAATATGGTGGGCCGGCGTCATGTTCATCCTTGGTGGGTATTTTATCCTTCGTGGAGCGCGCACTGTTGCGCGCGTCGAACTCCTCTTCCTTGGACTTTTTCTTATCCTTTTTCTTTTACTCGGTGCATTCGGTTTCTCCGCATTTGACGCTTCGCGTTTGCCAGCGACATTCGTTGATAATCCCTTCCTTGCCTTTGGCGGAATTTTATTTGCAATGTGGGGTATGGCGGTGATTCCTGAACTCAAGCGTATTCTGGGGTCTGATGAAAAGCGCATCAAACGTGTCATCACCATCAGTTTTTTGCTCACGCTTTTCATGAGCATTTCATTTATGGTGCTTATCGCCGGCATCACGGGAACAGAAACAACAGATGACTCGCTCACCGGCTTGCAGGGGATTCTCGATTCTAAGGTCATCTCTCTCGTGTTCATCTTTGGTTTTATTGCCGTATTCACATCATATATGAGTCTTGGCGTGACCCTGCGCGATGCAATGCATTATGATTTTCATATTCCATGGTCAGCAAGCTTCCTTATTGCTGCGGTGCTGCCTTTCTTCCTCTACTTCCTCGGTATTACGTCACTCATTGGGGTTATTTCACTTTCCGGAATCATCTTCTTGGCAGCAGAGGGTGTTCTCTTAAGTCTTACATTGATTCGTTATTATGGTGAGCACCGCGGGAGGTTCATGCACTTCCAGCAGTTCCTTTTGGTTGTCATCATGGTGGCATTATTGATAGGCGCTTCACTCGCATTACGAGATTATATGAGTATGGACGTATGAAGAAATATCGGGTGCGCTTTGCACCATCACCGACCGGAGAGCTGCATGTTGGGAGCGCGCGTACGGCCCTTTATGATTATCTTCTTGCAAAACAAAGTGGAGGCGCCTTTGTTCTGCGCATAGAAGATACAGACCAGCAGCGGTTGGTTGAGGGCGCACAAGAACGTATTTTTGAATCACTGCATTGGCTTGATATTGATCCTGATGAAGGGCCAGAACAAGGCGGTCCTTATGCTCCCTATGTGCAATCAGAACGTAAAAAGCACTACCAACAGGCAGCACAGGAACTCATTAATAAAGGCGCCGCGTACAAGTGTTTTTGCACCACGGAGCATTTGGAGCAGTTGCGCGCGGAACAACAAAAAGCAAAACAACCGCCGCGTTATGACAAACACTGTCTCGCGCTTTCTCCGGATGAGGCTGCAAAAAAACAGAGGGCTGGCGAGTCGTTTGTTGTACGGCTCAACGTGCCAGAAGAGGGGAGTACCTCCTTTGTCGATAAAATCCGTGATGTCGTGGAATTTCAAAACAAGGAAATTGATGATTCTATACTGCTGAAGTCTGACGGGTTCCCCACCTATCATCTCGCTGTTGTGGTTGACGACCATGCAATGGAAATCAATCTTGTTGTGCGTGGCGAAGAATGGATCCCCTCAACGCCAAAACATTTATTACTCTATAAAGCATTCGGCTGGAAGCCGCCAGAATACGCGCATGTGCCGCAGCTTCTTGCAAAGGATAGATCAAAACTTTCAAAGCGGCATGGCGCCGTTTCAGTGCAGGAGTTTCAAAGGCAGGGTATTCTTCCCGAGGCGCTCGTGAACTACATGGCATTTCTTGGTTGGAACCCAGGAGACGAACGAGAAATTTTTTCTCTGGAGGAACTCGTGAAGGAATTTTCACTCGATCGCGTCATGAAAGGTGGTGCGATTTTTGATGAAGAAAAACTGCATTGGATAAATGGACTCTACATACGCAAACTCTCCAGTGAAGAACTTGCAACGCTTGTTATGCCATACCTCACTGAAGTCTTTAAGGCAGGGGATATAGCACGGTGTGATATGCAGAAGGCGGTTATTGCCGTACAAGATAGACTTGAAAAGCTTTCTGACGCCCCACAGCTCATGGATTTCTTTTTTGTCGCGCCACGGGATATCCCGCAAGATCTCCTTATTCATAAGAAACTCGATAGCACACAAGCAGAAAGCGGTCTTCGCTTTGCGCACAAGACACTCGCAGGACAAACGAGCGTTACGAATGCGGCAGCGCTTAAAGAAATATTCATGGGCGCCATAGAGACAGCAGGGCTCACTGTTATGCAGGTACTTTGGCCGATGCGCGTTGCGCTCACGGGCAAAAAGGCTTCACCAGATGTTTTTGATGTTACAGCAGCGCTTGGCAAAGAAGAAAGTCTGGCGCGCATCACAAATGCGCTTGGGCTATTGCCTTAATGTCAAAAACATGGTATATTACGTGACTGCGTGATATACTCTATACACAGGCATGAAACAAAAGCAGTACAATCACATATTCAAACACCCCAGGGATTGGGCGCATCTCATGCTTTATGCTGGAGTTGTTTTTGCCGTGCTTGGCGGAATAACGCTTGGATCATTCACCAATGGAGCCGCAGAAGCGCAGTCAGTGGCAGAAGGCCTCCAAGAGCTCAATCGAGAACTTGCTGATAAACGAAGCGAAATTCAGAGTATTGAGGATCAGCAGAAGGTATACAAAAAAACCGTTGAGGCAAAGCAAAACGAACAGCGAACATTGAATAATGAAATCGAAATTCTTGAGAGTGAGATTGCTTCAACCGAACTTGAGACGCAGCGCACAAAGCTGGAAATTGATTCCCTGAAGCTGGAAATTGAGAAGACGCAGGAAGAAATCCGCGGCCTTGCAGATGAGATTCTCACGAATAAGGAACAGCTTTCTGAATTTGTGCAGCTCGCATACCGCAACTCACAAAAAACATATCTTGAAATAGCATTGCTGAACGATTCCTTCTCTGAATTTGTCCGTCAGGCAAAATACACTGAGAGTATTGAGGGACAAATGAAAAAGAGCCTTGATCGCTATAAAACCCTCAAGGGTGAGCAAGAAGCAAAGCAAGCAAGTCTTGAGGCAGGGAAGCAGGATTTGGAAGCACAGCAAAAGGCCCTTGCTGCCCAGCAAATTGCGCTGGATGAACAGTCTCAATATAAAGAAGCATTACTTGATGAATCTCTTGTAACCGAAGAGAAGTATCAGGAACTCCTTAATCAGCTGCAAACAGAGCAGAACCGTGTTAACTCAGAGATATTCACCATTGAGAACCGAGTTCGTCAGCGCCTTGAAGAAGAAGGCGGCGACCCGCTTGAATCACTCGGTGAGCCAATTTTTGCATGGCCGGTTATGGCACTGCGTGGCATTTCAGCATATTTCCATGACCCAAGTTATCCGTATCGCAGTATTTTCGAACATCCAGCCATTGATATCCCAGCGCCGCATGGCACAGCACTCAAAGCCGCGGCAGACGGCGTTGTTGCTATTGCACGCAATCTTGATTGGAAATCCATCAACGGTGTGAAGGTTTCCGCATACAACTACGTTACTATTCTTCACGGGGATGGTTTTTCTACGGTCTATGGTCATATGAGTCGTATTGATGTTGCAGAAGGACAATACGTCACGCAAGGGCAGGTCATTGGTACAATAGGTGGAACACCAGGCACCGCAGGGGCAGGCACGCTCACAACAGGACCACATCTTCACTTTGAAGTGCGCATCAATGGATTTCCTGATGATCCGTTGAAGTACTTGCCATAACTTGTCCGCCGAAGCTGTGAAGCGGCGGTGGAATATTTTGCGACACATAATTTCTTATCCCCCTGTGCGAGTAGGGGAGTTTTGACGATGATTGACAGGAAATATCATCTGCGTTTATATAGATGTGCCTGATGATGTTGGCCGTCAGGTGTCAGATGCGTGCCGCAACGGCAACAGCTGGCCCATAACGCCAACGCCAGGTCCCGGGACGGATCGCAGTCTCCTAAGAGGAGTGTTCTACGGAAGCAGTAGAGATCGAAGCGTGAGGCTCACCGTCCCGGGCTCTACACTCCCTTACTAGAGGGGATAAAGAAAGACCCGCATTCAGCGGGCTATTGTTTTGATATATAGGCGTCGCACAATATACCTTTAGCGACGCAAGGTTTCTGTATTATTTCAGAAAAGACCCTTTATGCGTTTTATAGGTGCCGCCGTCTTTCGTCGCTAAAGGTATGAAGATGGCAAGGTATAAGAAAAGATATCAGGAAAGCAAAGTCATTACAGCATCATAAGATTAAATTCTCGAGATAACCTATACCAAGTTACCCCCTCCTGCCGTATCTCAGGTATTGATACTTATCTTTTGATCCAAACTCTACCTCCCCTCTTCAAAGAAGACAAGCGAGTCTATGTGTCGCACAATATTATTGACGAAAAGTAAAGAAACTCATAAAATGCGCACGAGTCATCTCATTTTGTTGACCTTTTCGGCAAGGAGACAAGGCTATGCCTAGGAAAGAGATCCCGCCGCAAGCAGCAAAGCTAAAGGTGGTGGGGCCGTACTCAACAGTCGTGAAGTTCGGGGATGAGTACCAATTCTCCGGCATTCTTCCGGAGATCGACCCTCAGAACGGTCATCCGATGGCGTTGGACTTCGAGACGCAGGTTCGGCAGGTGCTCGAGAAAGCGCGCACGATGCTCGAGATCTGCGGACTCACACCCAACGACCTCTGGAAGGTGGATATCCGCTACATCGGCGAGATGGAGGAGTTCGCCACGCTCAACGCACTCTACCGGGAGTTTCTGGAGGGAGTTGAGATCGCGCCGGCGCGCGTGGCCCTTCCGAAGCGCTGGATTCTGTTCGACGCCAAGATCGAGATCTGGTTCACGGCCGTGAAACAGACCACCTGATTCGGTGGTGCCGGCCTGATCTGGCAACGTTCGTACACCCTCCCTGGTTCCTCGGGGAGGGTGCTTTATTTATATATGCCTATACAAAAGGGTTTGGAATGAATGGAAACGTCAGCGAGACAAGGTAGAGAAAAATGAGAATGCCAACAACAAGTGACGCAGCAGATGGGCCATTGTCCGGCTGCATCACAGAATTGCCGCGCTTGAGATGTGAAAGACTTTTTGAGCCTAAACTTAAACTAAGAAGAAAAATGAACCCGAAAAAAACGAGCCCAAAAACAATGAAAAGATAATCACCATGCTTTGCTTCTTCCAGGTAACCGGAAATGATGAGATAAAGCGAAAGAATGCTCGACCCAAGCCATGAAACAGTGGAAATAATGCGAATATTTCGTACTGATGAGGAAGATGTAAGCATATAGAGCGTATTTACTGATAATATACTCTCTCTCCAAAACGAATATCGACGTACGTCAGGTTGCGGCCGGTAAAGAAGCCCTCATGCACAAGCCGCTCTAGCTTTGCGAGTTGTTGATCCAGATTCTGATTTGAAAAGCGTATTTGGAAACTTTCTGTCTGTGCATACACTGTGCGGGTATTACGCGCAAGCTCTTCTTCACTGCACTCTGGCTCAGGCGGCGTAATGTTGACGTTCACGCGTGCATTGGTATTCATATTCGTTTCCTTATCAGTTGTTTCTTCCTCATTTTCCACCGTGGCATCGGCAGTTACTGATTCAGCATCTTCTTCTGGCACTTCCTCAAGCAATATCGCACACGAAACCTCAGGGATCTGATACGCAGACGCAGACAAACTAAGCTCAGTGAACTTCGCATCCGCAGTAAGCACGGTTTGTGGCGTTTCTTGAATGATCGCAACTTGCCCAATTTCCACCGGGAAATCGTTGAGGTCAATGATATTCGGCTTGCTTGCCAGCTCTGCAGGAGGGTTTGCTGTGTCAAAAATGAGTTCCTGCACAATAACGCCTTCTGCGTCGAGCAGATATGTTGTACCCGCAGTTGTCCAAAGCAATTCCGGTTCACGCTCCACAATCGTCACAATAAGTTCATTGGGGAACTTCTTTTGCACCTGCACATCCTCAAGCGCAATGGTCTCCCCTACTCGGGCGAGTAATTCTTCCGCCAAATATTTTTTGTTCAGTGTGAGATATTTATCCCGCTTCAAAAACAACCATGTGCGGCTTGAGAGGATATCCTGCGCAGTGCCTTCAATGAATTCCGGGTTTGCGCGGTTAATCCCCTGCACCGTGAGTTCCAGCTGAAATGAACGGTCATACGAAAACAAATAAAAAAGCCCAAGCGCAATAACAAACATTCCTGCCCCAACAAACAAACGAGATGAGACAACGCGCTCCTCGCCACTATGCTCACGGTGAAAATACGGGTTCTCTTCCGGAGCCGGGGTGGAGGTGAAGCGTCGCTGCGTGTGCACACGGCGCCGCGGTCTGCGGTTAAACGGCCACGTCATTATTATGCTTTATGCCAGTCGGTCTTAGGATTATACAACGTATATTTGCGCTGGCGCATTTTTGCGTCTTCTTCCGCATAGCGAATCAGCTCATCAAGCAGTTTTGCATAGGGCATGCCCGCATACGCGCAAAGCTTTGCGTACATACTGATACTCGTAAAGCCTGGCATGGTATTGAGCTCATTGATATACACGCGCTGCTTCTGCACAAGAAAATCCACGCGTGCGAGTCCGCGGCATTCGGTGATGAGAAATGCCTCGCGGGCAAGTTCCTGAATCTGTTTTTTCAGCTTTGCGTTGAGTTTTGCCGGAATGATCTCTTGCGACGCACCATCAACATATTTTGCATCGTAATCATAAAACTCATTACTGGGGATGATCTCGCCCGGTGGCGTGACATAAGGATGCATATTCCCAAGCACAGCTACCTCGATCTCCCGCGCGTTTTCAACACCCTGCTCAATAATGATCTTGGTATCAAATTTAAACGCTTCCTTAATGGCAAGGGTAAGCTCTGTGCTGTTGTGCGCCTTGGTGATGCCGACGGACGAACCCATGGCTGCGGGCTTCACAAAAACCGGAAAGGCGAGATGTGTGCGGAGAAGACGCTCGCTTTGTGCGGCGTTCTTCTTCCAGTGATACTCACGCAGCACCATAAAGTCCACCACCGGAAATCCTGCTTCAAGAAAAATTTGCTTTTCAACAACTTTATCAATATTAATCGCTGAACCGAGAATCCCCGATCCCACAAACGGTATGCCAGAAAGCTCCATAAGTCCCTGGAGCGCGCCATCTTCTCCCGTGGTGCCATGTACAACAGGAAACACAACATCAAGCAGCACCTTGCGTCGTGCTGGACCAATATATATCCCGTGAAAACCCGGGTCATGCGAGAAGTGAACGCGATCCGTGTGACGCAGCGTTGCTTTTTTCCCGGCAAAAAGTTCATCAGCGGTTTTTCCTGTGTACCAATCCCCTGCTTGTGTAATCACAATGGGATGTACAATATACTTTTTCTGAGAAAGCCCGGTCAAAATACTCCGCCCGGAAACAAGCGAGACATGATGCTCACCTGAACGGCCACCGGCAATAACGGCTACGCGTTTTTTCTTCATACGATAATGCGTGGAAGTGATTCGCGAATACGCGTTGTTATTTCATAATTGATGGTGCCAGCATGTTTTGCCATTTCCTCTACGCTCACTTCTTCTTTTCCCTGCTTCCCGATGAGAACAACCTCATCTCCCGTTTTTACTCCAGGGATATGGGAAACATCAATCATCGTAACATTCATGCAAACGCGTCCGGCAACCTTAGCGCGCTTGCCGCGCACAAGCACCTCTGCAGTATTTGAGAGCGCGCGATCAAAACCATCACCATAACCTATAGGAAGAACCGCCACCTTTCCTTTCCTCTTCATGGCGTAGGTCCTTCCGTAACCAATAGTGGTACCCGCAGGAACTGCCTTGGTCTGCAGCACTCTCGCCTTCCATTCTAGCACAGGTTTTAGAGCAAGTGCACTAGCTGCCTTTTTTGTGGATTCTGAAGGCCAAAGACCATAAAGTGCGATTCCTGGACGAATGGCTCCAAAATGGGCCTTAGAATAGCGCAGAGAGGCAGCTGAACACGCGATATGGCTTATTTCTGGCCTTGGAAGCTCGGTAAGTGCTTTTTTAAATCTGTGGATTTGCGTTGTCGTAAAAGCGCTCTTTGAGCCCTCAGAATCAGCAAAGTGACTGAACACCCCCGCAAGCGCTATATCCTTATGCTGTTGCAAAAATCGAGCAACGAGCTTAAGGTCGCGCGGCAGGAACCCGGTGCGCGTTGTGCCTGTGTCCACCTTAACGTGTATGTGTGCATGCTGCGCGCGACGCAGTTGTGGCAATTGCGCTTCGGTATACACAGCGAGATCAATCTGTTTTGCGGCAAGGTCAGGTATATCCTCAAAGGCGAAGTTTGAAAGTAACAAAATGCGTTCTCGCGGATAGACGCGCCGTAAAAGCAGTGCTTCATCTGTTTCTGCAACAACAAAACCCCAGCGTCTCTTTTTTGGGAGAGCGCGCGCAACCTGCAATAAGCCATGGCCATACGCATTGCTCTTGATCACTGGCATCAGCAATATGTTCTCTGAAACAGCAGAAAGCAACGCTTCATAGTTCGCCTTGAGCGCTGCGCGAGAAACCTCCACCCACGTCACGGCATTGCTCATGCGACCTTGGGTTTGATGATCTTCGCACCAACGAACTTCTGCAAAGCCTTTGGGATCTTCACCGAGCCGTCTTTCTGTTGGTGATTCTCGAGCAAAGCAATCAACATGCGCGGGCTGGCGATGGCCGTGTTATTCAAGGTATGCGCAAAATGCTTTTTACCTTCTGCATCTTTATATGAAATATTCATGCGTCGCGCCTGCCAATCCAAAAGCATGGAATTCGAATGCGTCTCACCATACCCTTTTCGTGATGGCATCCAAGTGTTGATGTCATACATGCGGTGTTTGCCTGCGCCCATGTCTTCGGTGCACACATTCACCACTTGGTATGGCAACTCCAGCTTTTTCAAAATGCTTTTTGCAACTTCGAGCAACAGCAAAAATTGCTTTTCTGATTCCTCAATATTCGCTTCACAAATAACAACCTGCTCTACCTTCCAGAATTCATGCAGGCGATACAAACCTTTTGTGTCTTTGCCGTAGCTGCCTGCTTCAGAACGATAACATGGCGTCATGGCACCAACGCGAATCGGGAGGTCAGCTGCAGTGAGTTTTTTGTCGGCAAAGTATGCCAGCAATGCCGGCTCTGATGTGCCGCCGAGGAACATATCTTCCTTCTCTTTCTTGCCACCAAATGCAGCAGCATTAGCAACTTGATACGTTTCTTCGCGGCCAAAGGGGAACTGCCCGCTCCCCTGCAAAGCGAATTCGCGCAAAATTGTTGGCGGAATAATAAAATCAAAACCATGCGCGCGGAGTTCTTCCACGCCCAGCATCATGAGCCCAAGATGCAAAAGCGCGCCTTCATTCTTCAAATAGTACCCACGAAATCCGGATGTCTTCACACCTTGCTCAATATCCACGATATCCAAACTCACGCCAAGTTCAATATGGTCTTTTGGCGTGAAGGAGAATGTTGTCGGCTTGCCAACCTCTTCAACGATTGCATTCATCTCGTCCCCCCTGCCCACGGGCGTGTCGTCCGCAGGAATTTGCGGAACCAGCAGCATGAGCGCGTGAAACTCCTCCTCAAGCTTCAAAAGTTCATCCTCGCCGCGACCTCCATGCTCCTTGAGATTCTGCATTGCCTCAATGGCTTTCTTGCGTTTTGTTTCGTCCTTTTCACTACCGATCAGTTTGGATGCTTCGTTGCGCTTGCTACGATACTCCTCAACACTCTGAATAAGCATCCTGCGCTGCTCATCAAGCTTCAGGAGTTTCTCAACATCAAGTTTAATCGCCTTCTTTTTGACGGCGTCGTTGACCTTCTCTTTGTTTTCTCGAATAAAAGCTATATCCAACATACTAAAGTCCTAATTCCTCATGAATACTTTGCATTGCTTGCAAGCAATTTCCAATATGCTCCTCAAGTGTCACACCCAAAAGCGCCGCGCCCTGCGCAATGTTCTCGCGATTGACGTTGCGCGAGAATCCAGGATCTTTGTACTTTTTTAACACGGATTCCGTCGTCACCTCTTCAAGTTTTTTGTTTGGGCGCACCAGAGCAACCGCAACAATAAGCCCCGTGATCGTATCCGTGGCATAACATGCCTTTTCCATCATTGTTTCGCGTACAAAGCCCGGATCATCATCATGTGCAAGAATAGCGCGCACGATATTTTCTGGCACACCCTTTTGGCGCAAAATTGGTGCGCCGTCCTTGGGATGATGGTGTTGCTCACCATTCAATTCATAATCAAAATCATGAAGGAGGCCGGTAACGCCCCACAACTCCTCATCCTCGCCAAACTTCCTTGCATAAGAGCGCATGCAAGCCTCTACGGCACGGCAATGGCTGCGAAGGTTTTTATTCTGCAGGTATTCATCCAAAATAGCTACTGCTTCATCCCGTGTCATGATTGTTCCGGTTTAAGTGTTGGGAAGAGAATAACTTCCTTAAGATTCTGCGTGTCAGCGAGCATCATCATGAATCGATCAACGCCAAGGCCGAATCCTGCAGTTGGCGGCATGCCTGTTTCGAGCGTCTGCACATAATCCAAATCCATTTCATGCGCCTCAGCATCTCCTTTTGCTTTTTGTGCAGCCTGGTCCGTAAAGCGCTGTTCCTGATCAATCGGGTCATTCAATTCCGAAAATGCCTTCACAAGTTCCATGCCGCCGGCAATGAGCTGAAAACTTTCCACAAGCATGGGGTCGTCTTCTCTTCGCTTTGCGAGTGGCAAAAGTTCAACCGGATGGTCGATGAGGAAGGTTGGTTCGATAAGATTTTTGCGAACGCGTTCCTTGTAGAGTTCATCTGCGATTTTGCCTACCCCTGCAGTGTCAGGTATATCCAATGTAAACTGTGCAATGATATCCTTTGCTTTTGCCGCGCGAATCTCCGCAAGCGTAACGCCCGCGTGCTCCTTCAGCAGTGAATCAAATGTTTTGCGCTGGAATGGCTTTTTAAATGATATCTTCTGTTTTTGATACGTAAGCTCCAGTTTACCAAGAACATCCTTTACAAGCGTGGCAATAAAATCCTCGGTAAGATCCATCAGTTCCTCGTAGTTCGCATACGCCATGTAGAACTCAAGCATCGTGAACTCCGGCGAATGTGATTGGTCGATGCCCTCATTGCGAAACGACTTGCCTATTTCATAGACGCGATCAAAACCACCGGCAATGAGCCGCTTTAAATAAAGTTCAGGCGCGATGCGAAGATAAAAATCCGTGTCGTGTGCGTTATGATGCGTCACGAACGGACGCGCAACCGCGCCGCCGGCTATACTCTGCAGTATCGGCGTTTCCACTTCAAGAAAATCATGGGCATCAAGAAATGTTCTGATGCTCGTAAGTAGCACTGCGCGTTTGCGAAAAATCTCCCGCACTTCAAGATTGGAAAGCAGGTCAAGATGGCGTTTGCGATAACGCACTTCAATATCAGCAAGTCCGTGCCATTTCTCTGGCAGCGGTGCAAGTGCCTTTGCAAGGAATAAAAAGGATTTTGCCTCAAGTGTCTTCTCACCCTTCTTGGTGGTAAACAGTGTACCGGTACAGGAAACAACATCACCAATATCTGCGCCATCTTGCCAAAGTGTATATGCTTCATCCCCAAGAGTATCTTTCTTCAAGTAGGCTTGAAAACTCCCTGAGCCATCCTCAAGCGTAATAAAAGAAGAGCCGCCATGCCCCCGAATGGCACGCACGCGCCCGGCAATGGTCAGTGCCTTTTTTCCCTTGAGCGCATCAAACTGTTCTACAGCTTCCGCGAGTGTTACATCCCGATGCCCACGTGATGGGTATGGATTCACGCCCTTGGAGCGGAGCACTTCAAGTTTATCCCTCCGAATCTGTTCCTGTTCAGAAAACTTCCGCATACCTTATGAGTATAGCATTCCTTTTGCTTTACGAAAACGCCCGAGCGATGCCGGGTGTACCCTCAAAAGATCCCACCGCAACTAGTGAATCTTCTTGATCTGGAAGCTTAGTTTGCCCTTTGGAACTTCAATTTCAATACTTTCGCCAACCTTCTTGCCGAGGAATGCCTGACCAAGTGGCGACTCATTAGAAATAAAGCCTTCCGTCGGATCTGCTTCATTACTCCCAACAATAGAATAGGTATGTTGGAGACCGTCGCTCTCAACCTCAACTTTTGAACCGACTTGTATATGATCCTTCGTCGCTTCCTGATTTTCTATAAGCTCGGCATTTTTAACAATGACCTCAAGCTCCGCAATACGGCCTTCAGTAAATGACTGCTGCTCTTTTGCCTCAGCATACTCCGCATTCTCCGAAAGATCGCCAAGTTCTTTGGCATCCTGAATACGATCGGAAATTTCCTTCCGTTTCACTGTTTTGAGCTCAAGGAGTTCAGCACTGAGTTTCTCAAGGCCTTCCTTGGTGAGATATGTCTTTTTTTCTGCCATACAATAGTATGCGGCCGAGTTACCCCTGAGGGTGGCTCGTTTAACCGTACAACCAATAATTTAGGCTTACGGTGAAGCATCATACCTTATATGCAGAATCTGTCAATATCCCCTTTTTTGGCGATAATTAAAGCTCAAAATAACTCTCCAACATAGCGCGAACAACCGGCAAAGCAGTGCTGCTCCCCTCGCCTCCTGCTTCCACAATGACCGCAATGGCCAGTTCTGGATTATCAAAAGGCGCATATGCCGTAAACCATGCATGAGTCTTTGTGCCGTCCCCAAATTGTGCCGTCCCTGTTTTTGCAGCCACCTCGATGGGGAGCGTATTCAGTGAACGGGCACTCCCTGCGGTAACCGTTTGACGCAATGCATCCTGCACAATGTCAATGGCACTGGCATCTTCAACCTGAAAATTCAACACTGTTTCCTCTGGAAAAATTTCGATGCCGTCAGCATATTTTGTGTGCTCCACGATGTGTGGACGATACAATGTACCTCCATTTGCAATCGTTGCCATCATATTTGCCATCTGTAACGGCGTAACAAGAAGATCTCCCTGGCCAATTGAAAGGTTATAGGTGTCTCCGATGTACCAACGCTCTCCTTTTGTTTCTTCTTTCCACTCCTTGCTTGGAAGAAAACCATTTTGCTCACCGGGAAGATCAATTCCTAATACACTATTCAATCCGAATTTTTGAAGGTGGTCTGTAATACGCGCAACGCCAAGGCCAGTAAAGTCCTCATACCCGCCTCCGATGGTATAAAAAAACGTATTCACGGAATCTGCAATGGCATGGTACACATCAGTAACGCCATGCCCGCCTGCTCGCCAATCAGGAAAAAACCACTGCCCAATACGTAAGCCACCCGTACTTTCAACTGTCGTGCGTGACGTTATCACGCCCTCGGCAAGTGCCGCTGCAGCAATGGCCGGCTTGATAATGGAACCCGAGGGATACTCGCCCGAGACGGCACGATCAAAAAGTGGACGCTCTTCAGAAGTGAGGTATTCTTCACCCTGTTCTGTGGTAAGACCCTGAATAAACGCATTCGGATCAAAAGACGGCATACTCACGAGTGCGCGCACTTCACCATTACGTGGATCAATGGCAACCACGGCACCGGCATGCACATTGGTGCGCTCAATAACGTCTTTGAGAGCGCTGTAGGCACGCTCCTGAAGTCCGGCATCAATAGTAAGATGCAGATCTGCTCCGGCAACAGGATCTTTGCGTGCGACGGTGCGTTTACGATTATTAAGAAAATCTCGCTCTATCTGCTGCTCGCCAGCGTCACCATGCAAGGGGCGCTCATACACCGTCTCGAGTCCGCTTTTGCCAACAATGTCGATCTTGCCATATTCAGGGTACTGCTCCTCTTCCAGTTCTGAAATTTTTCCAACATACCCAAGAAGATGTGCAAAACTCTCACCCTTCAAATAATGACGCTCGGCAATGGATTGCACCACTGTACCACGAATACCGCTAAGTTTGATTTCTGCGGCTATTGCCTCGTCATACGTAAGACGCGCCTTCACTACCACCGGGACTGAACTGATCGATTCTGTATCGGCAAGTTCTGCATCTAATGCTTCTTTGTTTATTGCCAGGATTTCTGCAAGTGAGGAGATGTCTTCATCTGTATATGAAAATTCAGCTGGAATAACATGTACTTCAAAATTTGGAACATTTTCAACAAGTGGCTCGCCATTTCTATCAAAAAAAAGTCCTCGTGTAGGCAGTATCCGCTCCAGCTTAATACGATTCTGCTCTGCTTCTTCACGATAAAATCCACCGCGCGCAATTTGAAGATAAAAAAGTCTTCCAAAAAGAAGAAAGAAGCCAGCGCCAACAAGCAACACAACGAGTAAAAAAACAGAACGTGAAAAACGCGTTGAAAACGGAAAAGCCCCCGCATTCTCGTCTGCCAATGATTCAGAAATATCATGCGCGCGATGATCGCGTCGAATAGAGCGATCATGAATCTCGCCGCCTTCAAACTTCACGCTAAATGGATCACCTCCCTGTACCATGGTTTGGTGCCATAAAAAGTCGGGTGATGATTGGTTGGAGCACGACGCGCCAAAAAAGCAGAACAAGAAGATAAAGACCGAGCCCCACAAACATCCGCTCAATAAAAAGCACAGAAAGGTTACGCGTCATGCTTAAAACGTCACCCTCTCCGCCAAAAAAGAGAAGGACATGCATAAGCAACCAGGCAAGAAAATCAGAGAGCAGGATGCCGCTCGCAATAGTAAGAACCGCAGAGAAACTTGTCTCCCGTGTGAAAACGGTACGAAAAAGAAAAAACAATGCGATCACTGCTGCGGGATATGCAAGGAGAAAAGTTCCAAATGGAAAGGGAAGGTAGAGGTCCAAGCCAAGTCCAATCAGAGCAGCGCTAACAATGCCAAATCCGATGCCTTGGTTCACAAGTAAGACAAAGGTGAGCAATGATGATAGCGGCAAAAAAAGCCACAATCCACCTAATGCAGACTGCAGCGCAAAGAGAGCAAGTGCAACATACCATGCAAAAATCGCAGCAAAAACCAGAAGAACGTTCTTCATAAGGTAATAACCGCGACGGTTATGAGCTCTTGCAACTCCCATGGTGGAGCAACCTGTGCCCTTTTAAAAAGCTCACTGCCTAGTTCTTCAACGCTCAGAACCTCACCAATCACGAGACCGGGGGGTATGGCCTCCTCAATGCCAGCCGTAAGCACCACTGTGCGCTCCCCTACCTCTGTGTCGCGCGGGATAAGCTCCATTGTCAGTGAAAGTCCCAATTGTCCGCTCACAATGCCTTGTGGTGCACCATTACCGGCAAATGTCGCTGAAAGTTGCGTGTCATTATCAAAAAGAAGTTGAACACGAGCAGAATGTGAAAAAACCTCTCGCACAACACCAACGAGAAATCCTTCACGAAAAACAACCGCCTGTCCAATTGCAACACCATCAGCTTCGCCTTTGTCTAAAAGAAGGGATGATGCGTCTTGATAACTAAAAACATTTGTTGTTCTCGCGAGCAAGAACGGCAAGTCGCGTTCGGCAAGAAAATCTGCCGCTGGCGAAGCTGCCTGCAATTCTGTGAGCCGCGTGGTGAGTCTTGCATTATCAATGATAAGATCCTCCACCTGGAGGCGGAGTTCCTTATTCTCTGCTGTAAGTGCTTCCACCGATTTTGCGTCTCCACTCCCTATCTGTTTCTGTCCAAGCCGAGAAAACGCGCCGGTTACGGGTTGTGTGACCCGTAGCAAAAGATCCTCGAAGGGTTTGAGCACGCCAACACCATGCAGTAAGACAAGAAGAAAAACAACAATAAAGACCCAAAGGACGAGTTTTGTCTGTGGACGGTCAGCTTTTTTCATGGACTACGAAAGAAGTGATTCACTATCACTGGTCAGTACCAGCACATTGCGGAGCGAGTCCAACTCATCCAGAACAATTCCTGTACCGCGTACGACCGCTGTTAATGGATCGTCAACGACGTGTACAGGAATTTGTGTTGCCTCGTGAATAAGCGTATCAAGCCCACGGAGCAGCGCACCACCGCCAGAAAGCACAATGCCTCGTTCAAAAATATCTGCAACGAGTTCCGGGGGAGTATCCTCAATGGTCGTTTTGACGTTTTCCACAATGGTCTTCAGTGAACGTGCGAATGACTCACGCACTTGCTCGCTGGTAATGAGAACCTCCTTTGGTAATCCGGTAATGAGATCACGGCCTCGCATTTTTGTTTCACGCAATTCAACGCTTGGGTGGGCTGAGCCAATTTGAATCTTGATATCTTCCGCAGTGCGCTCACCAAGAAGAAGATTAAAATGATCACGCGCATACTGAATAATATTGTGATTCATCTCATCTCCTGCAGCGTGGAGTGTCCGCCATGCGACAATACCTCCAAGAGAGATAACAGCAATATCTGTGGTGCCACCACCGATATCAATGAGCATATTGCCCGTTGCTTCTTGAATAGGAAGTCGCGCTCCAATTGCAGATGCCATTGGCTGTTCAATAAGATACACTTCTCGCGCGCCAGCATGAAGCGCCGCGTCTTCCACGGCCTTACGCTCCACTTCTGTGATACCGAGTGGGATACCAATCACAATACGCGGGCGCGGCATAAATGCCGCACTCTCGCGATGCACTTTGCTAATAAAATATTTAAGCATGCGCTCCGTTACCTCGAAATCAGAAATGACGCCATGAACAAGTGGCCGCGTTGCTGTGATATGCGCAGGAGTTTTCCCCACCATACGACGGGCGTCCTCCCCAACAGCAAGAATCTGGTCTGTACGGGTATTTACCGCAACCACAGATGGTTCATTCATCACCACACCCTTGTCTTTCACATACACAAGCGTGTTCGCGGTGCCGAGATCCACCCCCATATCCCGGGAAAATTTTCCCAATATTCTATTGATCATGACAGCTCAGAATAGTACGCTTTCAGTTCATTTGCAAGTCCTGTCTTCGTAAGCATCTTTTTCTCTCTTTCAGTGCGCAACTTCCACTCAATCTTGCCTTTTGTCTTTTCAGAGATCACCAGGCGCACAGGAATACCGATTAAATCAGCATCATTAAACTTCTCTCCTGGTGAGGCTTTGCGATCATCCAATAAGACCTCATATCCTTTTTTTGTAAGATCCTTTTCCAGCGCTTCCGCCTCCTTGCTCCCATCCTTTGTAAGATCAAGGATGTGGACATGAAATGGCGCGACTTGCTTTGGCCAGATGATGCCGTGCTCATCATGAAATTTCTCCACAAGCACGCCCATTGTTCGGGATGTTCCAATGCCATATGACGCCATATAGACGTGCTGCTGCCCGCCATGTGCATCGGTATACAGATACTTGAATGCTTTTGAAAACTTTGTTTCCAGTGGAAAAATATTTCCGACCTCAGATGTTTTAATCATTCGATATGCTGCGCCTGTTTCCGGATTCTCATCGCCTTCCTTCGCAAGTTTAATATCATAGAATGTCTTGGGCTTTGGAATGTCTCTCCCCCAATTCGCATTTATCGTATGATAATTCGTTCTATTTGCACCAACCTCAAAATTCACGCGGTGCTCAAGCGCATCATCCACGAACATACGCACGTTTTTCTTTAAATCCAAAATACCAGCATACCCAACCGCAGCGCCAGTGACCTCCTCGACGATTTTTTCGTCTGCAAGAAACACTTTTGCAGTTCCTGCTGCTTTTGCAAGTTTAATCTCATTCATTTCGTAGTCACCGCGCACCGCTGCAACTATCGGCTCATGCTCTGCAGTGACATAAATAAGCGTCTTGGTTGTCTGCTCCGGCTTTACCTTCAAAAAAGCAGCAAGTTCAGCTACGCCGATGATCCCCTCACCCTTCACGTCTTTTCGCGGTAAGAGTTCCTTCTCCTGAAAAATCTCCAAAGCTCGCGAAGGTGCAATTTCCTTGTTGTATGCCGCCTTTGTTTTTGTATCAACAAAGATCCAATCCTCACCGGTTTCGCATTCTGTTTGAAATTCGTGTGAAAAATTTTCAGTAAAATCACCGCCAGAGGCCGCAACGTAGTGTGTTGCATCGCCAATACCAAGGCGATCAAAAATACGATGATACACCTCTTTTACACGTGCGTAGAATGCCAACATGTCCTTTTCATCTGTATGAAAGCTATACAAATCTTTCATGCGGAATTCGCGCGTGCGAAGCAAGCCGCTCTTTGGTCTCTCCTCATTGCGAAATTTTGTCTGAATCTGGTACACAGCGAATGGAAAATCTTTATGGCTCACCTTCACGTGTTTTGCGATCGGCGTGATGATATCTTCATGCGTTGGATTCAGAATATATTCGGCATTATTACGTGCAGCAGAATACGTATTTGCCGGAACAACCTTAAGTAACACATCCACTGTCTCGAGTCGTTTACTTATTTCCCAATTTTCCAAGGGAGAGAGAGAGGGCATAAGGAGCTCTTGGCCAACCGTATCTACTTCATTGCGTATGATATTTTCAATCTTATTCAATACACGCCAACCCAATGGTAGGAAGGTATACACCCCGGCCATGGTCTTATGAATAAACCCCCCCTGCGTCAGGAAGCGCGCATTAACGCTTGCCTCGTTTGCAGGAGTGTTCTTTGACGTTTGACTAAAAAAAATGGATTGACGCATTAGAAGATTCGACCAAAGAATGTTGCAATCGCTTCACCAATGCCAAAGCGCGAAAAATCACGAACGGAGATGACAAGAATCAACAAGATCAGTGCATAGAAACCAACGCCATGGATCCATCCTTCTGCCTTCTGGCTAATGGCGCGACCGCGTATCTTTTCAAGAAACAAAAAGAATAAACGGCCTCCATCAAGTGCCGGGATAGGAAGAACATTAATGACGGCAAGGCTCAATGAAAGAATTGCCACGAACTGTAAGAGATACTGCGGTCCGAGCTCTGCGATCTGGCCGGTCATTGCCGCGATGCCAATCGGCCCAGCAACATCAGACGAAATGGTCTGACTCACAACAAGATCACGAACAAGACGGCCAAATGAGACAAGAATCTGCCACGTGAAATCTGCTGTTGCAGCAACGCCTCGCCAAATAGCTTCAAAAAAAGGATATGAGACAAGCCCTGATTCCAACAAACCAATGCCAATCTGCGCCTGGCCATTGACCTCTGCGATGCTCGTTTGAATAGCGAATATTTCATTATCACGTTCAATACTGAGCGTTACTTCATCCCCAATATGCGCCGCGGTATAGGCGCGAAGATCTGTGGCGCGAACAATCTCTACATCATCAATCATACGCAGTGTATCCCCTGCTTCAAGCGTCGTCTCTGCGGCTGGAGAATTCTCCTCAATATTCACTATCTGTACGCGCGCATCAGCAATACGTGCTGTCTCCGGCAAAGTATCATTGAGGACACTCGGCAATCCCGTCCAAAAACCAATCACCAATAATATCGCGGCGAGTACAAAATTAACACTGACACCAGCGGCAATAATAATGGCACGGCGCCCGATGCTCTTATGCACAAAACTATCTTCATCCTCTGCAGCGTCACCACCTTCACCTTTAAGGCGAACAAAACCGCCAAAAGGGATCCAATTAATCGTATAAACAGTCTCGCTGTTTTTTGGACGCCAACCCCAAATACGTGGAGGGAACCCAAAACCAAACTCCTCAGCGCGCACTCCTAAACGGCGCGCGGAAATGAAGTGTCCAAGTTCATGAAGACAGACGATACCGGAAAGGATGAAAATAAAGAGAAGGACGCTCATGTGATAGAAGTTATTTCTTTTTCCTTATCATCCGCCACTGTGGTGAATGCCTTTTGATATTTTTGCACAAGCTCTTGCAGACTTTTTTCTCCGCGCTCCCGCACATCCTCTGAGGATTCATTCACTTTCAATTCCTTCAAAAAATCCTCCCGCAAACTCTTCAGTGCGATTTTGGCATCCTCATGTTTTGCATGAACCACCTTCACAAACTCAAGACGTCGCTCTTCTGTAAGTGGCGGGATATTCACACGTACAACGTCACCATCATTATTTGCAGGAAGTTGCAGGTCAGATTGCTGCACCGCAGCCTCAACTGCCTTCAGTTGGGTTTTATCCCATGGCTGTATGACAATCATGCGAGGCTCAGGCGTGGTGATTGTTGCCATTTGTAACAATGGAGTTGGTGCGCCATAGTAGTCCACAAGTATACCCTCAACAAGTGAAGGATTTGCGCGTCCTGTGCGTATACTCGAGATACTCTCCTTGAGATGGACAAGCGTCTTTTCTGCCTTTTCTGTAAAAGTTTCGACGGTCATGTTATTTCTTTATTAATTGCGTACCAAAGAAAAGACTATTTGGATCTGATGGGTGTAGTCTGAATGAGGTGATCTCACGCGAGGTTGGTATGGAGCGCACTGCCCATTCTTCGCCACCATCAAACGAGCGGTGAAGCGTTCTCCCTGCGACAAAATACATCGTAAGAGGATCCGATGGATGCAAGCCGATATGTTTGATAGCGACCGTTTTCGATTTAACAAGTGTATTCTGTAATACCCAGGAATCACCGGAATCAATACTCTTCAATATGCCATATGATGTTGCAAGATAAAGAAGATCTGGTGCCGATTCCCGGAAAACAAGGTCATATAATTTCACTCGGCCTTGCACAATTTCTTCCCAGTTCTCATTGAGGTCCGCAAAACGCTCGCCGCCATCGCGTGTTCGCAGAAGATGGTGATCGGTTGTCAGAAGGTAAAAAGTATCACTATTGGTGGGATGATAAAAAATCTTTGCAATACCACGACTGATCCACTGCTGCACATCCCATGTCCCGGCAAAATCACTGCTCACAAGTACACCGCCCGTGCTGGTGGTTGCAATCACACGACCTGGCGTCTGCGGGTCAAGCGCAAGGTCGGTAATTGATTGGTCGCTACGTGTTTCAATATAGACCTCGCTCCAATTTTCTCCGGCATCCACGCTTTTCAAAATGCTGCGATTATTTGTCGCATAGAGTGTCGATGGAGTTACGCGATCAATAATCAAGCGGCCATAAGAACCTCGGGCAAGACCGGTCTTTGTCCACTGTTTACCCCCATCCAACGTTTTATAAATGCCAGCACCAAGCGATGGTGCATAGATTATGTCAGGATCGACGGGATGAAAAACAATATCAAAAATATTGGTAAAATTGAGCGTGACAACATCCTCGCCTTGCTGTGCAACAAAATTACGTTGCTTAAATGTTTCACCGCGATCTGTGCTTGCAAAGATGCCGCCATCTGGCGGCGTATCTGCAATAAAACCACATGCAGCACCGGTAAACAGCAATGCAGAAAAAAACGCAACGAGCAAAAGTGTCTTACGTCTCATAGTGTTACGAGTAATTGCTCATACACGCCCTGGGGTGAAACGTTTGCCGCAAGCAGCTTTCGTGCATGACGAATAAATCGCGCAAGAATACCCATGCGCCGTAAACTTAAACGACGCGAAAGACTTATAAAAACCGTCCTCAGTGCAGTGGATCGAATCGCGCTCGCTCCAAAAAGATGACCAGTGAGTAAATCTGAAAGAAGGATCTCAAGAATATCAAGCTGCTGCCGCACAGCTTCTGCATCCTGCATACGACTACGCATTTCACGGCTTGCAGTGCGCTGTTCTAATATAGCAATGGTTTCCTGCATATAAAGACTGTGCTGCTCGCGTAATTCTGATGACATGACAAATGCTGCGCCAAGACGCAAACGACCATGCGCGAGTTCAAGTGTTAAGCGATCCTCCTCATTTTCTGTGGTGATCTGCAGAATCTCAGCAAGTGTATCATCGGCAAGTCGCGGCATGCGCAATACTTGGCAACGGGAAAGAATCGTTTTAGGAAAAGCTGATTCCGACTCACCAAGCAATATAAGTACCGCCTTTCCCGGCGGCTCCTCCAAAAGTTTTAGTATGCTTGCCATGGCTTCATGTGTCAGCATTTCTGCATGCACAATCACGCCCACGCGTCTCGAACCAATGAATGGCTTTTCGTGCATCGTATGTTGAAAACTTCTCGCTGCATCAATGCCAATATGTGCTGCACCATCTTCAGGACGTAAAAAAACAATATCGGGATGAAGGTTGCTCATCCAGTCACGCGCAAGGTCTATAGTAAAATAGTGTGACGCTCCACTTCCTCGTGGTTCAAGCTCAACAAGTGCATTAGCAAAACCTTCAGCAAGCGAGGCCTTGCCGATTCCGCGTCGCCCGATAAATGCATAAGCATGTGCCGCACTTTCCTGCTTTCGTTGTCGAAGCAAAAGCTGAGTTAGTGCAGGATACGCCTTTGAAAAATCAACAGTCACAAAACAATGATAAACTTTTGTTCCATAAAAATATACCAAAAATCAGCGCTTTTTGCAACTATTCTTGAAGGAGAACGTTTCGAGTTTTTAAAGCAGCACTTTTCCATGAAAAGCCCGCCAATTGTTTGTGTCCCTTCTCCCGCAGCGAGACATTCTGTGCGTCATTTGTTGCAAGCGCGTACAGGCCTGCGGCAATATCTTGGACGTTTTTTGGATCTGCAGAAAGTGCTGCCTCACCGGCAATTTCTGGAAGTGAGCCGGCACGTGAGATCAAAACTGGCGTTCCCGCAGCAAATGCCTCAAGAACCGGAAAACCGAAACCTTCATAATTCGATACAAATGCAAATCCTTTTGCCATGTGCATAAGCACACGCAGATAACCGGCATCAGTATACCCGAGCCGGTGAACTGTGCCATGCAAGTTATTCTCGCGAATAATCTTTTCTACCACATCTGCACCAAAACCATCGCCGCCAGCAAGAACAAGATCAACATCATGCACGCCTTGACGCTGCACCTCCGCAAAGGCGCGGACAAGATTTGGCACATTCTTTTTCTGCTCAATGCGCCCGATAAAAAGCAAAAATGGTTTATGGAGCCCGTATTTTTTCCTGACGAAAGATTTTTCTTCTTCTGTTGGTTTCTCAGAATACCGCTCAAGATGAAAACCATGGTGAATGACGACAAAACGCTTCACATCGACAGAAAAATGATGCTGAATGCGTTGTAATGTGAAGTGGGAAGGAACAATGACTCTTTCTGCGGTTCGCAGGGCATGCCGCAATGCAAACGCATGATAGCGGCGTTCCCATGTTGGGTACAGTTCCGGAAAATCTTCAAATCCAATATCATGAATTGTTGTTACTGAGCGTGTTGTCTGAATCAGAGGAAGTGCGTGCGCTGGCGCAAAAAAGACATCAGGCTTCTTTGTCAGCATCTCAACCGAAAGTCGCCCCTGATGCCAAAAACGCTTCAGCGGCCAATGAAGCTCCCGTGTGGTGAAGCCAGAACCGAGATCTTTGAGGTCATCACGAAGTGGATTCTCAATATAGAGAATATACTCTTCGCTTTGTCGGATCTCAGCAAGCGCATGCAATAAATCAAAAGCATACCACTCAGTGCCCGTACGGTTTGCGGCGTTCGCCTGACTCGCATCAACCCCAACACGTATCATGAGGTTGCGAGAATGCTTCGTTTGTATGAGTCCAAATTCTCCAACGCAATACCCGTACCACGAACAACACACAAATGTGCATCTTCTGCAACATACGCCGGTACCCCTGTTGCCTGTGCAAGGAGCCGATCAATATTCCGTAGCAATGAAGACCCGCCAGAAAGCATCATGCCTTTGTCCATAACATCCGCAGAAAGTTCCGGGGGCGTGATTTGCAACACAGATTTCACTGCCTGAATAATCCCAGAAAGCTCATCCTGCAACGCCTCGGTAATATCATCGCTTGTCACAACAGTTGTGCGCGGGAGCCCGGAAATCATGTCACGGCCACGAACCTCAGATGAAAGCTGCTCCTCCATGAGCATAGCAGAGCCAATATCAATTTTTATCTGCTCTGCGCTTCGCTCACCAATAGCTATACCGTATTTTTTGCGAATAAATTCCTGAATTGCAGTATCAAACTTATTTCCCCCGATGCGAATAGAGGTATTCGCAACGATCCCTCCAAGAGAAATAACCGCAATTTCTGCAGTACCCCCACCAATGTCAACAATCATGTGCCCAGATGCCGACCCAATAGGAATATCCGCTCCAATCGCGGCAGCAATAGGCTCTTTAATGATATACGCGGCTTTTGCGCCGGCGGCAATGGTTGCATCAATAACGGCGCGACGTTCTGTTGAGGTAATACCAGCCGGGACGGCGATCATCACTTCGGGACGCATGAGGCGTATCGCACCAACGGCCTTATTGATAAAATACCGGATCATCGCTTCGGTGGATTTATAATCTGCAATCACACCATCCCTCAATGGTCGGGATGCAACAATGGTATCTGGGGTGCGTCCGATCATCTCTTTTGCCTCATCGCCAACGGCAAGAATTTTTTTGTCGATTTTAGACATCGCAACAACAGAAGGCTCGTTGATCACGATCCCCTTACCTGGAAGATGCACCAGTGTGTAGGTTGTCCCCAGGTCTATACCAATGCGTTTGTTGAACATCATTACTGTGTACGGAAGAACTGATCTTCATCGAATGCGGTGGAAAAAGTAACAGTGTCATTTTCCTTGGATTCCACTGCATTGCTCGGCGTGGCGTGCGCAATGGTTTTACCAAGCTTTATGGTACTCGTCAAGGTGGTTCGTTCCAAACCAGCTTGTTTCTGAACAGTAAGCTCATAGCCATCTTTACGCATTCGCCTGACAAGCTCATCCGGCAATGCATAACGCAGAGTGGTCGTAATGGACTCACCAGGCTCTATACTGACAAATCCTGAAAATACCGTATACCCATGCGCGGCTCCAGTAGTTGCTTCCGTGGGCTGACCGTTGTGCAACTTGTCATTTGTTGCAAAACCACTTGATTCTAGAAGCTCACTACCAAATGGAACATAGGTACGAACATACGTTCGATAGCGCGAAATCAGTGAGGTGAATTCGCCGGTATGATGATATGTCATCGACACCGTTGCCTCGCCCGAATCAAGATCAACGTTATGTACAATGTTACGCTCCATCACACTATCGGTTTTAAGGCTGGCAAGATTTGCATCAACAATATGCAAATAATCATTCGCCGTTGCCCGGAGAGATCCATCCCACGTGCGATCATGAAGCACCGCCTGCACTTTTGGATCCTTTACATACAACAAGATATGACGCTCCTCGATGTTCTTGATAAAAACGCTCCAAAGACCTGGCCACTCTGCTTGTGGAAGATTCTCCAATTTTGTAACAAGCTCCTGCCCAAGACTGCCAATAATACCCTTTCGCTCATTCCCCACTTCTCCACGCGCCACAAATCCCTTATCCACCTGAAATCGCAACTCTTCAAGCGCATTTTCCTCAGTGAACTCAACACCATCCACGGTAATTGGACCAGTAATACCAAGGAGGTCTTTGAGGAGTACTGGAGTGATTGCAATAACGCCATCAATATCGGGGGCATTCAAATCCTCCTCAGCATAGAGCGCCAACGCATCCTGGGCAGTCGTTGGAAAATCCGGAGACCAGTTTACATCGCGGAAAAACCACTTATCAGCCGCGAGATACGCCTGGAGTGGCTCTGGTGCCTCACGGGTCACGCGAGGTTGTGCCGCTTCATCTAGATTGTAAACATTGTCAGTACTAAATTCATTAACCTGACCGCTTGCAATATCAAGAATGCCATAGGTACCAATGAATCCGCCGGTTGGGCGAAGCTCCTGATTGTTCTGTAAAAGGAAAAGGTATGTTATTCCATCTGGATACCCAACGATATGTGGAAGAATACGCGTGAACGGCAATGCATTGTCGATGACATCTTCAATAAGCGGAAATTGTTCGGCCAACTCAGCTGAAATATCTGCCAAAGGCCCAATGAGCCCAGAATCTGGAATATCATTAAAGGCCTTTTGCGCAATACTAAGGTGGTATTCAGCAGTTGCAAGGCTTTCCTCTCCGGCATCTAATGCGCCCAAAATCTGACGCCGTTCTTCATTCGTCAGTGAATCTGGCGTCAACTCCGTATTCTCCGTCAGTGTTGTGAGCGCTGCATCTGCAATATTGAGAATCTCTCGTATTGCGATACCTGTCTCCTGTGCGAGAAGAAGAAGATTATCTGCCGCAGAAACCTGCGTTCCCAAAAAAGGAACGAAGGTGAATAATCGGAAGGGGCCCATATCGTCGTGAGCCTCCGTGAATAGCGCGACGGCAGCATCGGTAGAATCTTTTGCGGCAACAAAATCAAAAGCCAATGCTTCAATTTGTGCATCTTTAAAATACCGCTCACCTTCTCGTGCGCGTTGCTCAATATTCTTGGCGCGCACATATCCAGCAAAGCCAAGCGCGCAAAGAAGGATAACTGCAGCTCCAATAACACCCAGCAATTGCCAGCGAATGCGTCGTTGCGTTTTCTTTTTACCTGGCTTCAAGAAGTCGACGTGCTTGTTAGCACTTTTCTTTCGTATGCTCCCCCTCATGTTGCGTCCTGCGCTGCTTCTTTTTTTTTCCGCTGATCAAAATACTTCATGAAATATTTGATGCCACTCAAAATATGAATACGCGTCGCTTTGGAAAAAATACCAGAAAGTCCGGGAGATTCCGCCGAGAGTCGTTGATGATAATGCACCATCTTTGCATCCGCAATGTAATGAACCTCCCACTGTTGCTCCCAAAATCTACGACACCAATCAACATCCTCAAAATAGAGAAAAAACCGTTCATCCATTAATCCCACCTGATCGATGGCGGATTTGCGAATCAGCATCGATGCGCCAAGTACCCAATCAACGGTTCTGTTATTATTGTGATCCCAATCAAGCATAAGATATTCCTGAAGTGAGTTACGTGCCCATGGCAATCGCCCAAGTGGTGTACGCCGATACACAGGAACCATTCGTGATGGGAATTTGTAACAAGAAAGCTGCGTTGTACCGTCTGGGTTCACAAGACGCGGAGCAACTAAGGCGGCCTTTGGATTTTCCTGCAAAAAGTTGTAGAGTTTTTCAACTGCGCCATCAAGTACAGCAATGTCAGGGTTCACGATCAGTATAAAATCACCCTGCGATTTTTTGATACCAGCATTGATGGCTTTTGCTAAACCCACATTACTCGGCGAGCTGATATATGTGACGTTAGGAAAATGCTCCGCGATCATGTCTTTGCTTCCATCACCTGAATTATTATCGATGACAATAATCTCATAAGAGAGCTTGATATGAACCAAATCAAAACCACGAATACACTGCTTGAGCAATCCTGGCGTCCTATAGTTTACGATAATAACGGAAATATCCACGTGTTATGAAAAGTAATGATTGAGAGAGGCGGGATCAACTTTTTGATGCCGCTGAATCATGCGGCGTTTCTGAAGATAACGCGGTAAAAGTCTTAAAAACCGGCTATACCCTGCAATGACCTTTGGCTCACGGAATAGACGGTATAGCATTTTTGCTGCTTCTCGTCCAATAATGCGCGGACTGTTCTTCCAAAAAGTTCGTGCATCGAGATTCTTTACCAGGACCGCCGGAGCATTTGCCGCTGCAAGTTTGCGAAGATACAGAGGCCGCCCGTGCCGAGCAGAAATACTTTCACGAAGTGATGTGCCACCTTTAACATTGCGATAGTGCCAGGCGAGTGCATCCGGAAAAAATACGGACTTCCAACCTGCGCGCTGCAATCGCCACGCAAGATCACTGTCATCGGCATACGCAAAGAAATCTTCATCAAAATACTCACGCCCGTGCTTCACGCTTTCCAATGCCTCGCGGCGATACAATGCACAGGCGCCGCTCGGTCCAAAAATATCCTGCAGGGAGTCATACTGACC
The DNA here is from genome assembly GCA_041671225.1 of Patescibacteria group bacterium. Classification (GTDB taxonomy): domain Bacteria; phylum Patescibacteriota; class Patescibacteriia; order JBAZBY01; family JBAZBY01; genus JBAZBY01. Next base: position 864,530 of record JBAZBY010000001.1, read on the forward strand.
TTCATCCTTTTCTCCCTCTCCGCGGTTTACAAAATTTCTTGCGAGAGTACCCCGAAGACCCGTGGTATCCAGTATATCAGAGCGAATTGGCTCTCTCAAGTCATCGCCAGATTCCCAAGAAAAACGCAAAAGCTTCCCTTGCACGCTCCCGAGTTCAGGATTTTTTTCTAACATGGTAATCGCCTGCTCAAGAAAATTTGGCGATAAGAGCACATCCGGATTAAGCACAAGAATGTATGGTGTCTGCGCCAGTGCAATAGTAAAATTTTGTGCTCGTGAAAATCCAAGATTATTTGAAAGTCGCATTATTTTGAAATGTGGGTACTCCTCACTCAGGAGCGTAAGCGTTTCATCTCGTGAGGCATTATCAACGATCCGAATGGCGATGTCCTTCCGTGTCTGAATCTCCAGTGCTTTGATGCACGGCAAAATAAACACACCGCTATTCCATGTAACAATGCTAATTGTGACGCTCGGCGATGTCATGGTGTTGTGTGATAAAAAGTGCGCCGGAAAATAGAATCAGGAGTGCGCCGATGCCGAGTGGATGGTTAAGATACGGTGTGGTGAAGTGCGTCACCGCAAGAAAAAGAATTCCTGCAAGTAGAGTTATTGTTTCGGCATTATGCTGCATTCGGAATGCACGCAGCGCTTCACGAAAACCCGCAACAAGAAAGAAAAGAAAGATACAAAGACCAACGATGCCCGTTTTGACCATAAGATCCAAATATGACCACTCAAAAAGATACACCTTGATGGTCTCTACTATTTCTGTACCAGGAACAGGCGCGAGAAAAGAAACCGTTGTCCCAAATCCCCAACCAAAAAATGGGCGCTCTTGAATGCGCTCCCAAATCGGTTCCAGAAGAGATAACCTCGTTGATGCAGCGAGTTCTTGCGTTGGCCGTAAAAGGCTCATAAACCGATCAACAAAAATTTGCCCAACATTTGGAAACAAAAATACCAATACAAGCACACCAACCAGCCCCGTTATGCCCACTGCGCTTGCAGCGCGTACCCGAGCACGGCCAGACAAAAGAAAAACTGCAAAAAGAATGGCAAGTGCTATTCCAAGCCAAAGACTACGGGAAAAGCTTACCGCCATTGTTATGCCATAGAGTAACAAGAGTACAAGGAGGTAACGTTTTCCTTTTGCAAACATCTTTTCTTGTTGCGCAACACGAACAAAAAGCCAAAGAAAGGCGAGAAACAAAAAAACATGGCTTGAAAGAAAAACCCGAAAAAATGCACTCCCTACAAAAGAAACTTCTGCATTACCCGTGTCTCTCAGCCAACGATAGACCGCCGTCATGCCTCCTCCCTCATTTTCATCCAAATATATTTTATCGGCGCTGCGCGTCGTGGTCTGAGCAAGGATCCCCTCTTCATTCGTCTCTCCTCGCAATGCAATACGCTGCTCTTCAGTAATGGAAGTTGCTGCGGTAAAATCTCCTGTATCAAAAAAAAGTGTAAAGCTAAGAGAGATGAAAATGGTGAGAATTGCAATCGCAGTGGTAGCGCCAAGAAGTACCGGGAAAAAATTTTTCCACCACACTCTATCAAAAAGGACAAGTGTTAATGGCAGGAGGGCAAGATAAAAAATATAACCATTTGCATCAAAATATACCAACGATGATGGGTCGCGAAAATAACCATAGAGCGCACCTCCAATAAAAAGAAGTATAAGCAACAGCCACGGCATACCATAGGGAGTACTCTGAAGCACAAAAATCCTTTTTTCCCGTCGTGCATGAACAAACCATGTAAACATAACAATGACAAACAATGCAAGTCGAATACCAATGACTTCGTCGCCGACGGGCACACTAAAAAGTGCACCTTTATTGCCAATCACCAGTTCAAAAAAGAAAATCACGAGTGCCCAAGAATAGGAACGAAAAGCGAGGAATGTAAACCCAACGAGAAAGACAACGACAAGAAAAACGTGAAGCATTGGATATGCGAATACAATGAAAGAAAGAAGCCAAAGCACAAGCGTGCCGGCGAATCCTCCAATGGCAAGATATTTACTTTGCAGCATATGTTGGGCGAACAAAACGCCTAAAAAGCTTCTGGGGAAGCAGCGTAACAAGGAGTGCAATACCTGTCCCAAGAATTGCAGACGGCAAAAGGAGAAGATGTGCTGGGCTGTGAAATTTCTTGAAGTATCGCAGCATTGAGGTTTGATAAAGCAAGTGCCGGCGGAGTGGCCATAGTTGAATAGTACTCAGTCCTCCAAGGTGCATAGCACAAAAATTTGGATTATACACAATGCGCAACTTTCGCTCGCTCGCTCGTTTACAAAAATCTACTTCCTCAAACCACAAGAAATACGTTCGGTCAAAACCACCAAGCTGGTCATATATTTTTCTTCTGAAAGCAAAAAGGGCGCCTTCTACTTGTTCAACGTCAGCGGCATCATCATAGGAAAAATCAATTGCACGATACTTTTGCAGAGGCTCTGCATCAAAGAAAAACGTACTGAGTTTTGAAAGAATAATTGCCTGGTCGCTAAGGCCAGGAAAACGATGAACGGATCGCTGAATCGTGCCGTCTTCGTTAAGTACCTTACCGCCAAGTACGCCGATCGAACCATCCGCATCAAGTATCTCCGAAGCATGGCGCAGTGTGTCTTGATACACAACGACATCCGGATTAATGAGAATGATATTACGTCCTTTTGCACGTGCAACTCCTTGAGTAACCGCTGTTGCAAACCCAAGATTTTTTCTATTTAACACGTACATGCTATTGGGGAGGCTCGCAAGACTTGCTTGCGTCCCATCATGTGACGCATTATCAATAACAATCACCTCAAACGAAATACCCTCTGACTTGGAAAGTGCATGCAAACAACGCTCAAGTGCGGTACGCACATTCCAGGAAACGACAATGGCAGATATATCTGGATTTGTACCACTCATATCAAAGAGGCAAACGAAGATAAAGTTTGAAAAGAAAACGCTTGATCGCTGAGCTGCCTGGCAGTTGAAAGCGCTTTCGAAAATCCTCCTCTAGTATACCAGAGGTTGCAGCACTGATGGAGTGCTCGCGAATTGGAGTGGAATAAAGACTTCCCTTCACCCGAATCCCCTGCTTTCCAGCACGTGCAAGTCGCAACCAAATCTCCCAATCCTGAAACCTAGGTAGTGATTCATCAAAACCAGTAAAATCTCGTGCGCGGAGTAATGCCATCGTTGGTATGTAATTCTGGATCTCCAAAAGTCGAAGGGAAAAGCGGGGCACATGAAAAAATCGATCCCCAAAAATAAACGGGCCATATGCAAAACTCATGTATGGATGCATGTCCAATGCATTGCTGAGTCGCTCAAGAGTATCCGGTTCCAAGATGGTGTCGGCATCACAAAAAAACAGGTACCCATCATGTATGCCCGACGCGCCAACATTACGCGCTATTGATGCGCCACGTGAATCCGCACTCTCTGGTTTTGGATTCCTGATGATCGTCAGAGGAAGGCGATCCTTCCATACTTCTACGAGAGCTACTGTTTTATCTGTCGAATAATCATCAACAAGAATAATACGCTCTGCTGTTCTCGTTTGCAGAGCAATACTTTTAAGGCAACCATCGATACTCTCGGCGGCATTCTTTGCCGGAATGATGAGTGTTATTCGTTCTCCCATAGCAACATAAGTTCACGAAATTGATGCCCCCATGTAAAATGAGGCACGACGCTATCACGCGCAGCACGACGGAACTGCTCCCGCGGCTCATCTGTCTGCAGGAGTGCGCGCAACCGATCTGCAATGACTTCAACGTTCGTACCATCACCAACAAGATAGCCTGTTTTATTGTTGCGGACAATTTCTCGCACGCCGCCAAGTTCTGAGGCAATAACAGGGGTGCCGCATGCAAGCGCTTCCACATACACAATGCCAAAACTTTCTGTATCCGATTTCCCGATCATTCGTGTTGGCATCACAAAGCAATCCGCAGCGGAATACCAATGTCGCTTTTCAGCTACATCGGTCACGTTCCCCAAAAAGCGAACATGCTGGGCGACGCCCATCTGTTCCGCTAATTGTTCAAGATGCTGGTGTTCTGGACCTTCCCCAAGAAGTATCAGTTCTGCATTTGGAATGTCGCGATGTACTGCAGCAAAAGCGCGAATGGTTGTGTCAAAACCTTTGCGAGGTATCAGTCGCCCAATGGAAAGCACAATATGTTTATTGAGCAAATCATTCTCCGTATAAAAGCGCTTTGGGCGCTCAGGATAATATTCCTCCGAATCAATACCCGGAGAAATGATGTGTATATGCTCGCGTTCAACTCCGGCGCGCTGCGCCGCTCCCGCAAGGAAGCTGCCATTTGCAATACAATATTCAGCGCGACGTAGGATCTTTTTACGCAGAAAAGACTTGAAGGGATATCTGCTCCACTGAAAAAAATCAACCCCGTGCAAAAATGTCGACCAAGGAATATGCAACAGCATTGCAACCAAGGCAATGCCTGGTGCATAAGGAGCAAAATGCCCAAGAACGATATGTTCTACTCCTTCGTTACGAAGTATTTTTTTTAACTTCCAAACAAACGGTAACCATGCTGGAAACATCGGGCGAGCCGAAAAAAACGGAATCGTGTAAACCTGTACATTTTTTGGAAGTTGTCCGCTTGGTTTTTTTGGAGTAATAAGAACAAGCTCGCCCGGATACGCCTGCACGAACTTCTGAAGATACAATTCAATACCTCCAACTTGCGGAGGAAAAAAAGCCGTGATGAGCGCGATTTTTTTCATAAAGACTTCCGCATAAAAAGTCTTCGAAAAAGTGCAACAGACTCGCGTGCTTCCTGCCCACCAAACAACAACCACAGCATCGCATAACTCACGATGCCCACCAAAACAACAAATGGGAAGCTCAAAAATGACTTCACAAGAAGTATGATAAGCGCCATGCCTGCACCGGCGAATGCTGTGCGTAGAAAGCCAGAAAGCAGTCTCATGCGCTGCAAGGGCATAACCTTATGCGCTGAATAAGCATTGAGGAGAAACAACGCTATAGCGGTTGCAAGCAGTGCAATGCTGGTGCCAATATGCTGATACAAAGGAACAAGAATGAGATTTAAAGTAACATTGATAACAACAATGATGCCGAGATTGAATGTATTTCTTTTTTGTGCATTCGCCGCATTGAGGTATGAAGAAAAAATGACATTCACGAACATAAAGAACAATGCAAAAGCGATGATTTGCAGCGCAAAAATTGATTCATTGTACGCGTCAGAGAGTATGGGAATGATCCTATCCGCCAACACAACAATTCCAGCTGTAAGTGGAAATGCGATACTTGCGAGAAAGAACATGACGCGCGCAAAGAGACGCCGAAATTGTCCAGGATCAGAAACAAAAAATGTACTAAGGGCTGGGTAGACGCTGTTATTAAACGCAATGGGAATGAACTGAATTGCAAGAAGTATTTTGTTTGCCGCGGAGTACCACCCGACATGCACATCGGTGGCAAAAAGAGAGAGAATCACGACATCAATAAAAGCATAAATACGCGTGAATATGCCGGCAATAAGAAACGGCCAGAGCAATTGAATGAGAAACGTGAGTGTCTTCGTTTGATGAGCAAGTGAAAAAGTAATTTTATGCTTTTTCCATAATGCGATAAGTGCATAAAGAAAATTTACTCCAGCACCAAACAATAATGAAAGAGCGGGTATGTAAACACTCTGCGTAATTTGCATTGCAATAACACCAAAGGCAACAGCAAAAAATTGAAATAACGTGGAACCAATTGCTTCATGTTTCAAATTCTGAAAACCGCGAAACACTCCATAGAGTGACAGTGTCAGTGATTCAAGGATCGTAATACCACCAGCAAAAAAAATGAGTTGACGCGTAAGTGCATTATAGTTACCTGAGAGTACGTAGACAAAAATGACCAGCGCAAGATAGGTAATGATTGAGAAAAAAATCTTTATCCAGAGAATATTCGAAAGTAATTCCTGTGCCCGTTCCTTTGCGCGGGATACCTCTCGAATAAGAATCGGTGAGAAACCAAGGTCAATAAAAATGCCAAACAACGTCGCCAGTGAGATTGCGGTCACGAGTTTCCCTGTATCCCCTGGTCCAAGTACGCGCGCGTAGTAAATAAAAAAACCAAAAGAGAGCGCCTTCTGTATGATAAAGGCTACCGTGAGATACCCCGTGTTCCTCGCGATCCGAACGCCCCCCTGGTCAGCCGCGTCGGTAGGCATACCCTAACGCTTCTGCCATTGTGGCGCGCGTCGCGCCCGCTTCAATCCGTATTTCTTCCGTTCCTTGACGCGTGCGTCTCGGGTAAGATATCCGACTTTTTTGAGTGTCGGCCGCGCTTCTGGATCCACGCCAATAAGTGCGCGGGCAATGCCATGGCGAATGCACTCTGCCTGTCCCCTTACGCCACCACCAACGACGCGGACGGTGATTTTCCCTTTTTTATGACCACCCATTGCTTCCAGTGATCCCAATACAATCTGCTGATATCGTTCAAATGGAAAATACTCCGCGAGCGGCTTGTTATTAACAATAATCTCCGCCGGCTCCTTTTCATAAATACGCACTCGAGCAACTGCCGACTTGCGGCGACCAACGGCATAAACATACCCGCGGCGCGAACGCTTTGCTGGTGCAATGGATTCTTTGATTGATTTTGCAGCTGTCATTATTTCACGATCAAATTCTTGATAAGTTCCGCCCGCAAACGATTTACAGGAAGCATTTTACGAACAGCATCACGCAATACCCGTTCCGGATTCTTCGCCCATCGATCCTTTAACTGCGTCTTCTTAAGACCGCCAGGATAACCAGAATAGCGTGTGTATATTTTCTGCTCCATTTTTTTCCCGGTGAACCGGATCTGATCAAGGTTCACTACCTCAACCTTCACGCGGGGGTTCGTATTCGGTGAAAAAGAAGTAAGATGTTTGCCACGCAGATGATGTGCAACCTCAGTTGCCACACGTCCAAAAGAACGTTTTGCTGCATCAATGGTGATAAGTTCTTGCTGTGCCATGTTATACAAATTCAAGTTTTACCTGCCCCGCACCGTCGCCCTTGCGTGATGTCAATTTTGTCATGCGGGTATAGCCTCCCTTACGCTCTTTATACTGCGGTGAAAGTTTTTCAAGGAGTATATCAACTGGTTTTTTTGTCGGGAGAAAAGCGAGAAGCTGGCGTCGATTGTGAAGACTTGGATCACGGCCAATCGTAATCAGACGCTCTGTCTTGCTCCGCACCAGTTTTGCCTTTGCCGGTGTTGTCACAATAGATCCATGCACGATAAAAGATTGCACTAAATTCTTCAGCAAAGCCCTGCGAGGGCCTGATTTCCGAGAAAGGGCTTTCTTTGTGCTTCGGTGACGCATTGTTAGGCTTTCTTTACTTCAGGGGCTTCGTCCGCAGCGATATCCGCAGAAACGTCAGAAGAAGCGGATTTTTTTTGTGTACTCTGCTTCTTTGGGCCTTTCTTCACAATCATGAAATGATCAACAAGCATACTCGATGCCTCCTCCATTGCCTCTTTTGGTGAAAGAGAACCATCTGTGGTAACAGAAATGGTGAGACGATCAAAGTTTGTTATCTTGCCAACACGAACGTGCTCAACGTCATAGTTAACGGTACGAATTGGTGTAAAAATTGAATCAATAGCAATGCGTCCGATCTCGTTTGATTCTTCATCATCCTCTTCGCGCGCCTCAACAGGAACATACCCGCGCCCCATACCAACCGTCACTTCCATAATGAATTCCTTTGCATCACTGGTCAGTGTCGCAATAGGCTGATCGGCATTCATAACCTCAACCTGCGAATTCTTCTCAAAATCCTTTGCTGTCACAATTTTTTTGCCCTTTGCTTTAAGCGTAAGGGTTGCACTATCCGTATCATTCAATTTGAGACGAACTGACTTCAAGTTCAGAAGAATGTTGACCGCGTCTTCCTTCACGCCCTCTATGGCTGTGAATTCGTGATCAACACCTTCAATCTTCACTGAGGTGATTGCCGCACCGGGCAATGAAGAAAGTAAAACGCGCCGAAGGGCATTGCCGATCGTAACCCCGTAACCAGGGTAGCATGGCTCGAGTACAAAAGTACCCTCGCTCTTGGTGCTCTTCTCTTCGATGAAATTTTGTGGGAGTGGGAATGAGTCCATATAACGTGACGTATTCTTGTTTAGCGGGAATAAAATTCCACAATCCGCTGCGCTTCGATCTCCCTAGGAAGATCGTCCTGCTGCGGAACCGCGGTGACCTCCGCGGTATAACCGTCTTTTAATTGAATCCAACTTGGCGTCTTTTGTTCTTCAAGTGCTTTTGCGCGATCGACAAATTCCGGGCGTTGCTGCACTTTTTCCTTAAGGGTAATGGTATCACCTGGCCGTAATGTGTATGAAGGGACATCAACCTTGCGGCCATTGACCTTCACTTGTCCATGATTGACCATCTGACGGGCATGTGCCCGTGTCTTTGCCCACCCGGCACGATACACGCCATTATCAAGACGTTGCTCAAGTAAACGCAAAAGATTTGTTCCTGTCTCACCTTCTTGAACAAGCGCCTTACCATAATAAGAACGGAACTGGCGCTCTAATATGCCATAGATATAACGCGTCTTCTGCTTCTCGCGAAGTTGCATGCCATATTCAGACTGACGTCGTTGCCGCTTCTGACCATGCTGTCCAGGCGGATAGTTGCGTCGTGAAAATGCTTTATCATTGCCGAAGAGCGGTTCTCCGAACCGGCGGCTAATTTTTGTGCGTGGCCCTGTATATCGTCCCATAAGCTAAACGCGACGTACTTTCTTTGGACGGGGCCCATTGTGTGGCATGGGCGTGATGTCCTTAATAAGATTAATCGTAACTCCGTTAACATGAAGCGCGCGTATCGCAGCTTCACGTCCAGAACCCACTCCTTGTACAAAAACATCGACTTCCTTCAGTCCTGTATCAGCAAGCTTTTCCATAACGTCGCGAACAACAACACCAGCGGCATACGGAGTTGATTTTTTTGGACCCTTAAAGCCAACCTTGCCCGCAGAAGACCACGCAAGTACGTCACCATTCGGATCAGTAATGCTTACGATGGTATTATTATAGCTTGCAAGAATATGTGCATGTCCCAACGGAACCACGCGACGCTTCTTCTTGCCCTTCTTACTGCGGCGACGATCAGAACTTGCAACCTCTGCTGCCGACTTTGTCGTCGAAGCAGATCCGGCTTTACCGGGCTTCTGCTTCGTAACAGCTTCTGTTACTTCTGGCTTTGTTGCTTTTTCCTGTGCTTCTTCGGTCATAGATTATGTCTTCTCAGCAGCCTTACGTTTCCCAGATCCCATTGTGTGGCGAGTATTACCACGTACGGTGCGAGAGTTAGTGCGAGTACGCTGTCCATGCGAAGGAAGTCCCTTTGTGTGGCGCGTACCGCGATAGCTATTAATTTCCTTCAAACGTTTAATATTTGTCAGTACTTCACGCTTCAAATCACCTTCAACGCGAAAATTCTTTTCAATATAGGTGCGGAGATCATTGACTTCTTTTTCAGAAAGATCTTTCGTCCTCGTGTCCGCATGAATCTTTGTTTCTGCGAGAACATGCTGCGCGCGAGTAAGACCAATACCAAAAATTGCTCGTAGTGCTGCCTCAATGCGCTTTTCTTGTGGGAGTGTTACTCCAGAAATACGAACTGCCATATATTAACCTTGGCGCTGCTTATGTTTTGGATTGGCCGGACAAATAACCCATACACGACCCTTCCGTCGTATAACCTTACAACTTTTGCAAATGGGTTTTGCGGATGCACGAACTTTCATAGTGTTTATTGACGATACGTAATGCGGCCCTTCGTGAGGTCATAGGGTGAAAACTCCACGGTAACGCCATCCTCTGGAAGAATACGGATACGAAACATACGCATTTTTCCGGAAAGATGACACAAAACCTCATGACCATTTTCTAGCTCCACTTTGAACGTTGTGTTCGGCAGAAGCTCTTTTACGACCCCCTGCATTTCAATGAAACCCTTTTTATTGGTCCGAGGACCAGACGGCTCCGGGGCTGCCTTTGGTTCCTCGTTGTTTTGTTGCTGTTGATTATGTCGCTTGCGACGGTAAAATTGAGCCATAAAAAACCGATGCGTTCTCAAGAACGTGTACGCATCGCGTGCGATAAATAAAGCTGCTGCGTACCGATTCTAGACAAAGTCTTGAGGTGCCTGAGCAGTATACCAAAAGCCATTTCCCTGTCAAGTTGGCAAGTCCTCTGGAATGGCACTTTCGATCGTATCTTCTACAATCGCCTTAATTCTGCGAATTCCTGCAGCATTTGACTTCTCTGAAAGCAAAACAAACTTTCCAATCTGCGCAGTATGTGCAACATGCGGACCACCACAGAGCTCCTTCGAAAAATCCCCAATTGAATACACGCTTGAGGTTTCTCCATACTTCTCTCGAAAGAAGGAAAGTGCCCCTGATGCAAGAGCCTTTTCTGTCTCTAGTGTTTCCTTTTGGACCTCAAGATCTTCCTGTATCTTCTCATTAACAAGGGATTCAACTTGCTGGCGTTCCTCATCAGTTAATTTCTTTGGATGTGTAAAATCAAAGCGTAAGCGTTCCGGTGTGATGTCTGAACCACTTTGGCGCACATGATCACCAAGTATGGCGCGCAACGCCTGGTGCAAAAGATGCGTTGCGGTATGCTGCCGCGTAATGCGCCACACATCTTCTTTTGACCGGTCATCTAGGCTAAAGCCTCCATGAAGACCATGCCCACCAAATTTTTTCTCTTGACCTTTTTTTGAAATCTCTTTGTGCTCATCAACAAGCTTCTGCACGGCAGACATATCAAAGATATAGCCCTTGCGCGTCAATCGCTCTAGCGAAAAACCATATGTCGTATAAAGTTGAAAAACTTTTTCTGGCGTTAGCTTGCGTGGCGCCGGCTCATGATGACCTTCTATTGCAGCGGGCACGCCTTCTGCGGAATCCAATTTCCTAAGTAGCTTCTCAATATCAGTATTCAAAATTTTTGTATAGGCTGCCAGCTCTTGTTTTGCGCGCTCAAAAACATTCCGTTGCGTATTTTTTAGGTGTGGGTAAACCTCACTGTATGTTGCAAAAACTTCACGAAAAAGTGCGGGGATCGTTTGCGTAGCATTATCGCACTGATCCAAAGCGCGACGATAAATGCGACGTAAGATATACCCCTGATCCTTGTTGGAAAAATCCACTCCATCGGCAAGAAGAAAAACCGTTCCACGCATATGATCCATGATAATCCGTTCGGATGTTTCCTTCTCTGCATGGGAAAGTCCTTCGAATGTCTCATGCTTATGAATGGCACCATGCAATGTGTGATAAAGGTCAGTCTCATAGACTGAATTTTTTCCCTGCATTACCATGACCAAGCGCTCCAACCCCATGCCGGTATCGATATTCTTTGTCTTCATCTCTGTGAATACGCCTTTTGTGTCCTGTTCATATTCAGTAAAGACCAAATTCCATAATTCAAGAAAACGACCGGTATCACTATTTGGCCCATCATCCTTCTTCTCATCAACAACTCTACCAGTGAGATCATAATGGAGCTCGCTCGATGGCCCGCATGGGCCAGAATCTCCGGTGGGGCCCCACCAATTCTCAGCGCGTCCAAAGGCAAGAATGCGCTTCTTTGGGAGATGCTTCAGCCAGGCTTTTTCGGCGACTTCATCGCGTGGGGCATTTGCATCACCTTCAAAAATCGTCGCCCAAAATCTCTCCTTTGGTAATTTCATGATTTTTGTCATGAACTCCCACGCAAAATCGATCGCCTCTTCCTTGAAGTAATCATTCACGGAAAAATTTCCAAGCATTTCAAAGAATGTCAGGTGGCTTTCATCTCCGACGGAATCAAGATCGGCGGTACGGAAGCAGCGCTGTACGCTTGTTAATGCTTTACTTCCAAAATCCTTCTCTGCATCTTTGATGCCAAGAAAATATGACTTAAACTGCTGCATACCCGCCGAAGTCAACAAAACGCTCGGGTCATCATGTGCCGGCACAAGGGATGAAGACGGCACGCGTCTGTGCTTCTTTTCTTCAAAATAAGTGAGGAATGCCTCGCGAATCTCGGTTGCTTTCTTCATTGTATTGTCATTATACCACTTCCAATCAGTTCTGTGCCATCATAAAGCGCGAGAAATTGTCCTGGAGTCGCAGCGCGCTGCGGATGCAAAAACTGTACGCGTACATCACCTGCCGCCATGTGCTGCACGGTGCACGGCACAAGTTCTTGTCGGTACCGTAAACGCGCATGCAGTGCCACGCCATCTTTTGGCACAGGGCCAATCCAGTGCATTGCTTCCGCATGTACTTCCTTTGTGAAGAGTTCTGGAGCATGTGGACCTTCTGCGACTGTGACAGTATTTGCGTTGACATCTGTTTTTACGACGTACTGCGGTACTCCGTTATGTGCTATCCCCAGGCCAGCCCGCTGACCAATGGTATAAAAATGTGCGCCGTCATGCATGCCAAGTTTTTCACCTTTTGTAGAAAGAACAACGCCCTGCTTTTTTGCAAGACGAGATTCTAAAAATTCCTTCAGCGGCACTTCCCCCACAAAACAAATACCTTGGCTATCTGGCCGATCTGCGCTGGGCAAACCGCGTTCTTTGGCAAAAATGCGCACCTCATCCTTTGTCATATCCGCAAGTGGAAACTCCACAAAAGGCAACACCGCAGCGGAAACTTGGCTCAAGAAATACGTCTGATCTTTTATTGTGTCATGAGGGATATATAATGCGCTTCGATCTTTTGCATGAACCACGCGTGCATAATGTCCTGTAGCCACGGCATCCGCACCAAAGCTCCGTGCACGCTCAACAAACGCATCAAACTTTACGATGCGGTTGCACATAATATCAGGATTCGGAGTACGGCCAGCAGCGTATTCATCGAAGAAATATCTCATGACGCCCTCCGCATACTCTTTCTCAAAATTCCATGTAAGCAATGGGATGCCAAGATGAGCAGCTACTCTTAAAGCTGCCCGACGATCTTCACGCCATGGACACACCCCCTGAAAACTTTCAGTCCAATTCTTCATAAAAACGCCGATCACGTCATGACCAGCATCAACAAGACGCGTCGCAGCAACTGCGGAGTCAACGCCCCCTGAAATACCAACAATAATTCGACGATGTTTTCCCATAGTCAAGCACGAGTGTACGAAGTATGGAGCAGCGCGTCAACAGATACTCCCCCAACCCCGCAAAAATGAAGCATACCCCGCCAAAAAGCCACAGCGACTGCTGCGCGGTCAACGCTTCTAAAGATGCGCAACCTCACCCGGATGCAGCATGTGCTCGGCCGGAGGGTGTTGCCTTGTATGATTCTTATTGCGTCGTGAGCGATTATTCCGATCCTCATTACGGCCATCGCTTTGTTGGCGAATATTCTGCTGCTGTGGACGCTCTTGTGATTGCCGACCCTGTTGTTCATGCCCACGCTGCTGCGACGCTTGTTGATTTGGCTCTCGCCTCTTTTGGTCATGCCGCGGCGGCCTATTGCTGCCCTTGAATGAAACCGTGTGGGAACCCAGTGCATCCGCGAGACTCACTGCCGGACCAGTATCCACCACTACGGGTTGCTCCTCATGCGCTCTCTGTGTGAAGTCCGGTTGTTCACGCTTCTCTTCTCTTTTTGGGCGGTCATTATGATTTGATCTGCTCGCGTTGCTTGACCAAGGGGTACGTTGCTGCTCACGGGGCCGCTCAGTACTGCGGTCACCGCCAGCAGTGACACCTTGTTCTTTCATCATCTCCTGCAATCCTGACCAACGTATGATTTTATCTTCAACAACACTGCGTGGTTGTCCATAGCGTTCTCGAGAGACCTTAATCACCTTATCTGCATGTCCGGACTTGTTGTGCAGTGGTGGCAAGGTTAACGCAGAAAAAGGAGAAGATGAAACTCCATCGATCATCAACTTCAGATAAACATTATATTTGGTAAGGTTCACAAGATCATCTTCTGTAAACGTTGGAGTGAATTCCTTCACAAGTTCCTCGGCATCGTTCGCTCCAACACGAAACACCACCATAGAACCAACGTTACCGAATACTGCCGCTGAAACTGTTTCATCCAGCTGTTCAATATACTGATGCGCAATGATAAGATTCAAACGATACTTACGTGCTTCTGAGAGAATCGCAGCAAAGCTTTCTGTGGCAAAGTTCTGAAATTCATCAACATAAAGATAAAAATCTTTTCGCTCCTCTTCAGGAGTATCAATTCGACTCATGGCAGCGAGCTGCAATTTTGTGATAAGCATCGCACCAAGCAATGATGAGTTATCCTCGCCAACACGCCCCTTTGAAAGGTTAATGAGAATGATCTTTCTATTGTCCATCGCCTCGCGTAAGTCAATAGAGCTCTTTGATTGCCCAACAATATTCCTAATAATTGCGGAGGAAAGAAATTGACCAACCTTATTCTGAATTGGGGAGATTGCTTCTGTTCGAAATTTATCTGAGTATGCGGCATATTCATCCACCCAGAAAGACCTCACAATAGGATCGGAAATATGGGAGACAATTTTCTCGCGATACTTCTTGTCTACAAGCAAGCGAGTCACACCAAGAAGCGTGGAACCGGGATTTTCCAAGAGTGCAAGAATCGTATTGCGCAAAACATATTCGAGTCGTGGTCCCCAGGAGTCCACCCATATTTTCTTGAAGACGCCGATGAGTCCTGAAGCAATAAGATATCGATGTGTTTCATCAACTGCTTCAAGTACGTTAAACGCAAACGGATAATCAATATCTGCAGGGTTAAAGTAGACAACATCATTAATGCGATTTTGGGGAATGTAATTCAGTAAACGCTCAACAGTATCACCATGAGGATCAACAATAGCAATCCCTTCACCATTATGAATATCCTGCACCATCATATTCTCCAGCACAGTGGACTTACCCATACCCGTCTTCCCGATAAGGTACATATGACGGCGACGGTCATCACGTTTAATACCGAACAACCTCCACATATTGCGGAAGTTTGTTCGTCCAAAAGTGACGATAGAATCCTGTGCTGGTTCAAAATCTACTGCCATGTTATGCGATAGGGAGATTATCTGGCGGTGCCGCCGATGTATCTTCTGAAGGAACGCTGTGCTCACTCGCGGCTGCCGCTCGTTCTTCAAGGGTTGCTGGAAGTACCGTACCTTCAAACTGCTCTTCTTCTGTTAGATCTTCTTCAACCGTTGGAAGTGAAACAGGCGGCTCTGATTTCTTTGCATCTGTCTTCTTCACGAGAGGCGCCTTCACGGTCATTACTGGGAAATGAAATATACTTGCAAGCTCTTCTGTATTCAGCACAAAAGGATATGGACCTACATCCATATCACGATCACGATATGCACTGATGAGTTTATTCTTCTTCACTGTTTTGCGCGCATCGGCGCGCCAATATTTCGCCGATGTCTTGGTCTTCTTATCAGTTTTAAAACCGTTGGACTCTAATGTATTGTACTGCAGCATGCCCCCAATAACGGTAGCAGGACGGTCATCTTGAAAAACCTTTTTTTTGGCAGCATACACAAGACGGATCTTTGTCTCATATGCATACTTGGAAAGCTTAATGCCAATCTGCTCAACGATACGCCGCTCATGCGGCGGAAGGTGTTGCATGAGGGATTCAGGTCCGCTATCTTTGCTTGAACTTGAATCCTGATCAGGCGGAATAATGGATGCAATAAGCGTCTGCCATGTTCCAGAGGCTATATCCTGCCCGGCAGTCAGAATACCTCCACCACCGCTACTACTCTTTGCACCGATGAGCTTCTTGATGGCGCGAAGGCCATTTTCGCGCCATGTTTCATCTTCTGGCGGACGGATGACAAACTGAAGCCAAAACTGCTCTCCCCGGCGAAGACGAGAAAGAATTTCAAGCAATGAAGCGAGTGGATCTAAAAATGTCTGTGTCAATGTGTGTTCAAAGACAGGGTACGTCACAATAGGAAAGTACTCTTTGTTATCCAATTTTAATTCTGTTCCCCAGATATCCCATTCACGATCCGGAAAACGACGAGGGATATCATCAACATAATCCTCTACTTCGGTGATCTCCGCATTCGGGTACTGCGCGTAAAAAACTGCCTCAACCATATCACGGAACTTACTCGGAACTCGAACAATGAACTGCACATAGCCGCCAAGACTCACTATCTCAAATGAAAGCGGCTGCTGTGTGTATCCCTTCCACCAGCGATCAATAAGATCGCCATTCTTCTTGATGGTGGCGAGATGGTTAAAAATATGCTCCACGGCCTTGGGTGTCTGTTCATTATCCTTTGGAATATCAATGGCAAGGAGAACCCACTTAATGCTCTGTCGATATGTTTCCTGGCGGTTACGAACAAAAATCACAGCAGCGCCAACGGCAGCAAGAACGACAAAAAACGCCCAGCCTCCACGCGCAATGAGGAGCCAAGTGATCGAAAAGGGATTGAAGTCCCCTGTATTTAGAAATGTTGAGAGACCCCCGGTTTCCATGAGGATATTTATGTTGGTGTTTCGTTTTGACTAACGGCAACAATATAGGTGCCATTAGCAGTTTTTTCAAAATGCTTTTTATTGGTCAACGCAAGATGTACGGTATTTTTTTTCACCATCCGTTGCTCCATGACCTTTTTAACGATTTCATCACGCGTGAGGCCCTCATCAGTCTCACGCAAAATCTCCTTAATAACATCAAGCACAACGCCTGGCTTGTAGCCCCACTCCTTAAGCCCATAAATACCACGACCGACCAAAACATAGCGGTCGTTAAGAATGAGTTCATTATGCACTGTTGGTGGGTATGCCTTACGCTTATCAAACTGCGCCTCATTAATGCGACGCGTGATATCTGTAAAGTGCAACGGCTCGCCGTGCTTCTTTAAAATGAGGAAGATTTTATCGTTCATGCGACGTGGTTTTACAGATCCCCACTCCGCAAGTCCATACTCATTAAACGGATTACTTGCAACCTTTTTGCTCAATACCAAATAACTCCGAACAACTTCTGGGGCAAGACGATCACGATGCTCTTGATGAAATGGCCTCTCAGTAAAACTTTTATGAATAACATCAAATTCTTTTGGTGCGCCGTGCTCTTGAATGGTTTTATAAATCTCATCCATTACTTGATGCACAAAATCCAAAGAAATATCGGAAAGCTTCCAAGAACGACGGAGTACCTCAGATTCTGGAACAGCATGAAATTGATCCTTCAAGAGTTCACCCATGAAGAAACGAATAACATTACGCTGCGCTGCATTTTCACCAAGGTATGCCAAAAGTGAATCATGCATATGATCCTCTTCCATAATGCCCCCATGCTCTGCAAGGAGGCCTGTGAGCGTCTTTTCAATAGGACGGGCGTGCGTATCAAACTCACTTGACTCGCGCATCTTCGCGATGGCCGCATTCTCGATCTGGCGAATGCGTTCTCGCGTAACATCATACGAGGTGCCAATTTCCTCTAGTGTTTCCTTTTTTCCACCCTGAAGACCATAACGCCGTGCAAGGACATCTTCTTCTTTTTTACCAAGTACCTTAAGCAAAAGCTGCAAGGATTCCTGCGGATTAAACTGCTCCAGCTTACTGGTTTGGCTCCGATCAAGGATGCGATCAAGGATTGAATCTTCCATATAATCTTATAATAGGCTTCGATTAGCCCCTGCTAACATATTGAATATAACATAAGTAAAAAAATCTGTCAACCCTGTGATACCATTTATATTAAAATCAGTCAAGTTCCTTCGAAAAAACTAAAAAAATTGCCCAGTAAACCGAGCCTACTACACTACTTTAGTTTCTCCTTATGCTGTCCCTTTTCTACGCGCCCAAATTACAAGTAACGGCCCCGCAATGTAAATAGATGAATATGTACCAACGGCAATACCAATACCTAAAACGAGAACAAAATATCGAATACTTTCCCCCCCAAAAAGAAACAACGCACCCAAAACAAGTAAGGCTGTTAGTGAAGTATTGATGGATCGGATAAGTGTTTCATTTAATGAAATATTCATAACTGAAGAGAATGTTTCATTTCCATACTTTCGAAGATTTTCACGAACACGATCATAAACAACAATAGTGTCATGCACTGAAAATCCTAAGATTGTCAAAAGTGCAGTGATAAATAATGTATCCGCCTCTAACCCTATATATGCACCGAGTACCGCATACAATCCAAGTGGTATGAGAATATCATGTATAAGCGCGATAATCGCACCAACACCATAAAACCACGCAGGTACCGGTCCAGCAGATACTTTTCGAAATGCCCACGTTATATAAAGGATAATACCCGTAAGCACTGCACCAATTGCAATGAGAGCTTTTTTCTGCAATTCACCTCCAATTGTTGATCCAATCGAAGAAAAACTTTTTTCATCAATTTGACCATATGATTCGCGTAGTGATTCAATCAGTATTTCCTTTTCATTATTTGAGAGTGATGTCAACCGAATGAAAACATCATTATCACCAGAAGGTTGCACGCGTACCTCAGTAATATCTTGCGCTATAATTACCTGTTCAAGAATTCCCACATCAGGTCGCTCATCTAAAAAACGTATGTGTAATAGACTTCCCCCCGTAAAATCAATACCCGGGGTAATGCCCCAAATGATCAATGCGAGGATTGCGAGAAGTACAAGGCTCGCTGAGAATCCAAGAGTAAATTTTTGCCAACGAATAAAATCAATCATTGTGTTTTCTCTGTATCTTTAACTCCAAGTAACCAGCGCGCGGCTCGCGAATCACTGGTTAAAACAAAACGCATAAAGGTTCTCGTGACCGTAATTGCTGAAAACATACTCACAAAAATACCGATGGAAAGCGTTATCGCAAATCCCTTAATGAGTGATGTACCAAACCAAATAAGTATCAGTGTCGTGATCAGACTAGAAATATTTGAATCACGGATGGATGTCCACGCGCGACGAAAGCCCTCTTCAATGGCAAAGGACACCTCCTGCCCGCCACGAAGTTCTTCTTTGAGTCGTTCAAAAATAAGAATATTCGCATCAACCGCAATACCAATGGAAAAAATAAAACCAGCAACCCCAGCAAGTGTGAGAGTTACTGAAAAAAGCTTAAAAATTGCAAATGTTACGAGGGTATAAATAGTAAGTGCAAAAACAGAAAGGAGGCCAGGCAAACGGTAAAAAAGGATCATAAAAATAATAACCGCAAGGAGCCCAATCACCCCAGCGATAATGCTTTTTTGGACACTTTCCGTCCCTAAACTCGCACCAACATTCTGTTGCGTAATGAGTGAAACGGGCACTGGCAACGCACCAGCATTTAATCGTTGCGCAAGGTCTTTTGCTTCCTGAAGCGTAAATGTTCCCGTAATGGTCGCGACACCATCCGGAATGACCGCTTGCACAACCGGAGTGCTAATGGGAGCATCATCAAGAAAAATACCCACAGGTTGGTTAAGATTACGCTCAGTAATCTCCCCAAAAAGAACCTTGCCTTCATCATTGAATGTCAACTGAACGGCTGGAGCGCCTGTTTGTTGATCAAAAATAACATCTGCCCGCTGGAGCTGCTTGCCAGAAAGCGCTGTGCGCACAAAATTGCTTTGAGTATTCTCAACTTCCTGTGTCGCGACGCGCTTAATGATATGAAAACCGAATTGTGTTTCAACGAGTTCAGGGAATACCCCGCCGTCTGACAACTTATCAAATAAAACATCATCAAACTCGGTGACAAAAGATCCGCGCGGGGCAAAGCCCAGATCCCCGCCTGCGTTTGTGCCATCTGGCAGCTGATTCCCTGGATCATCGGTAAACTCATTCGCAAGCGCAGAAAAATCCTCCCCTGCTACTGCTCGATCAAGCACGCTACGTGCCTCTGCGCGGATTGCATCGCTATCTACCGCCGCTCCGTCTGTGGGCTGGGTTGAAAAAAGAATATGTTGTCCTTGAACCTCTTCATGTGTTCCAGCTTCTTCACTGAGCTGCAACTCGCGAAAATCAAGCGTTGGCGTCTCACCGATCAATGCAATAGCCTCAGAAATATCTGTGATACCCGCAAGGTCAGCAATCACGCGATAGTCATCACCCACGACCTGTGTTTGCACAATAGGCTCAGCAACTCCAAGACTATTCACGCGACGCTCAATAACATCTCGCACGCCTTCAAGGGCATTCGTATGTTCATCGGATGGAATATCCTGCATGTTTGCTGAATAGACAAGATGCGTTCCGCCTTGCAAATCTAAGCCAAGGCGCAGCGGCACCTTGAAGGACCAGTTACCAATGCGAACCTCATTGCGCCGGGGATCCGCTATAAAGCCGGAAACCACCGCCAGCACGAGAATGCCGATAATAAGGAGAAATACCCGTTTACGGTTTTGCATAAACATCAGTATACCAAAACAGGAGGATTATGCGAGAGCGGGCTTTGAGTATTAATCCTGCACCCTTACTGGAGTGCCAATCTCTGCCCAGTTATAGATCCACTCGGCATTATCATAATGGATGTTGATACATCCATGCGACATTTTATGGCCAAAATTGTTGTGCCAATATGCGCCATGCAAAAGCCGCGGCCCATCAAAACGAAGATTCCACTTTGTTCCTGGGAGGTCAAAGTTGCTGGGATTACCTGGACCAAAATATCCAAAGTAATGCTTCACTGGAATTTTTTGTGAAATTGCAAAATCTCCTCGTGGCGTTTCAGAGGCGCCGGGCAACCCCGAGGAAATAAGAAACGTATTTACTTGCTGACCATTTTCATACGCATAGAGGCGCTGCTCACTAATGTCAACAACTATACGCTGACCCTGCTCACCAAATGTTGCGCGTGTTGCGGGACCTGTAATAATATGCGGGCTTTCTTTGTCCACTGAAGCGGCAACATAGATGCCGCCACGAAAATCGAGTTCATAGGCAAAAGTCCATGCCGGCTTTGGTGTGCCATCTGCGGTGAAGGTACGAACCTGAGGGCCGCCACCCGCACCTGCACCAGTGATGATCTCTGCTTTCCCATCAGTATTGATGTCTACAGCCGCAAGACTTGCGCCACCTTTAAATGAAGATGGATAGGCATAAAATTCAGAATAAATAGGTCGATCAACATGATAACCATACACTTTTACAATGGCGGGACCGCCACTCAGAATTGTTGTGATCACTTCTGATTTTCCGTCATTATTTGTGTCAGCTGCCGCAACAGCAACTCCGCCGCGATCCCATGATGCATATGGAAAGTAATCAAGCCCCAGCCATGTCCCATCCCCATCAAAGACACGAACATGCGGCGAGCCGCCAGGACCAGAGCCGGTAACAATCTCATCACGATGATCTCCGTCAACGTCCCCAGCGGCAACTAATACATCACCAGTAAAAACACCGTCATAGGGATAAAAATTTTCAAGTAGTACGCCGTGCATCGTAAATACTTTCACCTCTGAACCATCAGCGGATGCGGCGCCAGTAATAATTTCATCTTTTCCATCACCATTGATATCCCCTGTGGCAATATAAAGACCTTTGCGAAAACTTTCATCATAAACAAAGAAGGAGCTCAAACGCTCCCCATCCTGTGCAAGTATCCGCACATGTGGCCCACCGCCTGGGCCGGCTGCAACAACAAGTTCATCAACGCCATCACCATTCACGTCACCCAATGCCGTGCGCACGCCCCCGGCAAAACCATCATCAAATACGGAAAATGTTTTCGGCTTCTCAAGGCGTGAAATAATTTTTGCAGTATAAAGGTGCGCCTCGGGCGCGCGCGTGTCCGCTGCGTAAACGGCATTGGCAGACAAAAACAACCCAATAAGAATTGAGATGGGCAGTGCAAAGCCAAGATACCGGAGCACTATCTGTGCCATGTATTTTTCTTTTTGTATGAAAACGCCCGGTTGTCCGGGGATAGAGAGGTGAGGGTTGGAAATCAGTATCGCTGCCCGTTGTAGTGTCAGGAAGCCATATTGATTCCCAACCCTCGAAAGACTCTTTTGCTTTTTATTTTTGTTTGAAAAGAGCTTACAGCAGTAAGGATAGCAGAAAAATAGCCTCTTGTCAACGTTTTGCTGCACTCAGCTGCTGATGTTCCTCGCTATTGATCAACCCGCACTTTTTGTACTTCTTGCCCGACCCGCATGGACACAAATCATTACGCCCGATTTTTTCTGCCGTTACAGACTGAGCTGCTTGCGGTGCAGATGTTGAAACAGTGCTTGCACTGCCCATGATCTGCTGTGGCGATGTCAAATCCGATGATGACTTTGCTGCACCAAGTTCTATGGTCTGACGACCCGCAAGTGGTGAATGTTCAACGTGTTGTGCAATCACTACTTTGTAAACAGATGTCGCTGTTTGTGATTGGAAGCTATTCAAGAATTGTGTGTAGAGCGTATGCGCTTCACGTTTATACTCTATAAGCGGATCCTTCTGACCATAACCCCGCAATCCAATCCCCTGCCGAAGATAATCCATCTGTTCCAGATGTTCGATCCACAGTGTATCCAACGTGCGAAGCAAAACGCCGCGAAGAATTTGTTCGAGCCGCTCTGGATTTTCAAAACTCGCAGTGAGCTCGGCATAACGGTCTTCAGCAAGCTTGATAAGATACTCAGTAAGCTTTGTGCGGCGTTCAACAAGGCTCGCCTTCTTCCTTTCTTCACCAAGAACATCATCCATCATTAACCGCTCCTGCAACGAAACGGGAAAGATCGTATCAACAACTTCATACACCTCTTCTATATTCCACTCTTGAGGATTCTCACTGCTCGTGTGAAAAGAAATGACTGACTCAATTTCTTGTTCAAGAATCGCTTGTATGCGGTCATGAAGTGCCTCACCTTTTTGCTCGAGCAATTCGCGACGTAAACGATAAATGGCCTCCCGATGCTTGTTCATCACGTCGTCATACTCAACAAGGTGTTTGCGAATATCAAAGTTGTTTCCTTCTACTTTCTTCTGCGCCTGTTCTATTGAACGGGTGATGAAGCGATTCTCTATTGGCATATCTTCTGGCATACCAAGGCGATTCATCATGCTCTTCATGCGCTCGTTCGCAAAGATGCGCATAAGATCATCTTCAAGAGAAAGATAAAATTGTGAAGATCCGGGATCACCCTGACGTCCGGCGCGGCCGCGCAGCTGATTATCTATACGACGGCTTTCATGGCGTTCAGTACCAATCACATGCAAACCACCCAATTCCACTACTTCTTTCTGCGCCTCTTTGTTCAATGGAACACCTCCAAGAATAATGTCCACGCCGCGACCAGCCATATTGGTTGCAACGGTTACGCCACCCTTTTTTCCTGCCTGCTCAATAATGTGCGCTTCACGCTCATGATTCTTTGCATTGAGCACTTCATGAGGAATCCCCTCCTCGGTGAGTAGCTGACTCAGTACTTCATTCTTTTTGATTGAAACCGTACCAACAAGAACTGGCTGTCCTAATTCATGTCGCTTGCGAATTTCCTTTGCAACAGCAATATACTTGCCGCGCTCTGATTTATAGATTCGATCAGTTCTATCATCACGCTGCAGCGGCTTATTTGATGGAATAATAGAAACGTCAAGTCCATAAATCTTAAAGAACTCCTCAGCCTCCGTTGCTGCGGTACCCGTCATTCCAGCAAGTTTTGGATACATCCGGAACAAATTCTGGATACTAATGGTCGCGAGTGTCTGGGATTCCTGCTTAATATCAAGCTGCTCCTTTGCCTCAATTGCCTGATGAAGCCCTTCAGAAAACCGACGGCCTTCCATCATGCGACCGGTGAATTCATCCACAATAATCACTTCCCCATTTTTGACGACGTATTCGCGATCTTTCTTGTAGAGAACTTCTGCGCGCAAAGCCTGCTCAAGGTGATGCACCATCTCAATGCCACCAGCAACATAAATATTCTCAACCCCAAGCGCCTTCTCCATTTTTGCAATACCTTGCTCGGTGAGCGATGCAGCGCGCATTTTTTCGTCAATATTGAAATCCGGCCCTTCCTCAAGCCGCGTGACAAGCTGCGCATATTTACGGTAAAGGTCCGTTGCCTGCTGCGCTGGCGCAGAAATAATAAGTGGCGTGCGAGCCTCATCAATAAGAATACTGTCTACTTCATCGATAATGGCAAAGTTAAGGTCCTGCTGAACGCGGAGTGCCATCTCTGGCGCCATATTGTCGCGAAGATAATCAAAACCAAATTCTGAATTCGTGCCATACACAATATCTGCTTGATATGCCGCTTGTCGCGTTACAGGCTTCAAGTGCTGCATTGGACCCTCTTCACTCACCCCCGCATCAAACTGATACGCCTGCTCGTGTTGCAAACATGAAACGGTCAGGCCAAGCGCGTCATATACCTGCCCCATCCATTGCACATCGCGTTTTGCAAGGTAATCATTGACCGTCACAAGGTGCACTCCTTTTTTAGAAAGCGCATTTAATGCCAATGCCAATGTTGCGACAAGTGTTTTTCCTTCACCTGTCTTCATTTCAGCAATCTTACCCTGATGAAGAACAACGCCACCCATCAGCTGCACATCAAAGTGCCGCATGTTCAGTACGCGCCTTGCTGTTTCGCGCACCATGGCAAAAACTTCCACAAGGTGGTCATCAAGCGTTGCCTCCTCCTTCTGTATCGCAACGCGCATTTCAGCAATGCGTTTCTTGATTTCCTCTTCTGAGCGCTTTGCTATTTCTTTTTCGCGTGCGTTGATCTGCTCAACGTATGGCTCCAACTTCTGGACAGCCCGTTCATTCGGGTCCCCAAAAAGCGAACTGAAAATACTCATGTGTTCTGTTCTTCGTCCTCTCTCCCCCTCCTACGAAACACTCTTCCAAATATTCGGCGTGAACCGCCCCCAAAGCGCGTAAGACCCCGTCTGCTTGTTGCATACATATTCCGCGGGGAAAGTATGCGTTTAAAGCGTCGGCGCACAGAACGCCGCTTACCCTGCTCATGTTCAAGCTGATTCTCAAGCTTGCTCATAAGCATATCAACGCCCGTATAAGGATCCTCAGCAATGACATGAGCATTCAGATGTTCACGCGATCCGCGAGAAAGCGCATTCACGCTGAAAACCTCACCTTTTGTGTGATGCTGGTCGCGGGTAATATTGAGCCGGACATCCTGCAAATCAGGCACGAGCTTTTCAAGCACGCTAAGCTTTTGCTCGGCATATGCCTTCAACTGATCAGGAATATCGTACTTTTTTCCGTAGAAAGAAAGATGCATACTTCGCTCTATGGTATATCACGCAGACTCCTTGCTGTCGAGGTCAAAAACCGAGGTATTGAACCTCCTCCTGCAACTGCACGCCGTAGGCGTCTCTAATCTGCTGTTTTATGTAGCTAACGAGCTGCAAAACATGATCTGCCGTTGCATCTCCGGTATTGATGATAAAATTTGCATGCAAAGGAGAAACTTCTGCACCTCCAATACGCTTCCCCTTCAGGCCGGCTGCATCAATAAGCCGAGCAGCATAATCACCCGTTGGATTCTTAAACATACACCCAGAACAAGCCGCCCCTATCGGCTGCACGCCTCGCTTATATGTAGCAATAAGTCGACGGATTTCTGCGGCAATAACCTTTGTATCTTTTGGATAGAGTAGAAATGATGCCTCAATGATTACTTCTTTTGTTCGTTTGAAGCGACTTGTACGATAGCCTAGTGCACAATCCTGCTTCGAAAATTCTTGTTCCTCTCCCGCCTCATTGACGATACGCACATGAGAAAGTACCGGCTCAATGCCTGAGGGGAACATGCCGCCATTTCCATACACCGTGCCCCCGATCGTCCCCGGAACGCCGGCGATGTTCTCAAGCCCGGCGAGACCTTCTGTGGTTGCAAAACCAAGCAGTTGACCATTGGTTGTTCCTGCGCCAGCGGTAATGACGTTTTCTGCGCGCGTATACTGACGATTTTCTGGATGAATAACCAGCCCACGAATTCCCTTATCAGCAATAAGAACATTCCCTCCCCCTCCAAGAATCGTTATAGGAATCTGCATTTCTTGTGCAAGCCTTACCACTGTAATAAACTCCTCGTTTGTTTTTGGTTGAGAAAGAAAATCAGCAGGACCGCCAATTTTAAAATAGGTAAAAGGAGCGAGCACTGCCTGTTCTCGAATAATGAGACCTTTTTCATGTGCACGCACAATGAAATTCATGACGGTATATGAATAAATTTACGTGCAAAGGCATCAATATCACCCGCACCCAGAAAAAAAACGACCGTGCTTCGATCAATGGCCTTGGTCAAGAATGGCGCAAGTTCTTCAAGTGAAACATCCGCCTGAACATTTCCACCAATAGAACGCACGGTGTCTGCCAATGTGTGAATGTCAATGTCAATAGCATCCTGCTCACGCCCGGCAACGTGATAAATATCCGTGAGATACAGTTCATCAGCAACTTTTAGTTCTCGCGCAAAATCATTCAAAAAGTGTTTTGTGCGCAATGCGTGATGTGGTTGAAAAACCACCACCAACTTCTTTTTTGGGAATACTTCACGAGCTGTTTGAAGTACTGCGTGCACCTCGTGTGGATGATGTGCATAGTCAGAAAAAATACGCGCGTCCTTAAATGCGCCTATCTCCTCAAAGCGGCGCCAAAGACCCGGAAAGGTACGCAATACCTTACGTGCAGCATCCATGTCATGTCCCAGCGCGGCAAGCGCGGCAAGCGCGGCCAAACCATTCCGTTGGTTATGTGCGCCTGGAATTTTAAGTTTTATTTCAGTATTCAGCAGATTTAAATCTCCCTGCGTGTCGCCAAAAGTAATCACCGTTCGGGATCCAGCGGCAGCCTTCAATGCATCCGTATAATGCTCTCCTTCTGGAAGTACCACAAAACCATCTTCATGCACCTGCCCAATGAATTGAATAAACGCTGCAAGCACATCCTCAAGGCCGCTATAGGTATCAACATGATCATAATCAACATTGGTAATAACCGCGCCAAACGGCCTGTACGCCAAAAAACTGCGATTATACTCATCCGCTTCAACAAGTGCGAGATTTGATGCACCAATACGGATATTCCCATCCCATGCTCGAACCTGCGAACCAATAAGAATCGTTGGATCGGCATGGAGCTTTTCCAAGCCCCAACCAATGAGTCCCGTGGTCGTTGACTTACCATGAGTGCCGCTCACGGCAATCAGCTGCTTCTCATCCATAAAAGCAGCGAGGGCCTCGGCGTACAACATCACAGGGATAGAGCGTCGTTTCGCCTCAAGGAGTTCTGGGTTATCCGATTGTGTTGCGGCAGTCATGACAACCATTTGAACATTCGCCGGAAGATGCGTGCTTGCATGCATGCCGATACGAACCTTGATTCCCTCCTTCATGAGTCGCTGCACCATTTCTGAATCTGCAACATCAGACCCACTCACACTATGGCCTGCCTCGTGTAAAAGTCGTGCTAAACCAGAAAGGCCAATGCCTCCAATGCCAATGCAATGCACAACGTGCTTAATATTTTTATTCATGGGCAAGCTCCTCAATATATTCAGCTGCACGGTCTGCGGCATCAGTTTTGTAAAATGTTGCCAGAGATGATGCAAGTGCTGCACTTTTAACTTCATCTTCCATGAGTTCCTTGATCTTTTGCTGCAACACAGCACTTCCCTCTGATTCGTGCACAATGACAGCGGCATCATGCTTTTTGGCAAACATCGCATTTTCTTCTTGATGTGTGCCAGGAAGCGGAACAAAAATCGTTGCACGCGCAAAAGCCGCAAGTTCAGAAAAGGTAGAAAGGCCAGCGCGACACACAACAACATCGGCTACGCTATATGCATTGGCCATGTCTTCTGCTGCTAAGAAAGGTATAGCATGATACTGCGGATGCTGCACATCGATCTTTTTGCCTTCTCCAGTAATGTGAAGTATCTGATACTGCTCAAGCAGTGCTGGGGCTACCGTACGAATCATATGATTCAATCCAACTGCACCAGAACTGCCTCCAAGCACAAGAAGAACCTTCGTATTGCCAATAATACCAAAACGCTGCGCAGCGTTTTTTACATCAGCTGCTACAAGTGCGTTGCGAACAGGATTCCCAATGCAAACTACCTTGTTCGCAGAAAAATCCTTCAGTGACTGTTCAAAAGTAACAGTGATCTTTCGTGCAAACGGAGCTGTTAATGTATTCGCCAGACCTTTACGAATATCCTGCTGATGAATAAGCACAGGAATACCCAAAAGAGCTGCTGCCCATATCACTGGCACAGCAACATAGCTCCCAGCAGAAACGAGAACATCCGGCCGCCAGGTACGGAGTTCTTGCAATGCCTCAAAAAATGCAATCACGAACTCGACGGGCACAAGGAGCGTGCGCCAGGAAAGATACCGTCTTAATTTGGTGGTCGTGATGGCAGTAAAAAAAAGTCCGGCATCCTCTGCAAGGCGTTGCTCTGGCCCATGCTGTCCACCCAAAAAATGCACCTCCGCATCTGGAGTGCGCTTTTTCACCGTCTCGGCCATTGCGAGCAATGGGCTTACGGACCCAGCTGTTCCCCCGCCAACACAAAGCATTCGCATACCACTATGCTACTTGAATCGGGGCGTCTTTTCAAGATGAACGCCGCCGCGTAAGCCACTGTGGTCGACTACCCTGCCTTCCTGTTTCCTTGGAAATATTGAGCAGGATGCCGACTGCACCCAATGAAACAATCAATGCCGTGCCGCCAAGGCTAATAAATGGGAGTGGAATACCAGTGAGTGGTAATAATCCGCTAATAGCACCAATATTGATCATTGCCTGCACAGAAAGCCAAATAGTGATACCTGCCGCAACATAACGCGCAAAAGGATCTTTTGCGCTGCGAGCAATGCCCATACCGCGAATAAAGAAGAAAACAAACAGGCCAAGAATAACAAGACCAAAAATGAGCCCCAATTCCTCTGCAATCACCGCAAAAATAGAGTCACCGGATGCCTCAGGAAGATAATTGAACTTCTGGCGTGAATGCCCTAGACCAAGCCCAAAAATACCTCCGGAACCAATAGCAAGAAGCGCCTGATTAATGTGATACCCAATTCCCTGTGGGTCTAACTCCGGATTCAAGAAAACATTGAGACGTGCGGCACGATACGGAGCAATAAGCACCAGGATAGCAAATGACGCAGCGCTAAGCCCAAAAACTGCACCAATATGACGCCATGGAGCTCCTGCGAGAAAATAAACAAGTATTGCAGTGATGCCAATAATGATCATCGTCCCAAGATCGGGCTGGGCCATAACAAGGAGTGCAAGAATGCCAAGAAAAATCAGAAAAGGTACGAGACCGCTTGCGATTGTCCCCATATGCTTCTGCCGCGCCTGTAGCCACGCAGCGAGATATAAAATGAAAGTGAGTTTCGCAATTTCTGTGGGTTGAAAGGTAAAACCACCTATCTGAATCCATCGACTTGCGCCAAGAAACTCTGTTCCAAGTCCAGGAATAAAAACTGCGAGGAGAAGCCCGAGCGTTAAGAGAAAAAGTGGCAATGTAAACCGTCGCCAGATGCGATAATCAATACGAAGAGCAATAAGAAGCGCTGCAAGTCCGATAATAAAACTGATCAACTGACGCCGAAAAAGAAAAGCTGGATCGTCAAAACGTTGAAAGGAGAATACGGAGCTTGCGGATGCGATCATAATCAAACCAATTGTACTCAATGCAAGAACAGTTCCCAAAAGGACATAATCAGGTTTTCCTTTTTGTTCACTCATGATTTCAATTGCTTCACTGTTTTCACGAATGCATCTCCGCGTTCAAACTCATGCGCAAACTGATTAAAGCTTGCCGCCGCAGGTGAAAGTAAAATAGTATCCCCGGGTTTACTCTGCTTCCATGCTGCGTGTACGGCATCGCGCACATTTTTTACCTGCATCACATGCTGTGGTTTATGTTTGCGAAATGCCTTCCTGAGCAACGCGCTCGCCGAGCCGGGCAAAAGAAAAACACGAGCAGCATGTTGATGGATTGCTTTTGCAAGCTCCACATAGGATAGTTGCTTATTTTCTCCGCCAACGATGAGCAAAATCGGCTTTGTGCTGTTTTGAAGTGCTTGTATCGTAGCGATTGGCGCAGTAGCAGTTGTGTCATTAATAAAAATTCTCCCTGCGAGTGTGCGCACGACTTCTCTTCGCCCGCTTGGATAATGCAGCGTGGGGACAATCGCGCGCAACGATGCCGTGGCTGCGCCCGCAAGTTTTGCGGCAAGCAGTGCAGCAAGAAGATTCTCCATGCGGTCACGTCCGTCATTGGGAAGCAACCTTTTAGGAACCAAGAGCGTTTCTTTGCCGTTCACGCGCATCATAACCCCCTTCGCAGAAAGAAAGGCACCATTCTCCTCAGCAAAAAAACGCCGAGAAAACCAATAGCGCCGCCCAGGAACTTCCGTACCAATCTTGCGCACAATAGCATTATCACGATTAAGTATCGCAATATCATTTTTCTTTTGAAAAGCAAAGAGCATCGCTTTCGTCTTTGCATACGCCGCAAAAGAGGGATAACGATTGAGATGATCCTCGTAAACATTCGTGAGCACAGCAATATGCGGTGATTGTTTTTGCGGCACCATGCCTTCGATATGCCAAGATGAAAGCTCCGCAACGATCCGATCACGGGATCCATAGCGATCAACCGCTGTAAAAAATGAATGTCGAATATTCCCAACCGTCGCAACGCGCCCTTGGCGCTCTTTGAGAAATTGGCCAATGAATAATGTCGTGGTTGATTTTCCCTTCGTTCCGGTCACACCAATGACCGGTATCCGCACAACAGAAAAAAACAAGGCTGCCTCATTAAGAATGGGGATGCCTCGCTTTTTTGCAATACGAAGAAATGGTGAATCATGATGCACTGCAGGATTCTGAATCAAAATATCTGCACGCTCAAAATCTTTCTCACGATGCCTCCCAAGAACAAAATGTACCTTTGTGCCACGCAATTGCCGCACTGAGGACTTGAGTTGCACGGCAGTTTTGAGATCAGTCACTGTTACCTGCGCACCATGACGAAGCAACCATTTGGTTACGCCAAGACCGCCTTGATGCACGCCAAGACCCATCACAAGAACATGTTTACCGCGTATCGCGGCCATAGTATGCATACTCATATATCAGAAATTCTGATCTATGAGGAAGAGTACCACGCCGATAAGAGTAAAGACACCAGAAATAACCCAAAAACGCATGACAATCCGAGATTCCGGCCAACCTTTGGCTTCAAAATGATGATGAATAGGTGCCGAAAGGAAGACCTTTTTGTGGCGAATCTTCTTTGAAAGTACCTGCACAATGACCGAAAAAGATTCCAGAACAAAAACAATACCAATGATCGGAAGCAAAAAAACGGTATTCGTAAGCATTGCCACAATACCAAGCGTGACTCCAAGACTCATGGAGCCAGTATCTCCCATGAAGAAACGGGCGGGTTGAATATTGAACCAAAGAAAAGCAAGCAGCGCGCCGGCAATAACAATACAGAGCGTCGCGAGTTGAAAACGTTCCTGTGCAAATGCAATAGCGCCATACCCTGCAAAGGCTGTCAGAAGGACGCCTCCAGCAAGACCATCAAGGCCGTCGGTTTCATTCACAGAGAATGACGTGGCGACAATAATAAAAATGAAGACAGGTATATACCACCAACCAATATCAAAATCCCCGATAAACGGTACGTGAATTGCGGTGAAATCAAGCTTAAAGAAAAACCAGTACGCACCAATGATAGCGATGAGCGTATAAATGACCAACCGATGTGAAACGCGCAACCCTCCCTGCTTGCTCCCACGCTGCAAAACATTATAGATATCATCAAGCAAGCCAACGAGTGCTGCAGCAAACAGCGCACCAAGTGGTAACCATGTTTGTGAACGAGAAAGAAAGTTCATGCGCTGCCAAAAAGGATCATCAGTGAGTACGCTCAATAAAAAAAATATTGCCGTAACAAGCAACACCGTTCCCCAAATAAGAATACCCCCCATTGCGGGCGTACCGGCTTTCTTTGCGTGGAGTTTTGAATAGATAGGCGTTGTTCCATCATTGCGAATACTCTTACCCACATTCAAACGGTCCAAAATATTTGTCAGCAACGGCGTCAATAAAATTGCCGCCACAAACGTGATGGTTGAAAGAAAAAATATTTTGATGATTTCAAAATGTTCGATCATAGCAAATTGCGCGTGATCACAATGGTGGTAATGAGTATAAGAAGAGCGATGATTGCGGCAGTCCCAAGCAGTATACGCGACAGCATTCTATCAGAGCGCACAACCCAGAACGCAAGAATGCAATTGAAAATGAGTAAAGCAACACTGCCGGCTGGGAGATAATAATAGGCATACCACGGACCAATCGCGTCAATACCGAAGTAAATGTTATAATGAAGGGGTACTGGTTGCTCTGTTGGGATCAGCGTTGTAAATAACACGGCAAATGTTGCTGCATTCCCAAAAAGCCCAAAGAAAAATGGTAAAAGGAGAAAACGATCCTGAGTAAATCGCCGAAAACGTTCTCGCATGCGAATAATGAATAAAAAAGACTGGTTGCTTCTTATTGGCGCACTGATCATGCAATGCGTACTCCTTGTTATGCTCGCGGGCAGTGACGGCCAAACAATCGATGAAGCTGCGCACCTTTCAAGTGGCGCGAGTTATCTTACCACAGGCAGCTTCAATCTCAATCCAGAACACCCCGCATTCGTCAAGATTCTTGCGGGCTCTTCAGCACTTCTTTCTGGAGCTGATGTCCCCGTACATGACCCCAGCTGGGCCGCGGGAGATCAATGGAATTTTGGAAGGGCTTTCCTTTACCACAATACCGTACCAACTGATACGCTTCTTTTTCTCGGTCGTCTACCCATCATTATCATGAGTCTCCTCCTCACGCTTGGGCTCTTTCTCCTTGCTCGCGTGCTCTTGGGCACCCGCGCATCATATGTGGTTTTGCTGCTTGGAATAGTCGAGCCGACTCTTCTTGCCCACGGTCATTATGTGACAACCGATGTCCCTTTTACGCTCTTCTTCTTTTTAAGTATAACGTATATCTGGTGGACATTCCACACACAAAGTAGCTTTGCCGCGCTGATTGCCGGCGTCATGATTGGACTTGCGCATATAACAAAATTCTCTGCCGTTCTTCTCTGGCCAATACTCCTCGTTTTGGGGAGTGCGGCACTCCTCCATACACAGGATTGGCGGAACACTCTGAAGCGTTTTGGTGAAATATTCGGCTTTGGGCTTATTGCTACAGCACTATTCGTCTTTTTTATATATGGGTTTTCCTCACAAAAAATCATTACCGATCCTCTGGTCAATGATTTTTACGACCAACCCGAAACACGCATGACGAACTTTCCTTTTGGTGAACTCATTGGAGGTAAGAGTACACTTGCAACGATTATTCAATCGTTTGCACACAATGTACCAATACCCGCGTATGACTACTTCCGCGGTCTTGGTAATGTTGCAACGCACAACTACAACGGACACACTGCCTACTTGCTTGGAGAACAGTCAAACGCCGGGTGGTGGTGGTACTTCCCTGTTGCCTTCGCAGTCAAAACGCCGGCCGGCATTATGGTGCTCGCGGGGCTTGGTATGCTTACGGGTATGATTATGTCCGCGCGCCGCCGTAATGAATTCACGCCAAAGAAATGGGACAGGCGCCTAAGGGAATGGTACCGCTCCCTCCCCCTTGCCGCGATACTCTTCACTCTTGCCCCACTCCTCTACCTTCTTATTAGTCTTGGCAGTCACATCAATCTTGGTGTCCGGCACATGTTGCCCATTATGCCGTTTATATTGTTGCTGACGGGCGTGCCCTTTCTTATGACAGGAAAACGCTTTCAACGCGCGTATCGAGCAGTGCTTTGGAGTATCGTAGCTCTCACTGTTCTTTCCATTGGAATTGCGGCGCCATACTTCACATCATATTTTTCAGAATTCGTCGGGGGTTGGCCACAAGGACCGCGATATCTGCTTGACTCTAACTACGACTGGGGGCAGGACATCAAGCGTCTCAAAAAGTTTTTGAACGATGCTTCTATGCCAGAACCCATCCGTTTTGCATATTTTGGCAGTGCGGATATACCCGCATATTTTGAACGTGGATTTGCTGCACTCCCAACTGATACAGAAGTTGCACAGAAAGGCATACCCAAGAATGGGACAGTTGTGATCTCCGCCGGCATTTATCATTCGCTTGACACTCAATACACGTGGCTCTACAGCCAACCCATTGATACCGTGATCGGTACCTCCCTCTACGTCTTTATCTTTCCGTGATCACGTGACAAAGACCGGCAAAGTTGCTATAATATGCACAGTTCCGTTTAAACACTAGGGGGTTGCGAGCACAAACTGAAAACACAAAACTCCGGGAAACGCTCCTGAAAGATAAAATTCTTTCTGAAGCACAAATCAAGGTACTGGAAAAGAAACTCCAGACAACCGGAAAAACGCTTACAGAGCAAATACTGGAGGATCGGCTTCTCTCCGAGCAGATCCTTTTTGAGGCTGTCGCAAATAGTTATGGCGTGCCCTTTGTTGACCTTTCAAATGAAACAATACGCCGGGATATTCTTGAACTCGTCCCAGAACCCATTGTACAGGTACATCAAGTTGTTGCCTTTGAACGCGATGAATCAACCGTAAAGCTCGCGATGCTTGATCCAACGGATTTACAGACACTCGAATTTATCGAAAAGAAAACAGGGCTCACGCCCGAAGTGCATGTGACCACCCAATCGAGTGTGCAATCAGTGCTGAAACAATATCATAAGGGTCTCAAAGCTGAGCTCAAAGAAATCTCCGGAGCAAAAAATAAGGATGAAGAGGAGGGAGCTCCAAAAGAAAAGGACCTCAAACAACTTGCCGAGGACCTTCCTGTCGTCCGTATTGTTGATACATTGCTTGAATATGCCATTCTCGAAGGTGCTTCAGATATTCACATTGAACCACTTGAAAAAGAAACCATCGTTCGTTATCGCATTGATGGCGTGCTTCGTGAAGTCATGAACCTTCCAAAAAATGTTCACAATGGTGTTATTGCTCGTATTAAAATCCTTTCAAATCTTAAATTAGACGAACATCGTCTTCCGCAAGATGGGCGTTTTAAAATCACAACAGCGGAACATAAGGTGGCATTCCGCGTTTCTATTCTCCCCATCTATGATGGTGAAAAAATCGTGCTCCGCCTGCTGGATGAAAGCGCAAAGGTTCTCACGTTAGAGCAGCTTGGTATGCAGCCAAAACCGTTGGAAATACTAAAACGCGCAATTAGTAAACCGCACGGCATTATCTATGTAACAGGACCGACTGGCTCAGGAAAAACAACGACGCTCTATACTATCGTCAATATTCTCAACACGCCATCGGTGAATATCTCAACGATTGAGGATCCGGTTGAATATCGTATGCAGCGCGTGAACCAGACGCAGGTAAGTCCAAAAATCGGTCTTACATTTGCCGCTGGCCTTCGCTCACTCCTGCGTCAGGATCCAAATATTATCATGGTTGGAGAAATCCGCGATAAAGAAACTGCCGAAATTGCTAACCATGCGGCCATGACAGGTCACATCGTACTCACAACACTACATACGAATGATGCGGTCACCACGCTCCCCCGCCTTGCAAAAATGGGTGTGCCGAACTTCTTAATCGCATCCACAACAAATCTTGTTATGGCACAACGTCTTGTGAGAAAAATTTGCGTACACTGCGTTGAAAGCTACACGCTGACGAAGAAACAAATTGAGGAACTTGGACAACAGATTAATGTCAGCGAGTTATTGCAAATTCTGGATCACGAGGGCGCAGTGGACCTGAAGAAACAAAATATGGAAGAACTGCTTTTTTATCGTGGCAAGGGTTGTAAACAATGCAATGATACCGGATACAAAGGTCGTATTGGTATTTATGAAGTGGTAGAAATGACTGATGAGATTGCTCAACGTATCCTGGATAATGCAAGTACAAGTGAGCTGACAAAGACGGCAATTGCACAGGGCATGCTGACGATGCTTCAAGATGGATTTATCAAGGCAAAAAGTGGTATCACTTCTATCGAAGAGGTGCTCCGCGTTACACAAGAATAAGTATGCCCATATATCACTACAGCGCTAAAAATGAGGATGGTGAGGTCGAAAAGGGACAGGTAAAACTGCCAAATGAAGAAGCACTGCGCACTCATCTCATCGGTAAGAATCTCGCACTCGTATCTGTTGAAAGTATAGAGGAAGAAAAAAAGAAAAGTGGTTTTGATGCGTGGCTCACAAAACATACGACGCGTATTTCTGTTGTACAAAAAATCTTTTTTACGCAAAACCTTGAAGTCATGCTGCGCACTGGTTTTTCACTTAGTGAAGCCCTGAAGACACTTGCGCTGCAGGTGAGTAACAAAACATTTAAGAAAATTATCGGCGAGTTGCAAAGTGATGTCGAAAAAGGACAAACACTTGCTGATGCAATGCGAAAACATCAAAATATCTTCTCTGAATTATTTATCAATATGATTGCTGTTGGCGAGGCGAGCGGAAAACTTGATGAAGTTTTGAAACGTCTTACGTTACAGCTCAAGAAAGACCATGCACTCATTACAAAAGTAAAAGGCGCACTGACATACCCTATTATTGTTATCGTTGCCATGATTGGTATTGGTATTGGCATGATCGTCTTTGTATTGCCACAAATCACATCACTTTTTGAGGGTAAAGCTGACCTGCCGTTGCCGACAAAAATACTGCTCGGGCTTTCTGATTTCACGCGTGAGAATGGTATCCTTCTTGGTATTGGCGTGGTCATTCTCATCGGCCTCTTCATTATGGGTCTTCGTACGCCTTCTGGGCACGCACTCTGGGATCGTCTTGTGTTGCGATTACCTGTTGCTGGAAACATCATTAAAAAAGTGAACATCGCAAAATTCACTCGTACTTTTTCATCACTCCTTGAGACCGATATTCCTATTGTACAAGTCATGGAAATCATTTCCCGCACCCTGAGTAATAGTCAGTACCAGAATGCGCTTCTTGCTGCGGCTGAACGCCTAAAAAAAGGAGAGCGCCTTACGGACAGTCTGAGTGGATATGATAGGCTCTTCCCTCCATTAGTAACGCAAATGTTCTCTGTTGGTGAACAAAGTGGAACGCTCAACGATGTATCGAGTGAAATTGCGACATTCTATGAGGAGGAAGTTGACAACACAATGGCAAACCTCTCCACGATTATTGAACCGGTTCTAATGCTCTTCTTGGGTGTTGGTGTAGCTGCTCTTGCAATTGCGGTCATAATGCCAATTTACTCACTTTCAGATACAATCTAAAGCATGGCAAAACAATCAGGCATCCCTCGCCGACCACTGCTGCAAATAAATCCCTTCCGCAACGCAATTGGAATTGATATTTCTGATCTTGTTGTCCGTGCAGTGCAAATCACCGGAAGACCCGGCAATCTGAAACTCCACGCCTTAAGCGAGCGCCACTTCTCTCCTGGATGGATGCAGAATGGTGAAATCCAAAATGACAAGAAAATTACCGCAGTACTGCACGATTTACTTTCAAAACCATGGATGGGTCGTTTTAGTGGATCATATGTCACCCTTTCTCTTCCCGAGCGACAAACGTTTCTTAAGCTCATCGATATCCCAAAAACCCGCGAAGGTGACCCAACAGAAGTGGTACGATTTGAAGCAACCAATCATATCCCAATGAATCTCAATGATGTGTATTTAGATTGGGAGTATGTTCCGGGAACAAAGGCCGAGGGTAAGGATAAACAACGCGTGCTTGTTGCTGCGGCTCCCCGCATACTTGTCGACAGTTACCTCAAATTATTTGAAGGCATAAAATTCAAGCCAATTGCATGCGAGCTTGAATCCATCGCTTTGTACCGTGCACTTGCACCGGCCCTGTATGAAAAAGGAACGAGTCTTGTGATCGACTTCGGTGGCTCAGAAACACTCTTCATGCTCGCAAATGCAAAAACAGTGCTTTTCACTTCTACCATTTCAAATGGCGGCGATGCGCTCACCGCAGCTATTGAGAAGAAGTTGGGGGTTTCACACACAGAGGCAGAAAAGGCAAAGGTACTCTATGGCCTTGAAGCAAAGCATGGCAAAGGAAAAATTCGTTCAATTCTGCTGCCTCTTTTCAAGCCATACCAAGAAAAACTCAAAGAAATTCTTAACTTTTATGTGGACCACTTCCCGACGCAGGATTCACTTGAGCGTGTCGTCCTTGCTGGTGCTGGCAGTCGCTTAAAGGGCTTACCTGCGTATATTGAAAACATACTCAATCTTCCAGTCGACATTGCAAACCCGCGCGGTTTTCTTGGCACACAGCGCCACGACCCGTTTGAAAAGCATGATGCAACGCCTTACGCGCCAGCAATAGGACTTGCGCTTCGCGAACACCTCCATGATAACACTTAACCTTATCTCAAAAGAAAAACGCTCCTGGCTTGCAGAAATCAG
This sequence comes from Patescibacteria group bacterium, assembly GCA_041671225.1. GTDB lineage: Bacteria > Patescibacteriota > Patescibacteriia > JBAZBY01 > JBAZBY01 > JBAZBY01. The sequence continues at coordinate 902,997 of JBAZBY010000001.1, forward strand.
GCGTTTTGCTTATGCCAAGGTGATCGCGAGCATTGGCATCGCTGTTATTATTCTCGCTTCTGGGTATCTGTTTGCGATTCAAGCAATCCTGAATGACCGTCTTAGCGTCGTGCGTGATGAAATCACTGTCGTGGAGGCACAACTACCAAAACGAGGAGACTCCACACTTGATGATAGTATTCGAGCACTCAATGCGCAGACGCAGCATCTCGCAGATCTTTACAACAAGAACATCAGTTATTCTGTGTTAATGAATGAAATAGGTCAAAGCGTAACTCCCGGCATCGTGCTCGAAAAAATTTCGCTCAATACGCTCACTTCCTCACTCGTTCTTACAGGAACGGCAAAAACACGCGACAATCTCCTGGCATTTCAGGATGCTCTCACGGCACTCCCCTATATCGATGAAATGAATACGCCACTTTCAACCTTCACGCAACGCGAAAATATTCCGTTTGACTACAACATTTCACTTAACCTTGAAGCGATCATCGCAGCGCAACAATCATGAAACGGTTTTTGAGTAAAACGGGCATCTTATACTTTAGTGCAACGATTGCAGTAATTGCGGGCTGGCTTCTTGTTATCACGCCGCTCCAAGGAAGTTTCACCGATATTCAGGCAACAATATCAAATGAAGAAACGCGCCGGATTGCGCTGGAGGCGCGTATCGTCGACCCGCAACAAAAAGAACGTGAACTTCTTGCGGTCACTGAAAAATTGACAACGCTGGATCCTTTCTACTTTACAGACGAAAAGGCCTTGGAACTCTTTACGGAATTCGAGCGATTTGCAAATCTTGCGGATATAGACATGACCTTCTCACTCGCAGCAGAAACAGGAGCGGATGCGGAAAGTATTGGCATACGCTTTAATATCACAGGAGCGTTTGCCAGCACGATGGCATTTGTGCAATCACTTGAACGAATGCCGATGGTCATGGTCATGGATAGCATCGAATTCATGACCCAGGGAAATACCACAACGACAACAATAGCGGCTCGCGTTTTTACGCCAGCACAAGCACTATGATACAAAAACCTTCACTGCTGAAACATATTCGTCGGCATGGCATTCTGCTGACCATTCTTTTAAGTCTTCTCTTTCTTGGCACAATTGTGCTGAGCGGTCTCTCTTCGCTCAATATTGCAGAAACGACACTCATGCCGACGGCGCGACAAATAACCGTGGACGAGAATCGCTATAATGAAGTGATGCAAAACGAGGAAAGCCGCGAGATACATCTGCCTGTTCCTGTCAGTAATCCTTTTGCCGCAAATGAGAGTTGACAGATCATAAGGATTCACGTAGCATCATCGTTACATTCATTGATTAATTTATGGCACATACCAAAGCAGGGGGCTCAACCTCACTCGGCCGAGACTCCCAGGCAAAACGCCTCGGCGTAAAACGTTCTGAGGGCGCAACCGTACGGGAAGGTTCCATCATTATCCGGCAACGAGGGACAAAGTACATCCCCGGAAAAAACGTTCGCAAAGGGGAAGATGATACCCTTTATGCCGTTCAGAAGGGCACGGTACACTTCCTCCAACGCGCAAAAAAGAACTTTACCGGAAAGCTCAAAAAGCGCACCATCGTTACGGTGGTCTAACAAAAAGCCCCGCAGGTCGGGGTTTTTTGTTTGGCTATTTCTTTTTTCCACCCACTGCCGCTCGCATGAACGCAACAAAAAGTGGATGTGGGGTGAGTGGGCGTGATTGCAATTCCGGATGAAACTGCGTCCCAACAAAGAAAGGATGTGTTTCTTTGGGTAGCTCAATAATCTCTATGAGGCCATTATCTGGGCATACTCCTGAAAAAATGAGACCTGCTTTTTCTAATCGATCCTTATAGGCATTGTTAAATTCATAACGATGCCGGTGTCGCTCAGAAACCATTGTTTTTTTGTATGCATCATGCACAAGTGAACCGCGCTTCAAACGCGCACGATACGCTCCGAGACGCATGGAGTTGCCCATGTTCTTTGCTGCAAGATTTGCTGCCTGCTTATCATTGATATGAATGATGGGGTCCTTTGTATTTGGATCAATTTCGACCGTCTGTGCATCGGGAATGTTTGCAACACTGCGGGCAAACTCGATTGTTGCAAGCTGCATGCCATAACAGAGGCCAAGATATGGGATCTTCTTCTCGCGTGCATACTTCACGGCTCTGATAACGCCGCTAATCCCCCGCGTACCAAAACCACCAGGCACGATAATGCCTTTCATTCCTTTTAAAATTGAAAGGTCGGCTTTTGGCTTTTCAAAATCCTCAGAATCAATCCAATGAAGTTCCGGCTTCACGCCTACTGCCACTCCCGCATGTTTTATAGCTTCAATGACAGAAATATACACGTCCGAAAGAACATAATCACCAGATGAAAAATATTTTCCAACCACGGCAATCGGCACAACCTGACGCGCTCGCTTCATCCGTGCCACCATGGCACTCCAATCCTTCAAGTCCTTTTTATTTGCTTTGATATGAAACTTCCCAAGAATCTTATTACCGAGATTCTGCCTTTCAAAATTAATGGGAACGTTATAAATACTTTCTGCATCCGGTGCAGAAATAACATTTTCAACAGAAATATTGCAGAAACGAGCTATCTTATCGCGCCGTTTTTGGTCAACAGGATCTTCTGACCGACATACGACGAAATCTGCCTGCAACCCAGCACTATTAAGGGTACGGGAGGCATGTTGTGTCGGTTTTGTTTTCATCTCGCCGATCATCTTTGGAATGGGAAGATAGCTGACAAGCACAAAAAGGACACCATCAGGATCCGCAAGCTTCATCATGCGGGCAGCTTCCAGAAAAATAAGATTCTCGTATTCTCCGACCGTTCCGCCAATCTCAATGACCACAAAATCCGATTTATGCTGCTGTGCTGATTTCTTGATACGACGGATAACTTCATTGGGGATATCTGGAACCACTTGGACATTATCGCCGTGATAGCCAAGATTACGCTCACGCGCTATGACCGTTTCATAAATACGCCCAGTGGTCATGTAATCAACGCGGTTAAGGCTTATATCCAAAAACCGCTCATAGTTACCAATATCCTGGTCGGTCTCATCACCGTCTTGCGTAACAAAGACCTCGCCATGCACCGTAGGATTCATTGTCCCTGCATCCACATTCACGTATGGATCAATCTTGATCGCAGAAACCGTAAACCCTTTGCTCTGGAGTATCCTACCAATAGAAGCGGTCGTCACGCCCTTGCCAACGCCGGACATCACACCGCCGATAACGAAAATGAATTTTGTCTTTGCTTGCTTCACGTGTGTTGAATAATGAGTGAGAGTGTCAATATCTTTTCTCCGACAGTCATCTGCGCCGCATGCTCACCGAGCTTCTTTATTGGCTCACTTGTTTTAATGGTGGTATCTGGAACGACAATGTGAAATTGTTTTTTTATTGCTGCAGCGATATCTGCGGGCTTGACCGCGGCGTACAATGTTCCTTCAGGGTCGGCATTTGCAAGAATACTCACGGTCACATTGGTGAGTGTGTCGATGATCTTTTTTCCCCGTTCCCCTTGTTTCGCCACTTCCTTCTCACGTTGACGTGAATGTTGTGCATACTGTGCGCGGAGATCAGCGGTCGCAATACTTCCCAATTTTTTTGGGATCAACACGTTGCGTGCATATGCGGCAGTAATATTCTTTACCTCTCCGGCTTTTGCAACGCCCTCAACTGTCTTATGGAAGTAAATCGGGAGCGTGTTCATGGTTGTGATGTGAGCCGCTCTGTCAAGAATTCCAACGCGGCATCACGCTGTGGATCGTTTTCTTCAGTATAATCTTCATCTGTGAACTCGACAAGTTGGTCAGGGGTAAGACCGTCTTTTTCAATCGTTCGGCCATCAGGAGTAAGCCATTCTGCAACGGTAAGCTTCAGCGAAGAACCACCAGAAAGACCCTCAAACTCCTGTACGGTGCCTTTTCCAAATGTTTGCGTACCAATAATGGTTGCTGTTTCATAATCCTGCAGGGCACCGGCAAGGATCTCTGCCGCGGAGGCTGTTCCTTGATTGACAAGCACAACAACAACTTTGCCGGAAAAACTCACAGGTTGATTACTGGTGAAGGATTCCTGCGTACCATCCGCTGCTTGTTCAAGGACGATCACTTGTTCCCCGACAAAATGCCCTGCAATATTAATTGCCATATCAAGAAGACCGCCGGGATTATTACGAAGATCCAAAAGGATGCCATCAGGGTTCTGCAAAAGAATCTCTGCAACAACATCATCAAACTCGCGGTCGCTGTCACGGGTAAACGTCGAGAGCGTAATTTCTGCAATAGTACCGCTGTTCTCGGGCAAGGTGACCATCTCCCAAATAACACTTGGAACGATAATAATATCCCTCGTAATGGGAACATCGATTGTTTCTGTGCCGCGACCAAGAGTAAGGATCACGTCAGTCCCCCGTTCTCCACGAATAAGCTGCACCGCCTCATCAACAGAAAGCATTGCAGCATTTGTATCATCAATTGCAAGAATAACATCACCGGCAAGCACCCCGGCAGCTTGTGCTGGTGAACCATCAATGGGAGAAACGACCGTCAGTAGCTCATCGCGGTACCCGATCTCAATACCAATTCCTTCAAAAGTGCCTGAGAGCTCTTCTTCAAACGCTTCTGTTTCTGCTGGAGGAAAAAAGGTGGAATAGGGGTCACCGATGCTTTCTACGAGCCCAGAAGCTGCTCCATAAAGCAAATCCGACTGATCCACTGGCGCATGGAGATAATTCTCTTGTATGCGGCCTACGATCGCTTCAAGAAGCCCTGGATCAACGGTACTGCCCCCAAATGCCCGATCAAGCGCTGACGCAAGAAGGCTAGATCCGTTTTCAGATGTACGGTGCTGACCAAACCAAAAGCCACCCGCAAAGATGACAACGGCGAGGAGGATCAAAACAAAAACGGATTGCGAACGCGCCGGTGGACGCTGCTGCCCCTGCATCATTGGTTATCCTCCGTGATATCCGCGCCAATTGCACGTAAACGCTCTGCAATATTGCTATACCCGCGCCCGATGATCTCACTCTCTTCAATCACCGACTCACCTTCTGCAAGTAAGCTGGCAATGAGCAATGTAATGCCCGCTCGAAGGTCCAATGACTTGATATGAGTGCCAAAAAGCTCTGTCTTCCCCTCAATGAGTAAGCGATGAGGGTCGGCCTGAATAACACGTGCACCCATTTTTCGCAGTTCTGCCGCGTAGCCAAAACGTCCTTCATACATCGGATCATGAATAAGTGAAAGACCCTGCGCCTGCGTTGCGAGAACGCCAAAAGGCGCCTGTAGGTCTGTCGGAAAACCCGGATACGGACCAGTCCAAACCTTGAAAGACGAAAGGTCGCCGCCGCTTTGAATGGTCATACGGTTTCCCTTGAGGGTAAAAGGAACGCCAAGAGTATGCAGTTTATAAAGCACCGCTGTCATGTGCTCTGGGATAACAGGAGAAAGTTCCAGCTTCTTCGCAAGTAAAGCGCCAAGGACGGCAAAGGTTCCTACCTCGATCGTATCAGGGATGATCGCATATTCAGCGCCATGTAATTTCTTCACTCCCTCAACGCTCAATTCGTGGGTACCGATGCCGCGAATGCGCGCGCCGCATGCATTAAGAAAATTACAGAGATCCTGCACATGGGGCTCAGCAGCTGCTTGTAATATATTTGTCTCCCCCTTGGCAAGGACTGCTGCCATCACAGCATTCTCAGTTGCAGTCACGCTGAACTCAGGAAGGATGATTGTCCCGCTCGAAGGGCGCTTCATGGTAAAGGAATACATTTCCCCATCCTTCTTCACTTTACCGCCAAATTGTTCAACAACGGCAATATGCGCATCAAGAGATCTGTTACCGATATTGCACCCGCCTGGTTCAGGAATCGTGAGCTCTCCGAAACGGGCAAGCAACGGCCCAATCAGTAATACGGAAGAGCGCATGCTCTTTACCTTCTGCTGATCAAGTGCGGTAGGATCGATATGGGCCGCAGAAAGCACAAGAGAATCTCCCTCGTGCTGCACTGCCACACCAAGGCTTTCAAGGAGTTCGAGGAGTTTACGGACATCAGTGATGTCTGGTACATTATGCACGCGCACCTCATCACCCACAAGGAGCGTCGCGGCAAGGATCGGGGTTGCAGCATTCTTCATTCCTGCAATGGAAATGGAGCCTGAAAGCTGCTTCTTACCGGTGATTGTCATTGTTGCCATACCGCTGTAGTGTACGGTACAGATTCCTCTTCGTCAACGAAACATGGCCTTCATTATCACACACAGTAGAACACTCTATTACCTCGCAATGATCCTCCTTTTTGTGGTGCTTGCGCCATTGGTTGTGTTGTATGCGCAGGGATACCGTCTGGATGCTCATGAAGGCAGAATCGTCCAAACCGGCGTACTTGTTCTTACTTCAGAGCCGTCACGAGCGTCCGTGAGTCTTAATGGAGAAAAACAAGCTGAGCATACAACCTCAGAAATCAACGCCATACGTACTGGGACGTACACGGTGACCGTTGCAAAGGACGGTTTCATTCCATGGGAAAAGGAACTGGCCGTTCTGCCTGGGCGTTCGACAATTGCGGATGACATCGTGCTCTTCCGAAAAGACAGCACCATGGAAGACATGCTTCTTCATGATGATCTTGTCGCCGGCACGGCCCTACCAGGAAATCGCTTTCTTCTCACAACTCAAGAAGGGAATACTGCGAATCTCTACTACTGGTTCACGCCTCATGAAGAGCCGATCCTGCTCACGACACAAAAAGGCACCATGGCCATCATGGATGTGCATGAAGGCGCTCAACAAGTACTGCTCAAATTCGAACACGACGGGCTCGTCCGCTACGCTGTGGGAAATCTCGCACCCTATGCCGGAACAAACTCACCCCCGCGTGAACCGCTAGCACTCCTTCCATTGGATACATTGCTCCCGCCATCACCAGACGAGATTGCCTGGGATCTGCGCGACAGCACTCTTCTCTGGATATTAAAAGGCGGCACGCTCTCACGACTTGATCTCTTCACAGAAGAACTCACTTCCATAAAAGGCACAACAAAAAATATTCTTGCGAACGCTACGGGGTTGCTCCGCGTGGTTGAAGAAGATGGAACCACGCGTATTGAAAAAAATAGCCGTGATGATTTTCAAACTCTTTTCACGATCAACGATACAGGCTTCACGCTTCTTAATGAGAAAAACAAGATCTTTACGCTAAGTACTGCAAGAGAAACCGCTCTCTATGATGTCCCGCGCCCGGATGTTATTCGCAAGGAGGTTATAGGTGGCCCGGCACAAGACGCCGTCTGGCAGGGTAATCGTTACATCCTTTTGACCACCACAATTGGTATTGAAGTATACGACCGCACAACCCGCGCACGCACGCAACTTGGCCGCTTTGGCAATTCACTCCGCGACGTGCAGTGGTACGCAAATAATGCATATGTAGCATATATGCAAAATGGCCGCGCAACGATCGTTGAGATCGATCAGCGAGATAAGCGCAATGGCATTGCACTCTCCGTGCCGGATACAACGCGTTTACTGGGTTTTTCGACGGACGAAAAATTCGCCTGGTTCCTTGCCGGCACCGATGGCGTGATTCCCGGGCGCTTTTGGGCCGTACGATTGCGTTAATTCTTCTTGCGGAATTCCGCGGCAAGACGTCCTGCTTCAAGCAAGCTATCAAACGACTCCCCGCCATCACCCCACCATCCCTCAAGAATGGAATACGTTAACGCCTGCTTCTCAAGATACCACTGATTGACATCAGTGATTTCAAGCTCACCGCGCGCTGACGGTTTGAGTGTTTTTACGAACTCAAAGATCGTCGCATCATAGCAGTACACGCCAATGACCGCGAGATTTGAAACATACTCCTTTGGTTTCTCGACAATACGCACGATCTTGCCGTTTTGCACTTCAGCAACGCCGAGCTGCTCAGGATGTTCCACTTCCTTCAAAAATATTCTTGCACCAGAACCCTGCGCTTCATATTCCTTAAACGCATCAGAAAGATCGGCTGCAAAAATATTGTCCCCAAGATGCACCACGAATGGCTCGCCATCAACAAAACGCTCAGCAAGCGCTACCGCGCCGGCAATACCGCTCGCCTCTTCCTGAATGTCATACATAAAACGCGCTCCAAATTCCTTGCCCGAACCGAGAAGATTCAAAAAGTGCCCTGCGTGCCCGGGGCCCGAAATAATAAGAATATCTTTAACGCCGGCAGCAACAAGCTTTTCAATGGGGTAATAAATCATCGGCTTGTCGTAGACCGGCAAGAGATGTTTGTTGGTGACTTTTGTGAGCGGAGCGAGCCGCGAACCAGTGCCGCCTGCAAGGATAACGCCTTTCATAAAGAGTTTGTAGTTGGTAGTTTATAGTTGGTAGGAAGAATAAGAATATATTTTACAACCTACCACCTACAACCTTTGTTAAATATCTTGCCAATGCATCTTCCCACTCAGGGAGTGGATTTATCTTTATATTTTTCAGTTTTGTATTGTTCAGTACGGAATACTGCGGTCGCTGTGCCGGGCGCGGGAATGCATCTGAGAATACCTCCTCAAGCGGTGCATGTGTCCCGAGCAATGCCTGAATTTTCTGTGCAAATCCAAACCAAGAAACGCGTCCACTGTTCACAAGATGATAAATGCCGGAAGGTGCTGCTTTTGCGAGTAACAGAAGCGTTGCATCTACAAGGTCTGACGTGTACGTTGGGCTCCCCTCTTGGTCGCCCACAACGCGCAGTGCCTCTCCACTTTCCATCTTTTTGCGCATGGTGTCAACAAAATTCTTCCCATTCGGCCCATAGAGCCACGCGGTGCGGATAAGGAGGTAATTATCGGTCTCTTCTTGCACTGCCTGCTCGCCAGCGAGCTTTGAACGGCCATATGCGTTCAGAGGCTTTGGCTGTGCATCCTCCGCATACCCATGTGCATTCTGACCATCAAAAATGTAATCAGTACTAAAATGCACCAGACGAGCACCGATTTTTTTTGCTGCTGCGGCAAGGGCACGCACTCCTTCTCCATTCACCTTGTTTGCAACATCCTCATGCTCTTCTGCACCGTCAACATCCGTGTATGCCGCACAATTAATAACAACTCCGGGATGATACGTCTCCAAAATCTTTTCAACCGCTCCCTTCTTTGTGAGATCAGCTTGCGCACCACTAAAAAATAGCGCTTCGGGTAAAGCACGAACAAACATACTCCCAAGCATGCCCGTTGCGCCAAAAATAACTGTTGGACGAACAGGCTTACCGTTGTTCGTATTGCTGTTTATAGTAGTCAAGATACGCACCGGTCTTAATTGGCTTCCACCAGTCTTCGTTTGCTTTATACCACTCAACAGTACGCTTGACGCCTTCCTCAAAGGACACGTCCGGTTTCCAATCCAATTTCTTGCGCAGCTTGCCTGAATCAATGGCGTAGCGAACATCATGCGCCGGACGATCCTTCACGTGTTCGATCATATCCTCACCAAGTTCAAGCAGCTCAAGGAGCTTTTGTGTGAATTCAATATTGTTAATGCGCTCGCCAGTCCCGATGTTATATGTTTGGCCCAGCTCTCCTTTTTCAAGAATAGTCAGAATAGCATGACAGTGATCCTCGGTATAAATCCACTCACGCACCTGCTTGCCATCGCCATAGACCGGAACCTTCTTGTCCTCCAACAAATTGGTGATAAAAAGCGGAATGAGCTTTTCAGGATACTGATACGGACCAAAAAAATTACAACTGTGCGTGATGATAGCCGGCACCTCAAACGTCTTGATGTATGCTTCGATCAAATGATCAGCGCCGGCTTTTGATGCAGAATACGGAGAAGAAGGCCGGAAGGCTGCCTCTTCATCTGTCTCGCCCTTTGGAACCGCGCCATAGACTTCATCTGTTGATATCTGAATGAAGCGCGGAACCTTATGTCGCTTCACCGCTTCAAGCAATCGATACGTCCCGATAACATCGGTAAAAATAAACGCGTCCGGATCCAGAATCGACCGGTCCACATGCGTTTCTGCTGCGTAGTTTATGACAGCGTCAAATTGATGCGTAGCAAAAACCTCCTCAACCGCAATTTCATTCGCAATATCCCCCTGCACAAAACGATAGCGAGGATCGTCTTCAAGATCTTTGAGGTTTGCGAGATTCCCCGCGTAGGTCAACTTGTCCAAATTCACGATTTCAATGTCTGGACGATGCTTGAGAAAATACCGGATCGCGTTTGATCCCATAAACCCCGCACCGCCTGTTAGTAGAATCTTCATATTGTTTAACTATGAATCTCTCTTTCTCTCTTTCCCCGCTTCCTACAACCTACAACCTTCTTTCTACGTCCCCATTCGCCACTCAGAAAGATAGGCCTTTTGTTCTGCTGTCAGTGTGTCAATTGCGACGCCCATTGTCTTCAGTTTTGTGCGTGCGATCTGTTGATCAAGCTTCTCAGGAATGCGGTATACCTTTGGTTCCAGGGTCTTGTGATGCTTCACGATATATTCTGCCCCAAGTGATTGATTCGCAAAACTCATATCCATCACCGATGCCGGGTGACCTTCTGCAGTAGCAAGGTTCACCAAGCGCCCCTCTGCAATGACAATGACCTTGTGTTTTGCGGTGAGCGTGTATTCAACAACCTGCGGGCGGAGCTCTTCGCTCTTCTTTGCCGCCTTCTTCAGGCTCTTCATGTCGATCTCAACGTCAAAGTGGCCGGAATTCGCGACGATTGCACCGTTCTTCATCTTCTTGAAGTGTTCCATGCGAATGACATGAATGTCCCCCGTCAAAGTGACAAAGACGTCGCCAATTGTTGCGGCCTTGCTCATTGGCATCACCTGATACCCATCCATCTTCGCTTCAAGCGCCTTCACAGGGTCTACCTCTGTGACCACGACATGCGCACCGAGCCCGTCCGCGCGCATGGCCATACCGCGTCCGCACCATCCATACCCTAAAACAACGACCGTCTTGCCAGCAATGAGCAGATTCGTGGCGCGGATGATGCCGTCCATGGTGCTTTGACCAGTGCCGTAGCGGTTATCAAAAAAATGTTTGGTATCTGAATCATTCACGGCAATAACCGGCAATTTCAACGCGCCTTCTTTCTCCATACTCTTTAATCGAATAACGCCGGTTGTTGTTTCTTCCGTTGAACCCCAAAGCCCCGCTGCTGCGTCTTTGCGTTTTGAATGAAGCAGCGAAACAAGGTCAGCGCCGTCATCCTGGGTGATGTGCGGCTTTTGATCCAGCACGGCGTTCAAATGGCGGTAATAACGCGCTCGTCCTTCACCATTCACGGCAAAAACGGGAATACGATCATGTTTGACCAATGATGCCGCAACATCATCCTGCGTTGAAAGCGGATTCGATGCTGCAAGCATGACCTGCGCCCCGCCGGCCTTCAGCGTGCGCATGAGGTTTGCTGTTTCTGAGGTAACGTGCAGACATGCAGAAAGACGCACGCCTTTGAGCGGCTTCTCTTTTGCAAAGCGTTCACGGATCTCGCGCAACACTGGCATTTCACGCTCAGCCCAATCAATGCGCTTCTTCCCCGCTGCAGCGAGCTTCAGTGATGCAATGTCATACTTCATAACGATGTCTTGAATTGTTGTTTATATCGACGCTGCAATGCTGCAAACGTAAAGTGATGTTCTTGCGTGCCGTGCTTCTCAACGGCATATGCTGCAACCGTTGCCGCAAGGCGTCCGAGTTTTTCCGGCGCAAAATCCTCAAGCAGTCCATAGATGAGTCCTGCGCGATATGCGTCTCCTGCGCCTGTTGGATCCACGGCTTTTGCAACGCGCACAGCGGGAATGCGCATCAGATTCTTGCGGGAAGCGAATTCTGAACCGTGCGGGCCAAAGGTCGTAACAAGCGTACCCACTTTTCCCAGTAGTGCCATCCGAGAAAGCTTTGCATGCTTCAAAAGCAATCCGAGTTCATAATCATTGACAATGACCATGCCCGCGCCAGAGATCATGCGACGCAACTCCGTGGTATGAAATGTTGGCAGTTGTTGCCCAGGATCAAAGATATAAGGAACTGCGCGCTTTGCCGCGGCACGCGCAATACGCAGCATATCAGTTTTATTCCCTGGCGCAATGTGAATGATATCGTGTTTTTTGAATATCGGTAATGCCTTTCGCAAGGGTTGCATCATTGCGCCAATGACGAATCCGGCAAGCTGATTGTCATCACGATCGGTGAAAATGTTCGCCTGCGCGGTCAGATCATCCTTCATGATCTCCACATATTGCATGGAAATACCCTGCGCAGTCAGCCACGCGCGGTATGGCGCAAAATCGTTCCCAACAACGCCCAAAAGATATGAACGCTTACCAAGAAGGGAAAGAGAATAGGCGATATTCCCTGCTGTCCCGCCGCGTCGCTCATACGCCCGTTCAACGGCAAAACTCAGTGAAAGAACGTGGAGCTTCTTGGGGTCGATGTGCTTTGCAAACTGCCCGGGAAAAGAAAAAATGCGGTCGTATGCGAGCGACCCTTCAATATAAACGCGCCGTGTCATGTATGGATCTCCTCCCAATCGTATCCAATGGTTGGATCATTGTGCGGGATGCGTTCTTCGTCCGGCGCAGCGGCATTGTACGGCTCTGTGGTGTGGTAAAAAAGAATCACGGGTTCTTCTGAAAGCACTTTGTAACCGTGCGCAACGCCAATGGGAATCACGATCAATTTGTAATCCCCTTCACCAGCAAGAATGGTATCTGTTTGTCCATGTGTTGGTGAATCTTCACGCGTGTCATAGAGCACCACCTGCGCTTTGCCGGTAGCGACAAACCAAAGGTCATCCTGGGTTTTGTGCCAATGGAAAGCCTTGATGGTTCCTTGATAGGCAATAGTCATCGTGGTCTGCCCAAATTTTTTGAGCAGATTCTCGTCCGCCCGAACCACTTCCATAAGTACGCCAGGAGTAGGAACCACTTCCTGCGGGTCAATATGGTCCGGATGAACGGTGAGTTTTTTGATGATTACGCCATTGATCATGCTGAATCAGAATACCAAGAATGAAACCCTTTTTCAAGATGAGAACCAATTCTTTAAAATGTCTTTTACTTTATTCACTATACCCTCTGCGGTGATTGGTGGTTTAGTAAGGGTGAGCGAAACATCACCAAACGTAAGCGGCAACGCGGTTTCATCATCAGTCAAAAGCACGAATCGATACCCTGCATCAGTTTGAACAAGTGAGTTGAGGGGAAATGTTGCCCCGGTCAAAAATACCCCATCCGATGTCTTCTCTGGTTCCCTATATTCTGCATAAAGATACTTTATGTCATACGCGTCAGCGACATTTCTTTCAAGTAGCGGAAGACTAAAACGCGGCACAAAATGATTAAAGGAATCAAGGACAAATTCTCCCTCCGATGTAAGAGTGAGCTTCTGTGATGCAAAAGTGATGCTCTGCTCTGCGTCAGAAAAAACAAAATGCCGTTTTCCTCCCGCGGGAATAGTCTCGTCTTTTTCGTTGATAGTAACAACCGCAGATTTTGTATCAGCATTCTGGATATTCATACTAAAACCTACCAATGAGAGAGAAATTGGCTCGGCGGATTCTGCGCGCAAGACATCGGTCAAAACGAGTTGGCTAGTGCTCGCTGCTATTGAGGTAATAACCACATCACTATTCGCCTCAAGAACAAGCCGGTAAATACCTGTAGGGATGCCGTCCAAAAAAATATGCATTGTCTGTCCCGGTCCGCGTCTCGTGCTTTGTGTTTCATCACCATCATCTTGCAACGTTTCAGCAAAGAGGCGTTCGCCAGCCTGATTATAGACAAAGGCCGTGATGCGATCCGGACCGTTCTTCAGATTTGCGTCCTGTTTGCTAAAAGAAATATCCAGTGGTTCATTTTCAATATAAGCATAAAAAGTATGCGTACCAAGTAGGGAAATATTCATATGGCGTGCATCGCCGTCCTCGGTATCAGCGGGTAAGCTTGGATTCCCAAGGGTAGTATTGAGCAACATGACCTCATTGCCTGGTGGTGGGGATGTTGTGAACTCCGCTATTGAACCATACTGCGGCTCACGTTGTAGGAGCACCATATCTCCTTCCCGTACCACATCCCAATCCGCATACTCTGCAAACGCAGGAGCATAGAGCGTACGACGAATATCCTCACGATTTGGCAACCCCACGCCAAGTATATCAATACGCGCACGGGGATTCTCAAACGCAAATCCAAGCTTCACTCCGGTAAACGGACGCCATGGAGAAAGTGTAAAACGCGCCCCATTCGCGATCATATCTCTGCGAGCCTGGTTGCCTACACCTCTCACCTCGCTGAAGTACATTGCGTCAGAAAAACCCTTCAAGACATCACCAATTGCGCTCTGATGAAAAACCACAGCAACGCTGCTTCCAGGAACGATAAGGCGAATGGAAATCCAGATCACCAGCGCAACCGGCAATAACCAGGCGACGATACGTAGTATTGAAAATCGTTTCATTATTCTAATGCCATTGGTTCAAAAGAATATAGTGGGTCCTGACCAATCATTCCAACAGGCACAAGAAGATACCCCTCTGCTGTTGCAATATCACTCAATACATCTACATCGCGTGCGGCGATATCATTATAATAAATGGAATACGTGCCAAGAAGCTTCGGGAGAAGATCGCGCATATCTTGCGAGATCTCATTATACCCCATAACGCGCCGGGCAGGGAAAAAAAGCTTATCCTTTGCGCCGGCAATAATCAGCGCGTCGCTAGGTGTTTGTGTCTTGATTGCCTCTGCGGCCTCTGTAATCTGCGGGATGTCTTTCTGAAAAAACTTCGACAACCCATTCTCCTTTTCAAAAATGACCAGATGCAAAGAAAATCCAAAAAAAGCAACAAGAAGCGTTGCGGCAAAGTATTTTCCTGCATGATGACTACTACGAATAATCTGCTGCATGCCATGCGCGGCAAGCGGCGTAAACAAAACTGTCAATGGCAAAAAGTACCGTACGAATGATGAACCAATGATAGGATGACTACTGCTTGTGGATGCACCATAATATGGTGTACCTGCGTAATACCAAAAAAGCCACACCGCAAGTAAAATGCTGCCGCTTAGCCACAGCATAGACCCGCGCACGCGTCGTGCAAATACAACAAACAGAACGCCAAGCGCAGCAAGGAACGTAAAAAGCGGGAAGAGTTCAAGCCCATACCATTGAATTGTGGTGCGATACAACGCGACATGAGTTGCAACCGGCATCATGAGACGAAAAAGTTTGTTCAACAGGCCAGTATCAACCGCGGCGATGCCTGCATCAACTCCGGCGGTGTACCCAAAAGAAAAGGGCCCGCCAAACGTTACATCATTCAACGCCAACAATGGAAGAATACCAATTCCAATACCGAACAATAAAAGAAAAGTATAAATAATTTTTTCTCGTCGCAAAAATCTCCACCACGCAATAAGTATGAATACACCAACCCACACTACTTCATTTGCCCGCAGCGATATTCCAAAACCGAGTATGAGTCCGCAAAGAAAAATGAACCATATGCGCTTGCTGCGATATGCATATATACCCAGCCATGCGGCACAAAGTAGCACAGAAATGAATGCAATGTTGTGCCAATGCCCCTTAATGGTAAAGAAAAGTATGCCCGGTGAAAATGCAAGGAGAAACAGGCTCAGTAATGCATTCTGAAAATTCCATACATACTTCACGATGCCAAAAAAAGCGAGCAAGCCGAGGGTTGCCAGTAATGGCGTCAAAAGAAGTGTTGCGTTTTCTCCAAACACGGCGCGCATACTGCCGAGGAGTAATGGAAAACTGAGATAGCTGGAGGGCACGAACGCACCATCCACAATCTCAATATTACGTGGACGAAAAACCTTTGCCGTATCCTCGGGCAAAGCGCTGCCAAGTGTCATTGTTCCCTCTTCTGCAAACTGTTGTGCGGCAGCGGCATTGACCACCTCATCTGGAGACGTAAAATGCTGCCCGGCAAACAGTGCAGTGAAGGCGGTACCGACAAAAAAAAGTCCAAGAATAACAAAGGGAAGGTGGCGCATAAACTTTACCTATCCCCCTTCTGTTGTGCAGCATAGGGAAGCACGAACACGAGTGCTGCGACATACACCAAAATCGGGGAAAATGGCAGTGGGACTTCCGGGAAAAACACCGCAACAAGCATCATAATGAGTGCGAGTATAATCCCACTATAAAAAAAGTCTCGCGCTACCAAACCCCATTGGATTTTAGGATAAATATGATTCATACCATCATCCTAGCGCAACATACGCCTTTCTACCACTATAGCGCCACACGCTCGCACAGGTGATACATCATGGGATACGCCACATCAGAAAAGAGTATTCCTAACATACTCGGGATTGCACATGATGGAAATCATTTGTTCCAATGCCCAAAAAACAGTACAATCACATGCATAGTAAAACCTCTACGTATGTTACGAAAAATTCTTCACCTTTCTACTAGCTTGGGCTTGGAGCTGGTTATCGCCAGGGTGATCAAGGCAATTCCATGGCTCAATGCATTTCTCCTCAAAAATGGCTGGAGCGACAAAAACGATAAAAATTCGCACCTCATTTACGATAATATCAAAAAATATTTTAGCGCTGCTGAAATCTCCCTGGGTGGGAAAAAAATCCTAGAAATCGGCAGTGGCCGGGCGTATTCTCTCGGTGCTCTCTTCATTTCACAATCTCACGCGAAGTCATTTCTTGCGAGTGACCCTTTTAATAAACACTATGATGGCGAGCAGCCGCCCGTCGATGCTCATGGCATTACATTTGAAAAAATAGATTTCACCAATGTTCATGACATTCAAAAATACGAAAAAACTTTTGACGTCGTACTTTCAACGGCAGTTCTGGAACACATTCATCGTGACGTATGCGAGCAGTTGGTCAAAAATATGAATCATGTTCTGGCGCCGGGCGGATACGCCTTTCATCAAATAGATTTTAAGGATCATTTCAACGGTAAACACTTACCGTTTAACTTCTATAAATACTCCAACACGCAGTGGGAAGCAGCGACAAGAAATACTATTTTTTATACCAACCGACTCCGTTACTCCGATTGGAAACATTTCTTCCAAAATAACGGTTTTCAGATTATAAACCTCCACAAATATCATAAAGAAAATCCGACGTTTCCAAAAAAGATTGCGTCTGATTTTCGGTCATATGGCCGTGATGATCTGGAAGTTCGGGCCATGGACATTCTGGTACAAAAAGTTTCTTCTCGGTAAGCAGGCTTTTCCCCTAACTTCTTTACCTTTGTACTGTTTTTTGGTATAGTTCGTATGATTTTATTAGTAAGAAAACTGTTTTGAAATCGGTTTTAGTGACCGGAGGGGCAGGATTCATTGGCTCGCACGTCACACGTACTCTTTCTGAACGCGGCGATTCGGTGGTCATTATTGATAATTTTAACGACTACTACGATCCTCAAATAAAAGAGGATCGAATTTCAGTTTTTCTGAAGGAGTACAACCCAACGTTGTACCGAGTTGATTTCTCTGAAAGAGAGGCTTTGATCCCCTTGTTTCAAAAGCACCAGTTTGATTCTATCGTCCATCTCGGCGCCCGAGCTGGAGTGCGGGCATCAATTGAGGATCCATACATCTACACACAGGCAAATGTTTTTGGCACGCTAAACATTCTTGAGATGGCGCGCCAATTTAAAGTTCCGCAGGTTGTCCTTGCGTCAACCTCTGCGGTCTACGGCGGTAATAAAAAAATCCCCTTTTCCGAAACAGACCCCGTTGATAAACCAATTTCACCGTATGCCGCAACAAAGAAAGCAACGGAACTGATGGCCTACACCTACCATCACCTCCATAAGTTACAGTGCACCTGTTTACGTTTTTTCACTGTGTATGGACCCTGGGGTCGGCCCGACATGGCACTTTTTAAATTCACCAAAAATATTCTCGCGGACCAACCAATCGATATTTACAACAACGGCAAGCACCAACGTGATTTCACATACATCGATGATATCGTTGCCGGTATCCTTGCAGCGGTGGATAATCCTTTTCCATATGAGATAATAAATCTCGGTAATTCACATACAGAGGATCTTCTCCACTTCATAGAGATTATTGAACAAGTCCTAGGAAAAAAAGCTCGCAGAAATTTACTGCCCATGCAGCCCGGTGATGTCGAAAAAACATATGCCGATATAACAAAGGCAAAGCAGCTGCTTCATTTTGAACCAAAAACCAGAATTGATGAAGGCATCAAGAATTTTATCAATTGGTATCGAGAATACTATCATTCATGAAACCCATGTCAGAAAATAGCAATCTAGAGTACTCTGTTGTCATTCCGGTCCATAATGAAGAAGAAAATGTCATCCCACTCCACCAAGAATTGCTGGAAGTACTGCAGCATTTGGGGAAGGCATTTGAAATAATCTTCATTGATGACGGTTCAACCGATGGGACGTTTGGTCGACTCCAATCTCTCCACCCCGTAAAAATCATTCGGTTCAGAAAAAATTTCGGGCAGACGGCAGCGATGGATGCCGGCTTTCGTGCTGCCCGCGGCAATGTCATCATCACATTGGATGGTGATCGCCAGAACGATCCCCATGATATCCCTGCACTGCTCAGCAAATTGGATGAAGGATATGAGGTTGTTTCTGGATGGCGTTGGCAACGAAAAGACACCCACATGAAACACTTTGTTTCACGCGGCGCAAATGTTCTGCGTGGCCTTTTGATCAAGGACCAAATTCATGATTCAGGTTGTTCTCTCAAAGTATATCGAAAAGAGTGTTTTGAAAACCTCAACTTATTCGGAGAAATGCACCGATTTATCCCTGCTATTCTCGGCTGGCAGGGTTTTAAGGTTGGCGAGTTAAAAGTTAGCCACAGACCACGAATAGCAGGAAAAACAAAATACGGATGGAAGCGCATTGTGAAGGGTTTTGTTGATATGATTTCTGTCTGGTTTTGGAGGAAATATTCAAACCGGCCACTGCATCTTTTTGGCAGTGCTGGTCTCCTTTTTATTTCCATCGGGACGCTTCTGGGTTTTGGGCTCCTTGTTGGCCGTGCATTCTTCGGGTTGTCGCTGGCAAACCGTATCTGGCCACTCCTTGCGGTCTTTGTTCTACTTGCCGGTATCCAATTGTTTGTTTCTGGGTTGATGGCGGACATTCTTATTAAAATACACTTTCGCGAAAAACCGAGTTATTCGGTCAAGGAAGTATTTGAGAATAGTTAGCGGCACGCATGCGCATCCTTGTACTTAATTACGAATATCCCCCGCTTGGTGGCGGCGGTTCTTACGTTTCTCATGAGATAGCAAAAGGGTATGTTCGTCAGGGACATGCCGTGGATGTTGTGACCATGGGTCTTAAGGGACTTCCCTCGTATGAAAATATTGACGGGGTATCGGTATATCGGGTTCCTTCAGGAAGAAAAAAATATGAAATTAGTCATTTGAGAGAACAGTTGTATTATCTGTGGTCGGCCTATTTTAAGATCAAATCCCTGCGTCATCAGCGGCAGTGGGACGTATGCCATTGTCATTTCTTAGTACCGACTGGGATACTTGCGGTCATCATTAAAAAACTTTTTCATATTCCGTATATCATCACCGCGCATGGAAGTGACGTTCCGGGGCACAATACGGAACGCTTCACCTTGCTGCACAAACTCACTCCCCGGCTCATCAAGGGAATTCTCCGCAACGCTCTCCACGTCACAGTCCCATCGAGTTATCTAAAAAAACTCATTCAAAAAAATATCTCCGGCACGCGTGAGATTCCCATTATGGTTATCCCGAACGGCTCATCTTCATTGCATGACACTTCCATACAAAAAGAAAGAATAATTTTGAGCGTTGGGAGAATGTTACCTTTTAAAGGATTCCAGTACATCATTGAAGCATTTCAAAACCTGCACGCTTCCGATTGGCGACTTGTTTTAGTTGGCGATGGCCCCTACAAAAAAGAACTAGAAGCACAAAGTGCCGGCAATACCAACATACAGTTCACTGGCTGGATAAATAAAAATGACCCTCAATTCGCTCGACTCTATAATGCCGCCTCAATCTTCATGTTATTGTCTCGACAAGAAAGTCAGGGTATTGTCTTGGTGGAAGCAATGAGCACCGGCTGTGCCATCATTGCATCAGACGCGCCCGCAATCCGTGAAACCTTGGGGCAGAACAATAGCCTTATTATTTCACCAGATGTTGCTGCTACAACCAAAGCGCTGCGGCTGTTGATTGAAAACCAAAGCCAGCGCGAATTTTTTTCTTCTCAATCACAAAAACGCTTTAAGGACTTTACCTGGGATGCTATTCTATCGAAATATATGCACCTCATAACATCGGCCCATGAGTAAGAAAAGGCTTGCAATGATATTCCCGAAGGATTCAGAGGCGATGTTCAATGTTAACAGCCTATCAACTTTTGGTGGAGCAAGTGTGCAACTTTATCTTCTTGCGAGGGAACTTGGTCAGAACAATCAGTTGGAAATTCTTTCAATCATTCCTGATTATCCTGTCATCAACTTTCCTGATGCTGGTCTTTTTACGTTGGTAAAAACCACCCCGGCAAATGCCGGCTTGCTGACGAAGATACGCTCATACAATGCCACCCTTCGTAAAATAAAACCGGAATACGTTGTGCAGCGTGGATTAACGCTTTTTTCCTGCATCCTTGCGTTGTATTGTCGTCTATCAAAAATAAAATTTATCTACATGCTGGCAAGCGACTCCGAAGCAAACGGCCGATATCAACGTACCAACAGAAAGTGCGCCCTTTTCCCGCTACTGATCCATACCGCATCACTACTTATCACCCAAAATCATCATCAACAAGAGACGCTGACCCAGCGGTATCATACCCGCAGTGAGCTATTAATGAGTGGGTATGAAATCCCTGCAGCGATACCACCAAAAACAAACACGGCTCTATGGGTAGGGAGATGCGATCGAATGAAGCATCCTGAGATCTTTTTAGACCTAGCGCGACAAATGCCGCAAATACAATTTGTCCTTGTCTGCTCTCTGGGGGGCGATGCGGAGCTGAATCAACAAATCCGTACGCAAGCTTCTGCGCTACCAAATGTATCATTTAATGATTTTATTCCTTGGGCAGAAATCGATCGTTATTTTGCATCCGCAAAATTCCTGATCAATACATCTGACTACGAAGGCTTCCCGCAAACATTTGTTCAGGCGACAAAGAATGGTACGATCATTTTAAGTCTGCATGCAAATCCCAATAATATCCTACGTGAGTTCGAATGTGGTCTTTGTACGAATGGCGACATGGTAAAAATGAGACAGGCATTAACAGACTTATCTCGTACTGATGATGCGGCATACCGCGCCATGTCAGAAAAAGCATATGCGTATGCGTCTCAGTATCATGATATACATTCCGTAGCTAAAACATTGACTGACTTAATACGATGTTAACCAAAACACATGCCCCCATTTCATGAATCAGAAAAAGCGCATCCACGGGTGAGTATTGTTGTTCTTAACTGGAACGGATTCCAGGATACGTGTGAGTGTGTAGATTCGTTGCGAGCATTAACATATCCGAACTTTGAGGTTTTTATTGTTGACAATGCCTCATCAGGTGACGACGCAAAAAGACTTTCAGAAAAATTTGGTTCTTTCATCCGGCTTAAAGTGAATGACGCCAATCTTGGGTTTTCTGGCGGCAACAACACGGCAATAAGGCAGATAGTGGCTGAGGGGCAAAGCCATTATATCGTGCTGCTGAATAATGACACGGCGGTGAAGGAAAATTTTTTGACAGAGCTCGTCCACTCAGCGCAAACCCACAAGAATGCGGCAATCTTCGGCCCAAAAGCATTCTTTTATAGTTTCAAAGGACGGCGAAATGTCATCTGTTCAACCGCTGGGACGATAAACTGGTATGTCAGCCCTGGCTATTTCCAAAAGGACAAGTACAAATCAGATCAAGAGTTAAACGATTCTGCTCCCCGGGAGGCAAAATGGATTAGCGGTGCGTGTATGATGATCGACGCAAAAAAAATCGACCCATTATTAAATGAGTCATATTACTTCGGTTGTGAGGATATTGATAAGTGCCTAAAAGCAAAGGTACAAGGGCTTACCACGCTGTATGTCCCAACATCAATCATTTGGCACAAAGTCGGCGCTAGTAGGCCTCGTGCATTACGATTTAAGATACGAGAGATACTCACAAGTTATAAACTCATGAAGTATCACAACCCTGCTTGGCTTTTAGCGACCCCCTCGTTCTTCGTTTCTGCGGTGATAAAATTTCTTAAAAAGAAAGTCACTTCTTAAGAACGACCTCAAGCCCGTTACACGGGATCAAATGGCTGAAGAATACTTCATAGATCTCTTGAAGTTTTGTTGTTTTATTGAATAACTTTTGGCTGAGAATATTGATGATATGATATTTGGCGAAGGCATTTCTAAAAATTATCTTTTGAGAACTGATACCAAAATTAACGGTGTCATAAAAACTCGGTACCTTCCGCAACAAGTGCTCTTGGTTTTTGGAGAAATAGTAAAATGAATAATAGCCAAAAAACCGTTTATGAGTGAAGTCAGAATAATAATAAGGATTTGAAAAATGTGGCACAAAAATATCAACAATACCGCCTGGTTTTAATACTCTGTACATTTCTCTCATTAAGAGATCAAGGTCTTCAATATGTTCAAGGAAGGAATAGGCCCTAATCTCGTCCACTGAATCATTGGGAATAAATTGCAGACCTTCTTCCAGATTCGCCACAACGTCTACCTGGGGCAGATCAATGATGTCGAGGTTGATCACATCCTTTTCTTTTGTATTTCCTCCACCTAAGTTAAGAATGACCTTCGGGGAGTTCAAGGCGTCGCGTAGCCCAATCTTATCTAGGTGTTCCTGCATATTTATGTATTACGCTTATTAGTGAAAGGTCTTTATATTTAACTACAAAATATACTTCATAAGCAATATTCCTTGCCAAGTACGCAATGGCGGTACCAATGGCTGCGCCTAAAATGCCAAAAACAGGAACCAAAATAATATCAAGAGCAATATTCAGCGTTACCTGAAACATGCTCGTCATTTGCGTAAATTTATAGTCCTTGGTGGCGGTTAAGACGGTTGCATAAAAAATATTATAGAGTTCAAGCACAGCAACCAATAAGAGAATTTCAATCACGGGGATAGCGCCGTGGTAACTTGAGGGAAAAATATTGTTGATAGCTATCGGAAGTAAGGCCAATAGCATACATAGTAAAGATGCCCCGAGGAGAAAAATCTTCGGTCTCTTATTGAACAAGAACTTTTTTACCGTTTCCCTATCACCTACTATTTGCTGGCTCACAACTGGCAAATAATATGCATTGATAATGAGGATTAAACTCGCAATCCCCTTAAAGATCTGGTAGCCAAAATTATAAACCCCTATATCACCAATTGACGTGTAGGATTTTAATACTATATTGTCACCCCAGTTTATTAAATAGAGTGCGGCGGCGCCAAAGAATTGCCAACGCGCGTACGCAAACATCTCTAGGAAGTACTTTTTTTCGATTTTCCATGGCCTCAGTAACGAAAAATTTATGGACCGTATATAGAAGGGAAGCGAAAGAACCATTGCTATGAAGTAGACCGAGAAGAGCGTCTTGATAGTCAGATTGTGGATTCCAAAGAAGTAGAGTACCGCAAGGACGCTGATGACTCCATACAAGAGATTAAAAAGTGAATCCTTTCTCTTATTGTTAAGCGCCAAAAATAAATAGCTTAAGAAAAACTTGAACGTTACCCCCACAAAAGCAAAACAGAGCCACAACAGTTCCTGGTTCCCTATACCAATAAAAGCCGAAAGTTGGTTTCTGAATATCAGGGTTACCAATAAAAACAACACAACGGAAGTCCCGGTAAAAATCAACTGGTTGGAGAAAGATCTATTGATTTTCCCGGACTTTGCCATTTCTTGATTGGCAAACACAACAAACGGACCAAGGCTGGAATAAATAAAAATACTGGCAAAAAGGAAGATAACCATTTTGCCGAGTGAGTACACACCAAAAGTTTCTGGAGAAATGATAAAGGCCAAACCGAGCGGAATAACCATTTCAAGTCCGGTGCCCAATGACTTCAAAAGGGTATATGCGAAAAACTTTCTACCCTGTTTCAGTTGGCGCATGATGATATTTCCCATCTATTTTATTTTCGAATATCTATAGACAAAAACCTTGCCATCGCCGGATTGATACAGTAATTGCTTGTCGTCTCTATGATTCAGCAAGTAGTGATAAATACCGTTGTACGAATCAGTAAGATTTGCGTAATAGGCAAGGTGCGGGTAATCGATAAAAATGAGATCTTTCTCCTCAAGTTCAGGAATGGTGAACTTCACGCCTTTATTCACATAATCTTTTGTTGGATCACTTAACCGCATGATAGGAGCGGTGATGTCGTATTTTGCAATATAAAAATCATAGATTGATCTGCTCAGGATAACAGAATTTGTTGTCAGGTTTTCCTTAATTATTTTGAAATAGGCATCATGATTATAATTCCATCGATCCAGATTAAATATCCTGCTGGTATGACTGATTGGACATGACAAAGCAGCATTACTTTGACAAACGCCAAAAACAGCCAAGGGCGTAATCAAAAGAACAAAGAGCGCGCTCAATAATACACCAAAGCTTAGTGTCCGTATTTGTGGAACGGAAATATGCTGGGCTATCATCGAAACCAAAACATACAACGAGTAAACAATAGTAAGAATATAAAAAGGATAAATAAAAATCATGTACCGTGGATCACCAAAAAGTGATCCATTAAAAACGAAGACATACAACGGCACTACGGAAAAAAATGCCGCGTATGAAAGCTTTATCAAAGAAGGCACCTTCTTATAGAAAAAAAGCGGAAACAGAAAAAGCGGTACGGTAAGATACCCGCCAGACAAATAGGAGAAGGTATAATCCAAGAACCTCCAGTAAACATCCCCCTTCATATTGCCATACCACGAACCGATGAATGACACGCCCATGAAATACAAAATGAACAAGGATGCGATGCCAGAGATAATGAGTACTATGGGATAAAACAATTGCCGGTGCCGTTTAAGGTGGAAAATAAAATACAAAAGAATGATGGGTAAAAAAAGAATGCCCGTATAATGTGTCTGGATATCGATAAACCAAACGAAGAGTAACCCCCCAAACGCAAGATAATTCTTTTTTATAAAATGGATAAAATAGCGAATGGTGGTTTTAAGATCAACATAGGAGGTCATGACGTCGGACTCGATTTTGCTAAACAGCCAAACAAATAAAAGTACGGAAAGAAAAAAAAGGAACAGATGGAGCGAATACATTCGAGCAACTCGTGAGTAATAGACAAATAAATAAAAACTACTGAGTGAGAAGAGGCTAAGTAATTGTAACGTCTTTGAAAAATATCTTCGCACCAATAAATAAAAAACAAAAAGAAATAAGATGCCGGCAATGACCGAGAACAGCCGTAAATTATAGTAACTCATGTAGTCACCGCCGAGCAATCGTGTAGTCAAAGCGGCTCCCAGGGAGTACGGAAGCGCTCGACTGTAAAAATCTTCGCTTGCCGAACTATCCGCTCCATATTGAAGATCACTCATTGAGATGCCGTGATCAAGGATATACTGCACAGCGATTTGGCTCAGAAATTCATCGTTCTGAAGCGGCAGTATGTCTACATTATTTACTCTAATGAAAAACGCATTAACAAGAATAAAAAGAAAAATCACAGAAAAGACAATCCCCTCCTTATAACCCCAGCGCATGAGCCCCCCCAGAATGGGAATTGTAGTAAGTCGTGGCCACGAACGATTGAAAGATTGCCCTCGCTTTTTCTGCGCTGCGACTTCGGATTCTTTTTTTTGAGAAATCTTTTCTGCTTGCGCGGACCAATCCACTACGGTCGGATCTTTTACATGATTAAGCAACAGCGCTCCTCCAATCGGCACGAGTAAAATAAGGTTGTACCAATCCAAAAAAAATAAGGTACTTGTATAATACCCGCCAACTTTAAAAGACACCCAAAAAATAGTCGCAGCAATGACAATAAACCACATTACTACATTTTGTAATGGACGATCTTTTTTGTGTGGCTGATACTCAAAATTATCGGTCAGTGATATTTTCATCATCTCGTATAGACTCTCAAGAGTATACATTTTGTGGGGAAAAAAGTAAAATATCTGGCCAAAAGATTTCTTTCTGGTTTTTTGACGTGCACCTACGCTTCGACTATAATTTGATTGGTTCCATAATCATTACAAGGCTCGTGCAATCAAAAAAAATTATCTTTATTTTCCCGACATTCAACGGGCCATACGGAGGTGAGCGGCATTGTCTTCGCTTAGCCGATGAGCTTACTCGTCAAGGAAATGAGGTAGAGATTTGGACGCATTACTTCAATGTATCGTGCCGACCGCTGCTCAGCGCAAACGTCAAACTAAAAACAATGACATGGGGGCTACCAAGAATCCATAGTCTCGCTGTTATTGCAGCACTGTTTCGAATGCCGCGCTTGGCTCATCTCTTAAAGCAACGCAAGAATATAGCCGATGCTTTGATTGTTGCCATGGGTTGGCAATCGGCATATGCGCTAACGTCATTACAGGATACCGGTGCGCGATTGGTATATTACTGTCTTGAGCCACCGCGATTTTTATATGACCTAAAAAAGATGGGCTCTCTCACAACCCGATTATCCAACTACATTGTCAGTCCAATGATACGACGGATTGATCTAAGAAGTGTCCGCGCAATAAAAACAATATTCACCAATAGTCCCGAAACACAAACGGCAATTACGTCCATATATGGTCGTGAGAGTCAGGTTGTCTATCCGGGGATCGAAAAGGATCGGTTCAAGAAATACACAAAGTCGCAGGCAAAAGAAAAGCTCGGTTTAGCGCCGAATACCAGGCTCTATTTATCAGCAGGCAAGCTACACCGCCGCAAACGCATAGACGCCGCAATTGATTATTTCCTTACGCAGCCACAGGGAACGCTTTACATCATAGGCGATGGTCCGGATCGGAATAGACTTGTTTCATATGCCAAGGAAAAAGACCGATCGGGGCAACGTATTCGCTTTCTCGGTCAATGCTCGGATGACGTTGTTGCGTTGCATTTTCAGGCAGCCGATTACTTTGTCTTCATGGCAAAGGATGAACCTTTTGGATTGGTCATCGCAGAGGCTAAAGCGGCTGGCTGTCACATTGTTCCTCATGATATTCATCGTCCGTCTCTTTCATGGAGCGAATCAGCACAAACGTTTATGACAGCACTCATATGACACCGCCTAAGGTCTCAATCATTATTGCTACCTACAACAGTTCTGCGATTATAGCTAAAACCCTGGATAGCATCTTCCAGCAAACCTACACTCCATTCGAAATCATTGCCGTTGATGATGCTTCGACCGACGACACACCAGCACTGCTGCAATCATATGTCGTTCGTTATCCGCATATTTTTCGTTACTTTCAAAATGAAAAAAATATCGGTGCCGCTCGGACCTATCATCGACTCCTCACGCTTGCGAATGGCAAATATGTGAATAATCTCAACCATGACGATTATTTTCAGGATAAGAATAAACTGGCGTCACAAGTTGCCTTTTTGGAATCACGCCCCGAATATGTACTGATCGGTACCTGGGCCACATTGCTCTTCCCGGATGGATCACACTTCCAACGACGTTCAAAGACAACCGATCAGGACTTGCGGCGTTCGCTCTATGGGGGCACCAATCCCTTCGTACACTCTACGGTGCTTTTTCGTCGTGAGACGGCTTTGGCGGTTGGTGGCTATTCACTGCAATATGCAAAAAGCAATACTGAAGACCTCGATTTGTGGCTGGCACTCGGAACATGCGGCAAAATGGCATGCTTAAATTCACCTACAACCGCGTATACTATTTCAGAAAATGCTATTTCCTCCCATCGACGCTGGCAGCAAGCCATTGATGTCATTAAGGTGCTTCACCGATACCACACGAACTATACGCAGTCCTTTACTTGGTACCCTTGGCAAATAGCAAAAATCGCCGCTCGTCAGATACTTTCTGCACTGTTTCCAAGGACTTTTATCATGAAGCTAAAATACAGAAACAAATGAACAAGCCGACGCTTTTCCGCGGTATATTCTTGTTAACCACGGCGAACGCTATTTTCCTCGGTTCGGGTTATGTCATCCAGGTGCTTCTTGGGCGATACTTCTCACCGGAAGTTTACGGGCTTTTTGGCGTCCTTATTTACATCGTCAATATCCTGAACACGATTTTTGCTTCAGGTTTTCTGGAAGGCATCTCTCGCAGCGTCGCCCGCAAACCGGAATCGGCAAATACGATTTTGCGTCATGGATTGCTTATAGAACTGCTTCTCTCGGGTGGTATTGGGTTGGTTTATTTTCTCTTTTCTCCATTGCTGGCGCACATTTTTAACCAGCCGGAAATTACAAAATACATCGCTTTCTCTGCGCTACTGATACCTATCTATGGCTTACGGAGCGTCTACTTAGGACTGCTCAACGGCTTAAAAGAATTCACCGCTCAGTCATTGGCTATTATTTTTGCCGCGATCGTAAAAATAGGCTTAGTGGCATTGTTCGTATACCAAGGGCATGGCCTTGTCGCCATTCTCATTGCATATTTTTGCGCCGCGCTTGGTTCGTTGCTTGTGGGATATCTTTATACCAGAGTGCACCGCCAATCGAATGAACCATCCTCCTTTAAAAATCTCGGCACCCTCGCGTTAACGTTGTCACTCTATGCCTCGCTCCTTCCTCTCCTGTCAAATATTGACCTCCTCTTCGTCAAATCAATCATAACCGACACAGCAGCGGCGGGATATTATAATGCGGCAACGACACTGGCGCGGTTTCCCCAATTTTTACTTGGAAGCTTTGGCGCCGCATTATTACCCTTTATTGCGAGCGACTATCATGCAGGACGCATTGATCGTTCGCGATTTATTGTCCAGCACGTTCTCAAATATAGCATCCTTCTTCTCGTGCCCATCATTATTATTTCTGTCTTTAGCGGCGACCAACTCATCCAATTAATTTATACTGATGCATACGCCCCAGCTATTCATCCTTTTATGATCCTCATTTTTGCCCTTTGTCTTCTCTCTGTGGTGCAAATACTATTAACGACGCTTATAGGAATCGGTTCTGAACGATCGGTGGTGACCATCGTCCTATGGGCCATCGCCGTTGATGTTGTCGCACTCATAGTGGGCGTGAATTATTTCGGACTTGTCGGCGCCGCATGGTCAACGCTCTTGGCTGCATTATTTGTATTCATACTTTCATTTCCCCTGCTGCGCAAGAATCTCCAGTGGCATACATTTCCAAAAGTACCCATTCTCAAATTGATACTGCTTACGGGCGTCTTGTCAATTGTCGCCCAGTATCTCTTTGAAAACCCATTAAATCATGCACTCCTGCTTCTCACCTATGCCTTCTTTCTTGTAGGATATGTAGTACTGCTTTTATTATCAAAAATTATCACACTGCGTGAAGTAACTTCCATCAAATCTATTCTCTTCAGATCCGATATCTCATGACAACACCATCTCTAAAAAATATTGTCGCAATCACGGTATTTTTTTTGCTTTTAACCGTCTTTTTCACGTATCCCGTCGTGACAACAATCACCAAGTCTGTTGCCGGCTCTGGTGGGGATGTATTTATCACCTTATCCGGGATCAACCGTGAAACAGCCGAACTAAGGGACGGTAACTTATGGATAACACTCACGCAAAGATTTGCCGCACTTGAATTCTCGCCGTTAGGCATCTATACCTATTTGAATCTCTTCCTTAAGCTGCCACTTGCATACAATCTCTACTGGCTTTTTTCGTATGTTGCCGGCGGTCTAGGCATGTTTCTTCTGACATTCTATGTGTTGAGCAAGGATTTTGAAATTTCTGTTAACAACAACCGGCGCCTCATCACTATCGCGAGTATACTTGCGGGATGTATCTATACGTTTAACCCTGCGCACATCACATGGTCAGTAGGATTTAGTGGCGGAACACACACCGAATGGATACCGTTTGCCACATATTTTTTGCTCCTCCTCTTCGATCGTCCGAAACTTCGGTATTTCATTGGTTTTGGTATCTCCGCAATACTCCTGCTTCAAGGAGATTACCATTTCTCCTTTTTCTACTTACTATTCCTCATTCCGCTTATTCTACATCTCCTCAAAGGACGGCCCGCGCTACTGCGCAACAAAGTATTTTGGCGCTACATGATCGCCGCCGGCATTATCTGCATCACGGTACTTCTTCTTGTTTTTACTCCCTTCCTTAAAAAGGCATTTTCCGAAAATAATACCCTTGCTCCAGGACTAGAGCAAGTGGTCACATACTCCACGGACTTCATCTCGATCATTCTGCCATCTGACCTACATTCCTTCTTCGGAGATCACTTCAATGCAATCCGCAATTTTCTCACGGGTAATACTGCGGAACGGTCAACGTTCCTTGGTTTCACCGTCATCGCCTTCATTATTTTTGGTTTCACTCTTTTTAGAAGAAAACGGCCGCAGCACTTCCTTTTCTGGGCATATACGGGAATCATCGGATTTATTCTTGCACTTGGTCCTTTCTTGCATATTGGCGGGGTCTTTGAGCCCAGAGTGCCATTACCCTATCTCCTCCTCTACCGCTATCTGCCATTTGTTGATTACATTCGTGCCGTTGACCGTATTTGGGTGATACCCCTCATGGCTTTCTCACTTATTGCTGCATATGGAATATATTATTTCTTGAGCCACTGGCGAAAACAGACCATTACTATTTTCTTCATGGCACTCGTGTCACTGGGCATGATAAGTTTTGAATATATCACTATCCCTTTCCCAACGACATCTGTTGACTTTTCACCATATTATAACTTCATTGCTTCTGATCCTGATCCATCGGCAAAAGTCATCGATCTACCATCACCAACCAATTATGATGCCGAGGGTAAATCTCGCTATTATCAAACGATACACCAAAAAGAACGAATTAGCGGAAATAATATCGCGAGAGAAAATATAAAGGACCTTAGCTTCGCTACATATACGCCGGTACTCTCAGATATCCTGTATACCTTTCCAAATGGGGATACACATCCGGAAGATATTATCTCTCAAGATAACGGTGCAATTGGCAACATCATTTTCAATCTTCATAATATCCGGTATATCACGGTCCAGAAAGAATTCATCGGTGAGGGAGATAATGAAATTTCACCAGAAAGCTTCATCCGGCTTGATAACTACATTACCCAGAATCTTGACATCGAACAAGAGTACCAGGATGAGCAAATCTATGCGTACAAAATTAAAAAGGAAGTCCCTGCCTCAATTGTGTATCTCCAGCTTGGCGAGGGTTGGGAGGATCTCTCATCCGACCAGTCACGCTCCTTTAAGGATTCTGCAACGTTGAAAATCGTCAATACATATGACACGCCGCAACCACTGACGATCCAATTCGATGCAAAAACAGGCTTCAATTCCGTTAAACGATTTTCTGCTTTATACAATGATGTTGTGCTTAAAACAAATCTCGCCTACCAACAACCACAAACATACTCCGTAAGCGTTCCAAGCGTTCCAAGCGGCACGAGCACTATGACGCTCCACCTTGATGATACCCCGCCAAACGATGCACAAATACAATCAGGGCTTATCATCAGTGATATTTCCTACCATATCGCTGATCCGTCGCCGATACCGGAAGAGCTCGCGTCCCTGCCAAACAAAGACGGTCATCTTCTTGTCGTCTCACCCCACTACCCGGACTTCGGCCCAGGACTGCAGGAGGTCGGACACAAAGAGATCAACGGCCTGCACATCCTCACCATTGCAGATCTGATCACAAAAGATAAAAATGGACACGCCCTTGTGGCCCACTGGCTTCCGCTTTTCAGTGAACTGACAAACGGCCGCCGTGATAATTATAGCGACTTCCAATCATTTCTGGATTTTCGAGATCCATCATCATACCAAAAAGAGATCGAGCGGTTTGCGAATGAATATCAGATACACACGATCGCGATTGACCGTACCCTGCTCGACCAACAGGCACAGAATACTCTTGTGGACTTCATACGACGCTATCTGCCTGTGACAGGAGGGAAAAAGAATGGAGATAACTACATCATTCTTTACATCGGCGACGTCCCAGCAAACACGGCGCTTTCCATCAAACCTGGATCCGGCTGGGAGGTGGCGCGGCGGGATTCCGACGGCACGACCAGTCGCTATACAAATCAAAGCGCGGACATGAATCTGTATCTCTGGAATCAAGGTTCTGCGGAACTCTCATTCAATGCCTGGACCTGCGAACAAGCAAATCGATTCGTGGCAGTATTCCTCGATGGTGCATGGATCCAAAACATTCAGCTTGATCAAGCAACACGGCAATCATTCTCTCTCCACTTGGGTGATACACTTCTTGCTGGAATACATACTATACGGTTTATTCCCTACGGTGAGGATATGCAACCATTAAATAACCAATCACAAGCCTGCGGCATGTGGATGAGTAATGTTACCGCAAGAGAGTTAGTAGAATAACCTATTCTGTTGTTAGCGAATTGCGGATGGAAAAAATCACAGGGGCATTTAGCGCCGAAGTGTCCGTAAGATGATACACACCCCACTCTTGTTCGACCGTGCTGATGGTAAGCGGCGGATTCTGCTGCAGCGACCATGCGATAAAATTCACATCAAGCTGCTCATGCTCGTTGAGATAGGTATTCAGGTTTGTGGTGCTTTCAAGTTCCGGATATGAGAAGGTAACCGTGCGTTCATAGGTGAGTGCCGCGTCAGGAATGCCGAGAAAATACGTTTCCGGCTGCGTGCTCACCACATACATGTCATCATGGCTCGCAAACAGCGCATCCAGTTTTTCCGGCGTCAGGTTATCAAGATTCGGTAACACGTCAATATCATAGACATAGTGCAACGCATATGCCCATTGCTGCCATCCCCATCCCGGTTCCATCAGCACTAATGCACGGTCAGGAAAAGATGCGGCAAACTCTTCCAACGGGGCACGCACCCCTTCATGATCTTGATACGTCACCAACGGATAAAAAATCATCACCTGCACAAGTACAAGAACACCAATCACTCCCCATTGAATGAAATGTGAACGCTTCAAGAGATCCACCAGGCCAATACTACCGGCAAGATACAGAAAAGGAATGAAAACCGGGTAATACCGTCGCATATACCACGGCTGATCCAAAGCAATTAACGGATCCCAGACAAAAAACAATGCCGGGGAAAGAAAAAATACTACCCAGAATAGGCGGCTATGAAAACTTCCTCGCACGTAGCCAATCAACGCGAGAACTGCAAACGGAAGAAGAAAATATGGTACAAAACTCTGGAGAACGTAATGGCTTTTCAGTATACTCCAAGAAATCTCATTTTGACCTGGAAGCCACCAAAAGAGCAAAAACAATTCAAAAGCGATAAGAACAAAAATAAATAACTTTGCGGTCTTACGTGCTGCAATATGATAGCGTTGTAGAAGTGTTGCGCCCACAAAAAAAAGAAAGAGTGCCACGATGCCCACACCGAGGAGTGGCAACCATGTTGAGGATGTCACAAGATGACCATAGGAATCTTGCAGATAATCAGCGCCATAGAAGGCCGTATAACGCCATAACAACACTCCAGAAGCAGCAAGCGGGAGAAGCCACAATAATGCCGGTGCATAAAATGAAAAGTCCTTCCTGCGTACATACGCAAGAAGTAACGCTGCCACAGCATATGCCCCAAGGTACAACACGCCTTCAATCCGCGTAAGAAGACCGACTGCGAGTGGTAATGTACCCAGAAGCAGCCATGTTCCTGAACGCTCACGATATGCGCGCAGTAACGCATACGCCGCTGTCCATATTAAAAAAATGAAAAGGTTCTCGGAAAGTGTCCGCCTTGGAATCCAAAAAAATAAGTATGATGACGCAAAGAAAACCATAAAACTGGCGCCAACAATCCGAGAATGTGCCTCAACGCCAACCATATACAATACGAGCAGAGTAAGAAAAATCAATATACCATTCACCGCTGCGCCGGCATCAATTCCTCCAAAGTGCATTCCTGCAGCTAAGACTGCGGTGTATCCCGGCAAGAACTGTGAGGTATACTCATCTGGGGCTATTTCACGATACGGATGAAACGGCGCGGAGAGTGGATCAATAAAAGAAAGTGATCCTGATTCGGTAAGCTGTACTGCTGCGGTCAAAATACCCATGTCATCGCGGCCACGTGGGAGATCGTGCTGATACAATGCTGTAAATAGTGCGAGTGCTGCGGCAAAAATAAGTGCCACAATATCCCAACGAACGTGATATATATGCTTGTGCTGTGTAGCAAAAAAACGAACCCACAATGCCCACCCAATAACGCCCGCACTGAGAATACCAAGTACCACATGCGGACTAAAGAAACCAAAAACTGCCGCACCAATGAGTGTGAGTAGCAGTAAAGATACGAGAAAAAAGAGCCCCGCTATTGCTTGAAATACTCTCATGCGCGTGAAGCGAGTACCTGCTTATAAACCTTATAATATTTCTCGGCCAGTCGTTCCCAGGAAAAATGTTCAATGGTAAACGCTGCCGCTGAGCGTGAAAGGTCTTTTAAGGCCTGTGGATCATCAAGAAACTGCTGTATAGCGCGCGCTGCGGCTGGTGCGTCCTGTTCAGGAAAGTACACGCCATTCTGGCCATCAATAATCGCTTCTGCAATGCCCTCAATACCCGTCGTAAGCACGGGAAGTCCCCTGCTGGCCGCTTCAATGGCCACAATACCGAATCCCTCTGCATCCCCCATAACGGTCTTGTTTGGCATAACAAAAAGATCAGCGCCTGTGTACGCGATATCACGCTCTTCATCGCTGATCTCACCGGCAAGAAAAACCCTTCGCGAAATTCCCCGTTCGCGAATCGCGCGTAATATCGTCTCTTCTTCTGGTCCTGCGCCCGCAATCAATACATAGACACGTTCAGGGAGCAGAGGCATCACATCGCGTATGAACCAGGACATATTCTTGCGCTCAATAAGTCTGCCAACGCTCAAGAGAAGAAACGCCTTCTCAGGGATACCATAACGCACGCTCATTGATTTTCGCGCACTGATGCTGTCCTGCTGTGCGGGAGGCATGATGCCGTTGGGAATAACAGAAACGCGATCATGTGCAACGCCGCGAGCAAGAAGAAATGCAACCGTTGGCTTACTGACGGAAATAATGTGTGCAAGACGAGGAAGAACGCGCCGCAATGCCAACTGATACAACCGCCGCCGCCAGACAACATCCAACGCATGGACGGTTGTCACAAGAGGAAAACGGCACAGTCGCGATAGCGGGTAGAGCGCAACCGCCATGACGGCATCTGTTGTGTGAACGACATCGGGTTTGCGAAAGATACACAGCCAACACATGCGAAGCCACGTTAAAGGCAACCACCATAAAAGATGCAGCTGGGAGCGATTGAGGATCATTGCCGACGATTCTTCTGCAATGCTCGTGGCAATGAGATCCGCGCTATACCGCTCCATCCCCCCCACGATCGGAGGATGTTTTCTCGTGATATACAGGACTCTCATGCTCGGTTTGTTCCTTCTTTATTCGATACAAAATTTCCTCGAGTAATTTCCGATTCCAACCGATCGCTGAAGCCAAAAGACCGATGATAAAAATTTGAAACCCAAGAATGATCAGCGCTGAAGCAAGGATCAATGATTGAATATGACCTTCGCCTCCATTGGCTGCAAAAAAGTAGAACCAAAAAAAGCGCACAATAAAGGCCAAACCACAAGCGAAGATAATACCGCCAATGATCGTCATAACCCGCAATGGTTTATACAAAGTAAAAATGCGAAAGATGACAATAAGCGAGCGGACAATATGCGAAGGGAGAGATTTGATGAGACGCGATTTCCGCGCGACAGGGCGAGCCTTGATGGGAACTTCCACAACCGTCAATTGCTGGTCGAGCGCCTGAATAATGGTTTCATGCGTATACGTATGGCGGGAAAACACATGCATGTGCAGTGCGGCTTCGCGATTATACGCCCGAAAGCCCGTAGAAACATCCAGGGTATCCTTGCGGCCGATAATACGGCTCACAAGCCACGAGCCGAGCTTGTTCCCTTGCCGATTCACGGTCTTCATATCTTCAAGCTTGTCCACTTCACGTCCGCCGACAACAACATCTGCGCGGCCTTCAAGAATCGGCGCAATGAGTTCAGGAATGCGTGATTGGTCATAGTGATTGTCCGCGTCGGTATTCACCACAATATCCGCACCCATGGCAAGTGCGCACTCAATGCCATCCTGAAATGTTTTTGCAAGTCCTTTGTTGCCTGCATGCATGAGGATCTCATCTGCCCCAGCCTCCCGTGCAACGTCACTCGTACGGTCCTTGGAGCCATCATTCATAACAAGAACACGGACATCCGTAATGCCGGGAATAGTACGAGGAATCTCACGGATCACGCCCGCGATCGTTGCCTCCTCATTATATGCCGGAATAGTGACGACCAGTCTCATGTTTGGGGTTTTCCAATACCTTCGTAGTCAAACCCTAGCTTGTTCATGACCACCCCGTCAAGAAGATTCTTTCCATCAATAAGAATGGGCTTTTTCATGAGACGCTTGATCTTCTTCCAATCCATCGTGATGAATTCTTCCCATTCTGTGGCAATCACTGCTGCTTGTGCGCCTTTTGCTGCTTCATAGGGGTCAGTGAAATACTGTATGCTCTCGCCGAGAATACGCTCAGCATTTTTGGCTGCAACCGGATCATACGCGCGCACCTTTGCTCCTCTGCTCACCAGATCCTGAATGATACTGATGGCGGATGATTCACGCACATCATCGGTATTATTCTTGAATGCAAGACCGAACACCGTAATGATCTTTCCATTCCCATTCAGTGATGAAAAACGCTTAAGCAATTTTTTCACAGGCAATTGGCGCTGGCGATTGTTCACTTCTATAACAGCGCGCACCAGCTGAAAATCATACCCAGAGTTGAGCGCAATATGATCGAGGGCGCGAACATCCTTTGGAAAACAAGAACCGCCATAACCGATACCCGCTTTGAGAAAACGGTGGCCAATACGTTGATCCAGACCCATGCCTTCTGCAACCTCCTCAACATCAGCGCCCACCTCTTCGCTGACATTGGCGATCTCATTGATGAATGAGATCTTCGTTGCGAGAAACGCATTGGATGCGTACTTGATCATTTCTGCGCTGGGAATGGACGTAACAAGCTTTGGCATTTTGAGTTTCTTGAAGACGTTGAGCATGACCCGCTCCGCCTTTTGAGAATCAACACCGATCACGACACGGTCTCCTTTGAAGAAATCCTCCACTGCAAAACCTTCACGCAGGAACTCCGGTGTTGAAACGACGTCAAATGGTCCTTTATGATTCTTCTTCACGATTCCGCGCACGACTTCTGCGGTACCCACGGGAACAGTGCTTTTGTCGGCAATGACTGCATACCCTTTCAGATGCTGTGCAACGGACTTGGCAGCTGCTTTGACCTGCGAAAGGTCTGCACGTCCATCTGGCATTGAAGGCGTGCCGACGCAAATAAACACAACGTCAACATCCTTGATGCCTTCTGCATAATCCGTGGTGAAGATGAGTCGTTTTGCCTTCACGTTCTTTTTCACCAGTCGCTCAAGGCCAGGTTCATAAATGGGAATGATCCCGCTCTTCAGCTTGATGACTTTTTCTGCGGTGTTGTTAATGGCAACGACCTGGTGGCCAAGTTCTGCAAGACATGTCCCGGAAACAAGCCCGACATACCCGACACCGATAACAGCAATACGCATAAACGAATATGAATGAATAAATTACCGACCAATACCTGAATAATGAATTCCTGCATCAATCATTGCATCCTTGTCTAATACATTTTTGCCATCGACAAATGCAAGAATATTATTCTCCTTCAAGAGATTGGGTGTGAGTTCCATAAACTCCTTGTGATCTGTTACCAAAACCAATGCATCACTTTTTTTCAATAATTCCTTGAGTGAAGAGGCGGTTCCCTTCTTTGGAAGATGAGGATCAAAGCTTTCAACGGACGCACCAAGTTCCTTCAACTCATCTTGAATCTTATAGAAGGGGCTCTCACGGTCATCATCGATATTTGCTTTATAAGCAATCCCAAGAAGACCGACCGTACTCCCCTTCACTGCCTTGCCCGCGGCATTCATTAAACGAAGCAACTTCCCTACGGTATACGCCGGCATGCTGTTATTAATATCCCGTGCGAGCTGCAAAAACTCATGAGTAAAACCACTCTGCTTCGCTCGCTCGATAAGATAATAAGGGTCGACCGGAATGCAGTGCCCGCCAATACCCGCCGAAGGGTAATGCGCCATGAAAGAAAATGGCTTTGTCTTTGCGCCTTCAATCACATCAAGAATATCAATACCGAGTATATCAAAGGACTTCGCAAGTTCATTTACAAATGCAATATTCACATCGCGAAAAGAATTCTCAACGATCTTCACTGCTTCTGCTTCCTTCAATGACTTCATCGGATGAATCTCGGCCTCGATGATACTTTCATAAAATTCCTTTGCGCGACGCAATGATGCAGCATCAAAGCCTCCAACAACGCGCGGAATGTTACGCACATTCCATTTTGGATCTCCGGGATTAATCCGTTCCGGGCAATGAGCAAGATAAAAATCCTTCCCTACCTTCTTGCCATCTCTCTCAAGAATAGGGAGAACAACCTCTTCAGAAACACCGGGATTAATGGTGGATTCAAGGACGATCAGCTGGCCATCGCGCATATGCGCGCGGACCTTCTCCATACTGTCGCGTACCGGCCCAAGATCAGGAGTATGACTGCGGTCGACGGGCGTGGGAACACAGGAAATAACAATATCACCTTCTGTGATGATTGCTGGATCCGCTGAAGCGGTGATACTGACTCGTGATAGCCACTCATTCAATAAGGGGTCATCAATAGGACTCTTGCCCGCATTGATCATGGCGATCTTCTTTTCATCCAGCGCATGCCCAAGAACGCGATACCCCTTCTCTGCAGCAAGACAAGCAAGCGGTAGCCCGACGTAACCGAGGCCAATAATGACAATTGTCTTTTTGTTCTGTGACATGGAATGGTTATGAAACAAGAGGAAATATCTTCCCCTTGTGACTGCCTATCTTATACGTTTGCAAGTGCTTTGCGAAGTGCAGCAATCTTATTCGTCTGCTCCCAGGTGAACGTCTTCTCGTGTCGGCCAAAGTGCCCATATGCTGCGGTAGGGCCATAAATAGGCCTCTTCAAATGCAGTGAAGAAACGATACCAGCGGGATCAAGACTGAACACTTTGTGTACTGCTTTTGCAAGCTTTGCATCTGGCATCACACCTGTCCCTGCAGTATCAACAAGAACACTGATAGGGTCTGCCACGCCGATCACATAGGCCAGCTGCACCTCGCAACGCTTTGCGAGCTTTGCCGCAACGATATTCTTTGCAATATACCGCGCCATGTAGGAGGCAGAACGGTCCACCTTGGAAGGATCCTTACCGGAAAACGCTCCGCCGCCGTGTGAGCCGTGCCCGCCATACGTATCCACAATGATCTTACGACCCGTAAGGCCTGCGTCTGCCGGTGGGCCTCCTTTCACAAACCTGCCCGTTGCGTTCACGTATATGTGCGTTTTGTCATCCAAATATCGTTTTGTGATCGGCTGAATAACGTGCTTCATGACATCACGTTCTATTTTCTTCAGGCCTACATTTTCATCATGCTGCGCGCCGATGACAACACTCTCGAGGCGAACTGCCTTCCCGCCGTCATATTCCACGGCAACCTCCGTCTTACCATCGGGACGGAGATACGGCAGCAAGCCGCTCTTGCGTACGCGCGCAAGCTGGCGCGCAAGCTTGTGGGCTAACATGATCGGCAACGGCATAAGCTCGGGCGTTTCATCGATCGCATACCCGAACATCAAACCCTGATCCCCCGCTCCCTGCTTCTTAAAGCGACCATGGCCAGCATCAACACCCTGCGCAATATCAGGACTCTGTTCATCAATGGCAACCATCACGCCGCAGTCTTCCCAATGAAAACCGCTCGCACGGTCGTCATATCCGATATCTTTGATAGTCTGCCGTGTAATGTCTGCAATATCAACATACCCTTTTGTACGGATCTCGCCCGCAACAACAACAAGTCCCGTGGTTGCAAGACATTCCACGCCTGCGTGGGAATCCGGATCCTGCGCGAGCAACGCGTCAAGAATTGCATCAGAAATCTGGTCACAGACCTTATCAGGATGGCCTTCAGTGACTGATTCGGAACTAAAAACATAGCGGTCGGATGAAAGATGTGTCATGATTCGTTTTCTTGATAATATTCAGAATTAAATTCAATGGTGTTGCTCCCGCGGAGCGCATCAACGGTTCGTTTCAGCCCTTCATCATATGAAACCACGGGAAACCAGCCAAGCTTTTCTTTTGCGCGGTGAATACTGGGAATCCCCTGCTTCACGGTATACGGAAGATGCGGGCTATAACGAATGGTGGATGGCGAACCGAGCAGCGTGATGATCTTTTTTGCAATCTCGCCCACAGTAATTTGTTCCGGATTCCCCACATTCACAGGACCATGCTCATGCGATGCCATAAGCCGCATTGCCGCTTCAAGCACATCAGAAACATACACCATGCTCACCATGTCATCCTTTGTGCCATAGATAGTCACCGGCTTACCCGCCATTGCATTACGAACAAAATCCGGGATCATGCGGCCATCATCAAGCTGCATGCGCGATCCATAGGTGTTGAACACACGCATGATCTTTGCTTCTAATGCATACACTCTGCGGTAATTGGTGATAAGGCTCTCTGCAAAGCGTTTACCTTCGATATATGCCGAACGCGGGCCAACAGGGTCTGTATACCCCCAATACTGCTCAGGAAACGGGGTGGCTTCGCGAGGCTCTCCGTAGATCGCAGCGCTTGAGAAAAAAACAATGCGAGCCTCGTGTTTGCGCGCGAGATCAAGCGCGTTGCGTGTCCCAAGACTATTTGCAAGCAGCGTCTCAACGGGGTTTGCATGATAATACTTTGGCGATGTTGGTGATGCGAGGTGATAGATCTCCTGAATTCCCTGTGTCTGAATATCAAATTTCTTAAGCTCCTCATACTGCAGCACATCAAGCGGCTCGGTCATATCATGTTTTAAGAACTCAAAATCAGGATTCTTGAGGAGATGATGAATATTGATCTCTAGTCCTGTAGAAAAATTATCCACGCAAATCACGCGATCAGTCTTCACGAGAAGATCACACAAATGCGAACCTAAAAACCCAGCGCCGCCAGTGACGATGATATTCTTCTTTTCAAATTGAATGTCGTGTTTCTTCGCCATAGTGATTACTGATAGCGTCCTCGTAAAGTATCGAGGCGTAGCGTAAAGAGTTCAAAAAGGGTTTTGAGATAATCGCTACTCCGTACTTTGCTGCGATCATCATTTCGCCAAAAAATTGGGACCTCCTTTACGCGTAACTTTTTTCTGCGTGCGAGAAAGAGAAGCTCAAAGTCGAATCCCCATCGGTCGTGTCGCTGCTGCTCAAAAAGTATGCGCGTTGTTGCTGTACGGAACAATTTGAAGCCGTTCTGCGTATCCGCAATATGGGGAGTTGCAAACAAACGTATCAAGACATTGCCGAATCGCCCAAGCATCACCTTATGGAGTGACTGCGGCTTTACCACTTGCGCGCCCCGAACACTTCGCGAGCCGATCACAATATCTCTTTCATGTATCTCCTTCAAAAAAAGATCAAGGGTTTCTATGGGCGTTGAGAGATCAACATCAGTAATGCAAATGAAATCGCCCTTGGCCGCACATGCACCTGTTTTTACTGCAGCACCTTTTCCTTTATTTTGCTCATGACGCAACACTTTTACCGTCAATGCATGTGCCTCAGTAAGCGCAACCGTATCATCTGAACTTCCATCATCAACGAGAAAGACCTCATATGTCCACTGAACGGTCTTAAGGTACGCCTGAAGACGGTTTAGGGCATCTGTGATGCGTCCCGACTCATTATATGCGGGAAGAATAATGGAAACTAACATATGACAACAACAGGATGATTATACTGAATAACGCGCTCTCAGACAAGCTTCTCTTTAAAGGTCCAAAACCGATTCGCAAGAAAGTTCCAAAGAAGCACTGCAGCAACAGAAATAATCTTTGCGGGGATATCCGTGAGGCCTGAGTGCTCAACAAGAAAGTAGAGGATGCCGGTTGTGAGGCCAAGTCCTACTGTTGCGACAATCAAAAACTTTACAAACTGTCGATGCACGCGGGGGTCATTGCTACGAAACGTCCAGCGACGGTTCCAATTATAACTCCACGTTGCGGCGAGCAAAAAAGCAATGACATTTGCGGCAAGAAAATGAACGCCAAAGGCGCGAGTGAACAAAAGGTACGCAGCAAAATCAACAACGGTATTCGACGCGCCGACTAATGAAAATTTCACAAATTGGCGCACCATTGGACGCCGCGTCATGGCATGCATTGATCCAAAGATCCTCCTCATTAATAGATTCTCCCAGCGCTCACATCAAGCCCTCCACGAAAAGATTCAGCATACACAAAAAATTGACCAGGCACCGAGCCATTGCCATTCATGACGCGCACATGAGGACCGCCGCCCGCCATTGGTCCGGTTACTATTTCGTCCTGTGCATCACCATCAACATCACCAGCAGCAACACGGACGCCATTCCGAAAACTCTCCGCATAGGCAAAGAACTGCCCCTTCACATTGCCGTCGATGTCAAAAATACGAATATGCGGACCGCCGCCAGGGCCGGGCGCGGTGATGATCTCGGCAATCGCATCTCCATCAATATCGCCCACAGCAACATCTATTCCGCCACGAAAATTCTCTCCATATGCAAGAAATTCATTCAACATCTCTCCATTTTTTGAAAAAATACGCACCATGGGAGCCGTGCCTGCCATCTGTGCGGCTACGATCTCTGCCTTCCCATTGCCGGTAAGATCACCCGCCGCAACATGCGTGCCGGCCCGTGACCCAGCGTCAAAGGCATTGATGCTTTTTCTTTTATACCCGGCAGCGGTAAAAATGCGCACATCAGGACCGCCGCCTGGACCGGGCGCGGTGATGATCTCAACGGTGCCATCACCATCCATATCACCGGCTGCAACATCAACCCCGCCGCGAAAAGCTTCATCATATGCAAAAAATTGTCCCTTCACTGCGCCTTGTTTATTAAAAATGCGCACATGCGGACCGCCGCCTGCAAAGGTACCAGTGATCACCTCTTCATTATTGCCACTCATGACGTCACCGACCGCAACATTAACACCATTTCTATACGTTGGTGCATATGCAAGAATGCTTTTTCGTTTTCTTCCGTTCATCGTCATAACACGCACATCTGGCCCACCGCCTGGGCCGGGCGCGGTGATGATATCATCAGTATTTGCTGTTGTTGCCTTTGTAGTAAGAAGTTCATCGAGTGCCAGCCGTCCACTTCCGAGCCCTGCAGTACTGAGCGCCTTCACGCTCTCCTTAATGCGCTGGGCAATCAAATCGACAGACCAGGTAGGATATGCCGTCTTTACAAGCGCAGCCGCCCCTGCAACGAATGGAGTAGACAGAGAGGTTCCAGCCCATCCGCCACCATATGCGGCAGAAAAACCAGGCTCACTCAGCAGCGCCTGTGTGGTGTAGATCCCCTCTCCCGGTGCTGCAATATCAACGCAACTTGAACCATAATTTGAAAAAGATGAACGAACATCTGCTGCGTTGACGCTTGCAACACCCAAGACATTACGAAGACAAACGGGATACCGCTTTGTATTGTCCAGATTGATGCCTTCATTGCCTGATGCTGCAACCATGAGCATGCCTGCTTCTGCGCTTTCCTGGATGGTGATATCAAGACTCGCGCTATAGGATGCGCCGACCAAACTCATGCTTGCAATATCTGCACCATTCTCACGTGCATAATCAAGCGCAGCGATGATACTGCTCGTAAGACCAACGCCCGAGCTATTCAAAACCCGAAGGGGCATGATTTGCACCTTCCATGCAACACCGGCAACGCCAACGCCATTGTTCCCTACTGCGCCAATAACGCCTGACACGATCGTTCCATGCTGAACGCCATCATCATTACCAGGGACATAACTCCCATCAATCTGCACGTCAGGATTATTTGAATCGCCAGCAAAATCCCAACCATACCGGTCATCAATGTAGCCATTGCCATCATCGTCTTTTCCATTGCCTGCGATCTCATCCTGATTCACCCATATATTG
Source organism: Patescibacteria group bacterium (assembly GCA_041671225.1). Taxonomy (GTDB): domain Bacteria; phylum Patescibacteriota; class Patescibacteriia; order JBAZBY01; family JBAZBY01; genus JBAZBY01. The sequence continues at coordinate 947,401 of JBAZBY010000001.1, forward strand.
TCCTCCAAATCAGGATGGTCAAGATCCACTCCAGAATCAAGAACTGCGACAACAACAGTGCGACTTCCTTGCTCTACACTCCATACGCTCTCAGCACCTATGCGCGTAAGTTCTGTTTGGTTTGTATACTGTGGGTCATCAGGAAGAGTTGTTGCAAAAAACTCCCCTTCCTTCTCAAGACGAAAGCCATGAGGAGCGTTCCCCTGAAACTGTGCTGCCTCCTCCGCGGTAAGCACCAATGGCAAGGGAGGCTTTTCTGGTCTGTCAATAAAGTAACGTGTTCCTTCTTCGGCATGCGCCACCGACAACACAGAAACAAACAGCAGAATAGGAACGGAGACAAGAAGAAGGAAGAAACGCCGCATAGGATTAAAGCGAACCTAAAACAACAGAAACAACTTGTTCAATATCATCCACCATGAGCGTAAGCTCAATTTCTTCGCCGATATCAAAACGCTGCACGACTGTGGTCAGTTCTTCTGGGTATGCCAGCGGGACGTCATTCACTGCAAGAATGCGCATACCACTCACAAGAGCGGCATCATCAGCAGGACTCCCCTCCGCAACAGCCAGGATGCCGCGGTCCGTATCGCCAATGAGCAGTGCGCCCGTTTCCGTATCATCAAGGCTCGGCATGGCCGCAAGGTCTTTATAGTGAACGCCAAGGTGAAGACGTTCGAACTCCCCATCTTGCAAGAGACGCGGCAATGCGGGCGTAAGAAATTCTATTGGAACAACAGTGCCGGTTGCTGGATCACTCACCAAGCCAATTGCTTCACCGCTCATTGTAAAGACGGGTGCGCCACGATATGCTGCGTCAAGATTTCCAATACGATGACGGCGTGTGTAGGTTTCTGTTGAAAGAAAAAAGTCCGCACCGTCTGTGTGTAACAATTCATTCTGGCCGACTAAAACGGTTGACTGATATGCGAGCGTGCCTTGTGCGGTACGCATTAAAACAAGCAGCTCATCGCCGAGTCGGAGATTCTCCGGTACAACAAAGGTTGTGACCGGAAGACCCGCTTCATCAAGACGAAAAGCCGTCAAGGGAGAAGATGGGTCCTCAAGCGCTGATCCGGTTGTTTCGATAACCGTATTGTCCGCACCAACGCCATATGCGGTTCCCGTAAGAGAAACGCCATCAACGCTCGCCACATAACCATCACTGGAAATAACAAGACCATTGCCTGTAAGATCGCGATCCAAAATATTTTCAGACTGACTTGAAAGCGCAACAACCGCGGGACCAACTGTGCTAATGACTTCCGAAATATTCGTTTGCCGTGCCTGCTCTCGGATAATCACATCTCGTTCAGCAGTTTCAGGAAATTGAATGCCAAACCAACCCCAAAACGATGCGTTGGGATTTCCAAGTGCGAGGCTTGTCAAGAGAAGAAGACCAAGAGCCCCCGCAACAAAACCACTAAAAATACTCAGGATGATGATCGTCCAGATACTACGGGGCTTTATCGGCTGCACAAAGACTTCTTTCTCTTCAAGAAAATGATCTAAGTTCTCTTCTTGTTGTTTTTGACGTCCTTTTGGGGATGTCGGGGCGATCTTTGCTTTCATGATGCTATGTCCATTGTGCGGTTGAAAGTGTTATGAGTACACCGACAAACGCGATGATTAGATACCTACGCGCAACAGATGCTTCAAGTCGATCAAGCAAATGCTGGCGCGCAAGATTGGTAACGGCGTAATACATGAGTGTTATAAGGGCCCCCGCAACAAAAAAATTCGTCGGGAGCCAAAAGACAGTCCACAGGAGTTGCACCAGCATGAGTGGGAGAATAAAGAGGTAGGCTATGTTTTCTCGGAGTGAAAGTTTATTAACCCACAACATTTGCAGTACAAAAAGAAAGAATGCGGCCGCACCAAAAGCGAGCAGTGCATATTGCGAAATCCGAATATAGAGTAAAAGGGATGCAAGCGTTGAGCTGAGAAAAAAAACAGAAATGAGATTTGCATACGTCGAAATGTTCTCAATCGCATGCGGCTGATACCGCTCATCATGATGAGCAAACAAAAGAAGATTCTGAAAAAACCAGAACAACAATACGGCCACAGCAACAAGAACCAAAGTTGTCCAAATGGAATTCGCAAGAATACCCACAAAAAGGATCGCAGAAAAAGCGAGCATGAGTGGTGCAAGTATGAGAAGCCAATAACTGCTGCTGCGCAGATCATCACGAATCACTACTTGTCCAATTCCTAAAAGAAGCACCAAAAAAAGTACCGGGAGCCACTCCAGCGAATGTGGCTGTTGGATAAAAAATCGCGCACACAAAAAAAATCCGAGCGCAATAAGAAACGGGGTTGTGCGAACAAAGAGCGACATACTATGGTGCACTCAAATTACCAGAACCAACTGGGTTAAAATTATTCTTTACTTCCTGGCCATCAGTGAATCCATCACCATCGGTATCAGGATCCAGCGGATCGCTGCCATAGACAATGACTTCCTGATAATCGGCAAGATCATCACGATCCGTATCCGCAACAAGTGGGTTCGTACCCAAGGCCTCTTCTTGTGCGTCAGGTAATCCATCACGATCCGTATCAATTGTTGGGCTGATATTTGTGTTTGCGTTGAGATTGCCATTGGCATTCGTGTTCACATCGGTATTCGTATTGCTATTTGTATTTGATGAAAGCAGTGCAAACGTGCTCAACATGCCATTTTCAAGCATGGCGCCGCCGGTTTGAAAAACATAACGCATGCGTCCATTAGTGAACGCAAGAAATGTACCTTCATCTGACTGCGTGTCAATGCCAATAGTTGCGAAGCCGGCGATACGCAGTGCGCTGGTATCAATGATGATTGCATCCTGGTTCGTCACAAGAAGTAAATTCTGCCACTCTGTGAGGCTCTGGCTTGTCTGCACGGCACTAATTGCTTCGGGAACCACACTCTCTATACCGGTAGTAAAAACAACTTCATCCTCTGTTGAACGAGCCCGGTCAACCTTCCAGGTCGGAGGATAATCAACAGAAAAACCCAGTACACTGCTTGAATACGTGATCCAACCTGCCGTGCTGTTCGTGTTGCCATTCACTCCGCTATTCGTGTTGCTGTTTGCATTCGTGTTCACCGATATGTTGGTGTTCTCTGCAATAGTATTCGTTGTTTCATTGCTACGAAAAGGGTTTGCAAAAAGCAAAATAACGAGCATTCCCCCTACAAGAATGACTGCTGCTGCGATGAGAAAAACCATAAAACGTCCGGGAGAGTGCTCATCTTCCAATGCGTCTAACCCTGCACGCTTGAGTGCATCAAGTGTCTCAGGCGGAATTTCTTTTTCCCCCTGTGTTTGTATGCTTGGCAGCTGTACATCCGCCTTCTTCGGTCTTAAGCCAGATGGCGGTATTCCCTGCGTCTGCTGCTGTGGCTGCACAGCCTTTTTTTCTTCTTCTTTTTGAACACCTTCAAACATACTCGCTGTTGCTAGTATACCATATTGAGCAAAAATCCGCAGTTAGAGTTCTATTTCCTGCTCTTCAGTGAAATGAAAGTAATCTGTTCCGTATAAGGCAACAAAAAGCGCGATCAGACCGGCAACAATATGGCCAATCAGTTCATTGACGCCGAGCAGCGAGAAGGTAAGGGTAAAAAGTCCCAGAACGGCAAGGCCGGCGAAGCGCGGAAAGATATTCAAAATAAACAACAAACCAATGAATGCTTCACTAACCCCGGCGAGATACACAAAAGCTGCATCAGAAATGCCAAACTGCGCAACAAAGTTCCAGTCATGTGTTTGTAAAAATGCGAGCGCTATACCCGGTTCCACGAGTTTCTCTTGAAACGCCGCGACCAAAAGTGCCACGCCAAGACCAATACGGACATAACGCATGGCAAAACGCAAAAGAAACTTCCCCTGCGCATAGGAAAGTAAAAACGCAAGCGCGAGCCCGATATATTCTGCATGTGCCAACAGTGTCACAACTCCAAAGCGAAACCAAAGGAGGATTAATGCGATGAGGAGCGATACCGCAGCATAACGCTTGAATACCAGCACAATAAACCCAAGCCCCGCGATAAGCATGAAAATGCGGATCAGCTCATCAAGCCCGGTTGTCGCAACAAGGTCAGGAGAAAAAAGTTCACCCCGCGAAGCAAAAAGAAGAAGCGCCACACCTGAACCAATGGAAAGAATATTTTTTGCGAGACCGACAAAAGGCATGACCTGCAAATGCAATACCTTCACGGGTGTCCCCCCGACGGGCCGTGCAGAAAGATTGCGCAAGAATATCAAAAGAACCGCCGCGACCACTGCTCCACCCCAGAGCACATAATGCGCCGAGCCATCTGTTGCAATCGGCTCCTCTACAAACCAGAGCGCATGCGCAAAAACCGCCTGCGGAATAACGAATGCCCCAAAAATAAGGAACGCGCTAAATATGTTCTTCGAGATCCTCGGCATCCTTTTTCATGTTCTCAATCTTATTCTCAACATTTTTCAGCTGCGCCTTGAGTTCTTTTGAGAGCGCCAGGCCACGCTCGAACTTTTTGAGTCCTGCGTCAAGATCTTCCTCTTCCTCAAGTTCACTCACAATGCGTTCGAGCTCTTCAAATTGGTCAGTAAAGGTCTTTGATTTTTTTGATGGCATACGTTTATTCAACTGTTGATTCAATCGTCCCATCACTGAGGCGTGTCGTGAGATGACTGCCCCGTGAAACACGTGTGGTGCTTTTCAGTATAGTGCGTTTTCCCTTTTCTGTCAGATAGGTAATGGAATACCCCCGTTTGACGATCGCATCAGGTGAAAGATGCACGAGCGCTGCTTTGTGTTGCCGCAATGCTGCGCCGTATCGCTCCACAAGGCGTTGGAGTGCCTGCTGCATGCGGCCCGCGCTTGCCACAACTCCCTCGCTCGCGAAGACGGCTCGTTCTCCAAGATTACGCCACGCATAACGCAAGCCGGTTTCTGCGCTGCGCAGACGCTCAAATGGCCGCGAAAGAAGCTGTGCAAGTGCTTGTAGCATACTATGCAAACGTTGTGCCGTGCGTTGCGTCGTCCGCTCCATTGCATGCGCAAGCTGATGCTGCTCGGCAATAAGATTGCCAAGTATTTCGCGGCGGCTCAACACAACGAGCTCTGCAGCATTCGATGGAGTTGCCGCGCGAACATCCGCAACATAATCTGCAATGGTCACATCGCGCTCATGGCCCACGCCAACGACAACGGGAACTTTGGACGCAAAAATAGCGCGCGCAACTTCCTCTGCATTGAATGACTGCAAATCCTCCATGGATCCGCCGCCGCGCGTGAGGATGATGACATCAAGATCTGTACGCGCTCCTGCTGCGGTAAGCGCTGAAGCTACCTGGCGAACAGAACCGGCTCCCTGGACTTGTGCAGGATAAAATGAAATCGCGAGCCCGCCAAAACGATTCTCTAAGACGCGCAAGACATCGGTATACGCCGCAGCATCTGGAGAAGTAATGAGTCCGATATGAAATGGGAAACGCGGTAATTGCTGCTTATGCTCTGGTGCAAACAATCCTTCCTGCTGAAGTTTTTTCTGCAGTAAAAGAAAAGCCTTGCGAAGCGCGCCTTCCCCCACCAGTTCAATTTCTGAAACGCGCATATGAAAACCACCATTCTTTTTGAACAAGGATGGTACGCCAAGGACGCGAATCTCCATGCCATCTTCTAATGGTTGTGTAAGTTCATTCCGCAACATGAAGCAGCGCAAGCGGCTTTTTTCATCCTTAATATCAAAAAAGACCAGGCTCTGATTACTTGGCCGAAAATCAACAACTTCACCCTGCACCACCACCTCGCCAAAGCGCTCAGCAAGCTCTGCGCGAACAAGGTCAACAAAATCAGAAACAGAATATGTTGTCATGACCTGCGAGAGTGTTTGATTTCATTCACGCGCGTACGACTCATGCGACGTGCCTTCCTTATGGGTTGTTTTCTTTTACGCCTCTTCTCTAACTCTCGTGTGAACCACGCATCACTCTTCTTGAGGATGACTGCGACCTTTTCAACAAGCTTGACGGGATGCTTATCATAGACGATCATCTTGTCGCCGCGCTCCGCCACTTCAATAATATCATCCATAAGTTCTGAGGTGCCACCGGATTCCTGCAAAACGCCAATCACGCGATGATCCTCAAAGCTATTGGTAAACTCGTTGAGGGTCCCGATGCGGCCACAAATGAAAATCACCGCATCAGCGGATCGTGTCAAGAGAAGATTCCTTCCAGAATAACCAAAACCAGTATAGAAGATGATATCCTGCCACTTTGTGGGCAGTTTATACTTCTTCACATGTTCTTTCTTCGAAATGGCTGGAGAAAGACCGATAGAAACGCCACCAAAATCCTTCGCACCATGACATGCATGCAAAGGGATGCCAGTTGTGGCGCCACTCAAAAGAACAAAGTCTCTCTTTGCAATCTCCTTCCCCACCTCATATGCCAATTTGGGAGCCTTGCTGCCGCAGTTGTTCACTGCAGAACCAGAAACCGCTACCTTAAAAATTGTGGGGTGTCGTGGATGTTTTTTTACCATACAATACAGTATAGCGATATTTGCACTTGTTCTCAACTTTTGAAGACAAAAAAACAGCGCAACCAAGCCCTGTCCATTTTCTCTATGAATGGCAATGTTTCCCTTGTCGCCGCCGCCCCGGAACTACCTCATGCGCTCACGCGCAAAATAGAGCTCTGTGCATGTCACACAAAGCCGTCCACGAACCGTACTGCGTCCGCACAGGGTGCAGTAACGCTTGCGTGGGCGTAGAACCGCGAAGTTGCGAATCTCGCGGCGATCAAGAGCCTCGAGTATCTCGCTTCTCTGCTTCATGGTTCCTTTCCTCCTTGCCCCGCAAACCTTTAACGGGGCTATACAAATGATCAAAATGATCGCATGTCCGGGAAGATACTCGGAAAATGTTGTTCGACACGAATAAGCCGCGTTATGTTTCCCTCCTTGCTCCGGAATCATACCATGGCCCGATGTGATGATTTGTTGCCGTTTCTATGATCCGAAATTCCCGGACATGCCATCATTCGATACAATAAGAAGCCACCTGCACGATGATGGGCGTCAATTGTCAAGGGACAGTGACCCGCGCGAGTGGTTCTTGTTTCACTTCTATTTACTTGTGAATGCAACTGCTGCCTGTAACCTTCACTTTGCATCTCAAGAATAATCCTCAAAGGTACATCTGTCAAGATGCCGGCGTGTACAAACGTGCGGAAAAAAAATGAAAATCGCTATTGCTGGCGTTTTTTTAGCCACGCTCGAAATTGCTCGTCACGAGTAATATCACGATCAAGAAGCTCGCGAAGAATATCGGCCTTTCGCTTCTTACTCCCGCGTGTTGCGTATTCCAAATAACGCTCTTCAGTGCGCGTCAAACGCAACGTGAACTTGATATCCGGCGTCTCACGAATCGTCACCTTTGCGAGTTGCCCAAGAAATTTTTCAATGATGCCGTGCAACATCTCCGGTGTGTACCATACCAGTGTAATATGTTTTGGAAGCTTATTCATGGTCAATGTTGCAAGATGCGCCGAATCAGATCCTTTTGCAATAAGAAGAAGGAGCGGCAATTTTTGTGTAAGCGCAAACGCGAGAAGATATCCAAGTTGTGAGTCCGATATGCTGGCCTCCAAAACAAGTGCATGCATCGCTTCTAAAAGTGTTGCTCCACGAGATTCGATCTCCTGTGCGCTTTCCGTTCCAAGATCAACGCGATCACCACGATTGGAGGAAAGGTTCACCTCCGCGCGTTTTAACAAAGCAAGAATTTCCTGCACAGATTCTTCCTGTGCAGTGGGAAGTTGTTCTGGAGCAAAGAAATAGAGGTTCATGCGCTTCCTTTCTTGATGAGTTCGCCGGTTACATTTTTTGTCAACAAACGTGCCGCCTTCTGAGGGTCTGTATGCTGTGCCAGCACCCACATCGTCTTTACTACCGCCATGGATCGCGTCATGTTGCCTGCAAAAATAACGCCAGGCGGAAGCACGGGCTGAGAAGATCCGCCATGAAATACGACGAGTTTTTCCTTTGCAAGAAGTGTCAGATCTGCGACACTCGCGGGATCCAATGGTTGTTCGCCGTCCATGTGCAATACAACGGCCTTCGTCTTTGGCGCGATGGCGGTTTGTAATCCAAGGGCTAACGATGGCTGAAACCCGAGCGATTGCACCTGCTCTTCAAGGCCTATCTTAAACACCGGCTTCTTTGTTGAACGCCGCGGACCACGCTGCGTGGTAAGGCGCAAACCAAAATCCACACCTCCATACGTATGATCACCAATGGTCGTGAAAGGATTCATTGCTTCATGCGTACTGCGGTCCACATGCAGGCCGGACATCAATCGATTACCAAACATGAACAACACCCCGCGAATATCCGAGACGGCAATATGCAGTGCATTGAGAAGATTTGCCTTCACGCCCAGACCATGATACTGCGAGAAAACAGGTAAAAATGTTGCCGTGGTTCCTGTGCCGTGAAGCGCGTATGGCGAACTCGTAAAAATAATCGGCTTCCCCGGCTGCTGAATCATTAAACTGATCGCCGCAATGGCATACTCAATATTTTGCAAATGATGCACAATAACGATTCCATCATACTCGTCATAGAGCTCTTTAATGCTCTCCGCGAGTGCAACAAATTCTTTTGGCCCAACACGAACGTCGTTTTCTCCAAATAAAAAATACGGCTCAAAATCCGCGACCATACGCAGTTCTTGCACCTGCTTCACCCAAAGCGGAACATCCGTGGCCTTTTCAATCACGTTTCCTTTGCTTGGTCTATTGGTAAGCGCGGTGCCACCTGCAAGCAGTAGTGCAACGCGTCCCATTATTTTTTCTGCCTTCTGCACGACGGCGCTTCAATAATAAGACGGCGCCGTTATTCTACTGCGCGCACTCACGGTGGTCAAGACGACGTGGTGATATTCAAACGAATCACCGGCTTACTCTTTTGCCATGCAGCTCCTTGACGCACGAGTAACTCCCCTGCCAATGCGGGATCCTTGAGCAACGCGGCAACAACGGCTTCCATGCGCGCTGCCTGAGAGCCCTTCACCAATACAATATCTCCAGGCTCTAAAAGTGTATGCAAATGTGCGATTGCTTGCTCATGATGCTTCGCAATAAACAACCGTTCCTGCGTCATGCCGCCTGCTTCTGCGCCGCGCGCAACGGCATGCGCGTGCTCACCCAAAACGATCAGCCCATCAAATGCCGCTTCCGCCACCATGCGTCCTGTTTCTTCATGGAGCTGCTCAGCGGTTATTCCAAGTTCCGCCATATGACCGAGCACTGCATAACGACGAACAGGCCGATCCATGCTAGGATCCAATGCGGCAACGGCTTGCAGTGCCGCATGAACAGCCCTCGGTGATGAGTTATAGGTATCATCAACAAGTAAAATGTCATCCATACCTTCAAGAAGTCGCATACGTCCAGGCGGGAAGCGTAATCCGGTCAGTGCCGCAGCCGCCTGCGGTAATGACACACCAACGACATGCCCAACTGCAGCAGCGGCAAGAAGGCTTGCCGCAATGCCCTCCCCAATCACCCCCTGCACAAAGATTTCTGCCGCATCATTCATATGTACGAGCCCCACATTCACGCCAAGAACAGCCTTACGAGTATTGCTGGGGAGAGGCGGCCCATATGCCGGCGTTGCGATAGAAAGTCGCACCGTTGCATCTTCATTCTTTCCGAACGTAATGACTTTTGCTTTTGTTTGTGAAGCAAAATTACGCACGACTTCATCGTCGGCATTGAGAAGGGCAAAACCTTCGGCGGTAAGCGGCTTGATCACGCCGAACTTTTCCTTTGCCACATCACCGATGCTGGAATAAAACTGCATATGCACCGGACTCACGGCCGTGACAACGCCGATGCGTGGTGGGGCGATCCACGTAAGATAGTGAATATCCCCCGGATGATCCGCTGCCATCTCAAGTACAAGATACTTGGGATACGCACCCCCGCGTATCAGCTTCCACACTGCACCAAAAAAAACACCAAGCCAAAAAAAGGGATTTACTCCCGCGCTCCCTTGCTTACCAAAAATGGTAAGTGGCACGCCAATTTCATTATTCAAATTACCTGAATTCTTACGGACCGTACCCGCACGCGCAAGTACAGCGGCAATGGCCTCCTTTGTGCTCGTCTTGCCAACGCTACCGGTCACTGCAACAACCGTCGGTTTAAAACGGCGAACGGTGCGCTGTGCAAGAAAACCGAGAAGACCCTGAAAAAGTTTACGCATGATATGACTTATGGAGTGCGACTTGGAGGGATATCGTAATACTGCAGCAAAAATTCCGCAATCTCGCCAAAGAGCGGTGCGGCCGTACTCTCCGCAAACTGTACCGTCTTTGGTTCATCGATCTTCACCACCATCACAAAAGCTGGGTCAGTCACCGGACCAAAACCGGCAAACGTCCCAATGGTGCGATCTTTGTCATAGCCAGGGCCGTTCTCATCAGGCACCTGCGCAGTTCCTGTTTTTCCTGCAATGTAATATCCTTCCACGCCAGCCTTCTTGCCATGCCCATTAATCACCACATTTGCAAGCATGCCCGCAAGCGTGCTCGCGGTTTTTGGTTGTATCACCTGTCGCACCTCTTCTGGTTCAGCCGCAATATGATGTCCTGATGGTGTAATGCGTTCCTTAATAAGATACGGCTTCATCATCAATCCATGATTTGCTATTGCGCCAAATGACTGCAGTAACTGTAATGGCGTCGCGGTAATACCCTGCCCAAAGGATGCTGTTGCGGTATACAAATCATGAAGATTATCCAAAGAGCTGATGTTGCCCGGATGCTCGCCAGGTAATGAAATACCGGTTGCGGCGCCGAATCCAAAACGCTGCATATACGTACGGAAGGCTTCATTCCCCACCTGCTGTGCTGCAAAAATTGCCCCGGTGTTAATAGATTCCTCAAGAACCTGCGTCATATTCTTCACGCCGTAGGTTTTGTCATCGGCATTCCGGATCGTGTACCCGGCAATCTCAACACTGCCCGTATCTTCATATGTTGTTTCTGGCGTCACCTTGCCAAGGTCCAACGCAGCGGCCATGGTAATCGGTTTCATGACTGATCCCGGCTCATACACATCTTCTACGGCTGCGTTGCGGAACACCTTGATCTCTTTCACATCGCCATAGGCATTTGGGTCATATGATGGTGCGCCGCACATTGCAATGATTGCACCGGTTGATGGGTCCATAATAATGACGCTGCCGCTCACCGCACCATGTCGTTGCACTTCCTCCTCAAGACGCGTGCACGCAAAATATTGGATACTCTGATCAACTGTCAGAACAAAATCCGTTCCATCAACAGCAGACTTAAACAGGCGATCACCGGTGGGAATCAGTCTCCCACCGGCATCCTGCTGTGCCTGCAAATAACCGGGTTCACCGGCAAGTTCTTCCTCAAAGAACCCCTCCAGCCCATATTGCCCCAGGCGCGTATCGCCCGAGAATCCCAAAAATCCTGAGAGATGGGCGCTTGTCCGACCTTCAGGATAAAAACGCTCATCTTCAGGTAAAAAACGCAAACCAGGAAGCGCTAAAGCCTCAATAGCTTCCTTCTGTTCTGGCGTTACTTTGTGCATCAGTGGCTCATAAAGATCCCCTTCTTTTGAGAGACGTTCACGCAATACATCTTCGTCAAGATCAATATACCCTTTCAGTTTTGTGATCGTCTCCTCAATGCCTTCCACATCGCGCGGCACTGCATACAGAAGATACAGTTCGCGGTTTATCGCAAGAGGAATGGTCCCCTCATCGTGCGCGCTGGTAAGAAAAAGTTCACCGCGGCGCGGTGTGAGCTCCTCGCTTTTTTCATACTGCCCCTCGGCAAGCGCAACATAAAAACCATGATGCACAACTTGAAGCATCACGAGGCGGCCGGTAATGACCACGCCCAATGCAAGAACAGCCAAAAGCACCCATCCCATGCGATCCTTTGGGGGGCTTAAAGAAAAATGAGAACCTTGTTGCTTCCCGCGTTGTTGTGCTGCAAACCGAGTATGTCGCATGACGGTATCTTACCGTGCCGCGACTGTGCTGCCAACATCAGGGAGATACGTGATACTCTCACCACGAATCATGTCTTGTGCTTCAGCAAATTGTTCAATTTTAGAAAGAGAAGAAAGTGCGCTCGCTTGATAGTGCAGACGGTCGTTTTCCAGTTCTAGCTCCTCAACGCGCTGTTCAAGATCTTTCAAAGCAAAACCCTCAACAGAACTCTTATTCAGAAGGCTCACATAGACCCCCCCAAGCGCAAAGGTGACCACGAGCATAATAGCGGTAATGCGAACACTACCAATTGCATTCCAGGAAAAATGAAAACGTGCTGGACGTGTGCGCGCATGACGCTGCTGATGCTTGATTGCCGTGAGTTGTGGGGACATGGGTTAGGCTGGTTAGCGGAGCTAGAGTGGTTAGAGGGTGAAAGTGATATTACACTCATCACCTAACGTCTCTAAAATCTCTAGCTTTCTATTTTTATATTCTTTCTGCCGCGCGGAGTTTTGCCGATCGGCTGCGCGGATTCTCCGCGATTTCTTCTTCGTCGGGCACAAGCGGTTTTTTAGTGATCAGCTTTACTGTTGGCTGCTCACTCCGACTATGCTCGCGGAAAAAGTTTTTAACGATGCGATCCTCTAGAGAATGAAAACTGATGACCGTCATGCGACTCCCTGGCGTTAGAAGCTTGAGTGCCTCTGGAAGCGCCCGCTCTAACCTCCCGATCTCATCATTCACGGCAATGCGTAATGACTGAAAGATACGTGTTGCCGGATGCTTACCCCCGCGAAGATATGGTGTCCGCCCGCCTGTCTTGAACTTTTCTGCATACACATCGGTGACTAATTGTGCGAGTTCACCTGTTGTTTCAATAGGCTTCACAGAACGTTCATTGACGATAGCGTCGGCAATGGGGCTCGCAAACTTTTCTTCGCCATAAACGCGAAAGATTGTTGCGAGTTGAGAAGATGAAAGGGTCAAAAGAAGAAAAGCAGCCGTTGGTGTCTTCGTATCCTCTGGGTTGAACCGCATATCAAGCGGCCCATTCCGGAGAAACGAAAGGCCGCGGTTCACATCATCAAGAGCAAACGATGATACGCCCAGGTCAAGGAATACGTGGCGAGGCTGAGGTAAAGATGCGAGAGATACATGTTCGTTTCTTAAAATGTCATCAAATGCACCGTGGATAAATGTCGTGCGGTCTGCAAAACGCGCGAGGCGCTTCTTGGCAACGGCAATCATTGCCGCATCAAGATCAATGCCGACGTATGCGCCATCTGGCGCAGTACGTTCCAAGAGCAATTCTGCGTGTCCACCTGCGCCAAGCGTCCCGTCAATGACGGTATCGCCTGGTTTTGGATCCAAGGCATGCAAAACTGCACGGGGTAAAACCGCCGTGTGGGGTGCTTCCATACCTCAAACGTTTATACAAGCATGGTAAACGTCTGAAATTCGGCTACACTTATACCCCGAGGTCGCCGAGTGCTTCCGCAATATCCCCTGACGTCCGCTCGGTTGTGCTCTTATATGACTCCCACTCTTTCTCATCCCAGAGTTCGAGTCGATTCATAAGGCCTGCAACCACCACCTTTTTACCAATACCTGCGTATTGCCGCAGATATTCTGGTAAAACGATACGTCCCTGACCATCAAGTGGTGCTTCCATTGCGCCAGCAAGCATCAGGCGCGAGAACGCGCGAGTGTTCGCCTTTGCAATGGGCAGTGCAGAGAGCTTTTCTGCTAACTTCTCCCAATCCTGCTTTGGATAGAGGAAAAGACAGCGGTCGAGGCCTCGTGTGACCACTGCGCCGGTCTTGAGTTTTGCCTGGAACTTTTTTGGGACTGCGAGACGTCCCTTATCGTCCAGTGAATGATTGTATTCGCCAATAAACATGGCAAAAGTAAATATTCAGAAGAGTCGAGGAGAAAGTCCCACAGGGATACGGTTATCCACAGTGTAAGGTACTTTTCCCCACTTTTTTCCACTTTCTACCCCGTAAATCCATTCTACCCCACTTTCCCCTATTCGTCAAATACCCTGCCCCACCGCAAATATGCGTATAAAAAGGAACCGGTAGGAAGAGGTTAGTCTTCATACCGGTTATCCGAGACGCTGTGTCGAGTTTCCTCCACTGACTCCGTAGAATCAGTCTTCCGGGGCACAGCTCCCGAATGCGAGAAAGGGGGGTGGTTGGCACTCTCAAAGTGCCCAGGTTTGCTACGCGGGAAGAAGAGCCGCGCGAAGAAGGACCTGTCGTCATGGGGACGAAACCACCTTATGGTGCCGCCAAGCACCCGCAAAAAGAACGGCGAGAGTGCCACGCCCCCTTGGTGTCCTAGGAGGGCAATAGACAGGGATGTGGATCCCGCCGCCAGGATCACGTTGTGGGCTGGGGTTTTTGGGCCAAGTAATCGACCGCGGTGCAAGACCTACATGGCCTGCGAACCCGAGCTGACTCTCGAAGAGTCTGCAACGTATCCTGTAATGCATGTAACGAGCTAAAGAGTGGGGCTCATCCCTCATAGCGCCGTGGTCAACCAACACCTTTATGAACCATCTGTCTGCGATGTCATGGTGAGGTCAACACACGAGCGTAGAAGGATTCGCCCTCCAAAGAAGAGGCGCTTCTTGCGCACGGAGCAAGGGAGATTCTGCTTCTCTCGATTCACTCACGCGGAGTTCAGGTCGAAAGAGTGAACATCCCTCCAGCAGCGTCAGAAGCGCCCGGGCTTCCGGACAATCACGGAGATAAACCCCACTAGCGTGGACGGGCAGGGTTTGCAAACCGCAACTGCTCGGTCGCCGAAATTGGGCATGGAAAATGTGCTGGCCTAAGCTACCAGCTTATGACATTTTTGTCAAGCCCTAGTACCCAATTTCCTCTGTATCATCCTTATTTTCGCCCTGATCCGCATCATCCCATTCAAGCTGATTCTTAAAAATCGTGCTTCCAACCCGTTCCTGATATTCTTCCTCAAGTTCCACGCGTTCAATAAGATGTGAATCTATATCTTCAAGAAATTGCGACGGCGACTGCAAGTGCATTGATGTGGTTCGCATGTTGAGCCCAAGATGATACGTCAGGAAACAATAGGTCTTTGCGCGCGTGATTGCCACATAAAAAAGACGGCGTTCTTCCTCAAGACCCCCTGCATCATCCAAAGCCTTTGCATTGGGAAATGCCCCTTCCGAAAGATTCAGCACAAAAACAACTTCCCACTCCAACCCCTTGGCCTGATGCACCGTTGAGAGCACCATGGCATCTTCATTATCGCCATCTGCCTCGCCTGTCTGCGCCATGCCAAATGACTCCTGCAGACTCACTTCCGAAAGAAACGTTCCGAGGGATGCGTATTGCTCTGCAAAAACGGCAAGCTGCTCAATATCTTCCATGCGGGATTCCCAATCGGGAAACTGATTCCGCAGATACTCCGCATAATCAGAATCCTTCACGAGTCGTATCAATACCGCGGGACCGCTCTCTCTTTGCTGCGTGAGTTTGATCGCGAGAGCCTGAAACCGCTTAAATCCCGTTGCGGAGCGCGACGTCAGCACAGAAGAAAAATCCTGGCGCAGCGCATCGGCCAGCTGCTCCTGCCTCCTGGCGATTGCCGTGAGTTTGCCGGCGCTCACGCTTCCGATGCCCATTTGCAGCGTCAACACGCGCATCCATGTCACTTCATCGTGGTTATTTTCCAGAAGGCGCAAGTGCCCGATCGTGTCCTTAATATGCGCGCGTTCAAAAAAACGCATGCCTCCGCGATATTCATACGGCACGTCACGCTTCGTCAGTTCAAACTCCAGTTGCTGTGAATGATGTGAAGCACGGAACAGCACGGCCATTTCTCTCAGTGGCACGCCTTCATCTCTCAATTCCAATATCCGTTGCGCGATAAACTCCGCTTCCTGGCTCGCAGACTGCGCGGGAATGACTTGCGGCTTCTCTCCCCCGCTCCGCACATGCACCAGCTCTTTTTCGAACTGCTTCGTATTTCTCGCAATCACATCGTTTGCAAGATCAAGCACGGGCTGCGTGGAACGATAATTCTTCGTAAGATAAAACGTTTGTGCGTCGGGAAACTGTTTTGGAAAATCAAGGATGTTGGCAATATCCGCGCCGCGAAAAGAATAAATGGACTGCGCATCATCCCCCACAACAAGCAGATTCTTATGATGCGACGCCAAGAGCTGCACAATATCCGCCTGAATCGTATTGGTGTCCTGATACTCATCCACCAAAACATACTGAAACTGCGCTGCGAGTTTCTTCCGCACATCATCATGCTCTTTAAGGAGTTTCAAAAGATACACGAGCATGTCATCAAAATCCATCTGATTGTTCTGCAACTTGCGTTCTTTATATGCCACGCCAATGCGTTCAAGATCCGGAATGATATCTTCAAACGCAGAACGGTATTCAAGAACCGTCTCCTTCACGGAGCTTTCTGTATTCGCGGCAAGCGAGAGAATGCCCTGAATGACCGCAGGGGAAGGAAAGCGTCGCGCTTTTGGATCAATACCAAGATCCTTCACAAGAACCTTCACGAGACTGCGAGAATCCTCTTGGTCGAGTATGGTGAAGTTATTGTGAAAGCCGAGCCGCTTCGCATGTTTGCGTAACAAAAGATTCGCCACATGGTGAAACGTGCCGCCCCAAAGGCTTTTTGGAAATGTGCCAAGCAGGCGCTCGACGCGGAAGAGCATTTCCTTGGCAGCCTTGTTCGTGAACGTGACAAGAAGGATATTCTCCGGCCGCACGCCGCGTTCGATCAAATACGCGACACGATAGACCAGCGTACGCGTTTTTCCGGAACCGGCACCTGCAATAACAAGCACAGGGCCTTCACCCTTTTCAATCACCTCAAACTGCTCCGTATTGAGCTCCTTTGAATAATCCACCGTAAACTGCGAAGGGTCGAAGGATTTTTTAATGGTATATCTTGTTGCCATGTGCTTCCCGCATGGTAGCATCGGCGTACCGCTGGGCACAATCCCTGTGTTGACGCATCATAAGGGAAGGCGTAGGTTCTGAGTATCACGTTCTCTTTCGCACCTTTGCACCTGCCTCACAACGGTCCCAATTGGAGGTCCCCATGGCACTCACTAGCGTCCTGCTCCTTCTTCCGAGGGTACTCTGGCGGTACGTCATCGTGCCACTCTGGAACATTGTACTCGTTGGAGGACTCCTGATCATCGCCGTCGTGTTGCTGGTCGGCATCCTGCTGATACCCGGCAGAGAGCCTGACCACTACACTGACGTTTTTCTGCCCGCAGACTTCAGCCGTCCTAGGAGGGCACCATGAGCTCCTATGCGCCCCTTCCCGCGGATCTCATCCTGCCGAAGAGCATCAGGAATCCCCTCCTGTTGCTGACCCTTCCGAGGCTCCGCCTCATCGAGAGAATCGCCGGCTCTACTCTGCTGGTGAGTATGGTGGCGTTGGTGCTGGCGATTCGCTTCGGCGATGCGCTCGGTGCGTGCATGTTCCTCGCGCTCTCAGTGCTCTCCGCCGAGTACTGGTCCGGCGCCGGTGCGCTACGAATATCCGGATACTACGTCCGACTCTTCAAGCACTGCTGGATCCGGAAGGCGCTGCTCTCCATCCCCGCCCTGCTGTATGGGGTATGGCTCATCCGGAGCCCGCACTCCGGATTCAGCGAGACCGACATCGCGGCCGGTATCGTCGTGCTGATCAGCAGCATCGCGCTGCTCCTCCCCACCTGCGACTGGAAAGGCCTCACCGATCCCTTCATCGCAGAGGACGACCCTGATTGTGCGGATGCCCGGCATCCCCGCGTCGACGACTGACGCTGCCACCACCGCAGTACCCACGCTCCTTTCCCCAACAACCTTGCTTCGCAACAACGACCTCGGTTCCGCACCCGAGGTCTTGCTCTATGTGGATAACCACATCTTGACTTCGGTTTTTATTCGGTATATCCTTCTTTCTACTATGACCTACTACACCGGAATGATTATCAAAGAGAGCATTAAAGACGAAAAACTTCTAAAGAACTTTGACGTGACCGAAGAACAGACATCAGATACCAGCGGCTGGCACATTGTGAATATCCGTATCCCCTCTCCATACATCGGCTTGGTTTTGCCAAGCATTCAATATGAGTTGAATGAAGAAGGCCGATGGTACGTTCAGCTTTCAAATGGCATGGAGCGTATTATCGTATTTGCAAAGAAAGTTTTCCGCTTCTCACGCTGGGATGTAGCCGCACAAGAAGCAGCCCGCACCTATGGCACAAGTCTTGGAATTTCAACAAAGTATCTCCGCTTTACATAACATGGCATACGTTCTCCCAAGAAAAAAACAAGAAATCCTCGCATATCTCGAGGACTATATTGAAAAAGAAGGCTTTGCGCCGACACTCACAGAAATTGCAAAGCAGTTGAAAGTACACTCACTCGCAACCATTCATGAGCATCTCACATATCTTGAAGAAAGAAAGTTTATTGCTCGTGATGCACGACAGGAGCGCGGTATCCGCATTCTCAGAACGACACGCAAAACAAAAGAGTCAAGAGAAATTGGTAACGATGCGATCAGCCTTCCGTTGGTTGGTCTCATTACTGCGGGAGAGCCGATTGAAGCAATAGAAAATATCGACCGGCATATTCCCGTTGCAAAAGAAATGGTTCGCGGTAAGAACGCCTATGTCTTGAAGGTGCAGGGTGACTCCATGATCGAAAGCCTCATTCAGGATGGTGACTATGTCGTTGTTGAAAAAACAGAGTACGCACAGAATGGGGATACGGTTGTTGCATTGTTAGAAGATGGAACAGCAACGCTCAAAAAATTCTTTAAAGATAAACACTACATTCGTCTGCAACCAGCAAATAAGAAGTATAAGCCGCGTCTGGTGAAAAATCTCGTCATTCAGGGCAAGGTGCTTGGCATCATCCGTTCTTTTGCCTAAAAAAATTTACTTTTTATCTTCGATTTTTATTCGGTAATGACTTCTCCGCGTATGGCGGATCCGCCGAAGTCCCGCTAAAGCGGGACGAAGGCGGAGGTTTTTCTTCGGTAAAAGATATTCCATGAAACCCGTTATTCTCCATTGCGATCTCGATGCCTTCTTCGCCTCTGTTGAAGAGGTGCTGCATCCCGAACTTAAGGGTAAGCCTTTGATCGTTGGTGGAAACCCAGAAAAGCACCCAAAAACGCGGGGCATCGTTGCATGCCCTTCATACGCTGCGCGGGCGCTCGGTATTAAAACGGCAATGCCGCTTAAAAAAGCATACCGTATCGCACCGCAAGCGATCTACCTTGAAGGAAGCTTTGCTCATTACCGTCAATTCTCAGAGCGCTTCTTTCAGATTCTTGCTGAATACAGTAATCATTTGGAACCGCGTTCACTGGATGAGGCATTCATTGATGTAACGCCAATAACCTCATGGGTGATGGCGCATGAGTTGGCACAAGAAATCCGTGACCGCGTCCGTACTGAACTCGGCCTTGCGGTAAGTATTGGTGTGGGTACAAGCAAAACAATCGCAAAGATCGCCTCCGAAGAAGCAAAGCCTAATGGAATGTGTGTTGTACATCCTGGCACAGAAGAACGATTTCTTGCTCCCCTGCCCGCATCTGCCATGCCCGGTATTGGCAAGCAAACCCAAAAGTACCTTCGTATGAATGGATTACATACCATAGGCGACATTGCGCGCCTACCAGAACGACGAGTGATCCAACTTTTTGGATGGCGCGGAACCATACTGCAAGATAGGGCTCGTGGAATCGATACAAGACCAGTAAAAGCTTATGAGGATGTAAAGTCCGTGGGTCACGCTCACACCTTCAACGACGATCTCACAGATACAAAAGCGCTGCTGAGTACCGCTTCATATCTTTTAGAAAAAGCAGCGAGTAGGCTTCGGCGCCACAATACATATGCGCATGTCATAAAAATCACCATCCGATACTACGACTTCACGACAGAAAGCAAACAGTTGCGCCTGCAACACCCAACAGATGACCAGCATTTACTGTATGAAAAAATTGAACAGCTTTTTCATGTGCTCAGAAAACCGCGCCCCATAAGACTCATCGGAGTCACGCTCAGCGAGCTCACGCCAAATCCGCGCCAGCATTCCTTCCCATTCTCACGATTGATGCGCATTCAGCATATTCAACGTGCCGTAGACACGCTCAGAGACCGCTTTGGTTTTGAAGCGGTTCTTTCTGGCAGTACGATGCCAGTCAAACGCGCCTTTGGCAACGCTGGGCGCACGCTCTTCTATCAGCGTTGATGCCGTATTCTTTGCGGCATTCTGCGCACCTTTGATTTGGAAATGTTGGGTGCCTTGTGATAGCGCGGAATAAGATACACACCTGCTGTACTCCTTTTTAGAACAACTGCGCCCTTGTGCAGTAATTGCGTAAGTGAAGGAGTGCCAGAAATCTTTACCGCAGTGACAGGAATATTCTCTGAAAGCGCCAGAGCATTTGTGAGCAAAATACCAAGACGCACGCCGCTGAAGGTTCCGGCCGCATCCCGCACAATAACGCCACTGAGATCGTTGCCTGTTGTATGCTTTTTTAAGAAACGCAAAAGCAGCGCGGTGGCATCAAGGCGCTCATCCTTTTTCGGGTGATGCGCTTCGCTCTTTTTGATCCTGAGCCCATTGATTGAAATTCCAAAACGCAGCGTCTGCGGATCAGTAGTGTCGAGGACAAGGATCATAAAAGGTCTACGCGCCGCAAATACTCACGAATATGCTTTCGAAGATTCTTTTTCGGCAACTTCTTTGGATCAACCCACATGGCATCCACATTCTCCCAGTTGAGTTTTACGCGAGCAGTGTCGGATTCTACATGATAGATGTATTTACGCCTTCGTAGTGGATCACCTGGGTCGACCCGAAGCCAATAGGCTTTTTTGCGTATGGCAAGATAGGCACGCGGAATCCCTGATTCTTCTTCTGTTTCTTCCAAGGCCTTCTTGTCGGGTATTTCATGCGAATCCAACCCTCCACCAATAACATCCCACTGCAAATGTGCAGTATAAACGCGCGTACTCCGCTTAAGAAGCAATACTTTTCCTTGATGCGTAACGGCGACTTTAACCGATGTTAACACCTTCTGGCCAAGACGCAATGTAAAAAAATCAGCAACCGCGCGGATGAGTTCATGCTCATGTTTCTTATTTGAAAAATCATGAACGGTGCCAAAAATCGTGTGAAGCGCCTTCAATGATGCTTCAGACCCCAATTCCTGATAAAAGCGCTTTGAGTGGTACAACGGCACTATTTCATCCTTTGTTCCATGTATAATCAGGACCGGCCCATGTATCTGCTCAGCATCCTGAAGAAATGACGGATGCTTTTGATTTTCTGTGAAAAATGATCGGCTAACACGCCGCTTGTTTCCAGGGGTGGCCTCTTCATCAACATAACTATGCGTCTTTAAAAACTCGCGTTCATCATAGGAGAGCAAACTTTCATGCACCTGTTTTGGAAAAACAACAGGCGCAACAAGTACGGTAGCGAGTAATGTGGGATCTTGCGCAACCACCTGCAGCGTTACGCCTCCACCCTGGCTAAAGCCTGCCATGCCAATGCGACGCACTCCTTTTTTTTTCAACCAACGTATTGCATCCTGTGCGTCTTTCACGCCACGGGAATACGTAAAATCTTTGAAGGCTCCGTAGCTCTTCCCGTGCCCATTCAAAGAAAGACCAAGTGCCGCGATACCCTTCCCATTCAAAGCGCGATAAAAATTGTTATACCAAATCTGGCGATGGTCATCCATCCTGCCCGGCAAAAAAACCACCACAGGCGTATCTCGTAGATTGTGTTTCTTGGGTATATACAGCGTCCCTAAAAGCGTGCCGCGCGGGGTACGGATACGCACATCAGTTACAGACTTTTGTATTTTTCTCCTACGAGCGACAACCCTCTTCACTTTTCCCTTCCTCTTC
Organism: Patescibacteria group bacterium; assembly: GCA_041671225.1. Classification (GTDB taxonomy): domain Bacteria; phylum Patescibacteriota; class Patescibacteriia; order JBAZBY01; family JBAZBY01; genus JBAZBY01. Next base: position 969,356 of record JBAZBY010000001.1, read on the forward strand.
AAGATGGACTTCTTTGTCCGTACGACGATTCCTCTTCGCCGTATTGGTTTCTTTTTTTTATGTTTTCTCATAAGGCAAGCGATGCATCTCGTTCCTCTGCCGATGCATGTAATTGATTATAAAGAATAATATGCTCGTCGCCAAGAATGCGATAGAGAAAGCGATCTGTCACCTGACGACGATAATCAAAATCTTTGCGCGTCATTGTTGTATAGCGAATCTCTCGATCAAATAATTTGGAGAAGCCATTCACGAGTCGAACAAATTTTCTTTTATTCACCTGACCAACCACAAGAAGATCAATGAGGCTATCATTCAGGCCAACAAAAAATCCACTCAAAAGAATAAGTTTTATGCGTCCGGTTTCTTGAATCTTCTCGGCAAAGTCCTGCTCCAGAAGGAGGTCTGCCTTCACAAATAGACCTTTCATCTCCGGAAAGAGAACATTGTCTGGATTCGCGCGATAATATTTCTTCTGCTCTTTTGTTTCTGATTGCACAAAGCCAATTTTTTCCAAAAGACCCAGTTCACGACGAACTGAATTCATATGCTCTCCGACTTTACGTGAGAGCTCCCGGACGAAGTAGGTGGAGTCCGCATCCGACGTAAAAAGGCGGAGAAGCTTCACTCGCGTCCGTGAACCAAAAATGTGTTCAAGGCTTGATTGCATCACATTGCGTCAAGGATACCCTCATAGTATAATCATATCGCTTTATCCAGGCAACGTCTGTACGTCCTGACCCGCATTTTAGCCATGCAGCGTTTCTTTCTTGACATCGAAAAACTCCACGTTGGGGACCAAAACGCAAGTGCGCATGCTTCACACGTTTTTCTCGCCCAACCCACTCCGCTCGAGGAGCAAGCTCTTGGGCGTCTTTTCATATTGGTTGATATTGCGCATCCAGATGAAAACGCAACGAACATTTTGCGTACCATACAAAATGAGCTAAAGGAGTCCTATTACCACACAGAAGAGCTTGCCATTAGCACGGCATTTGAGGAGGCACTGAATCACGTTAACCGCAAACTCCATAGCTTGGTGCGCGAAGGCATAACGGACTGGCTGGAAGAATTCTCTGCTTTGATCGGCGTGATCCATGGCGAGCACATCATCTTCACGCACCTCGGCCGCATGGATATGTTTCTTATCCTTGGTCGGCGCATGGTGAATGTGCTGGATTCTCCGGAACGCGATGAACCTGCAAATCCTCTCAAGATTTTTTCTTCTATTGTTGAAGGTGAACTCACCGAGGGTTCATCAGTATTAATGACAACGTCAACGCTGCTGGATTATTTCTCGCAGGAAAAACTCCGACAGCTCATTGTTGGCCGCCCGACACATGAAGCCATCACTGCACTCGAGCAACTCCTGCATGAGCATCAACATGATGCGGAATTTCTTGCGATTACCGCGCGCCTCATCCCCACGCATGATGAAGTGCCGATGTATCGCGTACCGGCAAATGAACAGCCTCGACGCGTACCAACGGGTTCTGACGCATCAATGGATGATCTCATCATCCGCGAGAACAAAACAAACGAACTACTCGCGCCGTCTATCCTCGCAGAAGCGGGAAAGCGCAGCAGCAAAATTGCGCATGATTTTGCATCATTTTGGCGCACGAAAATTCAGCACAAACCAGAGCGCCGCATACATGCGGGCGGCGTGATTCGCTCACCGCACAGTATGTCTATCGAACGGCCGCACTACTTCCTGCAATTCGTTGCACTCCTTGAACGCGGTTTGCGAATATTGGTGGGCGGGGGTGTGCGTGGTGTTCAAAAACTGCGAAAGGAAAAACCTATTCATGAACGCGCACTCGAACTGCCAAAGGAAACAGAGGGACTTATATCCAAGCAAGTGATCCGCTTTCAGCATCTCCCAAAAAACCGGAAGATAATACTCATGATAGCGCTCGTTGCGCTCGTTGTTTTTGCGCAAAGCATTGTTTGGCTCGGGCAACGTTCACGCAATGCGGAACAAACTGAACAACTCGCACTGACATTCGTGAATATTGAGGAGAATCTTCTCGATGCGGAAACCTCTCTGAGTTTTGGCGACAATACCGGCGCGCAGAGCGTGCTCCGCGAAAATATTCATCTCCTTGATGATGCGCATATATCAAATAAAAACGATCGTGAGCGGGCTGACGATCTTCGCACACGCACCGATGTGCTACTGAATGAAACGCGCAACATCCACACCATAGATACTATGGTTGTAAAAGCGGATTTTACGAGCTTAAGCCCAGATGCGCAAGGGACAAAACTCGTTGCAGTAGGAACGCTTCTCTATGCATACAACCCGAATACCAACGCACTCTACCGCGTGGGCACTGATGAGCTCGAACTGACAGTTATTGCACCGCCCGACTTTGCGCTTGGTGATGTGCGAATCATGACCACTGATGGTGAACGCATACTCCTTCTGAATAACGACAATCTCCTCTTTGCATACTCCCCTGACGATGATACATGGAGTACGCTTTCATTCCCCATTCCTGCTGGTGAGCATAACTTCACTGCCGCAACAACATTTCTGGATCGCCTCTATATGGTTGATGCAAACGAAAATCAAATCTTCCGCTTCCCGGCGGCAGCAACGGGATTTGGTGGCTCATCCACTTGGGTGCGAGATGAAGTCATTGCATTCACAAATGCGATTGATATCGATATCGACGGCAATGTCTATATCACTTTTAATGATGGAACTATTCAGCGTTACTTCCAAGGAGCACGTGACACATTCTCACTGAAGGCGGTTGATCCTGAACTGACGGTTGCCACTGCGATGTGGACAATTGAAGGCAGTGAGGGTATCTATATTCTTGATGGCCCAGGCAAACGCGTTGTGCGCTTTACAAAAGAGGGTCAATTTGTGGAACAATACAGCATCACATCAGAAGCGCCGCTACTTGGCTTCTCTGTTGATGAAGTAAACCAGCGCATATTCATCCTGAACGGCCAAACCGTCAGCGAGTTTTCCATTTCAGAATAGCAGAGAACCAAAACGCCCCGCCGAATGGCGGGGCGTCTTTTGATTTTCTCTAAAGAAAATTATTTGAGGTTGACGGTTGCACCAGCTTCTTCGAGCTTCTTCTTCAGCTCTTCTGCTTCTGCCTTCTTCAGACCTTCTGCAATAACGGTTGGAGCGCCATCGACCATATCCTTTGCTTCTTTAAGACCTTTCTGAGTTACCTCACGAACGACCTTAATAACTGCGATCTTGCTTGATCCTGCAGCCGCGATTTCCACATCGAAGGAGTCCTTCTCTTCTGCGGCACCAGCATCGCCAGCAGCCGCGGCACCTGCCATCATCATTGGGGCAGCAGCAGAAACACCGAACTTCTTCTCAAGGATCTTCACGAGTTCAGAAAGGTCCAAGACGGACATCTTTTCGATCTCGGTGACGAGCTTCGCAAACTTTTCAGGTACTGTTACCTCTTCATTCACTACTTCTTCTTTTGTATCCGCCGCAGCTTCTGCGGAGGCGGACATTTCTTCTTCAGCCATGGTTTTGAATCTAATGTGTATGATTTATGAACTTTTTTCTGAAATTGCCTTCAAGGTTTGCACCAAACCGCGCAGGTTACCAGCAAGCACACGTGCAAAACCGGTAATGGGGGCCTGCAACACATACACCGTCTTTGCGAGAAGTTCCTGGCGTGACGGAAGCATTGCGAGCTCATTGACCTGCGCCTCATTAACATATGCACCTTCAAGAACGCCGCCTTTGAGTACGATCTGCTCTGTGTGATCCTTTGCGAATTTGTGAAGCAATCGAGCTGGTGCAATCGCGTCACCACTGCCAAAGGCAACGGCAATCGTACGATCCCACTCATCAACAGGCACTGCGAGTCCTGAATCCTTCAGGGCAAGCTTCAGAAGTGTTTTTTTCACAGAAACGAGTTCGACCTGCTCGCTCTTGAGCTCCTTGCGGAGTTTATTCAGATCGTTCATCTCAAGCTTATCCTGAATAACAAACACCGTAGACGGTGCGTTCTTCAAGCCTGCGATGACCTTCTGAACTATTTCTTCTTTTTTTTCTCGTGATTTTGGCATAAGGGTATTCGAGCTTAGCTCGATAGAGACAAAAAATACGGTTATTCACCGTAGACAATAGGCACAACGTGCGCACTTTGTTTACCTCGAGAGGATTTATTGCCCTTGTTTCTGGGTTACCTCTGGTCTTTGGTGAACGAAACGGAGTATAGCAGGTGTAAAAATACTGTCAACCAATGCGCCATTATGAGCCCCGTCGTAGCCCGAAGGGCGAAGACGCGGGCGTGGTAATAACGAAGTCTACGGATGAATAACCGTACCTTTAAAAGGCTTCCCAGCAAGTGCTGCCGTAAGATTTGTGATGTTCATACCGTTCAGAACAATAACGATCATACCATTCTTGCGCGCACGCTTCACCGCTGTTGGATCAAAAGGCGCATGCATCCCAGGGGTCCGAACGAGCGGGAAGCGCTGCACATACTCTCTCCATGTCACATCCTTCAGTATTCGCGCGTTTCGAAACTTTGCAGGATCTTTCTCATAGACGTAGTCGATGTTTGAAAGATTGAAAATCGTCTTCGCGTGAAGCTTTTCTGCAAGAAACACCGTATCCAAATCCGTCGAAGAGCCGGGCTTCTCCCCCGCCCCCACCACTATCTGATGCCGCGGGAGCGGATCATGATAGCTCGCGATCACCGGCGATGCCGATGGACCGAGCACAAAACGCATGAACTCCGCATTGACCTGCGTGGTGCGGATACCGATCCAATCAAGCGCATCGTGGCCGTGAACGCCGAGGTCGCGCGCTGCGGTTTGGTAAAATCTGCATGGCTGGCCCCCGCCAAATACGACTCCCAATCGATGTGTTTTTGAGGCAGACAGCAACACACTCCGGAGCTTCCGAATGAATGCACGATCGATCTTCCCTGGATTGATGATGGATCCACCGATGGAAAGAACCATCGGCTGCTTATTTGAGATACTTCGCTTTATTGGCATTGTGCTCATCTAATGTTCGTGAGAAAACCGCCGTACCGTCTTCTTTGGTGAGGAAATAATAATAGTCGTTCGGCGTGGGGCTCAATGCCGCTTCGATCGCCGCAATGCTCGGATTGCCGATGGGTCCCGGCGGCAGACCCGGATACTCATACGTATTGTACGGCGAGTCGATACTGATATCCGCAAATGACGGCCGGGTGGTATTTTTCCCCGTCACATAATTCACCGTGGCATCGGACTGCAATGGGATGCCTTCATCCAACCGCTTCCAAAACACATCAGCGGCATTCTTCATGTCAGCGTCTGTTAATACCTCGCGCTCGATAATGGAAGCAACCGTAAGAATCTCAAAAAGTGAACGGTTGCTTGCATCAATTGCATCTTCATACGGCGCAATTTTTTCCTCAAAATTATCAAGCATCTTTTTCACGATTTCCTCCACATCAAATTCAGGATAAATGTGATAGGTATCGGGATAAAGAAAACCCTCAAGCGTTGCATGCAAAGGTTTTTTTGCGAGAAACGCATAGGTTGAATCTGGTACCACCTCGCGACTGTCGGCCACATCAAGCGCAGCAAGAAAAACAGCCTCATCAATAGACCCATCATGAGCTACCTCATAGACCTCACTCAAATAGGTCGCAATGGTCGCATTCGACCAACCCTCGCGAATCGTGATTCGTACCTGATTATTTTGAATAACCCCCTCCTCAACCACATCATCAACTTCACCTTCAGAAATCTTACGCGCAATTTCCTGACTGGAAAAACTCGGACGCAGCTCATAGGTTCCTGCTTGAAACGTTTTTGCAATACCTTCCACTTTTGCATACGTAGAAAAAACAAGCTCATTGCGAATAAGGCTGACTTCTTTAAGGTTCTTCCCGATTGTCCTTACGCCTTGACCTTCTTCAATAAGAAACGAAATTGCTGTCTCGTCATTGGAAACCGCGCGTAGCTGATTCGTAAACCATGCAAAGCAAATGCCAAAACCAAGCAATACAACCACAACAAGCCCCGCAAGAAGTGTGCGTATGTTCATAGAAGATCGTCGCGTTTTTCTTCTTGTAATTTTTCCACGATCTTTTTGATTTCCTGGTCGCGTTTCTTATCTGCAACAAGCAACGCATCACCGGTATCCACAATGATCAAATCTTCCACGCCGAGCGTTGCGATCACCTTTTTTTCATCAACACCATAAATCATCGTGTTTTTGGTATCCACGCTAATGTGTTGCACGCCTTGCACAACATTATCATCGCTGTTTTCTTCCTGAACGCGCTTCAATTCACTCCATAATCCCACATCGCTCCAATCAAAAGGCGCTTTGATAATGAGCACATCCTTCGTATCCAATTTCTCTGTAATTGCATAATCAATGGAAATCTTCTCTAATTGTGCATAAACTTCCGGAATGGCATCCTTCTTCCCTTCTTTCCACAACTGCTGAATCTCCCGCAAAAGCCTTGCCGTCTCTGGCGCATGCTTTTCATAGGCTTCCAGAAACTTCCGCGGTGTCCACATGTAGTAATTGCCATGCCAGAGATATTCCCCGCTCTTTATATATTCCTCAGCGGTTTCTTTGGGGGGTTTTTCCTTATGCCCCTTGAATTCATAGATTTCCACACCATTTCGTTCTTCCAGGCGCTTACCAACATGTGTATAACCCAGATTCGTTGTTGGCCAGGTTGGTTCCACGCCAATATCAAGCAATTTCCCTGTTTCTCTAATCAATCCCTCGCCCACGTGAAGACTCGCCCGAAAACGCTCATGATCCGCAATATAGTGATCTGAGGGTAAAAATGCGACAGGTTCATCAGGAGTAGAAAGTTCCAAAATGGCCGCAACAAAACCCATTGCCGGACCAGTATCCCTTTTTTCAGGTTCAACAAGAATATGGTCTTCTGGAACCTGTGGAAAAGTTTCCCGAATGAATCCTGCGGTTCCCTCAGTAACGGAATAATAGAGCGAATCTTCGGGAAAATCAGTCCCAAGACGTTCCCGCGTGAGCTCCAAAAGGCTGGATTTTCCAAGAACTCGTTGAAACTGCTTGGGGCGCTTTGAGCGAGAAAGCGGCCAAAGACGTGTACCGCCACCGCCAGCAAGAATGACTATATTCATACTGGCATATCCTATCATTTTATGGCTTTTTCTACTAGAAAAAAACTGATTCTGTATGACATTGCACTTTTCTTTTTGTAATCATGACCAATGCTGTTCGGCTATGATGATGTCTCGAAAGCCAATATGTTCATTGTAAATCCTCGCACGAAATCATCTTGACAAATTTCTTCACTTGCAGTAAGGTATTTTGTGCCTAAGGGGGGGGTTCTATTTTGTAGAACATCCTGTTTTCAGTCATTGCTCATTCACCGTTCTTTTGCACTCACTCTCACATACTCTCTCGCTTTCCTGGGACGATATCCCGGGTAAAACGAAAAGCCAACGAAAGGTTCAAATAATCTGCTTGCTCACACAACCCTTTGAAAAAGGGGGGCAACATGCTAGACATAAAAAATTTGAATTTTTTGTTGGCTTTTTCATTACAAACATTACTTTTTCCATAACATATATGATTCAACTCGTAATAAAGCATAAAACGAAGCAGCGCCTTGTGAAGGCGGTGAACGTTTTTGTGCAGTTCACCTTCGTGGTGTACAGCGTCGGGTTCGGCTTTTTGGCCGCCCCGATGCAGGCAAACGCAGCTTCCACCCCTATCATCGGTGAAGCGGAAGACACCGCAGGCCTCGTAACCACCACAGACACCAAACAACTGGCGCCCGCAGCAGAAACAGTAACCACTGATGCAACCTGCCCCACTGGGGATGTTCATGCATATGTAAGCGCGACTGGGCCCTTGGTCTACGACCTCGGCCACTACGACGGATCAGCAACGATCACGGGAAATGCAACGACGGCACATTGGGCTGTATCTCCTGGTTACACCATCAGCAAAGTGTGTATAAAAATTGACGGTCCTGATGGCGGCAGCTTGATCACAAATCTTGACCCACCAGCAGTCGGAACATACACGAAGGACCAATACGATATCATCAGTATTGTTCTCTACACCGACCTGACGCCTTATACAAACCCCCGGCTGGCAAATTCATGTGGTCTTGATATTGCGTTGGTCATTGATAGCTCTGGTTCCATTGATACTGGCGAACTTCTAGACATGAAAAATGCATATCACGCCTTTGTGAATGCACTGCTCCCTGCAACTCCGACGCAGTTCGGTGTTGTGGAATTCGACACGAACGTGGTGACCCCGACGCTCAGCTTTACGAATATCGCCACCACGGTCAACGATCGCATTGACGATGCAGAGAGCGAAGGTTGGACCAACTGGGCGGATGCCTTGGAAGAAACATCCCGTCTCCCGTTTAAAAATCGCACAAATCCTGATCTTGTGATCTTTGCTTCAGACGGCAATCCGAACACGATTGATATCAACGCTCCTGCATACAATGCCGGCCACTACAGCGACACCACGGCCACGAACGCAGCAATGGTGTACTCCGAGCAGATCAAAGCAGCCGGCATCCGCATACTTTCGGTTGGCATTGGTGATGGACTTGATATTGAAAACCTCAAAGCAATCTCCGGACCGAACGTGAACACTGGCAACATCCTGACAAGTGACGTGATCACGACAAGCTTTACCACGCTGGCGGCAGATCTCGCAAAGGTTGCAACAACACTCTGCGGCGGAACCATCACCGTAACCAAGAATGTGGACGGCACACCGGCAGCAGGCTGGGAGTTCAGCGCAGATGTAACCGATGGCACCGTGGATCCGGTGAGCGGTACAACGACTGGAACAGAAGGCCAGGTCACGTTTGACATCAGCGACATCGGTGCAAATGGAGCAACGGCAAGCATCACGGAAACAACGCAGAACGGCTTTGCACTCAATGATGCGTCCTGCAGTGACCAGAATAAACATGAGGTTGGAACCTTCAACCCGCAAACGCACAGCGTCGATGGCATTCCAGTGAGTCAGCAAGACATCATCTCCTGCACGTTCAACAACCTCACCCAGAAAGGCGATTTGACCGTCATCAAGCACGTTGTTGGCGGAACTGCACAAGCATCGAACTGGACCATGAACATCAACAATGGCGTCGGTTCATTCCCTGGCAGTGAAACGGGGACACAGAAAACAGTAACCCCCGGAATATACACCGTTACTGAATCCGGCGGCCCGAGCGGCTACACTCTCACCTACTCTGGTGATTGTAATGCACAAGGTGTTGTTTCTGTTGCTTCCAACGAAGACAAGACCTGCACCCTCACGAACACGCGCGACACGGGCGACTTGACGATCGTCAAGCAAGATCAAAACCAGCAACGCATGCCTGGCGTCGTATTCTCGGTTGATGGAACACAGTACACAACGGACAGCAACGGTACCATTGTCGTTCCGGCGCCAGTCTACACCGGTGAACATACTGTCCTTGAAACCTCACCGGACGGCTATACCTTCTCGAGCGTCACTGGCACGAATTGCACCAACAGCAATCCCTCCATTGCAACGGTTGTCACAGAAGGAACGACCTGTACGTTTACCAACACCAGAAACACCGCCACTATCACCTTTGACAAGGTGGTGCTCGGCGGTGGTCCAGCAATGGACCAGGACTGGACCTTCACCATTGACGGCCAGGCAGGCTCATGGAAAGACGGCCAGTCAGTTGCACTCCCCACAGGCACCGGACCGTACACCGTACATGAATCATCTGCATATGATGCACAGTACACATTGACCGGCGCATCCGGCGCATGTTCGCTCGTGAAGGGAGAGATCAAGCTCAACGTCGGCGATGAAAATGCAACCTGCACGGTGACCAACGCCCGCAAGACGGGCACCATCACTGTGAACAAAAAATTCGATGATAACGGCGACGGACAGATCGACCGCACAAATCCCGGAACCTGGACATGGGATGTCGTTGGCGGCACGCAGAACAATGCGGGCGGCGCAACCCTGACCCTTCCGACCGGCCCATACACGCTCACTGAAGATACGATCGCGGATTACAATTCTTCCTGGACATGCACGGATACAACGAGCGGCAACGGCGTGAGTATTGCTACAACGCTCGGCGCAAGTCAGGATCTCACCTGCACGTTCACGAACACGCGCAAAACCGGCAACGTGACCTTTGAAAAGGTCGTTGCAACCGGAACAGCAAACCCAAGCGCATGGACGTTCACCATCGATGGAATTGTGGGAACATTCAATCACGGCCAACGCATCTCGCTCCCGACCGGAGATTATACCGTCACTGAACACGGCCCTGCGGGTTATTCCAAGACGGGCGCGTCCGGCATCTGCGGTGCGCTGACAGCGCCAACACTGAGCGCTGCATTTACTCCCATCATGGAAGGCACTGCCATCATGCATGTCACGGAAGACGGTGGCACGTGCACCTTCACGAACGAACGCGACACCGGAACCATCACCGTTCTCAAGAACGTTGACATGGACGGCGACGGCGATATTGACGTGTTCGGCGCAACCGACTGGAGCTGGAACATCACGAATGGCCAGCAGAACATCGCGACCGGGCAAGTTGTTGAAGTGGAAACCGGCGCATACACCATCACGGAAAACCAGAAGCCTGGCTACCACGTGACGAACGTGACCTGCAATGACAACAATTTCGGCGCATCGATTTCCGCAGACATCATGGTGAATAAGGATCAAAACGTCACCTGCTCGTTCATCAACACGCGCGACACTGGAACGGTGACCTTCAATAAAGTGATCCCGGGATATCCGGACGCAAAGACACTCTTTGAGTTCCGCGCCGACGGACGCATCTTCCATGACAACGAGTCTGGCACATTCCAGACCGGTGAATACACCGTCACAGAGAACGACGTTGAAGGATATTCCTTTGACAGCGCTTCCGGCATCTGCGAGTACGACGAAAAAACGCATGACATTACGATGAACGTGACGGCGGATGGCGGTACCTGCATCATCACCAACACGCGCGACATCGGCACCATCTCCGGAGTGAAGTTCAATGACTTGAACGGAAACGGCGTTCGCGATGCAGGAGAGCCTGGCGTTGCAAATGTCACCATCAATGCAAACAACGGCATGAGCACGACCACGGATGGTACCGGCGCATTTGCCTTTATGAACGTCCCGACCGGCCAGTACGCGGTGAGTGAAGTTGTTCCTGCTGGTTGGATCGCGACCACTCCTGCATCGGTCAACGTTACCGTAGTAAAGAATGAAACCGCATCTGTCGCGTTCGGCAACTTCAAACTTGGGACAATCACCGGTATGAAGTTCAATGATGTGAACGGTGACGGACAGGGCGATGATGAAGATGGTCTCAAGAACTGGACCATCCAGCTCTGGGTCTGCAATCCTCTTGTGCTTGATACAAACAGCGACAGTGACTTCGGCCTTGATGATGCAACGCGTTTCACAATGGCCTATAAGACCGGGGATGTATCCGGCTCGGACGCAAACGGCAACGGTATCATTGATACCGCAGATTTGAAGTGTGCAAAGGATGCATACAGCGATGGCATCTTGAACCCGATCGCGAGCACGCTGACCGACGAAGATGGAGAGTACTCTTTCAATGACCTCGGCCCTGGCACATACTTCATCACTGAAGTCCAGCAAGACGGCTGGCAGCAAACCGCACCAGCATCCGGCTACCACCAGGTTCAACTTACCTCAGGTGCGAACATCACTGACAAGGACTTCGGGAACTTCCAGCTCGGCCGCATCAGTGGCTACAAATATGACACACAGGAAAACTGGCTGAATGGCTGGGAGATCTGCCTTATGCCCGTCGTTGGGCAGCAGGATGATCTTGCACTCACCTCCATAAGTGAAAGTGAAGACAACTGCGTCATCACCGGATCCGGCGAATGGCCAGATGGGTATTATGAGTTCACGGATCTCTTTGCCGGTATGTATACCGTGCAAGAAACACAACAGTCCGGGTGGAAACAAGTCTCCCCGAATGATCCTGGCACATACACCGTGGAAGTCACCTCTGGTACCGGATACGGCGAATCCGAGCTGTATGACTTCGTGAACCGCCAGCTCTTCCCGGATCTCACCATCAGCAAAGATGACGGACTTGCACAGGCAGAACCAGGCGCAACGCTCACCTATGCCATCACCGTAACCAACAACGGCGAGTACGATGCACATGGAGTGTTCATCCTGGATACACTGCCAGCACATGTCACCTACGTCTCTGATACCTCGGGCGTCTCCGTGAATCAATCCGGCACGACGCTCATGTGGGACTTCCCCGCATTGACGCTTGCCGCAGGTGAAAGCATGAGTTTTGACCTCACGGTAAAGATAGACGACATCATGCCGACTGGCACCACCACGCTCACCAATGCCATCGTGGTCTCAACTGAATCCGTGGAATCGGATCTCACAAATAACAGCGCATCAGACACAACAACTGTTGCGGCTGCTCCGATCATCAGCATCGCAAAGAGCGACTCCCCTGACCCGGTTGAAGCAGGTGCACTCCTCACATACACCATTGACTGGGATGTGATGGGCAATGCCGTTGCAACAAATGTCACCATTGTCGACACGCTGGATGCAAACACGAGCTTTGTCTCTGCTTCAAACAGCGGCGCCTATGATGCAAGCACTCACATGGTCACATGGAATCTCGGCGATATCACACCGCTTGCAAACGGCAGCCTCACGCTTGTTGTGCGCGTTGCAAGCCCGCTTACAAACGCAACGGAACTTGTGAACACCGTTGTCATGGACAGCAGCGAAAACACACCGGTCAATGATGATGAACCGACAACGGTCACATCTGCGCCGGAACTTACCATCACAAAGGACGTGAGCCAGGTTGCGGCAAACCCAGGAAACAAGATTACCTACACCATCATTGTTAGCAACCTCGCAAGCGCAAACGCTATCGCAAAGGACGTCACGATCAGTGACACCCTGCCAAATGGCTTCACACTCGCAAGCGACGACAAAGGCGTATACAACGTGAACGTCGGCGATCTTGCTCCTGGTGAAAGTGAAAGCGTCAGCTTTGACGTCATCATTGGCAAAGGCGTTACTGCAGGAGCCTACACCAACACGGGTATTGGCGACGCAGACAACAGCGAGCCTGTTGATGATGATGCAGTTATCACCGTCGTTGTACCAAAGGTTCTCGGCGTTGATACGAGCGCTCAGCTCACCATCAATAAGACCGTGGACAAGGAGGTAATTAATCCTCGAGGATTGCTGCTCTACTCCGTGACCGTGACCAACGTCGGCGATGAAACCGCGACGAACGTGACCGTGACGGACAACTTGCCACAGGGCTTCACCTTTGTGGCTGACGGAGCGGTGACCAAGGTCTACGCCATCGGTGATCTTGAACCGAATCACAGCCGCACCATTACGTACCAAGTACGCGTTGCAGAAGATGCAAAGGCCGGTACGTACACCAACCTTGCTGTGGCAACTGCGGATAATGCAAGCAAGATCGCTGATCAGGCTGATGTGGAAGTCCGCCCGGGACGCGTCCTTGCGGCAACCGGCGCAGGAACGCTTGAATACGCAATGGGTATTCTCGCAACACTACTCCTCGCGCTAGGGTTTGCTGGCATCGCCCGCTACGCCCAAAAGCGCCGCGAAGACGAATTGCAGAAAACTGCATAAAAATGGCATACTGTGGGAGCCTCTGGTGGCTTTGCTCCGGGGCTCCCACATTGGGAATTATTCATACAAATCAACGTCATTTAAGAAAATCCTATCTATGAAGAAATATTACAAACCAGCAAAAATTGCGCTCAATGTAATCGCAATTATTGCCATGGTGTTCTACCCCGGGGGTTTTGCCCTTGTGGGTAATGCCGCACATGGCAGCACTACCGGAAACGGAAATCCCGGGAGTATCAAAACAACGAATGTCGACTGCGGAAGCGTTCAGACGAACGTCAACCACTACGACGTAGGCGACCATGTGTACATCCACGGCAATGGTGACGACAAAGGAAGAACCTTTGATCCAGGCACGTACGACTGGGATATTACAGGAAAACCTGGCAAAGCTTCACAACATCCAAATACTGTCGTTGCACATGGCAGCTTCACTGTGGATGCCACTGGCATATTCTGCTTTGACGCATACACAATCTTACCTGGTGATGGCGGAACATATGGCGTGACCTTCAATGACAAACACGACAACTACCGCGTGCACAACCCCGCTGTATGCACCAACCCACTTGATTATGTTGATGACCAAGGAAATCTCGGTGAAGATGGTGAGGTCTCGCTTTCTGACGCAACTTATTTCACAAACCTGTTTAAACCGAATAGCCTCACAGCAAAAGACCCTGCAGCTGATGTGAATGACGATGGCGAGGTTGATGATGATGATAAGAATTGTGCAAAAAAATACTACAGCACCGGTGAATACGCTTGCCCGATTGAATGTGATGATGAAGAGGGTGGGAAAAAAGACAAGTCAAGTCAACAAACGGTGGAACCAACCACAATCTGCTCCAGTCCATTAGACTATGTCCATGAGGACGGAACACTTGGAGCGGATGGCAAGATAGGACTCGGCGATGCTGCAAAGTTTGAAGAGTACTACGCAACGCAAGACTCAAAAGCAAATGTCTACATTGGCAACGAGCTCTCAGAGCAGGATGTCGTGGACTCGCACGACCAAGTTTGTGCAGATAAGTATTATGCTACCGGTGAATACGCTTGTGCACTTGCTTGCCCGGAAGATTATTTTGATCAAGAACTCACGCTTAGTACTGAAATCACTCCAAAGAGCAATCCTCTCGTTTTTCAGCCAGTATGCACGGAAGGATCTGCATGGGCAAATGAAGTAATCTCTTCTGACCAAGGAACTAAAAATGACGGAGGTGTTATTGATCTGAACCGCTCAGATGCAACACAAGTCCTTGGCGCAAATGACGGCGTATTCTTCAGTCTTGGTCGCAAAATCGACCACCCATATGGCGGTACCATTACGGTAAAATTTGCACATCCAGTGGTAAACATTGCTGGCGCAGATCTCACGCTCTATGAAGTGACCAATGGCGACCGTGTTGCATATGGCGTTGAGAAAGCACAGGTGTCAGTGAGCCAGGACGGCATCACCTGGGGACTGAGCGGCGAGATCAACAACCAAGCGCCGACCGGCATCGGAGAGATCGACATTAGCAACACCGGAACCGGTTGGACATGGATTCAATATGTGCAAATTACCGATGCAACGGATTTTGAATCGGAATTTTCCGGCATCCCATCAGCGGATGGCTACGATCTGAATGCCATACAGGCAACGTATCAACTCTGCTCCTGCGTGAGTCCGCTTGATTTGAACAGCTCAGACGGCACCAATGTGCCGGACGGCGAGATCGGTCTCTCCGATGCAACGCTGTGGACGCAGTATTTTCTAAATGATAATCCGCGTTCTGATGTGAACGGAAATGGCGTCAAAGACTACGGTGATTATCTCTGTGCAAAACCATATTTTGCTGACGGTGGCCCATACACTTGCGACATTGAATGTGCTGCAGTTTGTGGAGACGCCAGTGTTAATCAAGAAACAGAACAATGCGATGATGGAAACATCACGAGTGGTGACGGCTGTTCCTCGATCTGCCAGATCGAGCCGCAAACAGGCTCCCTCACCATCTGCAAATACAATGATGTTGACCTGAACGGGACATACGATGATGGAACTGACCTGCCACTACAATGGAGTATGACCGTTGATGCATTGAGTGGATCAAATGAGGGAGATACATGGTTCACTGGAACAAACTCGGAAACCGGCTGTGTAACGCTTGAAGGTTTCCCCTACGGAAACTATGACGTCACTGAGGCTACCGTAGAAGGCTGGACTGGCACATACCCAAGCGATACCGATATGCAGAATGTCACTCTTGATGCGGAAACGCCAAACCCTGTTGTTACATTCCTTAATGCCCAAAACACCCCTGCAAGCCTCACCATCTCAAAAACAGACGGCCTTGAAACCGCGGATGCTGGTGCTACGCTTCCCTATGCAATCACCGTTACCAACACTGGAGAAACAGAAGCAACAGGCGTTGAAGTTGTTGACGCCATTCCTACAGAAGTTGCCTCTGTGAGTAATATCTCAGATAGCGGCGTGGAAGGTGCCGGAATCATCACGTGGGAGAATCTCACGATTCCAGCACTGTCATCCATTACACTAACCTTTGATGGAATACTGAATGCAGAATTCCCTGATGGAACAACGATCGTGCACAATGAAGCAACGCTCGATTGCAGCGAACCCAATCAGGAATTGAGCTTCGCGGTTCTTGATGTTGTTTGCCCATTCAGCGGCACAGGAACGGATGACACGTCGGTAACGATCACCCCAGAAAAAGTAGTCATTACCACTGCACCAATACTTACCATTGAAAAGAATGTGGACAAGTCATCTGTTGTAGCGGGAAGCAACGTTACCTACACCATTACGATCACAAACAACGGCGATGGCACTGCAGAAAATGTCGTACTTGCTGATCCTCTGCCAGGCGACTTCTACATCACGCTGAACAACAACACTGCATACAATGAATCAGTCGGTGATCTCGCGGCAGGAGACGCGGTAACGACAAGCTACACCGTAACCATTCCGTCAGACACGGCAAATGGTGACTATGTGAACACGGCAACGGTCTCTGCAAGCAACTATGCAGATATCAGCGATTCCGCTACCGTCACCGTCTCCCGTCCAGGGAGAGTGCTCGGCGAGGACACGCAGCAGCATCTCGTGGTCCCCGGCACCATCATTGATGACACCACGGCACAACCAACAGGCAAGGTACTCGGCGCGGAAGATCTCGCAGAAACCGGTGCAGGACTCATGGAATACATCATGTTTACGCTTGCCGCACTTATGATCGGCTTTGGTATCTTCGGCATCCGTAAAGCGAACATCATCAAAAACGACTAATGACAGAAACCCGTAGTGAGGATCACACGGGGGAAACACGAGGAGGGCGAAAACGAATCGTACTCCTCGCTGTTTCCATAGGTCTTCTCTTGATTGGTGCGGCGCTCATTGCATATCCGTTTCTCCCGCGCATCAAATACGCGCTTCTCAAACCAGAGCCACAGTTTCCATACCAGTCCCGCCTCATTGATGAGAATCCTGAACTCGCTTCCCTTCCAGAAACCGCGTTCAAGCCAGTCCCAGAGGATAATCGCCTGGTCATTCCAAAAATAGGCGTTGACGTCGCGATCGTGGAAGGGGCAGACCAAAATGCACTGAATCGCGGTATCTGGCACATCCCTGACACATCAAACCCGACACTGGGCGGCAACACCGTTCTCTCTGGTCACCGCTTCCAATACCTCCCGCCGAGTTCGCAGACGCTTTATCTGCTGGACAAGCTGGAAACACATGATGACATCATCATCTACTGGGAAGGCAAAGAATATGATTACAAGGTAACCGGCCGCGATATCATTCTCCCAACGCAAGTTGAAATATTAGAGAACACCAGTAACGCACAATTGACGCTCTTCACGTGCACACCGCTCTTCACGACATCAAAACGTTTAGTTATCTTTAGCGAACAAGTGAGCTAATTATGAAAAAAAATATGTTAACTGTGCTTCATGGGGGGCTGGCACGGATTCTCGTTCTCTTCATTGTTATACTCGGTCTTGGTGTGCCTGCCGCACATGCACAAATGGGCCCGGTAACAGAAATCCAGCTCTCAGAAACAAAGAGCACCGTAACAAGCGATAACATCGTTCCCTTTCTTGTACATGCGCTTGATGCAGCGGGAAACGTAGAAGAGGTCACCGCAGATGCGGTCTTCTCGGAAAATGATCCATTTGGTGACTTTTCTGCGAATGTCTACTTCCCTGGCATGGTAGGAACATGGGATGTACAGGCAACTTATAATGGTTTCGCCGTGCAAACCACCATCACTGTAACAGAAGGTCCATTGGCAACCATCGTTATCAACCCGAATACGAATCCGGAAATCATCAATATGAATGAAACGCGCGCATTCATTGCGCAGGGTTTTGACGCGGATAACAATATTGTTGCTGAGTTGTCACCAACGTGGGCTGTCCAAGGGACTGCGGGTACCATTGATGAATCAAGTGGAGTCTTTACGGCAAAAGCTGAAGGGGATGCCACAATCACCGCAACAATGGGCGACGTGAGTGCTGCGGCACGCATCACGGTCAAAAAAATTGCGACCGGCGAAGAAACGCCTCCAGTGCCTCCACCAGCGCCAGCAACAACCACGAACACAAACACTTCATCTCCAGCAACAACCGGTGAGGTGCTTGGCGAAGAAACCGAAGATGAACAGGCCGCGCAAGTTGATGAAGTGACGGAAGTGACAGCAGAAAACGTAACAACGACTGCGGAAGAAGCCGTAACCGAAGATTGCGCCACCTATGCATGGTGGGTGTGGATGCTCGGTATTATCGTCTACCTCGTCTTGCTTGGTGTTTATTACTACACCGTTCGCATGCGTAATGAGCTTACGATCTGGATCGCTCCGGTGATCCTCACTGCCGCAGGTCTCTGGGCATTCTTTGCTCTTACCTGTGCAGGACACTTCCTCTGGGTTCCCTGGATACTCGTGATCGGCGGACTCCTTGTGACGCTCTTCCGCCCACGTGAATTCCAACCAGAAAACGGCCAGGAGCTCTAAACCTCCTGCTCAGTAGTACGCTCACTTACAAATACCCTCCGCAGATTGCGGAGGGTATTTTGTATAATAAAAGAGTTAGCGCATGAAAAGCGCCACGCCAATGAGGGCGATTGCAAGCACAATACGGTACCATGCAAAGGGGCGCATGGTGCCGCTCCGAAGAAACGCAAGAAGAAAGCGCAACGCGAATACTCCAGTGGCAGTGGCGGCCAAAAATCCTACACCGACGATCCCCTGATCCTGCCCAGAAAGACCCGCCAGATTCGGCAGCAGCAATGCTCCGGCTCCAAATACCGCAGGGATGGAAAGGAGAAAAGAAAAACGCGCGGCGTCGCCGCGAACAAAACCAAATGCCATTGCGATAATAATGGTGATCCCGGAACGTGACACGCCAGGAATAAGGGCAAAAGCCTGTGCGGTTCCTATAAGAAGCGCCATGCGATAGGAAATTTCAGAAAGCGTTTTTGTACCCCGATAACGCCGCTCCACAAAAAGAAACAACAACGCAATGACGAACAGAAGCGTTGCAACAACCCATGGCGTTCGCAATGTTTCTTCTACATCAAATTTTTGCAAAAGCAGACCAAAAACGACCGCCGGTATCGTGCCAACGAGAATCCGCCATGCGAGCTTTTCATGAAGACTCCAATCCCGCGCGGCATGGCGAAGACTGGTAAAAAAACCGCGCGCGAGTTGAACGATATCCTTCCAAAAGAAAATAATGAGCGCGACGAGCGTCCCCCAGTGGAGCGCGACATCAAACGCAAGATCATTTTTGACAGAAATACCGATGAGATCATGCAAAAGCACAAGATGTCCTGAAGATGAAACGGGAAAGAATTCCGTTATCCCTTGAACGATTCCAAAAAGAATTGCTATAATGTGATCCATATGGAAGCTATACCAAAACTACTTGCGATCCCTGCTCTTGTGGGCATTCTTGTTGCCTTTATTAAAATCGTTGATGCCATCGCAAAGCATGAACTTTCATGGAAGACCTTCACCGCGTATGGCGGCATGCCCTCGTTCCATACCGCATTCGTCGTATCGCTCACGACCGTCGTGGGAATGAATGAAGGCATTGATTCTGCTGCTTTTGCCATTGCGGCGATATTCTCAATGATTGTCATACGTGACGCGATGGGATTCCGCAGATACATTGGAGCCCAAGCGCGTATCGTCAATTCTCTCACAGCGGTCAAAAAGACTCAAATGAAAGCCCTGGAGCCTCTTGAAGAACGCGTCGGACACACTCCGCTAGAAGTTCTTATGGGAGGCATTATTGGCTTCGTGCTTTCCGCTTCTCTTTACCTCATTCTCCCTTAAGGAGCAAGCTCATCCGTAACAATATCCTGCGCCCGCTGCTGAATATCCTCAGCGGTATTTTGTAATTGCTGCTTCACGCGGAACAAGCCTGTATTCATGAGCCGGGTACGCACCGTCTCACCTGCCTCTGCGCGGAGCGACTCCGCTGTCTCGCCCAATTGTTCCTGTAATTCAATTGCCTTGTGGCTCTGTCGTACGCGATCAAAGGTCTTCACGAGTCCATCCGCTGCACCCTCCATTGTACTCACGACGTACTCTTTTTGCTCTTCAGGAACCTGCTCATAGAGTTGTTGCAATGTCTCCTGATGACGCACCGCATGACTGCTTAATGTATCAACCAAAGCATCCACGCCCTGGTTCGTTGTTGCCTCATCCAAAGCCGTGTCAGCGGCATCGGCAATCTCATCACGCAACGCGATACCCTTTTGTTCAGCAAACCGTTCCAGTTGTCCCTGTGCGCGCTCCATATGCTTCTCAAAGCGGTGCGTGAGTCTCTCTGTCCATCTCTTGCACGTTTCTGCTGCTTTCTCGCTATCACAAATCTTTTGTAGTTCAACAAGCCGCTCATTTGCGCGTTCAAGGTCAAAAAGAGCGCGCTGCTCTGGATCACGAATAAACAATCCCTGAATCCCCTCTCCCCAGCTATCAAGGAGGTAAAATGGCGAACTTGGCGTGAGCCCGGCATCACCGAGATCAGCAGATTCAACAGTATCCTGTGCAGACACAGACGCGATACTGACAAAAAGGAAAAAGGCGAAAACGATAAAATATTTCATAGTGCGCTTAAAAGTGAATCATCATCCATTTGCACCCAAGTATCCTGGGTATCGTTCCATTGATATACCGTCACAAAATCAACGGTATCCTCATCTGAATAGACTTTTTCAATCGTCGACTCGGCGCCAATACGATGCGCCACCATGCCCTTCTCGCCAACAATACGCGGCCGCTTGGTGCGTTCAAGTTTCATCATGCCAGCGGGACCTTCAAATTCGAACGACTCAATAATACCCCTGCCATCAAGGATACTTTCTTTCTCATATTCGTGATCCGGAAAGGCGTTCCGGATTTTTTCTGCTACTTCCTTCCAACGTTCATCGGTCATAGGTGTAGTATACCATGCCCCATCTTAATGGCGAATATTCGCCAATTATTTGAATTGCTTGCTTGCCGCAATGAGGCTTGAAAAAAGATCCTTTAGGTCCGGGAAGGATTCAATCTCCTGGCGCGTCATGGCGCGGGCGGCGGCGCGGTTCATTTCCTTGTCGTACCAGCGGATTTGGTGTTCCAAATATTTGTACGGCCGATTCGCAAAATTCTGCGGGACGCGCTTGCCAAAAGCGCTGCGGAGTGCACGCGGGGTGAAATAATTCTCGATCGCACGGCGTTCCAGAATAAGACAATACATATGTGAGTGATAGCATCGATCGCGGAAGCGGAAATGGCTCACATCTCCCTGATCCTGCTTGCTGCTTTTCTCCGAATCCAATACCACAAACGAGAAAAGGTTATTCTCCTTGAGCCGCACGGGATCCATGTTCATGTTCCCGACCGCGCCGCCGCCCAGCTGCTGTATGGAAAGCTGCACTTCCTTAAGTTCCGGGAACTTGCGCACAAATTCATCAAACACGGCAATATCCCACGGGCCCTCAACATAAAGGATCATCTCCGCCGTGAGAATGCTTTCTGGATGCGTGCCGGTATACACCAAGCTGCGCAAGAGTTCGTCCCGATTTCGCTTGCGCGCACGAACGCGCTGTTGTCCATCGCGTTGTATATGATAAAAATTCAAATGCCTGTGCTGATTCAAAAAAAGCGGCGATCTCGTCGCAATAAAGATCTGTTTTTGATACCCCTTGCTTATCCGTGAGGTAAGAATGCGCATGAACTTACGCCCCAGCGACGGGAAGAAGTGGAACTCCGGCTCGTCAATGAGCAGCACATCATACCGCGGGTCATGAAGATACAGCAGCGTCTTGACGGTTCCCAAAAATCCAATGCCAAAAAAATCGAGTATCGCCTGCTTCGGATTATCACCAAGCAGCAAGTGTGGAAAAAAATCCGTAAGCGCTGCGAGAAAATCCGCCCACGCGTCTTTCTGTTTTGCAAGTGCATCAAGTTCCACAGCTAGGCGCTTGCGTTGCACAACAGCAGACTCAGGACCCCCATAATACACGTCCTTGCTCTTGTTCTCCCATGAAGCAACATATTTGATGCGCGCGCCAAGATTATGCACGACCTTTCCACCTTGAACGTCATTGATCGCCTTACCATTCATGGTAACGGTATCCCCTGCGCTTCCTGCTGCGGCGCCATGCGTTTCTACCTCAGTCGTAATGCCATACTGCTTCCCGTCTGCCGTGAGCCCGGTTTCAATCGAGTAATACTTCTCTGCTTTGCCGTGGACGATATTAAGAAAACCGAAAAATGCCTGCTCGTCGTCAATGGACGCGTGCCGGAATTGAAAATACAATGACTCAAGAATGCTCGTCTTTCCTGCACCATCCGGACCGATGAAAATATTCACTGGGCCGAAATCCGCAAGCGAGAGTGAATCCACCGCTTGAAAATTCTTGATGCTGAGTGAAGTGATTCGCATACCACTAGTGTATCACAAAACCCCCGCCCAGATTAGCCGGGCGGGGGCGTGAAGATGAACCAATGAATGGTTATTTCTTTCGAGATTTCATGATAACCGCTGGAACAAAAACAACGATAAATACGGTCACAACAAGCACAAGCCAGAGTAACCATGGAGTGTTGTCATTAGAAGAAGAGGTCCCGGTTGGGGATTCAGTGTTGCTGTTTGCCACGGTGAAAGCAATCATATCGCTTTCGCTGAGCACTGTCCCTGCATTATCACTCACCGTCACCTCAACGGTATGCTCACCTGCTGCAAGCGGACCGGGCAACGTGTATGACCACGCGCCGTCTGCGTTGGAAACCACACTCGTGAGGATGGGGTCAGCGCTGGCAATGACAAGTGACACAATGCTATTCGGCGTCGTTGTACCGCTCAAAGTAATAATATCGGTATCGCGATACAATGCCCTTCTCGCCTTAAATGCTCCATTCGATTCAATAAGTGAAAGCACTGCGGCATTCTGCGTAGCACCTTCCGCGGTTGCCGTTTCATCCGGGGCATTTTCGGAAAGCCAGTTTGTCAGACGGTTCAACGGGGTATTGTGATCCAAATGAAACTGAAGCTCCGTGCAGCGCGGCTCACGACCCCAATGCTGCTGGTATGCTGCAGCGGCCGCGTCAAGATATGTATCAGTGTCTGTCCCAACACGCAACGCCTCAGAAACGCGAATAGTCCGCTCGTTTGCCTGTTCTGTGGAAATAGTGCAACCAAACTTCTCACCAATACTCTCCCCGGCAAGCCACTCCTTCAACCGATCAATTGATGTATTGTGATCCAAATGAAACTGAAGCTCCGTGCAGCGCGGCTCACGACCCCAAACATCTATATAGGCATCATAAACCTGCCCTAAATAGTTATCAGTGGTACTGCCTGCAGTGAAGCGCGAACGGACACGCACGGTAGCCCCATTTGCTTCACTGGTTGAAATGGAACAACCGTATGCTGCACGCAAAAAAGTATCAGTGGGAGTTTCGCTTGCGCTAGTATTGCTCCCATTCTTCGTTTGCGCTTTGCCTGCCGCAAGGGTGGTGAAGGATTGCTCGCTTGTGGTAACGGAACGATCCGCATCAAGAATGGGATTCTCCCAATCCATAGTGACGCCTGCCATGAGCGTGAAATAATAGGTCGTTTCCGGATTGAGGCTGGTAAATTGAATTGAATGCAGCACATCGCCGCCATGGCCGCCATAGTCGCCGGTTCTATTTGGCAGCGTTCCGCTGACCGAGCCATACTGCACCTCTGTATAGGTTGAACGATTGGTCCTGACATACAGCGTCGCTGTGGTATCGGTAATCTCACTGAAATACATCTCCTCAATCACGACTCCCTGTTTTGGCGTATGAAAATCACCTGCCGCCGTACTGGTATTCTCAGAAGTGTCCGTAGCGGTAATTTGATAGTAATATGTTGTGTCAAATGCAAGATTTTCCAGCAGGGCAATGTGTCGCATGCCCTGATATGTTGATGTTGCTGTGGCGCTTTGAGTGTATGAACCAGAATTAATGCCGAAACGAACCACGCCCGTGGTTGTTTCATTTGTTGCCCAGTCAATGCCTTCTGTTATTGTTGCTGACTCCTGAAAAACTTGCGCAGCTGGCAGTTGGATAACCGGTGGATCCGGATCCTGCGCATCTGCGCGCTGCACAAACCCCCACCCAGTGGAAATCACTAGGGCGGCAACAAATAGTACGAAAAATCTTTTCATAGGGAAGGCTTAGTTTGTAACCCCTATAAGTATATCGCGTTCCACAGGAAAGTGTTACGACTACTTTTTCTCCGGCTTCTCTTTGTAATATTCTTGCAAACCGAGCTCCTCTGGAAAATAATCCTGCTTCCCCGCCTCACCCTCATAATCATGCGAATATTTGTACTCCTTGCCATACCCGATGTCTTTCATGAGGTCTGTTGACGCATTGCGCAAATGGAGCGGTACAGGAAGATTGCCATGCTCGCGTGCGTCCTGCCGCGCTTTGAGAATGCCGACGTATGCTGCGTTAGACTTAGGAGCGGTGGCAAGATACGTGGCACACTGTGCGAGGGTGAGCTGCGCTTCCGGCAAACCGATGCGCTCGCATGCGAGAAAACACGACGTGGCGAGAATCTGCGCCCGCGGATCCGCATTGCCGATATCCTCCGACGCGAGGATCACCATGCGGCGCGCGATAAAGAGCGGGTCCTCCCCTGCTTCCAACATGCGGGCAAGCCAATACAACGCGCCATCTGGACTAGACCCGCGGAGCGATTTGATGAATGCGGAGATGACGTTATAATGCTCTTCGCCGTCTTTGTCATAGAGCAACGCCCTTTTCTGCAAGGCCTCTTCAATATCTTTCTTGCTGATGGTTGCTGCGCTCGCAAAAGCCGCCGCAACATCAAGGCCATTGAGTGCGATGCGCGCGTCGCCGTTGGCAGTCTTCACAAGAAGCGCCCTGGCATCCGGTGCGAGTTTCTTCTTTCCTTTGAGGCCGCGCTTCGCATCCTTCAATGCGCGGTCAATGATGCTGCTGATCTCCTGTTCCGTGAGCCGCTGAAACACGAACACACGGGAGCGGGAGAGCAGCGGGCTTATCACCTCAAAACTCGGGTTCTCCGTGGTGGCGCCGATGAGCATAATGGTCCCCTGCTCCACGAATGGCAGGAGGCCATCCTGCTGCGCTTTATTCCAGCGGTGGATCTCATCGATGAACAATATGGTGCGTGCTCGGTGGAATTTGAGGTCATCCTCCGCCTTCTTGATGATGTCACGAAGGTCCTTCACGCCGGATGACACTGCAGAAAGCTGCACAAAGCGCGACTGCGTCTGTTTTGCGATGAGCCGCGCAAGCGTGGTCTTGCCGCTCCCTGGCGGCCCCCAGAACAGCATGGAGAACAGCTTATCATCCCGAATGGCCTTGCGGAGCACCTTCTCTTCTCCCATGATCTCCTGCTGTCCGACGAATTCATCAAAATTCTCCGGCCGCATGCGGTCAGCAAGCGGCGCGTCTTTCCTCTTGAATTCCTCCGCTGCGTTTTCGAACAGATCTGCCATAGTCCTTGTATCCTATCCCAGAGCGAGCCCATTGACAAAGGCGCTCACAAATGCTAGCTTTTGGGGCTTTTGGTGTGGCAGGTTACAAACCGCTATACTAAAGGACAGAGTCTCACCGCACCTTCCACACCAACCTCAACGAAAGGGCACGTTGAACTATGGCAAATCACGATCTGGATGACCTACCGACAGCGGCAAGACCGCTCTTCACGTTCACCACGAGAGGCGACCTCGACTTCGTGATGAACGCTCTCAACATACAGGGACCGATCTTCCTTGATGGACACTCCGCGCAGATGCCCGGCGGCACCGCTGCCGGATTCACCAAGGCACTCGTTCGGTTCTACGGAAAGCACGGCCACTTCCCGAACGAGGTCACGGTCTTTCATCACGGGAGGATCACGCCTCTCGAGGTGCACACCACAAAGCCGCGCCGGCACGCGGTGATCCGAACCTTCTCCGCCGACGGATACTGGCAGCTGCATCTGCATCTCCCCGACCAGAATCCGACGGAACGCATCTGCCGCATCGAGGAGCTTCCGGATCACATCGGCCCACTCTCGCAGTACCGCTTGGGGCCTCCCCCGGGCAAGCTCGATGCGCTCCTGCGCCTCAACGAGGCCTTCAAGCACAGGGTGGGACTGCCCCCTCGGGCATCCCTGCGCCGCATCCTCATCGGCGGCCGCGCTGACTGGCACTGACCCGCTCTTTCCTCGCAAGATTCCTTCCCCCGGGAGCGCCTTCTGTCTGATAACAACAGACCAGGGCGCTTCTTTTAATTTCCGCCGAATCTCCGATTGCGCCTTGCGTATTCCTTGAGCACTGCCTGGAAGTCCTTTTTGGTAAAAGCAGGAAGCGATTTCTTTACAAAAATAAGCTCACTGTACACGGACTGCCACGTGAGAAAATTCGAAAGTCGCTGCTCGCCGCTTGTGCGTACGATCGCATCTGGGTCCGGTATGCCGGCGGTATCCAGATACCCGCTCAGTTGTTGCGGAGTGATGTGCGCCATATCCACGCCGTCCTCTGCCGCGGCTCGCATGCTGCGGATCAGCTCATGGCGTCCGCCGTAATTCAATGCGATGACCATGGTCGCGCGGGTATTGTTGCGGGTCTCCTTCTCCGCTTTGCGGATGGCAATCTGCAACGGGCGCGGGAGCTTGTTGCGCTCGCCGATGATGCGCAGCCTGACGCCTTTTACAATGAAGTCCGGCAAATCCTTCTGCAGCGCTTCAAGAAAAAGCCGCATCAACTCGCGCACCTCCGAAGGCGATCGTTTCCAATTTTCCGTTGAGAACGCGTAGACCGTGAGGTACTTCACCTCGTATTCCAAACACCAGTCCCCGAGCTTGCGGACGGCATCCCGTCCTGCGCGATGCCCGGCATTGGCGGAAAGCCCGCGCTGTTTTGCCCAGCGGCGGTTCCCGTCAAGAATGAATGCAATGTGCGTTGGGATGTGTGAGGAAACCTGCATACGTTATGACGAACGGCGGACCATATATTCAGCAAGTGCGCCCAGTACCTTGCGCGTTTCGCTATGGAGATGCAGACTCTTTGCAAGCGCGCTCTTTGCCTCCTGCACCAGCGCATACGAGCGTTCCCGCGCCTTGGCAAGCGCGCCGCTCACCTGCACAATCCGGCGTGCGTCAATCAATGCGGACTCCGTCATGCGCTCATTGCTCAGAATGGCACGCAGGCGCTTCCGATCCTTCAAAGAAGCAAATTTCAGTGCATACAAAATCAAAAGGGTTTTCTTCCCCTCATCCAGATCTGACGTGACGGACTTGCCGATGGTCTTTGCGTTGCCGAACATTCCCAAAATGTCATCCTGAATCTGGAACGCAATGCCGAGGGGAATGGCATAAAGGGTAATGCTTTTGAGGTCGCGCTCGGTGCCGCCGGCCAGAATGGCGCCGAGGTGCAGCGGCGCTTCAAACGAATACATTGCGGTTTTGAGTTGATGCACGGCGAGCACCTGCGCTTCCGTCACCTTCTCCCGTTCAGAAAACAGAATATCCATCATCTGCCCATAATG
The DNA here is from genome assembly GCA_041671225.1 of Patescibacteria group bacterium. GTDB lineage: Bacteria > Patescibacteriota > Patescibacteriia > JBAZBY01 > JBAZBY01 > JBAZBY01. The sequence goes on from JBAZBY010000001.1 coordinate 997,091, forward strand.
CGTTTCCTCCAGCATCCGTTCAATGCGTTGCAGCAGACGAAATTTCTTTTCTGAAGACACGCGGCTCTCCAGGACGAGCTCCCTCGCCCAGATACTCAAAAGGTTCCCCAGCAGGATTGCCTGGGAAACACCGTAGTGTTCTGCGCGCTCCGCAGCTGGACTCAAATCCTGCACCGCAATGTGTACGGTCTTTCCGCCGCGGCGCTGCTCGTCCTGATCGATAATGTCATCGTGGATCAAAAGGTATGCATGCAGCAATTCCGCAAGAATAGAAAGCGTCGTTACTTGCGTACTCACCTTTCCCGTAATGAGCCGATATCCTTGTGTCATCAGAAACCCGCGAATACGCTTGCCCCCCTTGCGCAGCACGAATTCCGCCACGGTGTCAAAAAGCGGCACGACATCCGGGGCAATGCGCTTCACTTCTTTGCGCTTCACCGCAAAAAAGGCCTCCAGTTGAGGCTGAACGTTCATCCGATACATTTCAAGCTCTTTCATAAAACAGCGTTGAGTATACCAAAACACACCCTTTGAGCAAGGGGAAGCGGGCAGGGTCTCGTATGGAGGTCCTGCCCTGGGTGGTGGTTGCGCGGGGTGCGCGTATGGCACGACGTTCACGCCGCGATTTCGGCTTTGGTTGAGACGAGCTGGATGGAGTACGGCGGGTGGCCGTCGAGACCGCCAGTGAAGACCTGGCAGCCAGGATGGGTGGGGGTTCCCACGCGTCTCCGATACGTGCACACGGGGCTGTGCACGCAGGAGCCGCCTTGCCAGAGAACGCAGTCCGTGAGAACCAGGTCACTCACCACGGTGCCGTCTCCCCGCCGGAGAATGACCTGCCGTTCACACGGCTTGCTCGCATGGTGGAAATCCCGCTCGTAGTATCCGTGCATCTGCTGTTCCCTCCATGTACTCAGGTACGAAAGAGCACCCATTGCTGGGTGCGGTTCGTTGGAAAACGCGATATCTACCCAGATATGGGAAGCTGATTTCGGCACCGTACACGCCAGTCTGGCATGTCGGTTGCCACCGTGTTCATTCGGGGTCAGCACCCCTCCACGGCTTCTTGATATCTGTACTGTGAAAGATGCACGGAGCCTACAGTGTTCTGTCCTGACTGTCAAATCATAGGAAAGGAATCTATAGAAAAACCTGCCAAAGGTCATTTTGGCGCCAGGGTAAACTGAATCCCAGGTGGTTGGTAGTTCCCCTGGGATAAAGAGCGATGGGCGGTCGAAGCGAGATTTCGACCCTACCTTCCAGAAGACGTGTGTCCTCTGGGAAAGGGTGTTCTACTTATTCGGGACTGAACCCGGGGTCGTGATCTCAATGAATGCATGTGGCACTCAGAAAATCGCGAAAGATAGAACTATATTTACGATACAATAGTCTGTTCTGCTGTCAAGACTTTTTTTTCTGTGGATAACTCAAATGGAACGGCGGCTAGTCACGAAGACGAGCCGCCGATAGAAGAAGGGTCCCCGGCGAACGAACGTTCGCTGCGAGATGTCTGCACATGCTGTACAGGGACCACAGGATTGTGGGGATAGAAGGATTTGAACCTCCGACAGCCAGATTTTCAGTCTGGTGCTCTGCCAACTGAGCTATATCCCCGACAAAATGGTGCGCCATCAAGGAGTCGAACCTCAGACATCCAGATTGTGAGTCTGGCGCTCTACCAACTGAGCTAATGGCGCACTGAAGGAACAAGAGGAGGTGGTGGCACCTGGTCCGAGCTGTGATGCAGGATCATGGTGCGTGGACAGATGTCTTTTGCGACCTTGCAGAGTGCGCAGGGCCACCACCGGGTTAACGTTGAAATAGCGGGGACGGGGAGGCCGGGTCGATGTACCGCAACCAGACCTCCCCTACCGGCAGTAAAAAGGCCCGAAGACCTCAGAACCAACGGCCCCCAAATACAAAAGCACGTATGTGCGGAAAAACATCCTATCGCACATGGCACTACCTGTCAAGGCGCTTATGTTTTCGGGTACAGCTCCGGGTTCTTGAAAGGCACCAGCGCCATGATCACGCCGCTTGCATACTCGCTCGTTCGGCTCAGGACATCGTGCGTGAGTAATCCAATTGCTCCGTTCTGTTGTTTCGAGTTCGATTTTCCAAAAACGATATCATCAGCATCACCGAGCTCCATGCCACCACGAACCAATTCTGCAACGCGTCCGGGCAACATAAAGCCAATTGTGCGTGCCATACCCTCTTGCGTGCCACCTCGCACCACAACCCACGCGCAGGTGCCAAGTTTTCCGCTTTCTTCAAATGCGCCGCCTTCGAGCCCCACATAGTACTCCGCGTCAGGATTTGTGCGCTGTGCCGCGATGATGCGTTGACGCGCGCCTTTCAGCATTTCATCATCCCCCATCGGTTGATCAGAAACGCCAGAAGGCACCTTCACGCCTGCAAACAGAAACTCCTCGCCAGGAAACATGCGCTGAAACCCTTGTTCCACTGCCTGCAACTTCACGGGATTCATTGAAGTAATGATGACGGTTTTCATAGTGTAAGCGTGAGTCCGATCGGGCAGTGATCCGAGCCCACCACATCCGGCAAGATAAAAGCATCCTTCACCTGCTTCTTAAGATTCGGGCTTATATAAAAATAATCCAGACGCCAACCCACGTTGCGGTCACGGGCGCGAGTCTTCTGGTCCCAATAGGTGTACTGCTTGGGTTCATCCGGATGCTTCATGCGAAAGGTATCAATAAGTCCGGCTGCTTCAAACCTATCCAGCCATGCGCGCTCGATGGCCATGAAGCCGGAATTATCCGCGTTCTCCTTTGGCCGCGCCAGATCGATCTCTTGATGTGCCGTATTGACGTCGCCACACACCACCACCTTGCGTGTTTTCATGAGCTTTACTGCATAATTCAAAAACTGATCATAAAACTTCAACTTATAATCCAGCCGCGGCTGCCCTGACCCGCCGTTGGGATAATAAATATTGAGTAGTACGAACGCGCCAAAATCCAACTCCTGTACACGGCCTTCTCTGGAAAGCAAGCTGTTTTTCCCAAAATCTTTTTTTTCGCATTTTGGTTCCTTCTTGGTATACGTCGCGACGCCACTGTATCCCTTCTTGGCCTCATGTCCCGCCCAATATGAAGCATAGCCGCCCACATCCTTAAGAGCTTCAGAAAGTATTCCTGGATCATGCACCTTTGTTTCCTGCACACACACAATATCAGCCTCACTCTTCTGCAGCCAATCAATAAAACCTTTCCGTTCTGCGGCACGAATTCCATTTACATTCCAAGAGAGAAGGGTTATCGACATGGATTGTAGTATAGCAAATAGAGACTTTTTTGCCTTCGTGTTATACTTTCCACATGATTATCTCATTTCTTTTCTCGGCAATCGCAGTCTTTGTAACCGCATATCTCCTACCAGGAGTTACGGTTGGCGGATGGGTGGATGTGCTGATTGTGGCGCTCGTGCTCGGCATGATCAATATATCCATAAAGCCTATTCTGCATCTCTTGACCTTCCCTATCACAATTCTCACATTGGGACTCTTTGCACTTGTCATAAACGCACTGCTCATTATGCTCGCCGACTGGGCTGTGAAAGGTTTCTCGGTTGATAACTTCTGGTGGGCGCTTCTCTTTAGTGTGGTGCTAACAATCGTGAACGGGTTCCTTGGACTGTTCAAGCCAAAGCACGCCTGATACGCACAGGATTCAAAGAGTAAAATCTATGACGACGGCGATATGATAATATAGACGTCGTCGAGTTCGATATCCGATCCCCCAGGACCGGCATTGTTATCGTCATTATATACATTCTGCGCAATGCCATTGGGACCAAACGAACCAATGACTGCCTCCCACTGCTCACCAGCAGAAGGATCAACATCATAATCCGTATCAAGAAAATAAGGATTTCCCCATGGGTCAACGGGCAGGAATGGAACATAAGGACCCTGCCAATTCGAAAAACTGCCATCCGTAGCCACGATGCCGGCCACATCAGTACTCAGATCCCAAACTTCGTTGCCGTCCACACCTTGATGTGTTACTGGTGTTTGCGCACCAGGCCAGAGGCCGGTATCAAATTCTAAAATTCGTATCGCGGTTGCAAGAGTCCGTACATCACCCTGCGCATCTGCAATCCTCCCCTTATCGCGAAGATCCGGCAACAGTGCAAGACCAACGGCAGCCAAAATCCCGATAACAGCAATTGTCACGAGCATTTCAACGAGGGTAAAACCTTTTTGATATTTTCGCATAGAGAAAGTATAGCAAAAAAATCGTGGTCAGGCTTTGGGGACCTTCCACCTGAGGCGGACGCACTAATCTCAGCCAACGGCTGATCTGCCGATGGTGGAAACTCCTCAAATCCAAGGACGTGGTCGGGCTGGTGGGACTTGAACCCACGACCTCCACGACCCGAACGTGGCGCGCTAGCCAACTGCGCTACAGCCCGTCCACGTCCTTGCATTATGCAATAGCTACAACTCGAAATAACAACGCTCCGCGTACCACAGCGTAGCTGAGTATGGTGTGTTTTGCAAGCGTATTAGAGAGTGCTTTCTTCGAGTCGCCAGAGAACGGTGTCATCATTCTTGGTCTCATACACATCAGCACCAACTTGTCCCTGCTCGCCGTTCACATAAAACAACCAAAAATGGTTCTCATTCGCTTCCTGCCCGTCAATACTGTTCACCAACACGCCAAAATCAAATTGCTCAAACGCAACGTCGTGCTGTTCTTCAAGAAGCTGAAAGGCATTCTTCCCCTCTTCGCCTTTGTACTCAATAGTGGCAATGGCGTTCGGGAGCTCCGGTTGTTCCGTTATCTCCGCGTTCCCTGTAACCGGAACAGTAATCTCGCCAAGAGGAGCGAGCGCAAAAAGAAGGATAAGAAGTGCAAGTGGAACGATCCACAATAGATGGCGTCGCATAAAAATATGGGATTAGTGTATACTCTCCCCCTCCGCAAGCACTCTAGCAGAGCTATGCGCGTCAGACAAGGTACTACTCATATTGCTCGGTTAGAATGCGGTCCCGGTCAACACCCTCAATAGTCAGCGCCTTAATAAGGTCCTGTATCATTGCGGGCGGGCCACAGAGAAAATAGAGCGGATCCGTCAGACGCTTATGGTAACGTCTAGCTGTCTCCGGCGTGAGACGCCCCTGCATAACGCCTTCCTTTGCATCCCCTTGCGTAACGGTGAGATGCAACGTCCAATGGTCATGAACAGAAAAAAGTTGCTCAATCTCCGAGCGAAACAAAAAATCCTCTTCAGCGCGGCAGCTATAGAGCAGCGTTACCGGATTTTCTTTTTTATTGTAATGAAACGATCGCAGCATACCCATGATTGGAGCAATACCTGTTCCGCCTGCAAGCAATACAAGCGGACCAGCCTCAGTATCGGGATATGTGAAAAAGCCAAGTGGCGCACGAAGCGTCACCACATCCCCTGCCTTGAGTTTGCTCAACGCTTGTGTGAAATATCCCCGCTTTTCATAACCAAACTCCAACATATCCGGATCCGTCGGCGTGGAGCTAAAGGAAAGCGGCTTGGTACGCTGTTCGCCTGTATCTTTGTCTGTGACGGTAACCATAGCAAACTGGCCGGCATTGTACGCAAAGCGCTTGCCGCTCTTGCGATCCAGGCGCAGCGCAAAACCGTTCGATGCGAGCTGCACGGTGTTGCTCACGGTATATGATGCGGTAACGGCTTTTGGCGCTTCTGACATGAAAACGTTTGCTATTCCCCTGCTTCCTTCTCTTCCAAGTAGCGTTGCGCATCCAGTGCAGCCATACAACCCATACCGGCAGCCGTTATTGCCTGACGATATTTATAATCATGGACATCGCCAGAAACAAAAACGCCTTCAATATTCGTTAAAGAATGATCCTTCACTTGAATGTACCCCATCTTGCCGAGCTCAATTTCTTCAGCAAACACTTCTGATGCCGGCGCGTGGCCGATGGCAACGAACAATCCTTGCGCTTTGATTTCAGATTCTTCACCTGTTGTGGCATTTTTGATCTTGAGCCCTTCCATCGCGTTCTCGCCAAGCACCTCAACAACCGATGTGTTGTACATGAGGGTTATCTTCTCGTCAGCCACGGCGCGATTCTGCATTGCCTTGCTTCCGCTCAATGCTTCACCACGAACAAGTACCGTCACCTTATTCGCAAATTTGGTCAGGAAAGTCGCTTCTTCAAGAGCGGTATCCCCTCCGCCAACCACCACAACATCTTTGCCTTTAAAGAAGAAGCCGTCACAAGTTGCGCAGGCTGAAACTCCCTTACCGCGGAGTTTTGTTTCACTCGGGAGATTCAACCACTTTGCTTCAGCGCCGGTTGCGATAATAACTGCCTTGGCTGCATATTCCTTCTCTCCGACCCAGAGCTTCAGCGGCTTGCCAGAAAAATCCGCCTTTGTGACCTTTTCGTTTTGAATGCGCGTACCAAACCGCTCCGCCTGTTTCATCATCTTATTCATAAGCTCCGGCCCTTGAATGCCCTCGGGAAATCCCGGAAAATTCTCTACCTCCGTGGTCCACATCAGTTGCCCGCCCGGCTCTACGCCAGCAAAAAGCAGAGGCTTCAAATCCGCACGTGCGGCATAAATAGCAGCGGTGAGTCCAGCGGGCCCAGACCCGATGATGATCAATTTTTCCATACGACAACCTAACTAATCTCTTCTCTTTTTTCCTTGATAAAGGCGAACCATTCTTCAAGTACCTTCACGAGCGTCTTAAATGGCGCCTCAATCACAAAATCGAGAATGAATGTAAGAATATTGAAACGTGGGATCTTCTTTGAAAGCCAGTGCCCCACTTGTACCACAGGAAGCGCAAAAAGGTTCAGGAGGAGTGAAAAAATATTTTCCCGCCGCTTTGTCACATAGAGTTCCTCCACCTCTGCGCGAACCTTCATTCCAAAGAATGATACGAGGGAAAGGAAGAAGAGGAAAAGCACGCCGGATACCCAGTTAAAACCTAATCGCATCAATCCCGATCCAACGAGACCAAAAGAAAGGATAAAAAGAATGGTATAGAATCCGAGGAAAAAGCGGTTTGCGAGCGGGCTGAAGCGCCGTATTGGGAGATGGAGTTCATTCTGAATAACATTCTGATCCGCCGGGTAGAGCAACCCGCGCAAGCCACTAAGAATCTTTGCCGTATTCTTCTTGCCTGGAATGGAAATAAGGATGCCAATGAGGAAAAGCAAGGTCGGATGGAATATGGCATTCACGATGAGTGGGGTCCACCGAATCTCACTGAGAAAGAAAAGATCATACGGCAACTCGATCAAAAATGCGAGTACGAACTTCGTAAGAAAAAGATAAATAATGCTGCGGACGATAATGCGGCCAACGCGTGAACGAACGCGCTGATATCGTTCGCGGCTCGCCTCAGAAACCGCAATCGTTAATTTGTCCGGATCCTCAAAGATCTGCCGTGTATTGTCACCATATTTTTCAAGAATATCACGAAGAATGAGAAAGTATGTTGCGTAACGCTTCATGCGGCGGTGGAGCGGATCCGTCAGTGGGTGGTTAATATTATGTTCCACGCGCATCTTCAGTTCACGAATCTGACCCACGATCATCTTTGCGGTACTCGGATCGCGCTCTATCCAATCTGGAACAAAAAAAGTAAAAAGGTGATAACGGAGTATTGCCTCATCTGAACGTATCAGTGAACGATGAATCGCCAGATACAACTGAAGCTCTTTCTCCACCTTGGGGTAATTCCCCGCGATCTCAACAACACCATTCACCTGTCCGAAGACATACTCAACCAATGCGTCAGACTTCACAGGGGGCGCAAGGAGCTGTTCAACCTCTGTTGCGGCGATCGAGAGCATCCAATCACGCAGATCAAAACGCTCTCCCCACGACGTTTGACCCGTGAGTTGATCAAAAACAGCGAGATAACGATCCACAACCCGATCCACGCGCTCTGAAAGCGCCATTGGTAATTTATTATTCGGGAGATATCGTCCGCGGATCAACTCATCAATGAGCTCATGCCCGAGATTTTTTTTGTTGTGTTCAATAACAAGCCGACGACGCAGAAAACGTTCAATGGCATTCTTGCGCAACAAGTGCTCTTCTTTAAAATCAATTGCGTTGCGCAGCTTCTCATAGAAGAACGCAAGGTTCCCCACAAGTAAATCAACCTGAAAACGTTCTTCTCCAGGTTTTGCATCGTGGCTTTCTGGGATGCGCATGTAGCGCTCCTCTAGCCGATTGTAGGACGGATCGAGTTGCTGTTTTGCTGCCATTGCTCTGTTCTAGTTTCAGAACTATACCAGCTTTGAAAGCTGTTTGTCAATCACTTGCGTACCACAAAACCGCCCCTGAAGGCGGTTTTGTATATCAATATATTATGGAACCTGTTCTATATGCTCCGTTGGAGGCTTGGTGTCGCCGCCAGAACTATTTGTATTTGTCGTGCAAGCACCTCCAGCAGTACAGGTCTCACCAATTTGGCATTCATATCCGCACATCGTGCAATTCAATACAAGTGTCCCGCCATCACACAAATAGCCATCTACATTACAGGTATTCAGCGCTGTTCCGTCAGTGCATTCCCCCGCGGAAAAACATCCGAGCTGACCTACATCACAGGTATGGAAGGTAAAGGGTCCATAGAGGCGCATATTTCCATCAGCATCCTGGAGGCGAATTGTGTAGATGTAATCGGTATCGAACGTCAACCCGGTAATCTGATAGCTATGACTTGTTGCAAATTCGGGGCTGGTTATTACGCTTGAAGGAGGATTAATCGTTCCCCAGCTCACCACTGCTTCTGCGCTTTCATCTGACTGGAATGATATTGTTGTACTGCAGCCTACTGATCCACAATATATTCCAGCAAAGGGACTAATAAGTACCGGCGGTTCTGTATCGCCTGTGACCGGCTGTTCACAATCAATAGCATGCGTTAGCAACGCATCCGTGTACGGGATGCCGGCGGTGTCATAGTAGTACCTTGCGATTGATCCAGACGGTACAACAGTTTCTGGTACGCAGAGTGAAAAGTCATAGTTCCCTTCTGGCCCGACGAATGTGGCACTTATAGTACGCGCTGGGAACGTTGCTGCATCAAAGCCATTTTGCCACATGACGAGCGAAAAAGCGTCTCCAAGAGAACCCTGAACTGTTTCGCCTTGTGCCCATTCATTATTCGCAGGGTAAAGCGTTCCCATACCCTGTGCGTTTCGGACAAAGTCATAGCCATGATCAACATCAAGACCTGTGCTCGGGCTGATACTGGCATTTGTCACCTGCAACGGAACGAGTGCATCTGCCAGCAGCTCACCACACGATGCAATGGTTGCCATTTGAGTGAGCAATACATCCGTGTACGGTGTGCCACGAGCATCAAAGTAGTACCTTATGGTTTCGCCATACGGAACAAGAGTCTCCGGGATACAGAGCGGGAGATTAAATGCACCGTCTGGACCGACGAACGAGGCATTCAGAACCCGTGCCGGTAATGCCATCGGTTCAAAGCCATTTTGCCACATGACGAGCGAGAGCGGATCAGCAGTGGTGCTTGGAACTGTCTCACCCTGAGCCCACTCATTATTCAACGGATACAGCGTTCCCATACCCTGTGCGTTTCGGACAAAATCATAACCAAAGTCCTGGCTGAATGTATCAATAACAGCGCTGATGCTCATATTTGTTACCTGAAGTGGAACAAGTGCATCTGCCAGAAGCTCATCGCACGGCGCAGTCGTTGCCATCTGGGTAAGCAGCGCATCTGTATATGGGGTGCCGTTGGTGTCGTAGTAGTAGACAGGGTTCGTCGCGTCTGGTTCATCGCTCACAACCGTCTCCGGCATGCAGAAGGTATGGGTGCCGAGGTCGCTCTCGAGAGAGAATATATTTGCCGGAAGCGTGTATACACCACCGTCAAATGCCTCAAAGGTGAGGGCAAGCGGGATGGTGCTGCCAGCAAACGGCAACTCGCTGCTATTATTGAAGGTTGTGCTGCTGGCAGAGAACCCGCCGAGGAGGACGTCGTGGCGCCGGAAATCCAAACTCACATGATCCACTTCCGCATTAAGGACGCCATTGGTGAGATCGGTGGGGATGTAGGCATTCGCAAGAAGGTCATCGCAGTCTGCGGTCGTGGCACGCTGGGTCAGCAATACATCTGTGTACGGGGTGCCAGTGGTATCGTAGTAGTAGACAGGGTTCGTCGCGTCTGGTTCATCGCTCACAACCGTCTCCGGCATGCAGAAGGTATGGGTGCCGAGGTCGCTCTCGAGAGTAAACGTATTTGCCGGAAGCGTGTATACACCACCGTCAAATGCCTCAAAGGTGAGGGAGAGCGGGATGGTGCTGCCAGCAAACGGCAACTCGCTGCTATTATTGAAGGTTGTGCTGCTGGCAGAGAACCCGCCGAGGAGGACGTCGTGGCGCCGGAAATCCAGACTCACATGATTTACTTCCGCATTGAGGACGCCATTGGTGAGGTCGGTGGGGCGGTAAGCATTCGCAAGAAGTTCGTTGCACGGCTTGGTCGTCGCCATCTGGGTAAGCAACGCATCTGTATATGGGGTGCCGTTCGTGTCGTAGAAATAATGCAACCCATTTGATCCATCATAATTATCCCACGCAAAGTCAGGTACGTCGGAATCTGGAATGCAGAGATCAATGGCTCCCTGATCCGTTTCCAAGGTAAAGACATTTCCTGGAAAATGCGTTTCTCCTTGTGATGCCAGAATCATGTACAACGTCGATGTCGTCGGCGTATCTTGCAATGCACTTCCGGCACTGAACGAGTTTGTATTCGTGTCATACAAGGCCATCGTCGACATGAAACGCCGGAAAATCAACGAGAAGGGGTGAACCGTGGATGGCATTTCCACCAGATACTCTTTATCTGACGGGACAACGGGAACAGCTGGTGCCTCAGGAATCTCATTCACGAAACTTCCGGCAAGTAGTCCACCGGTCAACGCTGATGGACTGAATGACTTTGTCGCTGTCGTTCTGCAATCACCCGGATTCACCTTCTGCCGCAGACCCCGGTCAGCGTATGTATTCCCATACCTGTCCACCCAATACCGATATGGCTGCGTAATCGGTTCTATCGAAAATGGCGTTTGCGCATTCGCCGTTGGTATACCAAAAAGGGACTCTGTGGCGGATGTGCCTTTCGTAAGGGCCACATACTCCCGGGAAGAAGGAATACAGACGATGAATCCGGCTGTGCTGTTAGATAGAGTGAGATTGATTGCCGCATGCTCTGTGTAAGTTTCAACATAGAGTGGCAGTGCTGTTGGTGAAGAGCCATCATATGTTTCTGTATTATCCGGAAAGGACCATACGCCAAATTCTACAGGATTATCTAAACTTCCCGTCCATCCCTGGTACTTCAGAGTAATGCCCAGGTCTGACGTAACCGGCACAGAGAGATCCAGATCCGTGATGCGCATCGGGATGTTTTGTGGCTGCCAGGGCAGCTTCGGCAATTTCTTTATCGGGATTGCACCAATTCCCATTGCAAGCCCTGCGCCGCCGAGGAATGCGCCGAGCATCATAACGGACACAAGTATGCGCTGTGCAACAGGAAGGCCGGTCTTGACCTCAATGCTAGTATCCTGCTGGAGTATTTGATTTGCCATATATTATAAAGACAACAACGCCGCTAAAACGGCGCTGCGATGATTAATATAAATTGTATGATCCACGTGAAATACGATGAATCGTTTTTGTTTTACGACATAAATCATTATAGCATATTTCTCTTGCCAAGACAAGTGGCGAAGGCCTGGCAGGCCCGCCCGCCTCGCAAGCGAAGCGTTGCGGGCAGATGGTTTTGTTTTTTTGGATACGAAAGCGTGCCCGTCGCAGAAGCGAACGGGCACGGCTAGAGAGCGGGTTTTACGCTAAAGGTATTGAGTTCCTTCAGCGCGACGAGAACTGTCCGGACGGCGATCCTGCCAACGAGCGTCACGATCACGAGGCTCAGGGCTGGGTCCAGGAACCACCAGTCGGTAAGAAGTATCGCTGCATTGGAGATGATCGCGATTACTGAGGTAAGACCGTCCGTGAGAACGTGCAGCCGTGCCATGCGCACGTTGAGATTCGCATGGCCTGCGCGGTGCAGCACTGCATAGATGCCGATGTTCGCAACGAGCCCGAGGCTCGCAGTCCACAGCGCCGGTGCGGCGATTACATCCCGCGGATGCAGGAAGCGTGCAGCGGTCTCCATCAACACATAGAGCATGACGAGAATGAGCAAAGCGCCGTTCACGAGGCAGCCGATGAGATCAGCGCGCGTGTTGCCGTTCACGCGGGTCGTACCGTTGCCGACGTGCGCAGCGAGTGCCGCGATCATGAGCGCGAGCGTATCCACCAGCATGTGGCCGGCATCCGCACGCAGTGCGATGCTTCCGCTCACATAACTCACGACCGCTTCCGCAAGGAAGACTGCGCCATACAGCATACACGCAATGAGGAGCTGCCGGCTCCCCCGCGCGTACACGACGTGCAGGTGCTCCGACATGTTTCCTCCGGTGCATATAGCACAGAAAAGAGCGCCTCTGTCTTAGCACAGGCGCAGCAAGAGGGCAAGGCCCTTACGTCTACTTTTTCCCGAACAAGCGCCGGAAGGAAAGCCGCTCTGTATACTCCAGGGAACCAAGCTCAAAAAGTTTGAACGCGAGCCAAAATCCACCGGCAACGTATGCAGCGACCGCGACCGCACCAAGCGCCAAGCCGAGCGGAGAGATGGCATCCAGCGCGTTACGGAAGAGTAATATCAGCGGCGCGGTGAACGGGAAGTAGCTCACGATCTGCGCAATGGTGCCGCTGGGGTCCGCAAGCAGTATGGTGACGAAATAGATGGGAAACACGGTGAGGATGATGAACACCGAGGAAAGCTGCTGCGCTTCCTTATATGACGGCACGGCAGAACCCACGCCCACCATGATGGCGGCGATGAACAAAAAGCCGGCAAGGATGAAGTACAGTGCATAGAGCACCTGCACCGGATCCACAGTTATCTGCGAAAGGTCGATGGGGAGGTCGATGCGCGACGCCGCGACCGCAATGATCGCGCCGAACAAAGCGCTCAAGATAGCGATCTGCGTCAGCGCAACGCCGGAAAGCCCCAGAATCTTCCCCCAAATGAGCTGCCGCGGCGTTACCACGGAAAGCATGGTCTCTATCATGCGGTTCTCCTTTTCTTCAGAAACAGAAAGCAGCATGGAGCTGGATGCAAGGATGACCAGCAAGAAGAATAGTGCGATGGATGCAATGGGGACCACGAAATTCTCAAACCGCATATCAACAAGCGCGCCGTTTTTATACAACTTTTCATCAACTTTCAACGTGCTGTTATACAGCGCACGCGCGTCCGGGTCCGGAACGGTCGCCAAGATGCTCTGCTTCACCAGGTTCCGCGCTGCATCATTGTATTGCCCGCGCGTGATGATGCCGTTATCCTGCGCATACACCGTTATGGATTTGCTCTGTGCCAGGTCCTCCGGGAAGCTCATCAGCACGTCCGCCCTGTTCTGCTGCACCTGAGCGAGCGCTTCGGCCTCATCGGCCGTTCGCTGGAATGGCGGCTGGAGCGGCAGCGTCACTTTTCCGGACGGGTCATAGACAAAGATGATCTTTGCGCGCGTCGCGGCCTCTTGGATCTTCTTCTCGACCGAGGTTGCAGAAAGCCCCTGGATCGCCATGATCACCATCAAGAAAACGGGCAGCAGAAGCGTGGTGAACCAGAAGGTCTTGCTGCGCACGACCTTCACGTATTCCCGCTTTGCTATCGTTGTGATGTTATGTTCCATGGTTTCGTGAAATCTGTACGAAGATATCCTGCAAAGACGGCGCTGTGCGCGCAAAGGACTGCAGCTTCACGTTGTCTGCAAGAAGCGCGGCAAGCACGGCATCCGTCTCGATCCCATCGCGCGGCACCAGCACGGCGGTGTTGCGCTCGCGGCGGCTCACGGAAAAAAGCTCCGGATGTTCCTTCAGCGTGCCGGTGAATTCCAGCTGGATGGTGTTCTGCCCGAACTGGTTGCGCACGTCTTCCACGCCGCCATACAGCGCGGCAGTGCCGTCCTTCAGCATGAGCAAACGGTCCGCGATCCTTTCCACTTCATCCATCTGATGCGTGATGAAGATGATGGTCGCGCCTGCGCGGTTCCGTTCCATCAGCATCTCCATGAGCAAGTCGCGGTTCACCGGATCAAAACCCTTCGTCGGTTCATCCAATATCAAGAGCTCCGGATCGCCGATCATGGTCATGCCCAACTGTATCTTCTGCTGCTGCCCGGATGACAGCCGCTTGATCTCATCCTGCGCTTTTCCGGCGAGTTCCACGCGGTCCAGATATGCGCGGGACCATGCCTCCGCTTCCGCACGCGGCAAGCCCTTGAGCATGCCGATATACACGATGGTCTCCAGCACGTGCGACGTGGTATACAGCCCGCGTTCTTCCGGCAAGTACCCGAGCATGCGGGACAATGCCGGCGCATACGGCTTGCCAAGGACGTGCAATGTGCCGCTGTTCGCATGGTAAATGCCCAGCAGGCACCGGATGGTGGTGGTCTTCCCTGAGCCGTTGGCGCCGAGCAAAGCGAAGATCTCCCCTTTCTGCACATCAAAGGAAAGGTCGCGCACCACCTTGTGCTCACCGAATGCCTTTGCAAAATGTTCGACGTGGATGACGGGTTCCTGCATAACAAAAATACCTAAGATATATGCAATTGTACTATATTTCCTTTGTTTTGCATATATATGAACTTGACAGAAATACATAGATATGGTATGATGCTCGGTTACACTGAAATGGGGGGAAATAGTGCTGGTTGAATACCTGTCAGCATCTATTGTTCTATCTCCAAGAACTTGACAAATTGGTGATAAAGTGGTATTATATGCTGTTACGGTAAAAGACCGCTCATTACAAGAAAGCATTTCAGCGAGGAATCTACGGTATCACACCTTGTGTGGGGTACTGTGGATCCCTCGCTGATCAAAAGGCGAGACAACGCATCGGCAAATACGCCGATGTAACACCCCCCTACGGTTTAACCCCGTAGCGTTGTACCAGAACGAAATCTGGTAGAGGCAATAACGATGCGTATCAACGAGCTTCTCCTGGTCGATCCCGAGTCCAACTGCACGCAACCAACAGTACCCGTCCCAGAAGGGAAAAATCACTACGCATTCCAGGTCGCCATAATCCGTCAGGACGACGGTTCCTATACTTGGCGCGGACAAAGCCAGTATCTGCCCAAGGGGGTTTTGATGGGATTCGCCCTCATCCACTTCGTCGGCGATGATGATGAGAAAGATGAAATCCCACTCGATATCAACCCCGTAGCGGTTGAGATGCTGGGAATCCATGGAGCCACTTTTCGTGGGTGGACGTGGGATAACCACTACGTCGACTGGGCGGTAAGTAACATGGGTCGCGTTTTTGCAGCCCAGTTCTCTCACCTCGCCTAACTCCTCACTCGTTCACTCTTCGCCGAAGACACGGCCTAGAGCCCCACCCTGGGGATCAAGGGGAGGCTGGCATGAGCCCGCAGCCGATGCGTCGCAGCATACACGACGCAAAGTGGAGCACCACACGGGCAACGTTCTTCGGGAGAGACGCACAATGCTTCGGCAACGTGCGTCTCCCCTTCACCTGAGTTAATCACGCACTGTGGTTGGTTCAGAAGAAGGTGTTCATTACAACAATTTCAGCGAGGAATCTACGGTATCACGCCTTGTGCGGGGTACTGTGGATCCCTCACTGAAGCTCCTAACAATCAATACGTCAGCGAAGGAAACGAGGGGGTGAGTCCCTCCACTCTCCCCCTCTTTCCCCTCGCTGGCAATAACGTTTAGCGAGGCTCCGGCATCCGTCCACAGGATTGATGCCAAGTCCAAGGAGGGCTCCGATGGAAAAGAAGCAGCCCACAAGCAGCACCAAGAAGGCCCCAGACGGTTACCGCCACCTGACCCGCGCGGAGGCCGATGCCATCTGGCGTCGGGCATTCTGGCTCGCTTGGACCTCGCGGTACTAGCGAAGTTCTCGAGGGAAAGCTCTCACAACAATTGTCCTTTGGCATCTGGCGCGGCAAGCAAAACCCGCGCCTCCCTCTCCAGCACAGAAGACTTCTGTTCTGAAGAGGGATTCTCCTACGCCCCGTCTTCGCAAAGCTTTGACGGGCTACGGCGAACAAGTGCTCATTCTCAATCTTATGAGGGAGCGGAAACGGCGGTTCAAGAATTAAGCCTCCTCGGCCGCACGCCCGCTCCCTCACCCCCCAATGATCCTGCAACCGCAGAATCAACAGTCCCCATGGGGAACGGCATACGAGGTGGATAAGTGAATGCTCTTCACGCCCCTCGAAACCGTTCCCCAAAACTTTCGCTCGCACTGTTATGGAGGGGGATGCCGAAACGGCTTTTTGCCGCACGGCTCACGGCAACAGGAGCAGACAGCCTGGTTCACACTCGGCTGCCCGCCTCCGACTGCCACGCGGGAATGTGCATTCGTGCACCAACTCCCGCATCACCTCCAGAACAGTCCGTACGAAGAAGGTTCATTACAATATGATGGTTTGTACCACGACCCTTATAAGAGGATGCTTCACGTCCTTTCATAAGGGTCGTATGGTACGACTTCTGGCGATCACCGGCCGATGGTGAAAAAGGAACGGC
This sequence comes from Patescibacteria group bacterium, assembly GCA_041671225.1. Classification (GTDB taxonomy): domain Bacteria; phylum Patescibacteriota; class Patescibacteriia; order JBAZBY01; family JBAZBY01; genus JBAZBY01. The sequence goes on from JBAZBY010000001.1 coordinate 1,013,759, forward strand.
AATCCGTGAAAAAAAAGATCGTGTTGGCCGGTCCACCTCGGTCCGGCAAGTCCTGTATGCGTGAGGGGTTGAAACAAGCCCTTTTCACAATCCCCGGCTCGCCGTATCCGTATGTGATTACGGCCTGCCCGGACGGTGAAGGGGCGTGGTTCCAGGAAACTGTGAACAACAACCCCGAGCTTGCGGCGGCGTGCAAGGCGGCCTACAAAGCCAAGTTCACGCCGGAGTTCGTCGAGCGCATCAAGACTTCGGTCGAGAGGTGCTCACTCGAGCTCACGCTCGTGGACATCGGGGGCATCACCTCCGTTGAAAACGAGCAGATCTGCGCCGCGGCGACGCACATCGTCATCCTCGCGGGTGACATGAGCAAGGTCGCCGAGTGGCGCACGTTCGCGGCAAAGCTCGGGCTTACCGTGGTTGCGGAAATCCATTCCGACTACCACGGAACCGAGGACACCGTTGAGCGCGTTAGCTCTGACGGAATCCTCCGGGGGTCCGTGCATCACCTCGAACGGGGTGAGCAAATTGCGGATCGTCCGATGATCCGCGCACTCGCCGAGCATCTCCTCTCCATCTGAGTTTCTGAAGGAGGGCAACACCTACCCTCTCAACCCGACACACGCCGGCTCAAGGTGAAGCTGGCACTGGAGGGCAACATGCCCGTGTACAAGATCGACCGAGTCGCCGTAACCGCCACCTCTGCAGCCGTCCCCGCCGACCTGTTCAAGGTAGGCTTCGGGGACCCCGCCCAGAACGATGCCATCGTTCGGGCGGCCGAAATCCGCATCCCCGAGCTCGGCGAGCTCGGTGGCGAGCTGGCCCTCATCAACGGGCCGGCCAGCCTCCCCGTGGCGGTGGTCATCGCCCACCGTCTACTCCACGCCTACGGCGCCATCGGGGTCTTCGACCCCAAGATGAGCGCCTACGTGGTTGCGGCGGCCCACGGCGACAAGTTCGCTGTGGGGGACCTGATCCCCGCCGAAACCGTCGTCGAGTCGTAGACGACCATCGTTCACCTCTCCTAACCTAGCATCCGCTGGGTGGCAGATAGGAGATTCGTCCTTTCCGGAGCGCAATCTGCCTGCGCTCCGACTTTCCGAGCACATCACAATACTCGTGGTGCGTTCAGAAGGTTAAAATGTTCATTACAACTATTCAGCGAGGAAATCTGTTGTGCTATATGCACGATGGGTTTCCTCGCTGAAGTTCGTCGGCTCCGGTGAGGTTTGCCCCGTTCCGAGGGGATTGCGCGACGCAATGCACTGCCCCGCTTGCAGGGGATTGAGAATGGAGGGCTTCACGCCCGCAATTACCCTACACAGGTGCTCTAGAAAATGAGCACGGAAAGAGAACGGACATGTCACGGAATCTCAACGTCGTCTTCAACTACGGCAACACTGTCACCATCGAGGAGATGGAACCCAACACCATCTACCTCGACGGCGCATGTCGCGGTCCGGCGATCGACGCCGCCCGCAAGGCCTACTCCTTCGACCACCACGCGGAGTGTCTGCGGTTCGCGACCCTCTCGACGTGCGAGCAGGTCTTGCTCGCTCTCGAACTCGGCCTCAACCCCGTGAACTTCCGGGTCGTAATGAACGACCTGGACGCGGACGGGAGCCTCTCACTGTGGATCCTCCGAAACCCCGACAAGGCACAGAACCCGCAAGTCCGCGCTATGGTCGCGCAGATCGGATTCGTGGATTCCCACGGTCCGGTTCGCGTTCCGGCCAAGCTCCACAAGAGTCTCAGTCGGAACCCCCGCGTCCCGCAGACGATCGACATGCTCTGGGAGGATCAGGGCAAGATCGATGCGTGGTTCGCGGGAGGTGATGAAGCGCTCCCCGAGCCGTTCAGATTCCCGTGCGCGCCGGCCTTCGGGCTGACGCAGGACGGTGAGCTCGTCGAATTCGACGCGGCCGCGGACTTCGCCGACATGTATGCCGCCGGCTGCATGGTCGGAGTGATCTGTGGTGCTGGGCCGGAAAACACCATGGGCTACACCGTGGGCAAGCGCTCCGACTTCGTCGCCTACGACATCCCCGGATTCCTCGCTCGTATGAACGAGCTGGAAGCCGGCTGGGGCGGCGGCTCCACCATCGGTGGGGCTCCTCGTCTGGAAGGTGGGAAGCGATCCGCGCTTCCTGTCGAAACCGTCAAACGGGAGTTCCGCTCCATCGCGAGCATGTAGCCCCCTCCTCGGCAGCCGGAAATACCGGATCCCGCCTTCGCCTTTCGGGCTACGGCGGATAAAGAAGATTGATCTTTTCTCCTGTGGGGAGCGTGACTGCCAACGCTCCTCCCAACACCCGAGTCCCGGATATACATCCGAGGTTCAGGAAGTTGGAATGATCTTTACAAATACACTTCAGCGAGGAGATCTGTACAGAATATTTCTGTATGGGTTCTCTCGCTGAAGCCATATCCAAAGGCCAACGCGAGTGCTGCCCCGAGGCGTGGGGATTTCGTCAGGTTCTTGTTCTTGCCCCGTATGTGGGGATTGCGTAGAAAGCGCTTTCCACGAACGTGGAGGCAAAGCAACCTGTGCGGTAACCCGCACGTCGAGCCCAAGCCAAACCGAAAGGTACGGGCGAAGGGCAAGGAGTAGCCATGTCAGTATATCGCGTGTTCACGATTTCTTCCGGCGCAGTCAGTGAAGGCGCCAAAATCGACATCCTCCCCCTGAAGGGCGCGGGAATTACGATTCCCGCCGTCATCATCGGCGAGGAGGGGCGAGGTCGCGAACGCGGCGTCGTCCCCGTCGGAAACCCGCCGACCGTCCCCTGCCCGCGACGTGGGCAGGAAATTTCCGGCTCGACTCTTGCCAGATTCAAGGCGCCGGAAAGGCCGGCGACCTGCGAGTGTGGCGTTGCGCTTCCCCTGTGGGGGAAGCGTCCGGACGATTCCGGGTACTGGTTCGTCCAGCACCCGGATACCGGAAGCGTCCCCAGCCGCCTGATGGCCGCCGAGATCGGGGCCACCAAGGCGGGAAAGCCCAAGTTCTGGGCAAAGCCCGCGGCGGACACGACGGAAAAGGTCCTCGTCGTATTCCGAACCCGGATGGGGTACCGGGGTGGAAACGACCACACCGGCGACCGGAACGGCTTGTTCCGAGTCGGTGACTCCTGGGACCCCTGGGCGGCGTCGGGGTTGACGCTCGAGGAGGCGCAGGCTCTCTGCGCCGAGCACGAGGTCGACTCGTCGCGTATCCGCCCGGACGGCTTCCTGCCGTTCCCGGGCGAGGTTATCACCCGCGGCTACATCGCCCAAGGCGGCGCGGGTCGGATGGGCGGCGGCGAACAGCTCGTCGCGCTCGTCCCGAAAGACGTCGTCTTCAGGACGTCCTACTCCGGCCGACTCTACGGCGGCCCCGGCGCCCACTACTACGTGTGGGACGGCGAGAAGGTTCTCGCCGCCACGTGGGAAGAAAGGTCGGCGGCCGACCTGTTCTAGCCTCCCCTCCTCAGGCAGACCGGAAATTCCGGATGAGGAGCAACGCTCTTTTACCCCTGCGGAGGAATGTGACTGCCAACATTCCTTCCAACACCCGAGCTTTGAATCATAGATTCAAGGTTCAGGAAGTTGGAAAGTTCATTACAAATCAATTCTACTTCACCCCCATGAGATATTCTGCAGGGGTTCACTTCCCTCCTTTTTAGCCCTTTCATATGAGAGTGTTAAAAAGGAGGGAGGTACGGCACCGTGGTGGTGCTGTGGTCCCTTCGGTTCCGAAGGAGTACGTCCTGTGATGGGACACGCTCATTTCGGCCCCGCTTGGCTCGGGGTAACTCATGAAGGAGGAAGCCATGTTCCAGATTCTCTTGACCCGCTCGCATTTTGAAGCCCTCGTTCTCGCCGCGACGGACATCGCGGCGAACGGTCGGCCATGGGGGCCAGTCGTAACCGAGACCGGGTGGGCGACCCGGTTCGATGGTGGCGGCAACGTCCGCACCCCCAGCGACTTCGTCTCGCTATACGGCGAGGCAAGTAGGTGGGGGAAAAAGGAAGGGCACGAGCCCTGCTTGTACGCACTCGTGGAGTGCGATGCCTGGTCGCACGACCGCGACCGGGCGTGCCGCTACTTCCTGCGGCACAAAACGTTTGCCCAGAGCGACCTCGTCCTGGACAACGACGGACTCGACCATGTCGAATCCGCGGCGACTCGCGGTGGCGAATGGGAGGTCGTCGCCGAGACGGACGTGCCTGAGCACGCCCGAAAGGTGATGGAGAAATCCATCGCCACCGTTCGCGAGCTCTTCGGGCAGGGAGGAGACTTCTTCGAGGTCTAGCTACCCTGCCCCTCCTCGGCAGTGAGGAGGCACAGTACACCCGAGGACGTGACTGTCCACGTCCTCACAACTACAGCACCGGAGGTGCTTGATGAGACCGCTGCAGTTGTAGCGGGCCAAGGGGAGTGATTCTCTCCAGATGGGGCCCTCAAAATACCGCCAAACATAAACATCCCCGCTGCAGGGCACGCAGCACGCGGGAGGGGCAGCAACGAACAACCGCTGCCTCTCCCCACCCTTCCGAACGTTGAACACTTGTTCAGCCTTCAGACAGGTGATCGCTCATTCTCAACACTTCAGCAAGGAACTTTGAACCAACGTGTTTGGCGCAAAGTCCTTTGCTGAAACGGATACGCAAGGGTACGTATTCCATGTTCGGGAGAAACGAAACGACCCATGGCGCTTACACGCACGCCGACGGGCACACGCCTCTCAGGTGGAATACCGATGTATGGAGAGGACTAGTCCGAACAAAATCTAGTCCTCTCCGCCTTTCCCTCAATATGGTCATTTACAAATCATTGACAAATCGTGCAAATATGCTAGGGTAAGCTGTTCATTTTTGTGCAGCGTGCACGTCTGATGGCAACAAAAAAGCCGCAAGACGTGTCTGCTGCACCGCTCTCACAGCAGATGGCATCATGCCCTTTTCACATGAGAGCAAAGGAGGAGCACGTGAAGAGCTCCAAGGGTTTCACCCTCATCGAGCTGATGATCATCGTGGTCATCATCGGCATCTTGGCGGCCATCGCCATCCCGAACTTCCTCTCCATGCAGGACCGTGAGCGTGAGGGCAGCGTGAAGGCCAACATGCACACCGTCCAGCTGGCGGTGGAGGACTTCTCGACCGAGAACAACGGCTTGTACGCCACGTCGGCCACGGACGCGCTCCCGAGCGGCGAGATCGTCCAGGACATGTGCCCGGGAAACGTGTGGCCGGAAAACCCGTTCGGAGGAGACGTGACGGAGGTCTACTGGACCAACAACTTCTCCGACATCGTCCCGTACGTCCCTGCGAGGGACGACACGACGACGTGCCGATGGGGCGGCTTGGAGGTGGAGCCGCAGCGCGGCGATATCTACATCATGAGCGACAGCGCTGGGTACGCCATCTACGGTCTCGGCGCCAGCGGGCAGCCGCTGAGCCTGATGCTCCGCAACGGCTACTGACGTCCGCTCCTTTGCAGGATAACTACCTGCCGTACAGCAAGATTGGGAGACGCTTGTGGTCTCCCCTTTTCCGAGCCACAGAACCACTCATCCGGCTATGCCGGATTCGGGTTCTGGGTTCAGAAGAGGTTGCCCTTTACAAATATTTCAGCGGGGGAATTCTGTACCTCATGTTTTGCGGTGCAGTATTCCCTCGCCGAAGTAGTAGTACGCGAGGCATCATCCGCGGCAACGGCTGCGGACAAGGAGGGTCTCACCTATGAGACTTGTTGGACGGGTTCCTGGAGAGAACGAACGGTTGGTGGCAGCCATGGCCCGGCGTGGAATTCCCGCCAAGGTCGTGACCAACGCGACCGTCGTGAACCTGCTTATGGTGGACGGGCTGGGCGTGTACCAGCTTCCCCCGCGTATCAAGCGCGCTCATCTCCGCATCCAGGTTGCAGAGTACGGCGGGTGGAAGCAGGAAACCCAAGTCATCTGCAGCCCAGGCGGGCACCCCATGCGGCCGTTCTACATTCCGCGCCGGGGAAACCTGGCTGGTGGCAAGTTCCACGCGCTGTTTTCTTGCGTGGAGTTCGTAGGCCTGGAGCTCAAGGGCAGCAACGTTCTGAAGCTCACCAGCGTTGCCATCGAGGTGGATGGCAAGACCGCCCGGATCGTGCCCAGCACACTCTGGGAGGGCAATGTCGACGCCTTCCCCGACGAACTGTGGAAGTTCCGCGACGCGGCAGATGCCGCGCTCACCAAGGCTGCCTGCCGCGATTGCACACACGTGCACTATGCGGCCATGCCCCCAACCGAACCCCAACCCCAGAGGAAGAAATGAACATCACGATCCCGAATCTCGCAATCGAAGCCGCGCGCGGCTTCAAGGCAGTCATCGTACACCAGGACAACAACTGGGAGCCGGACAGGGCTCCGCAGATGACCGAAGTGAACGGTGAATGGCTGCTTGCCGACGCCGAACAGTTCGTCGGCCCAGACAAGCAGTTCAAGGTCGCGGTGATTGGCTTCGCAACACAGTCCGAGGCGTTCACCTCGTACTGCAACCGCAACGACGCCGGGCTGGTCATCGGCGGGCCGCCGATGAACCACCCGGATAATCCGGATCTAGCGATCAAGAAGTTCTTCTGGGACGATGCCAGGAAGATCATGTTCCTGCTCGTCCCGGGCTACTGGGTCTACATGACACCGGGTGGTAACTGGAACAACCAGTTCACCGCACTCCCGTAACTTCAACGGCTGACACCTCAGCTACGCCCACTGCTCCTTCATCCCTCAACCGTGTTTGGGACGGTACCGCATAAAAAACCGTCCACCCGAAGCGCATGCGCTCCGGGTTTTTTCTTTACAAAACCTTCACGCTCACATATACTCATTGCAATTTTCCCATGCCACCCCCTGCCTGATTGGAGGTATGCTCCTATGTCGCTCATTCTCCGCACGTTCGCCCGGATGTCCATGCCATGGCGCTGCAAGCATTGCGGCAGCCTGAATGGCTCCGCCACGGTCCAGTGCTGGAACTGCAGCCGGATCCAGTTCTGACCACATGCGCGGTCCATTCCCTTGACGAGGCGCCCTTCTCCGGAAGACGGCGCCTCCTTCCCTTTTGCACCATTGAAAAATCGTGTACTATACAGCCATGGCAATCGAACAAAAAAATACGCACACTGATCTCTCGCCTCATATCTACGGTAAGCGCACGCTGGGTCAGCGTATGGCAGATAACCTCGCTTCATACGCAGGCAGCTGGGGATTCATCATCCTCTTCTTTGTCGTCATTTTGCTTTGGATCATTTTGAACGCCGTTCTTCTCGCAACCAAACCATGGGATCCGTATCCCTTCATCCTACTCAACCTCGCGCTCTCACTGCTCGCTGCTATACAAGCACCGGTCATTCTCATGAGCCAGAACAGGGCAGCGCAACGGGATCGAAAAAAAGCGGAACTTGACCTTGCTGTTGATCGTAAAGCTGAAAAAAAAATTGAAGAAATTCAGTCTGAACTTCAGGAAATAAAAAAACTCCTTCAAAAGTAACAGGCAAAAAATCGAACATGCCGGCTCATCGCGCACCTGCATGTCTTTTTTTATTAGGGCCACGCGACAATAACCCGCTTAGCGCCATTCTCGACATCACCATTATTCCAATCATGCATGGCATCCATGATGGTATCTATTTGGTAAACGTAATCCTCGCCTAACCTCGTGCCAACGTCATTCGTAATGAAGGCATCTTCGGTGTAGCCAGTGAGTACCAACATATGATACAGTGGTCCGTCATTACTAAAATTCGGATTCCCGAGTTGCTTGCCCGCTGCCGGAACGATCACGGGCCGGCCTGCGGCAATATGCCCTTTGAGCTCGAGCACGGTTGGATCCTCAAGGACATCCACATGCGTATACCCCCAGTATGCCTGCATCAGCTCCGCAGTCTCCGCCGCAGTGGTGTCTTTATAATAACCAAAATATTCATTCTCAAAATCAACAACTCCAAGAAGTGCTTCATCTGCACTGTCAAGCGTAAAGGTTTTTCCGCTATAAAAATAATGCACCGTAAGGGCTGACGCTTCCTCGCATGCTTCTTGATATGGCAGTTCCCAATTTGCATGCGGCGCCTGCGATGTAAACGGAACATTCAAGGCAAAGCGTGCTGGAATCACAACGGGTACCGTTTCATCGGGCAGCGCGTCCTCCTCTGCAATTTCCTGCTCTGCAATAATCGGCCTGCGCACAAAGAACTGCTGTGCCTGGGGCGCATCACCAAGCGCTTCATACACAAATAAAAACTCCCCCACGCACGCGGCTATGGTCAAAAGAATCAAGAACGGCCAAGAAGTTTTGTGTTGATTATTCATACAATAAGTATACCAAAAATACCCCTTCATGTATTTTTTGAGTAGGAAAAAGACTTAGTGCTTTTTCGTAGCCTTATTCGCCGTTCTGCACGATCGCTGAAATATCATCAAGGTCGTACGGATAACGTAATTTTTTATGGCGGTATGAATGGTTCGGAAGTATTTCAAATGCTGTTCCAAAATATGCATTCAAAAGCAAACGAAAATCATTTACTGGACTCAAATCTTGAGGAATGACCGCCGGGTCAATGCCTGGAAAATATACCGCGCTCAAAATGCCCACCTTGGAGCGAAGTTCCTCATCGGTAGCCTGATCCCAATCCGTAATGCCACCAATATCCTGCGTCTTAAATCGGAAAGGATATGGTCCCTCGTCAGCCTGAAGAATAATAATCGGCGGCTCTTCAGAATGTGTGAGGATAGTATCCATCAGCGCATCCATCTGCGTATTTGCGTACTGTAACTGATCTACGTATGACTGTTGCTGCCCTTTGTTCAGAAAATCCTGCACTGTTTGATATACACCATTACGATCATACACATACGGAGAATGTGGCATGAGAATGTGTGCAAACGTGAAGGTTGGTTCATCAATATCCGGAATGCGTCTAAGGCTTTCGAGCTGCACGCCAAAGCGATTGTAATGCTCCTTCCGCAGATCAAGACTACGAAGAAAATCGATGTCAGCGTGGAAGTACTCCGTAAACGGATGAATGAGCGTTGTGGAATACAATAAAATCGAAAAATCAGATGCATACGAATTATCAACGGAAAAATCCGCATTTTCATTTGTACGCGTTGGTCCCCACCATGAACCAACATGTATAGTTGTATATCCCTGCGCATTGAAAAAATCCACCACGCTGTTGTTTTCCATATTCTTATACAACCAACTCCATATTCCCGATGTCGTAGGCGGCACTCCAGGAATATCCTGAACGTAGTTCATATTCAAGGTTGCAGTGAGAGAGTGCGAAGTATCCAGGTAATTCGCAAGGCTCTGCTCAGTCACCACAAAACCCCGCTGCGTCAGTGAATCAAGAAATTCCTTGTTATCATACGAGAACATGTCCTGTAAAACTGAGTTACTCGCGTAACGATCCATGATGATAAAATAGACATCGGGGAGTATCTCAGGCGCGCTCCCCTGCACCTGTGCCTTGGCGACGCGTGTATCAATCTGATGTTCATCGGGCGTTGTCTGCAGCTGAAAAAGGACAATCTGGATAACGGTTATGCCGACGAGAAAAAATCCTGCCGCATTGAAGCCCTTGGTTATGTGTTGAAGGCTGCCACGACTCTTCATGAGAAAGAATACCGCCGTAAAAAAACCACCTATCCACAGCACCTCCAACACAACGGTCATGAAGGGTAAATCTAAAGGAAAAATGCCACGCACATGGCCAAACGAAAAAAGAACCACATACAAAAGGCTCACAGTGATTGCAGCGCGCTCCCACTCTCCATACACCAACCGATGGAGTCCAAGAAGAAAAACAGCAAAAAGAATGAGTGCGGCTGCCGGCGCAAGAACAACCAAAAAAGGAGCCTCAGTGATGTTCTCCACATAGAGAAAAAGCACGGGGTACAACGCAAAAAGAAAAACATGGATCGGTGAACGTATCATGATCTTTTGCGTGCCATAAGATAAAGAATCCGCTTTGATTCAGGAATCGTTTCCTTGCGCAACGTAACAAAATATTCCTCAAATACGCGCTCAAAGCATTCTTGTGTGTATTCCGGAAAGACATCTTCCCGCGTCGCAAGTAATTTCTGTACGCGCGAATCTTCCTTTGGCACAAACTCAATGACAAGATGCTTTCCTGTTTGCACAAAAAAGGCAGCAAGTTCAGAGAGCGGAACGTTATTGCCGATGGCAAGATGATGGACAAGCGCAAGCGCAAGAGAAAGGTCTGCTGGACCGCGCGAAAGCAATGAACGGCGTTCGGCATGCGCCCATCCCAATGACGGACTGGGGTTTGTAAAATCCATAACAAGCGGCAGGATATTCTTTTCGCCTTTCTCGCGGATTGCACGATACCCCTTCTCCACGGCTGCCGGATCAATATCAAACGCGATGGTGGGAATCCCCTGCTGCGCAGCAAGCTGAGCAAACACGCCGGTATTTGCCCCAAGATCCCAGACCGACTCCGGGTGTACCTCTTTGATCGCGTCGTGGACAAGCTGCTCCTTTGCGGTAAAGGCATGATCTGTATAATTTGTCGCGCCATAATAGTCCGCCCATTCTGTTCCACCAGGTTCCCAGGAAAGACTTGAAATTGTTTTGCGAAGATTCTCCAGCAGTGCTTCCAAATTCCGCTTTGGCATTGTGCGCGTGCGTTGATTCTCTGCGCGATCTGCGTATCGCGATTGCGTTCGCGCGTGAAGATGAATATGTGAAAGCAGCCCAAAATTCAACTTGGTTCGCTGCGGCAGCAATGTACTCGCAAGGTCAAGTGGCACACCGCCGAGATACAACCTTGTGAGTCCAGAAAGACGTACATCGCTATATGCCATGAGCGCCAACGGTGCAAGAAAATGTTCACAAAACTGGCGATAGGCAACCCAAGGCCTGCCATCTGTATATGGCTCAAAGGAAAGTGAATCAATGAGTATCGGCTTGCCTGCCCTGAATTGAATATTAAATGCGCTCGCGTCCTTGAGTGTCATGTTATGAGCGAGTGCGATGCGTTGTATATCCAATGTCAGCAGCGCGGCATCCTGCAGCATCCCAAAAGACCACTCATAGGGATATGAAATGAATGAAAGAAACTCCGGCCGGATAACCTGATAACTTTTCTCCGTTTGGAGCGGAACTGCATCTACCTCCTCGTGTGGAAGTAAGAGTGCTTTGTCAATCAATGCCGTATAGAGTCCTCCATCCATGAACTGCCGGTAGGCATCCTTATAAGAATGATGCACCTCCCGATACAATATGCCTTCATTCCAAAAAAGAACCCCACTAGGATCACGAAAGGAGCTCGATTCTTTATGCATACTTCACGAAGCGCTTATTCTGTCTTTTCTTTTTCCTTGCTGCGCGAGAAGCGAGCAAAAAAGAATGCTTTGATGCGACGAAAAAAAACCTTCAGTGCAACAAGACTGCCGAGTACCACGCCCAGGATCATTTGAAGAATAAAGCTCCCGCTTCCGGGGTCCAGATACGCATGTGCCGGCTGCAGATCTGCGAGCAAAATGAAGATGATGGCAAGGAAAATATACTGCATAAAGTAAACAAATATGCAAAGAGTATACCAGAACCGGACTCCAGACGCTACTTGCCTTTCCTACGCCGCAATCTTCCCGACAATCAAACCAATGGAGAGGGCAATGCCTCCGAGAATGAGCATGCGCACGCCTGAGCGTATCCATGGAGCATGCGTATACTTTGTCGTATATGCGCCCAAAAGAAAGAGACCCACGAGTGTTATGCCGATGGAAATTGGCATCGCTTGTGTCACCGTCAGAAAAAAGTATGTAAACAACGGAAGTAATCCCCCAATGATGTATGAAAAAAACATCTTCGCCCCATTCGCAACGGCGCTGACCGTCGGTTGTGGATTCAAACCATGCTCGTGGTATGCCATTTCTTTGAGCATGAGACTCTTATTTTGACTGGCAATCTCGGACATTTGTTGTGCAAAATCCTTTGGCCAACCTTCACGCATGAAGAGCTGCTGCATCTCTGTTTTTTCTTCTTCGGGAAAATGCGCGATCTCTTCCTCTTCTTCTTTGAGAAGACGAGCATGCACCTCCTGTTCTGATTGATTGGAAAGGTAAGAGCCAATCCCCATTGAAACGGATTCTACGGCGATGATCACGACGCCAGAAAGAATAACGGTAAAATGATCCTGGGTGCCTATGGCGATGCCTGTCACGGCGCCGAGCGTTGAGACCATTCCGTCTTCTATACCAAAAACAATCTCGCGTAATGCGGATGCGGTACCTGATTTCTCCTGATGATGATAGTGCGTCATAATCTTAAAGATACTATCTTATAAGACAAACCGCCAGTGGGTCGTGTTATGCATTACTCCCCGCAACCCAACCGGTTGTCCAGCATAATTGCAACGAGTAACCGCCAGACGGCCTGCTGATATGCAATAAGTCGCCGGCAATCAAAAGATTCTTGAACTTCCGTGAGCGCATTGTTTTTCCCTCCACCTCGCTCGTTGCAAGTCCTCCATCGGCAACCACGGCACGCTCATACCCCATGAGTCCTGTTATGGTCATGGGTAACGCTTTGAGAAGATGCACGAGCTTCTTCCGCTCCGGTTTTAAAATACTATGCACCTTTTTTTGTGGATCAAGATCCGGCAGCAATGACAGGATCGCCGATGCGGTTCCTGTAGGAGCAATGAGTCGCATGACATTCTTAAGGTCTCTATTCTTGTTTGCATCAAAAATCTCTGTGATGTGTTTATCCAATGCCCCAAGATCCATCTTTGGGAAAGCATCGAGTATCGCGGTCACCGTGCCATCATGCAGCATGTCGGCAACCTTCCCTGCCGCATTAAGGATCACCGGTCCAGAAAGCCCAAAATGCGTGCAGAGCACACGACCTTTGACGGATAATCGTTTTTCTTTTTCAACAAAGAATGTCACTTTCACATCATTCAACGCAATGCCTGCGAGAGATTTGACCCATGCGTCCTGCACCGCAAGCGGCACAACCGTTGGCGTGGGCTCTTGCACGTCATGACCCAGATCTGACAACCACGTAAAACCATCGCCGGTGGAGCCTGTTTCTGGATGCGATATACCGCCAGTGGCAAGAATATAGGATGCGGCAGAAATATTTTCTTTCTGCACCGTCACGCCAACGATGCGGCCATTATCAACGCAAAACCCTCGGACCGTCGCTTTTGTCTGGACAGTCACCTTCCCCTGCTTCATATAATGCTCAAGCGTACGCAGAACATCACTGGCTTTTTCTGTTTTTGGAAACGCCCGCTTGCGTTCCTCAACTTTCAGCGGCAATCCGCGAGATTCAAAAAAGGTGAAGGTTTCTGCAACGCCAAACTGTGAAAACGCTGAATGGAGAAAAGCTTTTGCTTTTCCGTACTGCGCGAGCAGAAGATGAACATCATCCTCTGCATTGCAAATATTACACCGTCCGCCGCCGGTGATGATGAGCTTCTGCCCAAGCTTCTCATTCTTTTCTAGCAACAAAACGCGCCGACCGCGCTCCGCAGCTCGCCCAGCAGCCATCATACCTGCCGCCCCACCGCCAAGAACAATCACATCGTACATACTATCTCAAAAAGACTTCATGGTACCGAGAGTATACCACGCGATTATGAAGAATAAATCAATCATTCAAACACAATGACGCACGCGACACGGTCCCTTTGAGAACCTGCGGAACACAATCTTGAATGAGTTCATCCGGGTAACAGGTACCAATAATGCCGCTGACGTCTTCATGTAAGAGTGTGGCCTGCTGTGCATCGGTCAACGTCGGGGGAAAACACACACCTGACTTGCATTGTCCTCCATCAGTGCATGCTTCTCCAGCTACTCTGTTGGATATGAGACAGAGCGCTTGGTCTGCCACCCAGTCCCCGCCCGCCTTTTCACAAGCTGATTTGCTGCTTTGTGGATGATGCTCCGGCAAAGATGCATAATACAAACCCAAAGCAACGCCAGAAAGAAGAATGGCCATGACGATCAAAAAGGCGTAGAGCAGATATTTTTTCCCGGATTGCTGTTGCATAGTCTTATTCTATGCGCTTTTTGATAATAGAGAAAGCCTGGACAGCGCGCCGAGAATATCGCCCTTTTGATAAAACAGCGCTAGCAAAAATGGCAGGCAAGTCGCCTCCGATACTACGTTCTTCTGGCAGGGGCACTAGGATTCGAACCTAGAATAAAGGTTTTGGAGACCTTTGTGATAGCCATTTCACTATACCCCCACAAATAATAGTTTTAAAAAACTATTGAATAGGTTGAGCATTTTCCGGCAGAGCCGGATCCGGCTTCGCCGGACACTATACCCCCACAGCGAGACTTACTTCGTCTCTTTGTGTGTTGTATGTTTTTTGCAAAACTTGCAGAACTTCTTGAGCTCAAGGCGATCCTTCAGCTTCCGCTTGTTCTTCGTTGTGTAATGCGTGACGCGCTTACACTCCGTGCATTCGAGTTTTGTGAGACTTTCTTGTGACATATATTTCTTTATTTCGGACTGGAGCCGATGGTCCCGCGGTGCGGGGCGACCTGCTGTTTATCTAGCACCTTACTGGAGCCGATGGTCCCGCGGTGCGGGGCGACCTGCTGTTTATCTAGCACCTTACTGGAGCCGATGGTCCCGCGGTGCGGGGCGACCTGCTGTTTATCTAGCACCTTACTGGAGCCGATGGTCCCGCGGTGCGGGGCGACCTGCTGTTTATCTAGCACCTTACTGGAGCCGATGGTC